>JAFZPV010000008.1 GCA_017552535.1 Clostridia bacterium
AGGTCGCAGCCCCAGGAGACAGGATACTCGAATTCCACGTCCGCCTTCTGGAGAATTTCGATGGCGTCGGTGTAGCTCACCCGGGCGAATTCGGAATAGGCCACGTGCTTCAGCCGCTCGATGAGGCCCTTGTCCCGGAACTCGTTCAGGAAGGCCAGCTCCTCGGGGGCTTCGGTGAGCACGGCGTCGATGATGTATTTGATCATGTCCTCCTGCAGCTCCATGTCCTCCTTGAGGGTGGCGAAGGCGATTTCCGGTTCGATCATCCAGAACTCCGCCGCGTGGCGGGGGGTATAGCTGATCTCGGCCCGGAAGGTGGGCCCGAAGGTGTACACGTTGCGGAAGGCCGTGGCGAATATCTCCGCGTTCAGCTGGCCGGACACGGTGAGGGACACGGGCTTGCCGAAGAAGTCCTTGTCGAAATCCACCTGCCCGTCCGGCGTGCGGGGCGGATCTCCCGCGTCCAGCGTGGTCACGCGAAACATCTCGCCCGCGCCTTCGCAGTCGCTGCCGGTGATCAGCGGGGTGTGCACGTATACAAAACCCCGGTCGTGGAAAAACCGGTGGATGGCCTGGGCCGCTACGGAGCGGATGCGGAACACCGCCTGGAACAGGTTGGCCCGGGGGCGCAGGTGCTGTATGGTGCGCAGATATTCCACGGTGTGGCGCTTTTTCTGCAGAGGATAGTCCACAGGGCTGTCGCCCAGCACCGTGACGGAAGAAGCCTTCATCTCGAAGGGCTGCTTCATCTCGGGGGTGGGCACGATGTCGCCCACGCACTCCACGGAGGCGCCCACGCTCACTCGCTTCAAGGCGTCGGCGAAGTTATTGACCGCGCTCTCCTCCACGACGATCTGAAGATTGTTGAAAAAGCTCCCGTCGTTCAATTCGATAAACGCGATGGTCTTGCTCTCGCGGCAGGTCCTCACCCAGCCGCGCACGCGCACTTCGCTCACGGTTTCCGTCGGAATGGAACGGAACAGCTCGCGCACGGTGACGTCCTTCATGGCTGCTTCCCCTTTCTGTGATTTTTGTTTTTTCCGCGGGTCGCGGATTGAGACATTATAATGCCGAAACACATAAAAGTAAAGTTAATAGTTGGGGCGAGGGGGATAAGCCCCTCGCCCCGCCATAAAACCCGTCTACAGGATGCGGAAGACCGGCCTGCCGTTTTCGTCCAGTTCGAAGATCAGCGTGCCGCCCCTGAGAGCGTCCAGGCTATCCAGCTTCCAGTCGTAGGACACGCCATTCGGATAATCCTGATGCGGCTTTGTATTCTGTTCCCTCAGGGTGATGCGCAGCAGGAAGGGCCCGCTGACATCAGAATACGCAGGATTGATCTGCGCTGTGTGCCACTGCCCGTCGTAGAGCCAGCCGTTCAGAAGGCCCCCGCGCAGGTTTCCGTTATAGCCCAGATACAGTTCTGTCATGGTAATTCCCGTGCGGTTTTCCACCCGGAAGCAGTTTTCTCCCAGTATCTCCCGCCTGAGGGCTGCCTCTGCGGCCTCGTCATTTTCGCCGGAAACAGTTTCCTTTACCTTCAGCCAATATTTGACGGATGGACCGCCTGTGCTCTGAAATTCGCTCGTGAACACCAACGTTTTGCCCAGCACTTCTGTCAGCTTGAATCCGTTTGATTTGTAGGCATATTCCTTCGCCGCGTATTGCTCCTGCGGAACGGTGATATACCATACGTCGTCTCCGGCAAGGTCTTCTTCGCTGACGCGGACGGTGACGGTCTCCCCGTAGTCCACCGGCCTGTCGCTGCATCTCCTGGCGCCGGGATACAGGTATATCTCCCAAATCTTTTGTGCGCGGTTTTCGATATAGAATTCCAGCGGCGTATCGCCGGCCTGCTCCTGTGCGGCCTCGGGCGCCGGCTCTTCTGCAGGCTCCGGTGTCGGTGTGGGTTCCGGAGAAGGCACAGGCGTGGGCGTAGGAGTCGGCTCCGGCGTGCGTACCGGGTCAGGTGCCGGTGTGGGTCCCTGCGCCGGTTCGGGCGTGTGCGGCAGCGCGGGCGTTTCCTCCTGTACGTCCTGCCCGGGCGGGACGTCCGTCTCGGGCGCAGACGGGACGTACGCGGCGGGCGCAGTGGTCGCCGCCGCTGTGACGGCACCATCCCATGTAAGATCTGTTTCTCCGCCCCGGTCCGGCACCGCGCCCCACAAAAGCGCCAGAACGGCGGCAGCGGCAGCGCACAGAGCCGCAGCCCGCGCCTTTTTCCTGCGGCAGCGCCTGTTTTTTGCCCGCAGGGCGCGTTCCTCCTCCGCACGGCGCTTGGCTTCAAACAGCCGGTACGCCCGCGCCTTCTCGGCGGGCGCCGGCTGGCAGGCTTCACCCTCCAGGATGCCTTGCTTTTCCCGGCGTTCCGCCTCTTTCAGGGCGCGGCGGATGAGCGCGTCCAGACGGTCGTCCGTCATGCCGTGATTTGTCCGCTTCATCCGTTCCGCCCCCCCTTCCCCGCCGATCGCCTTGCGGATATGCTTTCTGCCCCGGCTGATGTATTTGCGCACGCTGGACGCGGAAATGCCGTTTTCCAAAGCGATCTGCTCGTCGCTTTTGCCCAGAAGGAATTTGAGCTTTATACAGGCCTTTTCCTTTTCGGGCAGTTCCTCTATGGCCAAAAGCACCCGGTCCAACTCTTCGCGCTTAAGCCACCCGTCCGCACCGGACGCATCCTCTCTGTCCAGGGCAGCTTCCCGCTCTTTTCTGCGCCTCAATGCCTCCCTGCTCACGCGCTCGACGGCTGTTCTGCGCACGGCGGTAACGATGTATGCCTTCAGGCGCGGCGGGGAAAGGCTGCTGAGCGTATCCGCGTGACGCATCAGGCGCAGCATGGCAGTGGAAACGACGTCTTCCGCCGCTTCCTTCCTGAGCCCGAAGCCGTATGCAGTTTTGAACATCAGCCCGGCATGGCGTTCGTACAGTTCCGCCACGAACGCGCTGTCGCCGGGCCGCGAAAGCTTCTTCATGCCGCCAGGACCGATCCTTTCCCTGGGATTCGCTCTGTGTATAATTAAGACAGGCGGGACGCATAAAACGCGACATGTTTATGGTTAATTATGTGTTAATATACATTCTTTCAAAACGCACTCCCCTCTTGCCCCGAAGACCGCGCAGGCGTATAATAGGCCAAAACCGCAGGAGGTGTTTCTATGTTCCGACAGATGCGGCGCGCGCGCCAGGCGCTGACCCGCGAGGAGTGCCTGGACATACTTACAAACGAAAAACGCGGCGTGCTCTCGCTGCTGGGAGACGACGGCTATCCCTACGGCGTACCCCTGAACCACTTTTACTGCCCCAAGGACGGCAAGATCTACTTTCACGGCGGCAAGGCGGGCCACCGGGTGGACGCGGCGAAGGCCTGCGGCAAGGCCAGCTACTGCGTTTTCGGTGAGGGCTTCTGCGCCCCCGGAGACTGGGCGCTCACCTTTCGCAGCGTGATCGTGTTCGGGCGCCTGGAGCTGATCGAAGACCGGGAAACGGCCGAACGGATCTCCCGCCTGCTGAGCTATAAATTCACACAGGACGAAGATTACATTTCCCGCGAGGTCGCTTCGTTCGGCACCGGCACGCTGCTCACGGCGCTCACCATAGAGCACATGAGCGGAAAACAGGTGCACGAGGCTTGAATATTAACCGAATGTACTGTATTATGATAAGAAATCTGTTTAAAAGAGGTCTCACATATGGATTTTAAGGCTGAAATCGCATCCATCGCCGCCAAAGCGGCCCTGGAGTGCTTCCCCGGCGCGGCGGTAGACGAAGCGTCCCTTTCCGGCATGCTGGAAACGCCGCCCGATCCCGCCATGGGCGATTTCGCGCTGCCCTGCTTCAAGCTGTCCAAAGTCCTGCGCAAGGCGCCGCCCCAGATATCGGACGCGCTGGCAGCAAAGATCTCCTCCCCCCTGCTGAGCAAGGTGGAGAGCGTGAAGGGGTATCTCAACTTTTTCGTATCTCCGGATATGTTCGCCAGAACCGTGGTGGAAGCCGCCCTTTCCCGGAAAGACAGGTTCGGCTCCAGCGACGAAGGCGCGGGCAAAACGGTAGTGATCGACTACTCCTCCATCAACATCGCCAAGCGCTTCCACATCGGCCATTTGTCCACCACGATGATCGGCAACGCGCTGTACAACATGTATAAATTTTTGGGCTACCACGTTGTGGGCGTGAACCACCTGGGCGACTGGGGCACACAGTTCGGCAAGATGATCGCCGCCTATAAGCGCTGGGGCGACGAGGAGACCGTGCGCAAGGGCGGCGTAGACGAAATGGTAAAGCTCTACGTGCGCTTTAACACCGAAGCCAAAAGCAATCCCGCGCTCGAGGACGAAGGCCGCGCCTGGTTCAAAAAGATCGAGGACAGCGACGGGGAAGCGCTGAAGATCTTCAACTGGTTCAAGGAAGTGACGCTAAAGGACGCCGAGCGCGTGTACGACATGCTGGGCGTGAAGTTCGATTCCTATGCGGGTGAGAGCTTCTACATCGACAAGATGCAGCCCGTGCTTGACGAACTCAAGGAAAAAGGGTTGCTGGTCGAAGATCAGGGCGCTCAGATCGTAAAGCTGGACGAGTACGGCATGCCGCCGGCGATGTTCCTGCGCTCGGACGGCGCTACTCTGTACATGACCCGCGACCTGGCGGCGGTAAAGTACCGCCACGATACCTACGATTTCGCCAAGTGCCTGTACGTGGTGGCCTACCAGCAGGACCTGCACTTCAAGCAGCTGTTCAAGGTGTGCGAGCTGCTGGGCTGGGACTGGGCCAAGGGCTGCGAGCACGTGAACTTCGGCATGGTGTCCTACGAGGGACAGGCGCTGTCCACCCGCGAAGGCCATATCGTATACCTGGACGAGCTGCTCACCCAGGCCGTGGAAAAGGCTGCCGAGATCATCGAGGAAAAGAGCCCCTCGCTTGAAAACAAGGACCTCGTCGCCCGCCAGATCGGCATCGGCGCGGTGGTGTTCTTCACGCTGTTCAACGGCCGCATCAAGGACATCGATTTCTCCTGGGAGCGCGCCCTGAACTTTGACGGCGAGACCGGCCCCTACGTGATGTACACCCACGCCCGGCTGTGCAGCGTGCTGCGCAAGGCCGGTGAGTGCGACGCCCAGCCGGATTATTCCGCCCTCTCCGACCCGGAAGCCCAGGCCGTGCTGCGTCTGATCGAGTCCTTCCCCCAGCAGATCGCCCTGGCGGTAAGCAAGAGCGAGCCCTCCGTGATCACGCGCTTCGGCTGCGAGCTGGCCAAGGCCGTGAACAAGTTCTACTACGAGCGCCGCATCCTGGACGACGACATGGGCGCCCGCGCCGCGCGCCTCGCCCTCACGAAGGCCGCCCGCCAGACCATCGCCACCGCCCTGAAACTGATCGGCATCGCTGCACCGGAAAAAATGTAAACATCGCCGGAAATGAAACAAGATTTCATTTCCGGCGGTTTGGTTTTTGGCGCCGTTTGCCCATGAGTCTTCCAAAACGCCTGACCTGTGCCTGCTTTAGCCACAGGTCTCCGTTTTTTCTGAAATGCCTGCGGGCATTTCCAGGCGAAAAAACTGCATAGTAGCGATTCTTTGCTCTGGTCGTCTCCGCTTTGCTTCGCTCCCGGCGCAAAAATCGCTCCTCGGGCCGGCAAGGCTGGCCCTGCGGATTGAAATATGGAGGGGCGTCCCCCTCCAGACCACCCGGCTTATTCTCCTGTCTTTTGCAACAGCTCATCTATATGCCCAGATCATGAAATCGGGCTTTTGTCTTTAGTTCTCCGTCCAGACGAACGTCTTTTCCGTTCCGTCCAGCAGCCATCTTTCGGGGCAGCAGTTTTCCATCCAGTCCAGGGGCACGGCGCTGTGATTTTGACTGGCGCCCCGGACGAGGCAGGCGGAGATATCCCTGAATTCCGCCGGCGACGGCACGTCCGGCTGGGTGGAAAAGAACAGGGGCGTGCCGCTGAAGGAAAGCAGCTCGGCCCAGCGGGAATTGAGCGTCCAGGGGATCCGGCCCGTGATGCCCACGCAGTCGTGATCCGCTTTGTAGAACGCCCCGTCGTGCATGGCGTGGAAGGCCAGGGTATTCACGCCCATGCGGCGCGTGCGCGCCCACTCCCGTCCGCTGGTGTCGTCACCGACGCGGTTTATGTGGCACAGGCCCGCCGTGAGGAAGCCGGGCACGTTGCAGGCCAGGATCACCGTGCCCGGACAGGCGCTTTCGTATACCGCGCGGTAAAAGTCCGCCATGATCTCGGCGGAGGTGCGGCTCTGGTCAAAGAAGCGCCAGCCGCCGTCCGTAAGGGTCTCCGGGCGGCGGAAGCCCCAGTCGCCGAACACGTCGAAGCAGGAGAAATCGTGCTTGATGAGCCGGTAGCCCCACTCGGCGCTGAGCCGCTGCGTGACTTCGCGCACATATCGGAGCACCTCCGGATGCGAAGGATCGAGGTACTTCGGATTGCGTTTAAGCCGCCACGCAGGCGGCACGTCCTGCATCCTGCCTTCCTCGTCGCTCAGATACCGCACCCAAATGCCGGGCACCGCGCCGGCGGACGCGATCTCCCCCGCCAGGGTGCCCATGTGGCCGTAATCGGGATTGCCCCTGTCCCAGGGACCCGCGCCGGGGCACTCGCTCCAGCCGGCGTCTATCACCATGTATGGCCTGGGCATAAGGCCTTCGCTCAGGCGGCTGATGAGCCGCGCGTCCCCGATGATGCGTGCGCGGCTGCTTTTCCCGTAGGCGTAATACCAGTTGTTGGAGCCGTACACCGGGAAGTCGGGCAGCAGGGGATCGTCGCACAGCGTGCGGTAAAAATTTTTCAGGGCGCTGAAGGCGCTTTGATCGGCATAGTCTTCCATGCGCACCCTGCAGGCCGCCAGCTCCCGCCCGGCCAGCACCACGCCCTCGCCGCCGCTGCGCACGTCCAGGATCAGCGTGACGCGCCCGGGCTCGTACATCCACGCGGCGACGGCACCGGGACGCACCTTTACGCCGAAGCATTCCGTGAAGCGGCCCCGCATGTCCGGCACGCTGTCCGTGCCGTTCGAAACGGCGAAGGCCCAGGGCATGCGCCTGTGGGGAATGACGCCGCTCCACTGCAGGTCTCCGTATCCCCGCTCCCAGCAGTCGGAAAAAACCTTCACGGGCTCAGAGCGCCTATCGTCCCCGCGCAGGCGCCACACGAGGGTGACCCATTCGACGGGCGTATCCTGCGCGCGCAGATACACGCCCAGCGCGCCATTCTCCATGCGGCAGAAGGCGCTCACGTCCCCCTTTTCGGCGCAGCTTCCGTCCGCAAAGACGTGCTCTTCCCGCGCGTCAAAGCCGATCATGTCCGGCAAGCGAAGCTTCATGGCAAAGTCTCCTTTCCTGTCAAAGCGGCATCTGACCTGTTCCCTGTCCTGCGCGTTTGTTTATCGAAGGCACGTTCCATACAGGAAACCAGACAAGATAACATACAAGTTCTTGATTATTCCGCGATCCGGGCATATAATGGCGGATGAAAGCGAGGTGCTGAACGTGGAAAGCTATACGCCTCCGTTCTCTATCACCCATCAGATGCTGAACCTGTGTACGCAGATCGCAGAGAAGATCGGCATGGTCAGCAACTACCGCTGCTTTGAAACCAGACCGTACCTGCGCCGCAGCGGGCGCATCCGTTCCATCCACTCTTCCCTGGCCATCGAAGCCAACTCCCTGTCGCTGGATGAAGTCAGGAGCGTCATCGACGGCAAATCCGTCATCGGACCCCGCAAAGAGATCCAGGAGGTAAAAAACGCGTACCAGGCCTACGATATGCTGGGCCGGTTCGACCCGTATTCACTGGAGAACCTGAAAAAGCTCCACGGCGTTGTGACCCGGCTGACGGTAGAGGAATCCGGCGTGTTCCGCAGCGGCAGCGAGGGCGTGTTCAGCGGAGGAAGATGCATTTTCATGGCGCCCCCGCCCCATCTGGTTTCGGAGCAGATGCGCCTGCTCTTTGACTGGATGGTCCGCGCGCGCAGAGAGGTCCATCCGCTGATACTGTCATCGGTGTTCCACTATGAGTTCGTCTTCATCCACCCGTTCGCCGACGGCAACGGGCGCATGGCGCGTCTGTGGCAGACCGCCTTGCTCTCCCAGTGGAATCCGATCTTTCAGTACCTTCCGCTCGAAAGCCGCATACACGAGTTTCAGGACGAATACTACCGGGCGATCGCCGCGTGCCACGCCGCCGGAAATTCGGACGCTTTGATCCTGTTCATGCTGGACAAGATCGATATGACGCTGGACTGGGCGCTTGGGCAGGTCTCCGCGCCGGACGCGTACGTAAGCACGGAAGTGCGCAGGCTGCTGGATTTTATGGAATACGACGTACCGTATACGACAGCCCAGCTGATGGCCGGGCTGAAGCTGAAGTCCCGCGACAGTTTCAGAAAGACGCACCTTCTTCCGGCGCTGCGTCACGGACTCATCGTTATGAGCGTCCCGGACAAGCCCACCAGCCGGAATCAGGCATACATCAAAAAATAATCACTGCTCCGCGCCTGCCTGATACCGCCGCCGTGCAGGCTGGAACCGTCTGCTTTCTTTTCAGCAGCAGAATATCCCGCAGCGGCCGCACAGGAGATTGGCAAACAGGCACATCAGCGCGCTGGACCATATGTTTCGCGGCATGCGGAAGCGGGTCGCATAGGACTGGCGCGCGCTGCCTGTGTAGCGCAGGCGCCGCACCAGGGAAGCGTATTCCATATTCATGGGCTCCATGGAGGCGGCCTTCTGGGCGTGGTCCAGGGCGTCCATATGCCGCCCCGTGCCTTCATTCGCCAGGGCGCTCAGGTAGTACCAGTAGGCGTCGCGCCGGGTGACGGTGGCCAGCAGGCTCAGCGCTTCGGCGTAGCGGCCCTGGTTGATCAGGTTCCTTGCGCTGCCCAGCGCAGAGTCCCCGCCGGAGGAATACGCGCCGAAATTCCCGAAGGGATTCGCGCCGCGGAAGAACTCGAATGGATCGGCGTAACTGCGCCCGTAGCCCTGCCCGTAACCGTAGCCCTGGTTCTGGTAGCCGCCCGCGCCCTGATAGGAGGCGCCCTGCCGGGCATTGGGATCGTATTTGCCGTTCACGATAGTATCGTAGGCCTCGTTGATCTCCTTCATCTTCTGCTCGGCCTCTTTGGAGCCGGGGTTCAGATCGGGATGATACTTTTTGGCCAGCCTGCGGTACGCGGCCTTCACCTCGTCGGGGGCGGCGCCGGGGCTTAGGCCCAGCACGGTATATGGGTCCTGTGTCATGCGTTTTCCTCTCCGGCCGCGTCCCGGCGCTTGATGGAATACCGGGTCCATACCCCGGAATAGATGATGTTGCGAAGGATACCGATGTCCTGTACGATGGGCAGCGTCTCGAACGCCCCGGCGCACAGGGCCATCTGGGTCTGAAGCAGGTCGTACACCCGCTCTTCGTAATCCGGCAGGGCGCGCATGTCCTTAAGCGGATTGTAGCGCCCCTTCTTTTCGTCGCGCCTGGCGTCGTCCCAGGCGTCCATAATGTAGATAAAGCGCCCCAGCGCGGCGCCCATGTTCTTAAGCGCTGGGGCCCACATGTCGTCCCGGTACGCGAACACCTCGCCCAGCATGCTGCCGAAGCAGTCCGCCGCGCCCAGTACGTCCCCGGACCTTTCGCGCTCGAATCTCCTCAGGCGCCCAAGCTGCTTTTCGATGGCAAAGGCCTGCCTCATGCGCCTTGCACGCGCGGACAGAAAGGCGTCCATCAGCTGTTTCGCGCCCAACTCCTTTAAGCGGTTTTTGTCGTCCGCCCAGTCGTCCAGGCAGTTGTAGAAAGCCAGCAGCAGGTCGATGTCCGCGGCGTAAGTGGTCATCTCACTGAAAACAAAGGCGTGCTTTTTCACCGGATGGGCGGCGCATACGCCGCGCCCGGCGGTCTCCTCCGGCTCGTACAGCGCACCCAGCACCGCGGCCAGAAACGCCGCGTCGTAGGACAGCGCCATGCGACCCTTCGGCCCCGCCGCGCTCCGCAGGCATTCGCACACGCCGCAGTATATGCTGCGGAAGCGCGCCTTCTCCGCCTTGCCGAGCGTGCCGGGGTCGATCCTGACGTAGCCGAACATATCAGGCCTTCTTGGTGAAGGTCGCCCCGCACTTGCCGCAGGTCACGGTCTTTTCGCCCACGTGGCGTGGAAGCTTGAGCCAGCTTTTGCACTTGGGGCAGCGGTAATACTTGTAGACTTTTCGGTTTTTGAACCTTACCCAGGCCTGGGAAACGCGCCTTTTGAGCGGCTGGTATTTGGCCAGGAACCAGCGGTTCTCCTTTTCGCGCCGGACAAGATTGCGGCTGAAGGCCCGGTATATCGCGTATATCCACATCGCCAACGACAGAAGGTTCAGAATGCCAAACCTTGTGAACAGGGCAAGGATATACAGCACGAGCCCCGTTACGTACAGGGCCATGCCGAACTGGTCCATGCCGCGCCGCCCCGCCATGAAGCGGTACAGCCACGCCTTGAATTTGCTCATGATCCAGCTCCTTTCAGATAGTATCTCAGATTATTTTACCCGGATCGTAACGATCTCGTAGGGCTTGAACTCGTACGCCAGCTCGTTCCCGGCAAAGGGTGCCGGGCCCAGGTCGTCCTCCATGAGGCTGGTGAACTGCGCTTCTTTAGGCGCTTTTTCCAGCCTGAGCACCGCCTTCGTGCGGGCGCCGTAGCACTCGTACATGCGCACGATCGTGCCCTCGCCGTGCAGCGCGGCCTTCACGGTCTCCACGATGACGTTGGGCCTGTCCGTACGGGCAAAGGAGAAACCGGCTTCCCTGCTGCCGCTGCCGCTCAAGCGCACCGCCTCCGCGGGGATGTTGAACTCGTATGCCCTTGCCGGCACCGCGGCTTCGCGCCAGGTGCCCGCGTGGGGCATGAGGGAATAAGCGAACACATGCCTGCCGATATCGGCGGTGGGATCTGGATGGGTGGCGCTCTTGAGCAGGCTCAGGGCCACGCCGTTTTCGTCCACGCTGTAGCCGTACTTGCAGTCGCTCATCACCGCCGCGCCGTAGGCGGCCTCGCTCACGTCTGCCCACTTGTGGGCGCACACCTCGAAGCGGGCCACGTCCCAGCTGGTGTTTTTGTGGGTGGCGCGGGTGACGTTGCCGTACTGGATGTCGAACTGCGCCTGGTTGTAGAAGATGTCCAGCGGGAAGTGCGCCTTGAGCAGGCCGTGGGGCTCGCGCCAGTCGATGTCGGCCACGAAGTCCACGCGCTTCACGTCCGCATAGAAGCGGAGGTCTTCTTTCACGGTGGAATCTCCGGTCTTCCAGGTGACGCGCAGCACGCTCATCACCGGGCCTTCGCTTATGCGCTCCACGCTCACAGGCTCGTCCACGGGCCAGGAATGCTCGTCGTAATAGATATTGATGTCCCAGGCGTCGTAGTTGTGGGGGCGGTTCTCGTAATACACGATGCGGTTCAGGGCCTTGCCGGGCTTTACCAGCTCGCGCTGTTCCGCCTTGTCCACCAGGCTTTCGATGTGCATGGCGGCGTCGAAGCGGCCCGTAAAGAACGGCGTTTCAAAGCCGTTCTCGTCTGCGTGCAGGCGTGCGGGAGCCTCGGGCCCGAACACGAACCAGGCGCTCTTGGCGCCCATGGCCGGGATACCCGCAACGTACGCGGCATAGCGTCCCTCCACCCGCTGGGCGGGATACGTATTGCCGGCTTTGTCCTTCAGTGCCGATACGCCCTCCGGACCGTCGAACCACACGATATCGTTTCTCTCTTCGCTCAGGGTGTTGGTCAGAAGCACATCGCCCTCCGCGTCCGCGCTCAGGGCGTCCATAGCCCGGGCCTTGAGGGCGCCCACCCTTTCAAACAGCTCCGCGTAGGTCTTGTCCGAATCCTCGTACACCTTGTGGATGGAACTGCCGGGCAGGATATCGTGGAACTGGAGTGTGAGCATGCTGCGCCAGATGAGCCTGAGCTCGTCCTGGGGGTACTCCACACACGCTCTGGTGAGCCAGAATTCCGCGTCCCGCAGGGCGATCTCCAGCTTGCGGTTGTTCTTCTTGTTTTTGCCCTGGGAGGTATAGGTGCCCCGGTGATACTCCAGGTACAGTTCCCCGCTCCATTTGGGCAGGCGCTTATTGCCCGCCACGCGCTTTTCCAGCTGCTGGAAGAAGTCCCGCGCGAAGGTCTGCCTTACGGCCGGGCAGCCCGCCACGGGCGCGGCCATGCGCCGGGCGTTTTCGATCATCCATTCGGTGGAGCCGCCGCCGCCGTCGCCGAAGCCGTAGGACACCAGGTAGTGGTTGTCCACGCCCTTCTGCTGGAACCGCTTCCAGCCGCCCTTGATCTGATTGGGCTCCAGCATGGCGTTGTAGGTGGTGAAGAACTTCAGATCGTCGTGGCGCTCGTAGTCGTCCTCGGCGCCGTACTCGCGGGAAGGCGTGAAGTGGGTGAGCACCTCGCTGCCGTCGATGCCCTTCCACATGAAGGTGTCGTAGGGCGAAAGGTTGAACTCGCTCCAGCTGAGCTTGCTGGTCATAAAGTAATCGATGCCGCTCTTTTTGAGGATCTGGGGCAGGGCGGCGCTGTAGCCGAAAACGTCCGGCAGCCACAGCACACGGGAGCGCACGCCCAGCTCCTTCTCGAAGAATTCGTTTCCGTACAGGAACTGCCTCACCAGGGCCTCGCCGCCGGAAAGGTTGCAGTCCGCTTCTACCCACATGCCGCCTTCGGCTTCCCAGGAGCCGTCTTTTACGGCCTTGCGGATGCGCCCGAAGAGCTCGGGCTGGTCCTCTTTGACAAACTGGTACAGCTGCGCCTGGGAGGACATGAACTTGAATTCCGGATACCTTTCCATGAGCTTGAGCATCGTGGCAAAGGTGCGCACGGCCTTGTGGCGTGTCTGGTAGATGTCCCAGAGCCAGGCCACGTCTATGTGGGTGTGGCCGATGCAGTCTGCCACGGCTTCGGGCGCGATCTGACTCACGGCATCGTAATAGTTTTCTTTCAGATATTTGCGGCAGGCCGCCACGGACTCGTGGAATTCTGCGGAATACGGCCTTCTCAGATCCAGCAGGTTCACCGCGTCGGAGAGGGTCTGCAGGGTGAGCTCCCGGTCCCGGCAGCCGTTCTTTTCAAGCATCGCCGCCTGATAGGGCACGTCTATGTCGTAGTACAGCTGCTGCACATCGTCCATGTAATCGGCCAAATACAGGCGCATGCGGGGCGGCATGCGGCCCGCCTTGTTGCTCTGGGTGTTGTGGTACGCCTGCAGGAATATCTCAAAGGTCTCGCCGGGCTTTGCCTTTTCCTGCAGAACCAGGCTCAGATGGCGGGTGTCGAAGGCCTGCTCGATGCGGCCGTTCACCCACACCACGATCTGGCTCATGGTGGCTTCCCAGCCGTCCATGCCCGTGGCCTCGCACAGGCGCACCTGGCCGTAAAAGTCCTCCGGCACGGTGCAGGTAAAGCGGAAGTCCTGCCAGTTCTCCCCTTCTTCCAGGGCCCAGTGGGACCCGTTTTCAAAGGGTTCGAAGCGGTCCGTGCCCCTGGGGGCGATCCCGATCCCCTCCACATTCCGTTCCGCCCTGACCACCAGAGAGGAGATGACCTCCCTCATTTTTCGGATGCGCGCGTCCAGCTGATGCATGATCATGGTGACGTCCTCCCGTCGATCTTTGATGCTCCGCCCCAAAGGCGGATGTGTTTTGCGTTACGCCCATTATACGGTCTTAAGCATCGCGTTGTCAATGAAAGATGTTTGGGCAAAGCCCGCGCTTTCAGGCTTCGTCCGGCCAGTCGCCCGTGAACACGGTCTGGGCCGGACCGGTCATAAAGGCCTGGCGCGTGGTTTCGTCGTATTCGATCCTAAGCTCCCCGCCGGGCAGGATCACCCGGGCGCGGGAGCCGCAAAGCCCCATCCGGTAAGCCGCCACCAGGCAGGCCGTGGCGCCGCTGCCGCAGGCCAGGGTCGCGCCGCTGCCCCGCTCCCATATGCGGGCGCGGATCAGGTCGGGTGCCTCCACGCGGATGAACGATATGTTCGCCCGCTTCGGAAAGACGCTGTGGCGCTCGAAGGCGCTGCCCAGGCGCTCGAACAGGGCGCCTTCCGGAAAGATGTCCGCCGTCACCGCGTGGGGATTGCCGGGATTCAGGCAGTAGAACATGGCCCGGACGCCTTCCGCTTCGATGTGCACCTCGTTGCTCTCAGCGTTCACCGGTATGTCCTTCGGGTCAAAGCGCATCTCTCCCATATCCACCCGCGCGCCCAGGGCCTTTTCGCCGTCCGTGAGCATTTCCAGAAGCTTCATGCCCCCGCGGGTCATCACCCGGATCACGGGCTTTTGGGCAATGCCGCTGTCGTAAAGGTACTTGCCCACGCATCGGATGCCGTTGCCGCACATCTCGCCCTCGGAACCGTCCTTGTTGAATATGCGCATGCGCGCGTCCGCGCCCTCGCAGGGCTCGATCAGGATCAGCCCGTCGGAGCCCACGCCCGTGTGGGGCCGGGATATCACCGCGGAAAGGGCCGCGGGGTCGGCGGGCGGCTTCTGGGAAAAGCAGTCCACGTAAACGTAATCGTTGCCGATGCCGTGCATTTTGGTAAACTTCATATGCGTATTCCTCCAATGGTATTATAAAATATCAAAGGGACGCGGTCAATTGATAAAGATAGAAAATTTGTGTATAATACGCTTGGGGAGGAGCAATATCCATGTATGAAATAGCGATCGGGGGCCGCCGCGTGGCCATATACGAGTCCGAGGGCCTGTTTTCGCCGTCCCACGCGGACAGAGGCACGCTGGCCATGCTGTCGCACGTAACCCCGGAGCCCGGGCAGAGGGTGCTGGACCTGGGCTGCGGCTGCGGGCTGGTGGGCATTTACGCCGCCATGATCTGCGGCGAAGAAAACGTGTTTCTGTGCGACATCGATCCCGAGGCGGTGAAGTGCGCGCGGCTGAACGCCCAAAAAAACGGCCTGGACCTCACCGTATACGAAAGCGACGGCCTGGAGGGCGTAAAAGAGAGCGGCTTCGATCTCATCCTTTCCAACCCGCCCTACCAGAGCGATTTTGCCGTGGCCCGGCGGTTCATCGAAAAGGGCTTCAACCGCCTGCGCCTGGGAGGAAGGATGTACATGGTCACCAAGCGCCGCGCCTGGTACGAAAACAAACTTCGGTCTGTTTTTGGAGGCGTGCGGGTGTATGAGACCGACGGCTATTTTGTGTTCGAAGCGGAAAGGCGCTCTTTCGAGTACGCCTGCGCCGGGCACCGGAAGCGGAAAAACCAAAGCCGCGGGAAGGAAAATCCATGAGCTGCATGAATGACGCGAAAAAAGGCTACCGTTCCTATCCCCTTTGCGACAGCCACGTGCACCTGGCCTTTCCCATGCACGTAAACGGCACCGCCCACATGCTGGAAAGCTTCATGGCCTATTTCGGGCTGGAAGGCCTGTGCCTGCTGGCGCTGCCCCATTCCAGCCGCGCCAAAGCCACCGATCCCGCCAACAACGTAAAGGCCCTGTACCTCAAGCACGTTTTAAGCGCCCGCCGGCCGGGCCGCCGCATATACGCCTTCGGGGGCCTGTACCATCACTTTGACGCCCGCGACACCGCGCAGGGGCTGCTTGCCCAGGTCAAGGCGCTCAAAAGCGCGGGCTTCGACGGCCTCAAGCTGCTGTATGGCAAACCCCCGCTGCGCCGCCGCCTGGGCGTGGGCCTGGACGACAGTTTGTTTGCGGAGGTCTGGCGCTTCTGCGAAAAAGAGCGCTTTCCCGTTACGCTGCACCCGGGCGACCCCGCCGAATTCTGGCGGGCCGGCGAAAACGGGGAGCCGCCCGTGTACGGTCCGGACGATACGCCCCTGGAAACGATACGCACCGAGATCAGAAATGTGCTCTCCGCCTGCCCGGAGCTGGATATCACCCTGTGCCACTTCGCGTTTCTGGCGGACGACATAGGCCGCGCGGACCGGCTGCTTTCGTCTTATCCCGGCGTAAAGTTCGACCTGGCTCCCGGCAGCGAAATGTTTTATCACTTCTCGCAGGACCCCTCTTCCTGGCGTGACTTCTTCATCCGCCACTCAAAGCGCATCCTCTTCGGCACCGACACCGACAACTGGGGCGACCCTGACCAACTCGAGGGCTGCGAACACTGCTTCTCCTATCCCTTCAACCTGGTGCGCAGCGGGCTGGAGGGAAAAGCGCCTTTCCGCTTTGAGGACCGCGATTACGGCCTGCTGATGCCCCTCGGCTTGCCCGAAAGCGCGCTAAAGGACATCTACTTCCAAAATCTGATATCCCGGCTGGGCGAGCCGAAGAGCGTGGACGGAGACGCCCTGCGTTCGGAGGCGGAAAGGCTGCGGGCGCTTTCGCACGCCGGTCTGCTTGGGGACAGCGACGCGGAAAGGCAGCGCCTGAACCGGGAGAGCCTCGAAACCATCTGCACACAGCTGCGCCCGCGGTAGCGGGATACAGGTGCCATTTACGAGGCTGTTACAGAAGAAACGAGAAGAATCCGGGTGGTTTGGAGGGGTACGCCCCTCCAATCTTTGATCCGCAGGGCCAGCTTTGCCGGCCCGAGGAGCGATTTTTGCGCCGGGAGCGCAGCAAAGCGGAGACGACCAGAGCAAAGAATCGCTACCTTGCAGTTTTTTCGCCCGGAAATGCCCGGAGGCATTTCAGAAAAAACTGAGAACCAGTTGATGCAGCCAGATAGCATAAGACGTTTCAGATATGCATCGGGCAGAAGGTTCCAAAAACCAAACCGCCGGGAATGAAATGAGATTTCATTCCCAGCGAGGGGCTGCTTGGCAGCCCCTTATTTCGTTTACCTTTTCTCCGTTGACACTTATTCAAACAGACTGTATAATTTATGGATATTATTATGGGAAGGAATTTCGCGGTAGACGGAGACATGAGAGCTAAGAACGGTTGGACACTGATCCTGATTGTGATCCTTACGGTCGCCTGCGCCGTTGCGGCCTTTACGGGCATCAGCAGCGGCGAAAAGAAGATCTTTAAGCCCCTGGGCGAGGACCTGAGCCTGGGCCTGGATCTGAGGGGCGGCATATACACGGTGTTCCGCGCCCAGCGGAGCGAAGACGAAGACGCCGACTTTGACGACCAGCTGAAGGCCACGGCGGAGGTGCTGCGCGCCCGCCTGACCGACCAGGGCTATACGGAAGCCAATGTGTCGCTGCAGGGCAGCGACTGCATCCGCGTGGAGATCCCCGAGATCTCCGATCCCCGCCAGGTGGTGGAGCTGATCGGCAAGCCCGCGCACCTCACATTTGAGGACCCCGACGGAAACGTGATCATCGAGGGCAAGGACATCGTGGAAGTCGCCCCCGCCCTGAGCCAGGAAGACGGCCTGTACGTGGTGCGCTTCAAGCTCTCCTCCGAAGCCGCCAAGGCCTTCTCGGCAGCCACGGCGCGCCTGATCGGCCAGCCGATCAGCATCTGGCTGGACGACGAAGAGATCTCCGCTCCCCGGGTCAGCGAGCGCATATCCGGCGGCGAAGGCAACATCTCCTTCGGCGGCAATATGTCCACGAGCGAGTCCTACCAGGAAGCCCGCCGGCTGACCACCCTGATCCTCTCCGGCGCGCTGCCGCTGGACATCGAGGAGACCGAGACCCGCGCCATTTCCGCCACGCTGGGCGAGGACGCCCTGAGCAAAGCGCTGGTTGCCGGCATCGCAGGCGTGGCGCTGGTGATGCTGTTCATGCTCCTGGTGTACCGCCTGCCGGGCCTGATGGCCGATATCGCCCTTGCCTGGTACATACTGGTGCTGTTCTTCGCCCTGGGAAAACTGGGCGTCCAGCTCACGCTGCCGGGCATCGCGGGCATACTGCTGGGCATCGGCATGGCGGTGGACGCCAACGTGATCATCTTCGAGCGCTTCCGCGAGGAGCTGAGCGTCGGCCGCAGCTACGAATCCGCCGTGAAGGCCGGATTCAAAAACGCGCTGGGCGCCATCGTGGATTCCAACGTGACCACCCTGATCGCGTCCTTCGTGCTGATGTACTACGGCACCGGTCCCATCAAGGGCTTCAGTTACACCCTGTGCCTGAGCGTGGTCATATCCATGCTCACGGCGGTGTTCCTCACCCGCTTCCTTCTGAACCGCGCCGTGCGGCTGGGCTTTGCCGACAAGGGCCTGTACACCCGCCCCGTCCGCAAGGCGAAGGGCAGCGTGATGAAGAGGGCCCGCACCATGTTCATTGTCCCCGCCGTGATCCTTTTGGTCGCCATCGTGATGAATATCGCGGGCGTGGGCCTCGCCCCGGGCATCGACTTTACCGGCGGCTCCATCGTGGAATACGCCGTGGGCGGCGAATTCGCCACGGAAGACGTGAGCGCCCTGCTCAAGCAGAACGGCTTTTCAGACAGCGTGGTGAGCCGCGTGCAGGCCGAGGACGGCAGCATGACCAACCTGCAGATCCGTCTCAAGCTGGAAGACGGCCAGGAAGAGGGCGATTCCTCCGACCAGCTCACCCTCTTAAACAGCCTGCTGGCCGACACCTATGAAGGCATCCGCTTCATCTCCATGGAATACGCCGGTGCCACCTCCAGCGCAGAGCTCATCAAAAACGCCCTCAAGTCCATTGTGGCGGCGCTGGTGCTGATGCTGGTGTACATCGCCATCCGCTTCGACCTGTATTCCGGCGCGGCGGCCCTGTTCGGCCTGTGCCACGACGTACTGGTGATGCTGGCAGCCATGAGCTTTGCGGGAGCCCTGTTCCAGGTGAACTCCTCCTTCATCGCGGCCCTGCTCACCATCGTGGGCTACTCCATCAACGATACCATCATCATCTTCGACCGCATCCGCGAAAACAAAAAGCGCCTCAGCCGCGCGTCCAACGGCGAGATCGTGGACGTGTCGGTTTCGGCCTCGCTTTCCCGCACGGTGAACACCTCCGTGACCACCCTGATCACGCTTCTGGCCCTGTTCATCCTGGGCGCGGCCTCCATACGGGAGTTCGCTTTCCCGCTGATCATCGGCATGGTGGCGGGCACCTACTCCTCCAACCTGCTGAGCGGGCCGCTGTGGGCCTGGCTGATGGATAAGAAGGAAAGCCGCCGCCAGGGCCGCCGCGCAAAGACCGCCCCGGAGCATGCCGATGCTTAAATATCAGCTCCGCCAGCCGGAAGCCGGGATCAGCTGGCCCTGCCCGGAAGACATGCATCCCATCCTGCACCGCATGCTCATGGCACGCGGCGTGGGCAGCGAAGAGGAAGCCCGTCGCTTTTTAAAGCCCGGACGGGACATGTTTCACGACCCGTTCCTGTTAAGCGACATGGGCGAGGCTGTGTCCATCATACGCGACGCCATCGCAAAGCGCGAGCGCATATGCGTGTACGGCGATTACGACGTGGACGGCGTGTGCGCCTCGGCCATCCTCACGCTGTACCTGCGGGACAAAGGCGCGTCCTGTGACGTATACCTGCCCTCCCGCCACACGGAGGGCTACGGCCTGAACGCCGACGCGGTAGATCACATCGTGGAGAAGTTCGAGCTTCTGATCACGGTGGACTGCGGCATCACCGCCTTCGAGCTGGTGGAGCGCGCCAAGGCACGGCACCTGCGCGTGATCGTGACCGACCACCACCGGCCTGACGACCGGCTGCCGGACTGCCCCACGGTGAACCCGCTTCTGGCGGACTATCCCTTCGGCTACCTGTGCGGCGCGGGCGTGGCCTTCCAGCTGGTGGCGGCGCTGGAAAACCGAGACAAGGCCATGGAGTATATCGACCTGGCGGCGCTGGCCACCATCGCGGACATCGTGCCCCTGAGGGACGAAAACCGCGCCATCGCGTCTTTGGGCTTAAAGCGCATCAACCTGTCTGCCCGGCCCGGCATCCGCGCCCTGATCAGCGTGACCGGCCTGGAGGGGCGGGAGATCAGTGCGGGCAACGTGGCCTTCCAGCTCACGCCCCGCATGAACGCCAGCGGGCGCATGGGCGACGCCAAACGCGCCTACGACCTTGTGACCTCCACAGACATGAGCCTGTGCGAGTCCCTGGCCCAGGAGCTGGACGAGGAGAACCGCCGAAGGCGCGAGCTGGAAAACGCCGCGCTGGAGGAAGCGGAAAAACAGCTGGAGGGCTTTGATTTTTCCGCCCACGCCGTGATCATCGTCAAGGGCGACGACTGGAACCCCGGGGTGATCGGCCTGGCGGCTTCGCGGCTCACGGAAAAGTATCACTTTCCCAGCGTGGCGCTCACGCGGGACGGGGATTATTACACCGGCTCCTGCCGCTCCATCGAGGGCGTGAACATCCACGAGGCGCTCACCCATACCGCGCAGCTTCTGGAACGCTTCGGCGGCCACGAGATGGCAGCGGGGCTGAAAGTGCACCGGGACCGGCTGCCCGCCTTCCGCAGGGCGCTTGACGAGTACCTGCTGTCCGCCTGCGACCGGGAGCTGTGGATCCCCACGGCGGAATACGATGCGCTGGCTGAAGGTCGCGACCTGACCGTGGAACTGGTGGAACAGGTGGACCGCCTGGCGCCCACGGGCTGCGGCAACCCCGCCGCGGTGTTTCTTACCGCCGGCAGCGTATCGGAAGCCTATCCCGTAGGCCGCGAAAAGGAACACCTGAAGCTCACGCTGCTCACCCAGGACGAAAAGCGCCTGCCTGCCATATGGTTCCGCCACGCGCAGGATATAAACACACTGCCCAGGCGCCTGGACGTACTGTACGCGCCTTCCATAAACGAATATATGGGCGTCAAGACCGTGCAGGCGGAAGTCAAACAGATCCTGGCCCGCATGCCCGATCCCTCCGCCGCCACGGACGGAAAGCGGTTTTCCGCCTACTGCATGGAGGCGATGGCGGCCTTCGAGCCGGATTCCCAGCCGGAAGAAGCCTCCCCTGAAGAAGTGCGCGCCGCCTTTGAAAGCAACTGCATGGGCAGCCTGGTGATCTGCTCAGGCGCCGAGAGCGCCGGGGCTGTGATGAGCCTGATCGGCGGAAAAGCGGACTTTTTTACCGGGGAGTATCCCTCCGACGCGCGCTGCTTCAACGCCGTGTGCGAATGCCCCCTGGGCGCGCGGCCCGCGAAGTACAAAAACGTGTTTTATGCCGGCGTGCCCGGCTGCCTGGCCGCCGGAGGCAAAACGCTGAAGAGCGTGCCCGCAAGCCTCCTGTTCTCTCAGGTGCCCGACGTGGACAGCCTCCGGAATGTCTTTAAGGCAGCCCGCGCCCTGGCGCTCAGAAAAGGCGTGTACCCCGGCGCCGGAGAAGCCTGCCTGGCCCTGGCGGAGGAAGCGGGCCTGAAGCCGGAAGAAGTCGCCCTGGGCCTGGGCGTACTTCGTCACATGGGCCTGGCTTCCGCCGAAAAGACGGAGGACGGCTACATGCTTTCCTTCGCCACGGAGCGCAAAAACCCCGCCGAAGACGAGCTGTTTATCGCCCTTCGTTCCTGAGACCCGCTTTGACCTTTGATTTTTCTGCCGGGAGGTGAGCATATGGAAAACGAAAACCGCATCGTACCCTGTGAAGAGATCATAGCCCACGCGCGCAAATACCATCCCCAGGACGACATGAGCCTGATCGAGCGCGCCTACGCCTACGCCGAGGACGCCCACAAGGACCAGAAGCGCATGAGCGGCGAGCCATACTTCGCCCATCCCTGCCAGGTAGCGCTGATCCTGGCGGACATCATGATGGACCCCGCCACCATCGCCGCGGGCCTTCTGCACGACTGTGTGGAGGACGTGGAGGGCGTGACCGCCGAAGTCATCGAAAAGCAGTTCGGCAGCGAGGTCGCCATGATGGTGGACGGCGTGACGAAGCTGAGCCGCGTGGACTTTTTCAGCAAGGAACAGCAGAAGGCGGAATCCATACGCAAGATGTTCATCGCCATGGCCAAGGAGATCCGCGTGGTGCTCATAAAGCTCGCCGACCGGCTGCACAACATGCGCACCCTGGATACCCAGCGCCCCTCCCGCCAGCTGGCCATCGCGGAGGAGACCCTGTATATCTACGCGCCCCTGGCCCACCGCCTGGGTGTGTACGGCATCAAGAGCGAGCTGGAAGACCTTTCCCTTAAATATATCCACCCTTTGGACTATCTGTCCATCAAGGCCAAGTGCGAACTGAACCACGACGCGCAGCAGGCCCTGATCGGGGAAATTCAGCACCGCCTGCGCGCGGCTCTGGAAAAGGAAGGCCTCAAAGACTTTGAGATCAGCGGGCGCATCAAGCACATATATTCCATCTACCGCAAGATGAAGGCCCAGAACAAGAACTATGACGAGATCATGGACCTGGTGGCCGTGCGCGTGGTGGTCAAGGAGCTGCAGGACTGCTATGCCGCCCTGGGCGTGGTGCATTCCATATGGAAGCCCGTGTCCGACCGCATCAAGGACTATATCTCCACGCCCAAATACGGCATCTACCAGTCACTGCACACCACGGTGATGAGCAAAAACAGCGGCGGCCTGTTCGAAGTGCAGATCCGCACGGAGGAGATGCACCGCAACGCCGAATACGGCATCGCCGCCCACTGGCGCTACAAGGAGGGCCACGCCGCCGACGAATTGGACGAAAAGCTCAGCTGGGTCAGGCGCATCGTGGACATCTCCGGCGAGGCAGGCGACAGCAGCGAATTTTCGCAGCTGCTCAAAACGGACCTGTTCGCCGAAGACGTGATGGTGTTCACCCCGGCCAGCGACGTGATCAGCCTGCCCAAGGGCTCCACGCCCGTGGACTTCGCCTACCGCATCCACACCGCCGTGGGCAACCGCTGCACCGGTGCCCGCGTGAACAAAAAGATGGTGCCCCTCTCCACGCCACTCGTGAGCGGCGACGTGGTGGAGATCGTCACTTCCTCCGCCTCCAAGGGCCCGTCGCTGGACTGGCTCAACTTCGTGGTGACCGCCGAGGCCAAGAGCAAGATCCGCGCCGCGCTCAAAAAGGCCTCCCGGGACGAAAACCTCGCCCGCGGCCGCGACATGATCGAGCAGGAGCTGAAGCGGCGGGAATACACCTTCCCCCAGCTGTTCACGCCCGCGTTTCTGGAAGTGCTGTACAGGCGCTATTCTCTGCAGAACCTGGATGATCTGTACGTCACGGTGGGGTTCGGCGGCCTAAGCTGCGCGCAGGTGATCAACCGCCTGGCGGACGAGTACCGCAAGACCGTGCACCAGGAGGCACCCAAACCCCCGGAGCCCCCGTCGGAGCTGGGCGAAAAGCAGTCCGGCGGAGGCGGCGAGCAGGGCGTGGAGGTGGACGGAGATCCCAGTATGCTGGTCAAGTTCGCCCGCTGCTGCAATCCCCTTCCCGGGGACCGCATCGTGGGCTACGTCACAAAAGGGCGCGGCGTTTCCATCCACCGGGCGGACTGCGTGAACATGCTGGACGAGAGCATCGACCCGGGGCGCATGGTGCGCGTGAACTGGACGGGGCAGAGCGCCGGCGCTTACGAAGCGGAGATCCAGGTGCGGGGCTACGACCGCACGGGCCTGCTGGGGGATCTGAGCATACTGTTCGCGGGCATGAACGTGCCGCTGCTCAAGGTGTTCGCCGTCAGGCAGAAAAACGGCACGACCCAGATCAACCTGACCATATCCATCAAGGATACCCAGCAGCTGGACAAGGTGATCCGCCAGCTGCAGAAGAGGAACGACATCATCGAAGTATTCCGCACGGGAATGTAAAAGGAGCTTTTTATGCGCGCAGTGGTGCAGCGCGTCTCCTGGGCGTCGGTGGACGCCGAGGGAGAGCGCACGGGAGAGATCGGCAAGGGCTTCATGGTGCTTCTGGGCGTCATGGAGGGCGATACGGACGCGGACCTGGACTATATCGTAAAGAAGATATCGGGCCTGCGGATATTCGAAGACGAACAGGAAAAGATGAACCTGTCCGTGGGCGACGTGGGCGGCAGCATCCTGCTGGTGAGCCAGTTCACGCTGGCGGGCGACGCGCGCCACGGAAACCGCCCCTCCTTTTCCCACGCCGCCAGGCCGGAGACCGCCGAGCCCATGTGTGAAAAAGCCGCGTCCCTGCTGCGGGGCATGGGCCTCAAAGTGGAAACGGGACGCTTCCGCACCCACATGGAGGTACAGCTTTTGAACGACGGTCCCGTGACGATACTTTTGGACAGCCGGAGGGAGTTCTGATGCTTCTGAGCGTGAAGGCGCTGGGCCCGCTGGAAACCAACTGCTATATCGTGAACGGCGCGCTTCTGATCGACCCGGGCGACGATGTGCCGGGCCTGGACGCGTTCATCCGGGAACAAGGCGCGCACGTCGAATACGCCCTGATCACCCACGGCCACTACGACCACATGCTGGGCGCGGCGCACCTGCAAAAGGCATACGGCGCCCGCCTGCTGATCTCCCGCGCGGACGAACAGGCGCTGTTTTCCCCCGAAGCCGCCCTCGTGCCCGCTGAAACTGAGACCCCGTTTACGCCCTGCCATGCAGACGCATACCTGGAGGAAGGCCCCCTTGCGCTGGCGGACGTCAAATTTACCGTGATCCCCACGCCCGGGCACACCCCCGGCGGCATATGCCTGTACAGTGAAGCGGAAAAGACGCTTTTCTCCGGCGACACGCTGTTCCGTTACGGCTTTGGCCGCACGGACATGCCGGGCGGCGACATGCACCTGCTGGTGGAATCGCTCAGAACGCTTCTGCGCCTTCCGGATGATACCCGCGTGTGGCCGGGCCACGGCGAAGGCGGACTCATGGGCGACATCCGGAGGAGCTATTACCGATGACGCGCGTTCAGCTCACCACAAACGAAAACTGGCTGTACCCCGAACTGTGCGACGTGGTGCGCCTGTTCCTGGGAGACGTACCCATCTCTGAGACCGAGGGAGACTTGCATGTTTTCCATACCCACGCGGACGGAGGCGAATGCTGGGAGGAGACCGCGTCCGACGGCGAAAAAACCGTCCTGCGCCGCGTGCCCGCCTGCCGCGGGGGTCTTGCGGAAAAGCGCACGCTCAAGCGCGCCGCCAAGACCGCGGTGTTCCTGCTTTTGCGGGAAAAGCTGCAGTCGTCCCCGCCCTGGGGCTCGCTCACCGGCATACGCCCCACGCGCCTGATGTATGAGGCGCTGGAGGAAGGCAAAACTCTTGCGGAAGCGGAAGAGCGCATGAAAAACGAGTTTTTCGTGTCCCCCGAAAAGGCGCGCCTTCTCAGCGAGATCATCGAGATGCAGCGCGGGCTCGTGTTCCCGCCTGAAGACAGCTTCGATCTGTACATACACATCCCGTTCTGCGTGAGCCGCTGCTCGTACTGCTCCTTCGCCTCGGGCGAGGTGGGCGACGGGCGGCTGACCGAACCTTATACGCAGGCGCTCATCCGGGAGATGGAACAAAGCGCTCCCCTCATGCGTCAGCTCGGACTGAAGCTCAGGGCCGGCTACGTGGGCGGCGGCACGCCCACCGCCATATCCTGCGATCAGTTGCGGCGCATCCTGCTTTCGGCGCAGACGCTGTTTCCGGACGCCCGGGAGTGGACGGTGGAGGCCGGACGGCCGGACACCATAACGGAAGAAAAGCTTTCCATGCTGAAAAGCCTGGGCATCGGGCGCATCAGCGTGAATCCCCAGACTTTTTCAGACGAGACGCTCAAGCGCATCGGACGCGCCCACAGCGCCGAAGACACCGTCAGGGCCTACGAACTTGCGCGCCGGATGGGCTTTCACCACATCAACATGGACCTGATCGCCGCCCTGCCGGGCGAGGGGATGCAGGAGTTTGAGGATACGGTAAACAAGGTGATCGCCCTTGCCCCGGAATCCGTCACCGTACATTCGCTGGCCATCAAGCGCGCCAGCCGCATCCACGAGCAGCTCACCGTGGCCGGAGACAGTCACAACCAGGCAGACGCCCTGGACGCGGACAGGATGATCTCCTTCGCGCGCGAACGACTGTCGGAGAGCGGCTGGAAGCCCTACTACCTCTACCGCCAGAAATACATGGCAGGCAACCTGGAAAACGTGGGCTACGCCAGGCCCGGCTACGCCTGCCTGTACAACATTGGCAACATGGAGGAGATCGCCCGGGTGCTGGCCGTGGGCGCCGGCTCCATCACCAAGTGGGTGTTCGACCGGGAGAGGCGCATCGAGCGGGCGCCCAACCTGAGAAACATCGAGGAATACATCCGGCGCGCGGACGATATGGTCGCGCGCAAGCGCCGGATCATACTGGGAGAAAAAGAATGAAGAAAACAAGGCTGCTGGCGTCACTGCTGGTGATGTGCATTTTTCTGGCGGGCTGCGGCGTGGAATACATAAATCCGTACGTCAGCATTCCCAAGCCCGTGGCGACGATGGCGCTGGAAATGGATTCCGTAATGTACGTGATGCGCTTTACACTTGACCCCGCCGCGGCGCCCAACACCGTTTCCAACTTCATCAATCTGGCCAATTCGGGCTTTTACGACGGGCTGAAGATCGACTACGTATACCCCACCTATTTCCTGCGGGGCGGCGACCCGGACGGGGACGGAACCGGCGGTCCCGATTATACGATAGACGGGGAATTCAGCGCCAACGATTTCAAGCTTCCCGGCCTCAGGCACACCCGCGGCGTGATATCCATGTGCCGGCTGCTGGACGACTATAATTCCGCGGGCAGCCAATTTTTCATCATGCTTTCGCCCCACTCGGAATTCAACGGCGAATACGCGGCCTTCGGCTGCATCGAATCCTCCGACAGCGAGAGCCTGGCCACGCTGGAAGCGCTGGAAAGCGCGCTGGTGGACCGCTCTTACCGCCCGGTGCTCAGGCAGACCATCACTTCCATCCGCGTGGACACCAGGGGCTACATCTACGAAGTGATCAAGCACGGCGAGCAGGAAGAGGCGCAGCCTGCCGGCTCGCCAAATGTGTAAAGGCAGATAAGCATATGCTCAGAAGTACGCTGATATACGTGGAGCGCGGCGAAAAATACCTGATGCTGCACCGCGTGAGCAAAAAAAACGACCCCAACCGGGACAAGTGGATCGGCGTGGGCGGCAAGTTCGAAGCGGGCGAGACCCCGGAAGACTGCGCCCAAAGGGAAATGCTGGAGGAGACCGGCCTGAAGCCCCTGAAGCTTGACAAGCGCGGCGTGGTGTACTTTTTCTCCGACCTGTACGAGGATGAGGAGATGCACCTGTTCACCTGCCCGGCTTTTTCCGGAACGCTTCACGAATGCGACGAGGGCGTGCTGGAATGGGTGGACAAGGCAAAAGTCCCTTCCCTTCCGCTGTGGGAGGGCGACCGGATCTTCCTGCGCCTGCTGGCCCAGGACGCGCCTTTCTTCCGCCTGAAACTGCGCTACGAAGGCGACAGCCTCAGGGAAAGCCGTATCCTGGAGGACGGCGAAACGGTGTAAGCGAAATACTGCCCATTTTCGGTTCATGACACACGAAAACGGCCCGCTCAAAGGCAGGCCGTTTTGTTTTGCGCTTTCGTATCGAAGGATCAGAATCCGGAGTTGTAGGGCTTGATGTAGTAGCCGCCGTCGCTGTAACGGCTCACCATCATGGTGCCGCCCAGGTAATCCCTGAGGTCCACGTCCTCCCACTCCACATAGCTCCAAGTCCGCTTTCCGACGTCGAAGCCGATGCGGATGTTCCAGGTGAAGCTGGAGTACAGCTCGGTGCTGGTGAGCTTCACCGTGGTCTGGTTTCCGTCGTACACCCGGCGGCTGTTGCGCACGCTTCCCCAGCGGGAGCTGCCGTTTTTGTAGATATAGATCTCGGTGATCGGGTATCCGGTGTCGTTCAGAACGTTAAAGTAATTGGCGTAGTTGGCGGGATCGTCCCCGTACTCGTCGTCATCCATATACCGCAGGTTGTAATCGCCGTTTTCCAAAACCTCCACCACGAGCATCTCACCCAGCAGCGCGCTCAGGTCCAGGTCTTCCCAGCGATAATAGTATGCATGCCAGCCCTGCTTGAAGTTCAGCTGGAGATTCCACAGGCAGTCCCTCTGGGCTTCCAGGCGGGTGACGCTGAACGTGGCGCCGCTGCCCGTATAGATCCATTCCTTGTTGCGGGGCTGGCCCAGGGAAGAGCTGTAGGAGGGAAACAGATAAATCTCGGTGATAGAGGCGGTGGTGATGTTGGCGATATAGATCTCATACTGGCCCACATTATTGTATGAGGACGCCTGCACGGCGGGGCACATGCCCGTGAGCAGCACCAGGATCAGCGCGAGGCTCAGGAACGTGCGGAAAAATCTTTTCATATTCTGCCTCCTGTATACAGTTTCTTAACCATATCATACAATCGCCCGGGGCGCATTGCAACCGTTTACAACGTAAAATTAACGTAAACAGGCGTCCAGGATCATCTGCCGGACGCCTGTGGGTTATATTACGGCTTGTTTTCAAGCTGCTCCATGATGTAGCGGTAGGTGCGCTCGTCGATGGGGTAGTAGTCTCCCGTGCCGTGATCGGCGCGGTAGAATCCGCCCTCGTCCCTGACGCTCGCCATGAGCGGATCGTTTGCGTACTGCTGTACCGCCCAGACCGCCGCGTAGGTCACATCTCCCAGGGAGCCGTATTCGCCCATGATCTCCAGCTCGCTTATATCGAGCCAGCCCCTCTCCGCCAGCCTGTCCTGGAAGGCCCTGATCTTCGCTTCGTCCTTTACCCAGTTTTCGTCATAGTCCGACGAAGCCGGCGTGGGCGTTGGCGTGGGTGTCGGGGTCGGAGTGGGCGTGGGTTCCGGCGTTGGTGTGGGCGTCGGCTCCGGTGTAGGAGTCGGCGTAGGTTCAGGTGTCGGAGTCGGCGTAGGTTCCGGCGTAGGTGTGGGTGTCGGTTCCGGTGTAGGCGTTGGCGTAGGTTCAGGTGTCGGAGTTGGCGTAGGTGTCGCCGTCGGTTCCGGCGTGGGTGTCGCCGTCACTGCCGGCGTAGGCGTCGGCGGAACGTTTTCGTAGATGTCGAAATCCACTTCAAGCGCGTAGGCGATCAGCCCGTTGGCGGGATTCTCGATGCGCAGCCATTCGCCGCCCGTGGCCAGCAGCCGGTAGCGCTCCGAAGCGTTGACCTTCGCCCAGGGGTCCGAAACGGAGGGCGTATGGTATATGGCTGTGCCGTCGCGCCTGGCCATGACATATTTGTCGCCCGTGACGGGAATAAACGCGATCTCCTCCGGCGTGGCGGTCGGCGCCGGCGTGGGTGTGGGCGTCGGGGTTGGCGTCGGTGTTGCCGTGGGCGTCGGCGTGGGTGTCGGGGTGGGTGTGGGCGTCAGGGTAGGCACGGCGGTGGGGCCGGGCCGTTCGAACACGTCAAATTCATTGGCCAGCACGTAGCCGATATAGTTGTTGGAGCTGTTGCGGATGCGGTACCAGTATCCGCCCGTGGCCAGGAGCTCAAATTCGCTGCTGGCGTTCACCACCGTCCACACGGCGGCGGGGTCCCCCAGCACAGGTACGCGGTACACCGTGGTGGCGTCCCGGCGGGCCCGCACGTATTTGTCGCCCGTCACCTCCACGAAGATCACGGGTGTCGCCGTGGGCGTGGGCGTGAGCGTGGGCCTGGGGGTGGGAGTAGGCGTGGGCGTTGGCGTCACGCTGGGCCTGGGCTCCAGCGCGCTGCGCCTGGCGTAGCCCTGCACGCCGCCGGCTGTGGTGACCTGCGCCCAGCTGGGACTCAATGCGCTCACCGTGAGGGTCTCGTTATAGTACGCGCGGCCCACGATGCGGGCAGACGCATACGGTTGGTCGTACAGGTCGGTATAGGTCACCTTGACCCGGTATGCCGCGGGCTCGAACAGGGGCGTAAAGCTCTCCGGCGTAGCCGTGGGCACAGGCGTGGACGCAGAGAAGCTGAGGTTCGCCTGCAGGGTGTATCCGGTGTACCCGGCGGCGTTCTGCACCCGTGCCCAGGTCCCGTTGGCCGCCAGGAGCTTAAGGGCGCTGCCGCGGTTCACGTACCCCAGCGTGCGGGAAGTGGTGTCCGGGCTTTCGTAGATCGTGGCGTAGGTGGCACTCACCGTGACGTCGACGCCGCTGCCGTAATCCCAGAACGGTTCCATGGTGGGCGCCGCGGTGGGCGCGGGCGTGGCGTATACCGGGGCGGAAGAAGAATACAAAAGCGCCTGGGTAGCGGGGTCCGCAACGCCCGTCACAGTGAGCCCTGCCCGCGCCTGGAAGCTGCTCACGGCAGCGCGCGTGCGGGTCCCGTAGTTGCCGTCCGAGTTTCCGGGCTGGTATCCGAGACTCCTCAGCCGGTTCTGCAGCTGCCGGACGCGGTCGTTTTTGTCGCCGTAGGCAAGGTCCACGTAACCGTCGTTTTCGGGCGCCGTGGCGGAGAACAGCCGCGTTTGCAGGTATACGGACGCCTTGCCGCTCTGCCAGTAGCCGAGCCTGGCCTGGAAGTTTTTCACCGCTTCGGCCACCTGCTCGTCGTACCGGCTGCCCCTGGCGGAGGTGGGCAGATAATACAGTTCGATCAGCCTGTCAATAAGTTCGGCGACGCGGTATCCGCTGTCGCCGTCCTTGAGTTCTATGTAACTTGTATTTCTTGGAGCGCCGTCCGCGTAGAGCGCTTTGAGCGTTTCCGCGTCCGCCGTGCCGGTCTGCGTCAGGCCTTTCTGCTTCTGGAACGCGAGCACCGCGTTGTAGGTGGCGGCGCCGTATTTGCCGTCCACAGCGCCCGCGAGGTACCCCAGCTCCTTGAGCCGGCTCTGCAGCGTGCTCACCCGGGTGCCGCTGTCGCCGCGCCTGAGCTCCTTGTAGGGATCGTAGGCGGGGATCTCGCCGTTCATCAGGCGCTGCATCAGGGCATTGTCCACCTTGCCGGTCACGGTCAGACCGAGATCCGCCTGCAGCTGCTCCACGGCGGTCTGGGTCTTGCCGCCGAACACGCCGTCCGCGGTGTCGGACAGGTAGCCCAGCTCGATCAGCTTATCCTGCAGAAGGCGCACACTGTCGCCGCGGCTGCCCCGCTGCATCGCGGGATACACCGTGGGCACGGGCGTGGGCGTGGGGGTGGGCAGGGGCGTGGGCGTCACTTCGGGAATGGTGGGATGCTCGGTCTCGCCCACGAACACCTTGTAGAAAAATTCCAGATCGTCTTTGTTGCCGCTCTTGGGCATATCGTACACCAGCAGCTCCTCGCCCGCTCCCAGCAGGCGGGGCTCCACGTCGTCAATGACGCCTTCGTAGTTGCCGGCGAGCTTCATGTACACGGCGTATTTGCCTGTGGAGGGGCTCACGCGGTACACCGTGTATTCCGTGTCGATGATAAAGATATATTCGCCCGCGCACACGAGCTGGCCCATGAGCTCGCGCATCATGCGCGTGAGCACCTTGCTGGAGCGCGTCACGGGATCGAAGCGATAAATGTCCGTAAGCCAGCGCGTGCGGCGCAGATAGTACACGCAGCCGTCGTGCAGGGCAAATTCCTGCACGGAATCGTTGATGGTGAGGTATACGCCGTTTGCGGCGTCGAGGCGCAGCTCCAATACGCCGTCCGGGGTGAGGAGCACCTCAAAGCCGTTGTACATCTCGCTCTGCTTATACTCGTCGAACACGCCCGGGTTTACCGGAATGGCGCGGGAAAGCATGGGCAAAAAAAGGTATGCGCCGGTGGCGGTCTTAAAGGCCAGGCCGTTCACCGTCAGGCGCAGCGCCTCTATCGGGCCGTCCGCCGCGTAGAGCTCCACATCCTGCAGGCCCAGCGCCGGGTATTCCGCCGCCAGGCGTACGGCGTCGGGGCGGGCAGCGTCCACATAATATACGTAGCCGCTGGTCTCGTCCAGCACGGCGCGCCCCAGCACGCTATCGCTCAGCGTCACGCCTTCGCGGGCTTTCTGCTCCAGCCCGCCGGTGGCCACCACCACGTTTTCCATGGTGCCGTCCGCCTGTATGTATTCGTCGCTCACCAGGTGCAGCGGCTGGCGGATGAGGCTGCTCACGCCTCCCACGGGCGCGGTCTGGTAGTATACGCATTCGTCGTACACGCCCAGGATGTACTCCGCTCCGTCTTCCACCACGGGGGTCTCGTACCACGCCTGGTACACAGAGTTGCCCACGCGGTACACGCCGAAAGCTCCCGTTCCGCCGGTAAAGCCGGACGCCAGCGCCAGTTCGGGCACCAGAAGCGCGACCAGGAGCACCGCGCACACAAGTTTTTTCATATTCACACCTATCCCCTCCGGTATAAATGACGCATTTACAAGCCGTTATGTTCCGTTACCGCGGTATTTTTGCCTCCAGGCGCCGGGCGGCGTCGGAGTCAAAGGCCCTTTCAAAGCCCTTCACCAGCGCGCGGCAAAGCCTGTCTTTCCACTGCGGCGGCACGTTTTCGCTTTTGTTCACGTTGATCAGCATCGGGATCAGCGCCTTCTCGCAGCGGCGTTCGTTGTCCGCCTTGCTCAGGCGGAAGCCCAGAAACATGGAATTGGCGTTGGAATGCTTTATGAACAGATCCACGTATCCGGCGGCCATCTCGTCCAGGTATTCGCCGATAAAGGCTTCCCTGTCCGGCGCCATGCCGGCTACCCGTTCCAGTTCCGGGTTTTCAAAAAAGCGCGTGAGCATCTCCCGGCGCATCCCGCGGCTGAACTCCCTGGGCTTTTCCAGCGCGCTCAAGGGCCAGAAGGGGATGCGGTAAAAGTCCGGCCGGCCGCCGCGTTCATACATGCGGCCCAGGTACAGTATCTCCCGTTCCACCTCCAGGCGGCCAGGGTATTCTTCCCTCAGCTTCATCAAAAGCGCGTACTTCGTAACGGGATCGTCCTCCGCCCGCGCCTCGCGGAGCCTTTCTTCCAGGAGCTCCTCTGCCGGCAGCCTCTCCCCGCACCAGGGGCAGAACAGAGGCCTGCCGGTCGAGAGATCTATCTGTTTTTTGCAGGCAGGGCAGATCAAAGGTCTTCCTCCTCCATGATCCCGACGGCGCCCGAGCGCGTGACGATCACGTGCTCCAGAAGCGTGACGCCGATCAGCTTCAGCGCGTCCTGAACGCGCCGGGTGAGTTCGATATCCTGCCGGGACGGCTTCAGGGTGCCGCCCGGATGATTGTGGCAGAGCACCGCGTATTTCGCCCCGGTGCGCAGCGCCGTCTGGGCGATCGCGCGCACGTACAGGGCGTAGCTCTCCGGGGCGCCTTTGCCCATCAGCGCACAGCGGATGAGCCTCTTTTTGTCGTCGAGGCACGCCAGATAGCAGTACTCCACCCGCCGTCCCCGGCACAGGGCGCCGAAATAGTCCCCGCGCGCCCGGGCCGAATCCAGCCGGGGAGCCGCCCCTTTTCTCTCGACGCCGGCGTAGCGGCCCAGCTCGGAGACCATCGCCACCGCCCCGGAAGCCTCCCGGGAGATGCCTGAAAGCCGCATGATGTCTTCCGGCGCCATCTCAAAGACCCGCGCGGGGCTGGTTACGCCCGCCATCAGCCGCCGGGAAGCCTCAGAGGCGTCCGCGCGGCTGTCCAGCGCGCCGATCAGCTTTTCCAGCGCCCGGGCGACCTCTTCGTTTTCACCCATGGCGCTCCATGGCCGAGCGGAGCGCAGAAAGGATCTCTTCGGTGTCTTCCGCCAGTTCGCCCATATACCAACCGTCCAGCGCTTCGTCGTATTCCAGGTAGGCGGCGGCCGCGAGCCTCGCCTCTTTTTCCGTAACGAACAGGTCCAGGGTGAGCGGCCTGGGAGCGTCGTACAGGTCGGCGATGAACTCCGTGTCGCTCAGGCGGCTGCAGTCCTCGTCCGATTCCAGAAACGCTGTCAGGCGCGTTACATCGATATCCAGAAGCATAGCCTGATCCTCCATTTCATTTTATTGTACATCATTTTGAGGGCATATGCAAGCGGATTCATGTATATTACGGATTTATTTCAATATATGAATTTTTCATTTCCGATATATTGACTGTTATGCGCATATGGCGTATAATTCTGATGTATGCGCGTTTATACGCGCCCGAAGAAACACGAAGGAGACGAACGGATGAAACGGATCACAGCCTGGTTTTTATGCCTCGTGACCGCGCTGTTCTGCTTAGACGCCGCTTTCGCCGACGGATATACGCTCAAGCTTTCCCCCACGTCCATCCGGCTCGCCCCCGGTGAGAGCCGGTCCCTGGCCTGGAGCGTGGAACCCAAAAACCTGGTGACCCACACCCTGACCTTTACCAGCGACAACCCCTATGTGGCCTCTGTTGACGACAAGGGCAAGATCACCGGCAAGGCGGCTGGCAGCACCCGCGTGCGGGCAACGCTGGAGACCGGCACGAGCCGCAGCGTAACGGTGACCGTGACCGGCCAGCCCGTTACACGCCTTACGATCACGAATCCCGAGGTCCAGCTGGAAGTGGGAGAGACCGCCGTACTGGAATATACCATAAACGAAAGCGCCGACGACAAGCGCGTCAAGTGGTCCTCCGACGATACCTCTGTGGCCACAGTGGACAAAAACGGCAAGGTCACGGCGGTGGGCGGCGGCGTGGCGACGGTGACGCTGCTGGCCGTGAACGGCATGACCGCCACCGCCATCATCTACGTGCCCAGCGAAGTCAAACGCATCCAGATCGATCCCGCCGAAGCCTATCTGGGCATCGGCGCGAGCATGGAGCTTGACGCTTACGTGTTTCCCGGCAACGCGCGCAACCGCGAGCTGATCTGGGAAAGCCGGGACGAAAGCATCGCCCGGGTCGACCAGAACGGCGTGGTGACCGGCGTAAGCGAAGGCGACTGCTACATACGCGCCATGTGCGCAAACGGCGTGTACGCCACGACGCTTCTGCACGTTTCGCTTTTGCCCATGAGCCTGAGCCTTTCCCCTGCCGTGGTGGTGCTCACCCGCGAGGACAAGACCCGGACGCTCACCGTAGGCGCGATCCCCGCCGGGGCCGAAAACGCCCCTCTCGCCTGGTCAAGCTCCGACGAGGCAGTGGTGAGCGTCGCGGGCGGCGTGCTTACCGCCAAGGGCTACGGGCAGGCGCAGGTGAGCGCCGAGGCCGTGAACGGCGTGCGCGCCGAGGTGACCGTATACGTGAGCGAGCCGCCCACCTCCGTAAGGTTCGAGTCCTCCGCCTACACGCTGCCCCAGGACGGGGACAGCATACGCCTCGTGCCCGTATTCAGCCCCGAGGGCAGCATCACCCGCGACTACACCTTCTCGGTGGACGACGAAAGCGTCGCCATCGTGGACAAGGACGGAAATCTCACGCCCCTTTCCTACGGCGTGTGCCGCGTGACCCTCACCACAGCCGGCGGCCTGAGCTGCCAGGCGGACGTGCGCGTGTACGAGAACGTGAAGAGCCTGCGCGCCGCCGAGAGCAATGTGGTGATGAAGCAGTACGAATTCAGGCCCGTCACCCTGTACTCCGAGACCGGCAAGCCTTACCTCAGCGAGCCCACGGCCTTCGTGGACGACGAAAATGTGTGCGTGTACGCAAACGGGCAGCTCTATGCCAAGAATCCCGGAAAAGCCCGCGTGACCTTTTCAAACCCCGGCACCACCGTCACCTGCCAGGTGAACGTGACGGTGCTGGAATCGGACGCGGTCTTCACCCGCTGCGTCGCCCTGACCTTCGACAACGGCCCGGACAAATACACCTCCGACATCCTGGATGTACTTTCCGCGTACGGCGTGAAAGCCACGTTCTTCGTGCTGGGCACGAGCATCGAAGCGCACCCGGAGCAGATGGCGCTTTTGGGCGCCAGCCCGCACGAGCTGGGCAACCACACCTACGACAACTCCTCCATCGCCTCCGGCAGCGTGGCGGAAACGGCTTCCGGCCTGCAGAAGACCGACCAGCTGTGCCAGGCCGCCGCCGGCCGCACGCCCACCGTGCTGCGCGCGCCGGACGCGCTTCTGCCCGCGGGGCTGTTCTCCTCCTTCCTGGACACGCGGCGCTTTATCGGCCGCGGCTTCGACATGAACGATACGGACGGAACGCTTTCCTTTGAGCAGCTGTACGAAGGCGCCCTCGCCTGCACATACAACACGTCCGTTCTCACCTTTCACGACTGCGGCCCAAACACCGCCGAGGCCCTGAAGCTGCTCGTGCCCGAGCTGCTCAAAAGGGGCTACCGCTTCCTCACGGTCAGCGAGCTGATCGAATATACGGGAAACGAAGAAATGGTGTTCAGTACAAAACCATGATCACGATCTACAAATCCCAGCGCATGCTCTTTGTGACCAAGGGCAAAAGAACCGTGTTCACCTGCCCCGTTCACCTGGGCTTCGCCCCGGACGGCCACAAGCAGGCCGAGGGCGACGGCAGAACGCCCGAGGGCAAGTACCGCATCTGCAGCGTGAACCCGGACAGCAAGTTCCACTTTGCCTTCGGCATCAGCTATCCCAATGCCCGGGACGCGCGCAGGGCCTGGCGGGAAAAACGCCTGAAGCCGGCGGACGCGCTTTTCGTCATCCTGGCTAACGCCCTGCTCCTTAAGCCCAAGTGGACTACGCCCCTGGGCGGCTGCATCATGCTGCACGGCGAAAGCCCTGAGAAGAAGAACGGCGACTGGACGCAGGGCTGCGTCGCCGTGTCCGACCGGGACATGGACACCCTCGCCTCCCTGTGCAAACGCGGAGAAAAAATCATCATAAAATAGGAAATAGGAAAGAGGAAAGAGGAAATGATATGGTTGGGAGCACCCGACAAACTCATTTCCTCTTTCCTCTTTTCTCTTTCCTCTTTCGCCCTTCCTCTTCAGCAAACCTGAAAGAAAGCTCTCCCCCGCGCCAACAAACTATCATCTCCTCCCTCCTCCCTCCACACTCGTCTAAATTTCCTCTTTCCTCTTTTCTCTTTCCTCTTTCTTGACAAACTCCCTCCTCTTCCGCTACAATATCTCCATCCTAAGCGAGAAAGGTGACGGGCATGCAGGACGAAAAGCTGATCGCCATCGTTACAGGCGCGGGCAGCGGCATCGGATACGAGACCGCCAAGCTCCTGTGCGAAAAAGGCTGGGAGGTATGGGATCTTTCGCGCCGGGACAGGGCGTATGAGGGCGTGAACCACATCTCCTGCGACATCGCAAACGAGGACCGCGTGCGCACGGCGGTGAACGTGATCGCCTCCCGCGCGGGCCATATCGACCTGGTGATCAACAACGCGGGCTTCGGCATATCCGGAGCGGTGGAGTTCACCGCCCGGGAGGACGCCCTGCATCTTCTGGAGGTCAACCTGCTGGGCGCGGACAACGTGACCCGCGCCGTGCTGCCCCACATGCGCAAAAACGGCTCCGGGCGGCTGATCTTCATCTCATCCGCCGCCGCCATCTTCCCCATCCCCTTCCAGGCCTGGTATTCCGCATCCAAAGCAGCCCTCAGCTCTTACGCGCTGGCCCTGCGGAACGAACTGAAGCCCTTCGGGATCGACGTGTGCGCGCTGATGCCCGGCGACATCAAAACCGGCTTTACCGCCATGCGCGAAAAGCACCACGAGGGAGACGACCTCTACGGCGGACGTATCGAAAAGGCCGTGTCCGTGATGGAAAAGGACGAAACGAACGGCATGTCTGCCGCCTATGCCGCCCAGCAGGTGGTCAGGTGCGTATACGCCCGCAATCCCGCGCCGCTGAAGTGCATCGGCGCAAAATACCAGCTATTTGCCGTGCTGGACCGGCTTTTGCCCAAGAGATTTGTTAACTTTCTTATCGGCAAACTCTATTCCTGATTCCGCTATGGACTTTACGCCGGTTTTGTGATATAGTAGTAAGGTAAATAATTGGGGAGGGTGCGTGCCATGCTTCCGTACGACGAGTCCATGAGCGCTGAAGACGTCATCAAATACGTGTATGCCGCGCTCAAAGCCAAGGGACACGATCCCATCATGCAGATCGTGGGCTACCTCATTTCGGGCGATCCCACCTATATCACCAGCTACAACAACGCCCGCTCCCTGGTAAGCCGTGTGGAAAGGGACGAGCTTTTGGAGGAATTCGTGCGCTTCTATGTGGCCAAAAACCACCTGGAAGACTGAATCATGCAAAAGGAAAGCCCGGCACACGCTGCCGGGTTTTTGCATATGGAGGCAAACGTGCGGCGCATACTGGGACTGGATATCGGCGACAAACGCATCGGCGTGGCGGTGAGCGACCTGCTGGGGCTTACGGCCCAGGGCGTGGAGACCATATTTACCAAAGGTATGGACAGCGACGTAAGGCGCGTATGCGAGCTGGCGCGTCTGTACGATACCGACCGCGTGGCCGCCGGCCTGCCCCGGCGCCTGAGCGGAGAGGAAGGCCTGCAGGCCGGAAAGGTGCGCGCTTTCGCGGAAAAGCTTGAAGAAAACGGCCTGAGCGTGCGCTTTGTGGACGAGCGGCTCACGTCCGTGAGCGCCGAGCGCCTTCTGATCGACGCGGGCATACGCAGGGACAAGCGCAAACAAGTGATCGACAAGCTGGCCGCCACCTATATCCTGCAGGCGTTTCTGGACATGGGCGGCTGGCAGGAAAGCGCGCCTCAGGCAAACGACGACACAAACGAAACGGAGGTTTTCAGACTTATGGAAGGCTACAGCATGGAACAGGACGACATCGTAACGCTGCTGGACGAAGACGGCAAGGAGTGCCGCTTTCAGCACCTGATGACGCTGGAGTTCGAGCAGAAGAACTACGTGATCCTCGCCCCCGCCGAGGAAATGGAAGACATCGCGCCGGACGAGGCCGTGGTGCTGCGCATCGATACAGACAAGGACGGCAACGACGTGTACACCTCCCTGACCGACGAAGACGAGATGGAGCGCGTGTTCGAGCGCTATCTCGAGATCGCGGGCGAGGACGAAGAAGAGGAAGAGTGATCTGTTCATCAGACAGCGTCAGGGCCCCCGGAGCGCAAACCGCTCCGGGGGCCCTGTCGCATGATCGTTTTCGCAAGCGACCATGCCAGCCTCTTCATAAAAGCTTCACGCCTTTTCCACCGCATTCCCCGTTTTGAGGGATGCCTGCACGTCGATCAGGCGCTGGTTTCTGCTGCCCCGAAACCGCAATTCCAGCGTGCGCTGGGCCAGGATGAAGGGCCCGTCCACCAGCACGTCGGTAAGGGACAGAAGTTCCTTTACGTCCGGCTCCGTCTCAGCCTTGTGCAAAAGCTGCTCGTAGGTCCAGCCGCTGTAAGCCCATACGTTGAGTCCCGCCTCACGCGCTGCCCTGGCCAGCTCGGCGCAGGCCGCGGCCTGGCAGAAGGGATCGCCGCCGGTCAGGGTGATGCCGTCCAGAAGCGGGTTGTCTTTCATCATCCGTACGATGCGCTCGGTGGTGTCGGTTTTGCCGCCCTGAAAATCGTGGGTGTCCGGGTTGTGGCAGCCCGGGCAATGGTGGGGGCAGCCCTGGGTGAACACCGCCAGGCGGAAGCCGGGGCCGTCCACGATGGAATCGTTCACCACGCCGGCAATGCGTATATCCATATGCTTTCCTCCGATGATCCAGGCTTTGTTCCGGCGCGCGCCGGTCTATTTGATCCTGTATAATTCCTTGGCGTGCAGGCAGTTGGCGTGGGTGATGGCCACAGCCAGCGCGTCCGCCGCGTCGTCCGGCTTTGCGGGCTCGTCCATCTTTAAAAGCAGCTTCACCATGTTCTGCATCTGCTGCTTTTCCGCTTTGCCGTAACCTGTGATGGCCTGCTTGATCTGCATAGGCGTGTACTCATACAGATTTTCGGTGCGCTCCGCGGCCGCCGCCAGCGCCGCACCGCGGGCCTGCGCCACCGCGATGCCCGTGGTGACATTGTGGCCGAAAAACAGCTCCTCAAAGGCGATGTCTTCCGGCTGAAAGGTGTCGATCAGCTGGCCCAGCGCCGTGTGGATAGTGCGCAGCCTTTGGGGCATGGGCGAGCGCGCCGCGGTGGAGATCACGCCGTAGGTGAGCATTTTGTGCCTGCCGCCGGAATAATCGATCACGCCGTAGCCCATGAGCGCGAGGCCGGGATCGATGCCCAGGATGATCATCTGTCGCCTCCGCGCCTTTCGCTGCCCAGGTATATGGTTTCGCCGTAATCCAGCAGGGCGGGCAGATTGTCCCTCACCACCCTGGGAAACAGGCTGGCCGCACAGGCCTCGTCCACCGTGAGCCACTCCATGCCCACCTGGTACGCGTCCCGCTCCACGGGCTCGCGGGCCGGCACCTCGGGCAGATAGCGGCACAGGAACACGAAGTACATCTTGTGCGCCTTCACGCTGCCTTCATGGCCACTGACGCGCTCGAAGACGGCGCTTAAGCGCATGGGTTCCACGGTCAGTCCCGTTTCTTCCATGACCTCGCGCTTTACCGCCTCGGTGAGCAGTTCTCCTTCATGCTGACCGCCGCCCGGCAGCGCGTAATACACGCCCAGCCGTGACACACACTTGTTGAACAGCAGTCTGCCTTCATGCAAAATCAGCGCTTTCGCCGAATTGCGAATCGCCAAACTCCATCATCTCTTCCGGGTTATCCCATTTCATAATGTGTAATTATACCCCAAGAAAGCCGATTTGGCAATAGCGCAAGCCATGAAAAAACACCGGTGCGCTCCTTCCGATGGCGCGAGCGAAGCGCACGCGCCACACCGATCCCACAGAGAGGAGATCTCGTCGCCCCTCCCGGGGTGGCCAGGAGGGGCCGCGCCCCTCCAAATTCAATCCGCAGGGCCAGCTTTGCCGGCCCGAGGAGCGATTTTTGCGTCGGGAGCGCAGCAAAGCGGAGACGACCAGAGCAAAGAATCGCTTCTTTGCAGTTTTTGCGCCCGAAAACTCCGCAGAGTTTTAGCAAAAACTGAAAACCTGTTACTGGAGCCGGAAAAAGCCTTACGTTTCGGAAAACCAATGATCAAAAGCACCCCAAAACCAAACCGACGGAAATGAAACAAAGTTTCATTTCCGTCGAAAAGCATCAGCTTTTTTCAGCAGTATCCCCAGGCCTTCAGCACCGGGTGCACCGTCCAGCTGGGCGTGGGAGCGGGGGTCACGCCGGGATAGGGCGTGGGATCGGGCGTGGTGTCCGGCGAGGGCGTGTAGCGGTATCTTTCGGGCGCTTCGGGGTCAGTGGGATCGTAATTGGCGTTGATCAGCGGAGCGGGCTTGAGGGCCTCCAGCAGCTCCTCGTCCCTTACGCCGCTGGTGATCACGTGGATTGGCGTGCCCTCGGGGCAGTTGTTGTAGATCCAGTAGGCGTTGGCGCACTCCAGGCGGATGCAGCCGGAAGAGGCGTTGGTTCCCAGCTTTTCGTAGTAGCGCACCTTGAGCTTGTTGATCTTCGCCTCGTAATAGCAGGCGGAATGGAAGAGATACGGCCCGGAGATGCGGCTGGCGTACTGGGCGTAGGAGCCGTTGCCCATCTGCTTCCAGCGGTATTTGTCCCCGATGCGGTACCAGCCGTCCTCCACCTTGTCGCAGTGGCCCGTGGAGCAGATGAACTGCTTGACGATCTGGGTATAGTAGCCGTCGGCATCCAAAGTGAACACCGTGATCACCTGCTTGCTCTTGTCCACTTCGATCTCGTAGGGATACTTGAGCTTCACCGGCTTGGGCGTTGGGGTGGGCTTGGGCGTAGGCGTGGGCACCGGCGTGGGCGTCGGCTCCGGCGTGGGTTCCGGTTCCGGGGTGGGCGTATAGACCGGCGCTTCGGTGGGTTCAGGCGTTTCGTGCTCTGCGGGGAAGCCCTGCACGTCCATATTCTGAATACCGGAAGGGTTCTCGTTTGACGCGATCTGCTCCGGGGCTTTGGTAGCGATCGCCGGGACCGGCGCATCCGGCTTGTCCGCCCGGGCGGCGGTAACGGCCCATATGCCAGCGCCCGCCAGAAGGGCGACCAGCACCGCCACCGCGCCGTAGGTTTTGATCTTTTGCCGGCGGCGGCGTTTGGCGCTGCGCCGTGACGCAGCGGTATTTTTCTTTTTTACGGTCTGACCGGACGGCGCACCCGTCCTCTTTTTTTCCATATATTCCTCCATGGTAGAACTGATACGATTATAAGCCCTCCGGCGGGAACTTGCAAGCCCCGTTTGTAACGCCTGCAATAAAATCTCCTGAAGAAACATGAAGGGTTTTTCTTTCTGTCCTGCTATTACGTGCAGCGTTGACAGGAAGCCGGCTCTGTGGTATCATCCCTGCGGGAGGCAGAAATATGGATATTCGGCGCGCTTCGGTCCATGACGCGGACCGCATAAACGATCTTCTCCGGCAGGTGGCAGCAGTGCACAACCGCATACGCCCCGATCTGTTCAAAGCCGGGCAGAAAAAGTATACCGACGCAGAACTGCTTGACATCATCCGTGACGACCAAAAGCCCATCTTCGTGGCTGAGGAGAACGGGCAGGTGCTGGGCTACGCGTTTTGCGTATTCCAGCAGCACGTGAACGACAACGTGCTCACCGACGTAAAAACGCTGTACATCGACGATCTGTGCGTGGACCAAAGCGCCCGCGGGAAAGGCGTAGGCCGCGCACTGTACGACTTCGCCGTGCGCTTCGCCCGCGAAAGCGGCTGCTACAACCTGACGCTGAACGTCTGGGCAGGCAACGACTCTGCCCAGCGCTTTTACGAAGCGATGGGCATGAAGCCGCAGAAGACCGGGATGGAATGCATCCTGTAAACGATCCCCGATCCGTTTTACGTGATAAAACCGGGAGCCGCGCTTTCGCACGGCTCCCCTGATCTTTTGGATATGGTCGGTTATTCTGTTCATAAGTATGAATCACAATCCATCGGATTTTGCAATATCAATCCGATATATTTTTATATTCCATTCCATGCAATTCAATAATTTCAGACCGACAGATTTGTAAATGAGAGCGGAAATACGATTTGGCCAGAACGATGGAATGATGCATCGCATCCTCTGTTTTGCGCACTGTATAAAGAGCAGGAGCCGCGCTTTCGCGCGGCTCCCCTGATCTTTTGGATATGGTCGGTTATTCTCCGGCCAGCTTCTTGTAGCTTTCGAGCCTCTTGGCGGCGTCGGTCTCGGCCTCCGCGAAGAGCTTCTCGGCCTCGGCGGGGAACTGGCGGATGAGGCTGGCGTAGCGGTTCTCGCCCTTGATGAACTCCTGATAGCTGGCGGTGGGCGCTTTGCTGTCCACGGTCATGGGGTTCTCATTGTCGGGGTTGAAGCGGTACAGCTGCCAATAGCCGGCGGCCACAGCCTTCTTGATCTCAGCCTGGGCATTGTTCATCTTGATGCCGTGGTTGATGCAGGGCGCATAGGCGATGATCAGGGACGGGCCGTGATAGGCTTCGGCCTCGGTGACCGCCTTGAGCAGCTGGGCGGGATCGGCGCCCATGGCGACCTGCGCCACGTACACGTAGCCGTAGGACATGGCCATCATGCCCAGGTCCTTCTTCTTGGTGCGCTTGCCTGCCGCGGCGAACTTGGCCACAGCGCCGGTCGGGGAGGACTTGGAGGCCTGTCCGCCGGTGTTGGAGTACACCTCGGTGTCCAGCACGAGGATGTTGACATCCTGGTTCTGGGCCAGCACGTGGTCAACTCCGCCGTAGCCGATGTCGTAGGCCCAGCCGTCACCGCCGAAGATCCACTGGCTCTTCTTCACCAGCAGGTCCTTGTCGGCCAGCACGGCGTCGGCCAGCTCGTCATTCTTGGGCAGCACGGCCAGGAGCTCCTTGGCGGCTTCCTTGCTGGCTTCGCCCTCTTCCTTGACTTCGAACCACTTGTCGATGGCGGCCGCCAGCTTCTTCTTGCGGCTGTTGGCTTCCTTGAGCTTCAGCAGGTTCTCAGCCAGCTTCTCGCGCCTCTGGGCGGTGGCCAGGAACATGCCGTAGCCGAACTCGGCGTTGTCCTCGAACAGGCTGTTGGCCCAGGCGGGACCGTGGCCTTCTTCGTTCACGGTGTAGGGGCAGGTGGGAGCGCTGCCGCCGTAGATGGAGGAGCAGCCCGTGGCGTTGGCGATCATCATGCGGTCGCCGAAGAGCTGGGTAATGAGCTTGACGTAAGGCGTCTCGCCGCAGCCCGCGCACGCGCCGGAGAACTCGAACAGGGGCTTTTTGAACTGGCTGTCCTTCACGGTCTTCACGTTCAGCTCGCCCTTGAACTCAGGCAGCGTCTGGGCGAATTCCCAGTTGGCTTCCTGGGCGGTCTGGGTGGCGAGGGGCTTCATGACCAGCGCCTTTTCCTTGGCGGGGCAGACGTTGACGCAGTTCTCGCAGCCGGTGCAGTCCAGCACGCTCACCTGCATGCGGTAGGCAAAGCCCTTGAACTTGGGGCCGATGGCGGCCTTGGTCTCGAAGGAGGCGGGCGCCTTCTTGAGATCCTCTTCGCCGATCAGGTAGGGACGGATGGCGGCATGCGGGCACACCAGAGAGCAGTTGCCGCACTGGATGCACTTGGTGATGTCCCACTCGGGAACCTTCACAGCGATGCCGCGCTTTTCGTACTTGGTGGTGCCGGTGGGCACGGTGCCGTCGATGGTGAAAGCGGATACGGGCAGCTTGTCACCTTCCTGCGCGAGGATGGGGGCGATGACGCTGTCGAAGTACTCGGTGGCTTCGACCTTTACGGGCACGGCGCCTTCGGTGGTGGTAGCCCAGGCAGCGGGCACCTTCACTTCGTTCAGGCCGCTGATGGCCACGTCAATGGCCGCCCAGTTCATCTTGACGACTTCGTCGCCCTTCTTGGCGTAGCTCTTCTTGGCGTAAGCCTTCATGTACTCATCCGCCTTCTCGTAGGGGATGATGTCGGCCAGCTTGAAGAACGCGGCCTGCATGGTGGTGTTGATGCGTCCGCCCATGCCAACGGAGGCGGCCAGCTTCACGGCGTCGATGGTGTAGAAGCGTGCTTTCTTCTGGGCGAGCTTGTTCTTCATGGAAGCGGGCAGCTCTTTCTCCAGCTGTTCAGCCGTCCAGGGGCAGTTGAGCAGGAACACGCCGCCGGTCTTCAGGGCGCTCACCATGTCGTACTTGGTCACATAAGCGGCATTGTGGCAGGCGATGAAGTCCGCGCTGTCGATCAGGTAGGTGCTCTTGATGGGGGTGTCGCCGAAGCGCAGATGGCTCACGGTGATGCCGCCGGACTTCTTGGAGTCGTAGCTGAAATACGCCTGCGCGTACTTGTCGGTATGGTCGCCGATGATCTTGATGGAGTTCTTGTTGGCGCCCACGGTGCCGTCGGAACCCAGGCCGTAGAACATGCAGCTCACGGTGCCCTTGGGGGCCACGTCCAGCGTCTTGCCCAGGGGCAGGCTGGTCTTGGTCACGTCGTCGTTGATGCCCACGGTGAAGTGGTTCTTGGGGGCCTTCTTGGCGATGTTGTCGAACACAGCCTTGACCATGGTGGGGTTGAACTCCTTGGAGCCCAGACCGTAGCGGCCGCCCACAACGGCGATGTCCTTCTTGCCCGCTTCGATCAGCGCGGAGCACACGTCCTCGTACAGAGGCTCGCCCAGAGAGCCGGCTTCCTTGGTGCGGTCGAGCACCGCGATGGTCTTACAGGTGTCAGGTATCGCCTTAAG
>JAFZPV010000009.1 GCA_017552535.1 Clostridia bacterium
CGCCACATGGGCATCCGTCCCACCGTCCGCGGCGTGGTCATGAACCCCGTAGACCACCCCCATGGCGGTGGTGAGGGCCGTTCTCCCGTAGGTATGCCCGCCCCGATGAGCCCCTGGGGCAAGAAGACCCAGGGCGTCAAGACCCGCAAGCATCGCAAGTATTCCGACAAGATGATCGTCAAGCGGGCCGGCAAGAAGTAAGCGGCACATGATACAAGGAGGCAAAACGATTCATGAGCAGATCCGTTAAGAAAGGACCGTTTATCCAGGAAAAGCTGCTTAAGCGTGTTCAGGAAATGAATAAAAGCGGCGAGAAGAAGGTCCTCAAGACCTGGTCCCGCGCTTCCACGATCTTCCCGGATTTCATCGGCCACACCGTAGCCATCCACGATGGCCGCAAGCATGTGCCGGTATACATCACCGAAGACATGGTAGGCCACAAGTTCGGCGAGTTCGCTCCCACCCGGACCTTCCGCGGCCATGCCGGCGAGAAATCCACGGCCAAGAAGTAACGGAAAGGAGTTATTGACGAATGGCAACCCGCATCAGAGAAAAAGCCGCAGCGCGTCAGGCCAATAAGGACACCCGCGCCCACGCTACTGTGAAGAATGTTCGCATTTCTTCCCGCAAGGTCAAAATCGTCATCGACCTGATCCGTGGCAAGAAGGCCGAAGACGCCCTGGCGATCCTCAAGTTCACCCCCAAAGCCGCTGCTCCCGTAGTGGAAAAGCTCCTCGCAAGCGCCATCGCCAACGCCGAGAACAACCTGGGCAAAAACCGGGACAATCTCTACGTAGCCGAAGTGTTTGCCAACGAGGGCCCGACTTACAAGCGCTATTGGGCGCGCTCCCACGGCCGCGCTGACGTGATCCTGAAGAGGACCAGTCACATCACCGTCGTGCTCGACGAGAAGTAACGGAGGAAACACAATGGGTCAGAAAGTTAATCCTCATGGCGCGCGCGTCGGTGTCATCATGGACTGGAGCGCCAAGTGGTACGCCAACAAGAAGAATTTTTCCCAGAACCTGATCGATGATCACAAGCTGCGCGAGTGGCTCAAAGACAAGCTCTTCGCCGCCGGCATTTCCCACATCGATCTGGCCCGCCCCGCTGACAAGCTGCAGGTGGATGTATGGACCGCAAAGCCCGGCATCATCATCGGCAAGGGCGGCGAGCAGGTTGAGACCCTCAAGAAGGAGATCGCCGACTTCGCGGGCAAGCCCGTGGAGAACGTGAACCTCAACATCCTCGAGGTCTCCAATCCCGAGTGCGACGCTCAGCTGGTGGCCGAGAACATCGCCCAGCAGATCGAAAAGCGCACCTCCTTCCGCCGCGCGATGAAGCAGGCGCTGCAGCATTCCATGAAGGCCGGCGCCAAGGGCATCAAGACCAGCGTGGCAGGCCGCCTGGGCGGCGCGGACATCGCCCGCACCGAAGGCTACCACGAGGGCAGCATCCCGCTGCAGACCCTGCGCGCCAACATCGACTACGGCTTCGCCGAGGCGAAGACCACCTACGGCCGTATCGGCGTGAAGGTATGGATCTACAAGGGCGAGTTCCTGGGCAAGGGCTATGCCCCCAGATCCGTCAAGGCCAGCGGCAACCGCCGCGAAGGCAGAGGCGGCCGTGATTTCGGCCCCGGCCGCGGCCGTCCCAACCGCGAAAACCGCGGTGAAAACCGCGAGAACCGCGAACCCAGAGAAGGAGGGAAATAAGCAATGCTGATGCCCAAGAGAGTTCTGCACCGCAAGCAGCAGCGCGGTCGCATGAAGGGAAAGGCCCAGCGCGGCAATTTCCTGGCATACGGTGAGTACGGCCTTGTGGCGGAGCAGCCCGGCTGGATCACCTCCAATCAGATCGAGGCCGCCCGTCAGACCATGACCCGTACCACCAAGCGCGGCGGCAACGTCTGGATCAAGATCTTCCCCGACAAGCCCGTAACGGCCAAGCCCGCTGAGACCCGAATGGGTTCCGGCAAAGGCGCGCCCGAGTACTGGGTAGCCGTTGTGAAGCCCGGCCGCGTGCTGTTCGAAATGGGCGGCATCGACGAGGCCATCGCCCGCGAGGCCCTGCGCCTGGCCGGCCACAAGCTTCCTATCAAGACCAAGATCATTACCAAGGACACTCAGGCGGGTGGTGAAGAGCAATGAAGAACGATATCATGAACACCCTCAAGGATAAGACCAATCAGGAGCTCGACACCGAACTCAAGAACAAAAAGAGCGAGCTGTTCAACCTGCGCTTCCAGCTGGCCACCGGTCAGCTTCAGAATACGGCAGCGGTACGTGCCTGCAAAAAGGACATCGCCCGCATAAAGACCGTTCTCAGCCAGCGTGAACTGACTAAGAACTAATGGAGGAGAGTACAATGTCCGAGCAAAGAGGCATGCGCAAAGAGCGCATCGGCGTCGTGGTTTCCGATAAGATGGACAAGACCATCGTCGTCGCGATCCGCACCCGTGTAAAGCATCCGCTGTATGGCAAGATCATGAACCGCACCACCAAGCTCAAGGCTCACGACGAGAACAACGAGTGCGGCATCGGCGATACCGTGCGCGTGATGGAGACCAGACCGCTCTCCAAGGAAAAGCACTGGAGACTGGTCGAGATCATCGAAAAGGCGAAGTAATTCAGGAGGAAAACCACTATGATTCAGCCGCAAACCAGATTGAAGGTTGCAGATAACAGTGGCGCGAAGGAGATCATGTGCTTCCGCGTACTGGGTGGCTCTTTCCGTCAGTCCGGCAGCGTAGGCGATATCATCGTCGCCTCCGTGAAGTCCGCGCAACCCGGCGGAGCCGTGAAAAAGGGCGAAGTCGTAAAGGCCGTTATCGTCCGCACCAAGAAGCAGTATCGCCGTCCCGACGGAAGCTACATCCGTTTCGACGACAATGCCGCCGTCATCATCGACGCTCAGAAGCAGCCCCGTGGCACCCGCATCTTTGGGCCCGTGGCCAGAGAGCTCCGCGAAAAAGATTACATGAAGATCGTTTCGCTCGCTCCCGAAGTACTGTAAAAGGAGGATCGCGATATGGCAATGAATAAACTCGGCGTAAAGACCGGCGATACCGTAGTCGTGATCTCCGGCAAAGACAAGGGCAAGCAGGGCAAGATCCAGAAGGCCTTCCCTTCTACCGGCAAGATCATCGTGGAAGGCGTCGCGATGGTCAAGAAACACCAGAAGCCCCGCGGACAGGGCATGCCCGGCGGCATCATCGACAAGGAAGCCGCTATCCCCGCCTGCAAGGTCATGCTTGTGTGCCCCATGTGCAAAAAGGCCACCCGCCTCGCCTACAAGTTCATCGAGGTCGAGGGCAAAAAGCCCAGGAAAGTCCGCTACTGCAAGCATAAAGCCTGCGGCGCGACCATCGATAAGTGATGAGGAGGAATAACAAATGACCAGACTGCAAGAAAAGTATCGTTCCGAAGTCATTCCTGCCCTCACGCAGAAGTTCGGCTATAAGAACATCATGGAAGTCCCCCGCCTGGAAAAGATCGTGATCAACATGGGCCTGGGCGACTGCAAAGACAACGCAAAAGCCATGGAAGTGGCCGTAAACGAACTTGCTACCATTTCCGGCCAGAAGCCCCTCGTGACCAAGGCCAAGAAGTCCATCGCAAACTTCAAGGTCCGCGCGGGCATGAACGTAGGCGCCAAGGTGACCCTCAGAAGCGACCGCATGTACGAGTTTGCCGATAAGCTCATCTCTATCGTGCTGCCCCGCATGCGCGACTTCCGCGGCGTTTCCGCCAAGGCCTTCGACGGCCGCGGCAACTATGCCCTGGGCGTTCGCGAGCAGCTGATCTTCCCCGAAATCGAGTACGACAAGGTCGAGAAGATCCGCGGCATGGAAATGATCTTCGTCACCACCGCAAAGACGGACGAAGAGGCGAAGGAACTGCTGTCCCAGCTGGGCATGCCGTTCCAGGCGTAATGCAAGGAGGTACCAAGCGTGGCAAAGACCAGTCTTAAAAACAAGCAGGCAAGAGAACCCAAGTTCTCCACCCGCGCATATACCCGCTGCCGTATCTGCGGCCGTCCCCATGCTGTGCTTCGCAAGTACGGTGTCTGCCGAATCTGCTTCCGCAATCTGGCCTACAAGGGCGAGATCCCCGGAGTGCGCAAGGCCAGCTGGTAATCGGAAGGAGGTTCATTTATGCTCGTAAACGATCCCATCGCGGATATGCTCACCAGGATCCGCAACGGTCTGATCGCCAGACATGACGAAGTTCTGGTTCCCGCTTCCAACATCAAGAAGTCCATCGCTCAGATCCTGCTGGACGAAGGCTTTATCAAGAGCGTGGATTTCGTGGATGACGGCCAGCAGGGCCTGATCAAGATCGGCCTGAAATATGCCGAAGGCAAAGAGTCCGTCATCAAGGGACTCAAGCGCATCTCCAAGCCGGGACTGCGCGTGTACGCCAAGAGCGAGGAAATCCCCAAGGTTCTGGGCGGACTGGGCATCGCGATCATCTCCACCTCCAAGGGTGTCATGATCGACAAGGAAGCCCGCAAGCAGAATATCGGCGGCGAAGTTCTGGCTTATATCTGGTAATATGGAGGTGCTACTGTAATGTCTCGAATCGGTAAGCTTCCGGTCAAATTACCCCAGGGCGTAGACGTGAAAGTTGAAAACAACGTCGTCACCGTCAAGGGCCCCAAGGGAACCCTGACCCAGAGCGTGAATCCCCAAATCGGCATCGCCATCGAGAACGGCGAACTCACTGTGAGCCGTCCCAACGATGAGAAGGAATTCCGTGCCATGCACGGCCTGTACCGCGCGCTGATCCACAACATGGTCACCGGCGTAACCACCGGCTTCACCAAGACCCTGGAACTGGTCGGCGTCGGCTACCGCGCCCAGGCGGACAACCCCACTCAGCTCACCATCAACATCGGCTTCAGCCATCCTGTGATCGTGGCGGCGCCCGCGAACGTGACGTTCGCTACGCCCAACCCCAACCACATCGTGGTCAGCGGCATCGATAAGCAGGTCGTGGGCGAGATCGCTGCTGAGATCCGTGCCATCCGCAAGCCCGAACCCTATCATGGCAAAGGCATCCGCTATGAAGGTGAGTTCGTGCGCCATAAGGAAGGCAAGGCCGGCAAGAAATAATTAAGGGAGGGTATCGCAATGTTCAAAAAGACGGATAGAAACGAGATCCGCGTGATACGCCATGAACGCGTACGCAAAAAGATCAGCGGTACGCCCGAGCGTCCGCGCCTGTGTGTGTTCCGTTCCAACGCGCACATTTATGCTCAGATCATCGACGACACGAAGGGCAACACCCTTTGCGCCGCCTCCACCGTGGAAAAGGATATCGCCGCTCAGATCGGCGAGCTCGACAAGAAGGGCGCCGCCAAGCTCGTAGGCAAGATCGTTGCCGAGCGCGCTGTGGCCAACGGCATCACCGAAGTCGTGTTCGACCGCGGCGGATATATCTACACCGGTCGTGTAGCTCAGCTGGCTGCTGGCGCTCGCGAAGGCGGTCTGAACTTCTAAGTGGGAGGAGATAACGCAATGCAGCGCAGAGAAAGACCCGTCAGCGAATACAAAGAGAAGCTTGTTTATATCAACCGCGTTGCCAAGGTCGTAAAGGGCGGCAAGAACTTCCGCTTCACCACGCTCATGGTCGTGGGCGATGAAAAGGGCAAGGTCGGCTGCGGTATGGGCAAGGCTGTTGAAATCCCCGAGGCCGTTCGCAAGGGCATCGAGGACGCCAAGAAGCACTTCATCAACGTGGCCATGGACGGCACCACCATCCCGCATGAGATCACCGGCGAGTTCGGCACCGGCAAGGTGCTGCTCATGCCCGCTCCCGAAGGTACCGGCGTTATCGCCGGCGGCCCCGTGCGTGCGGTCATCGAAGCGGTGGGCATCAAGAACATCCGCACCAAGTCCATCGGCAGCAACAACCCGATCAACATGGTGCGCGCCACCCTCAACGGTCTGGAGCGCCTGCAGGACGCCGAGAAGGTAGCCAGACTCCGCGGCAAGACCGTGGAAGAGATGCTGGGCTGAGGAGGGCACGATAATGAAGCTGAAAATCACGCAAACCAAGTCAACCATCGCGTGCTTGAAGAACCACATCGCCAACATTCAGGCCCTGGGCCTGAAGCACGTGGGCGACAGCGTGGTCCGCGAGGATACGCCCGCTGTGCGCGGCATGATCTTCAAGGTGAAGCACATGGTCAAGGTTGAGGAAATCGAAGACTAAGGAGGTCCGACATGAAACTTCATGAACTTGAGCCCGCATTCGGATCCACGAAGGCCCCCAAGCGTTTGGGCCGCGGCATCGGCTCCGGGCTCGGCAAAACATCCGGTAAAGGTCACAAGGGCGCCAAGGCCCGTTCCGGCGGCGGCAAGCGGCCCGGATTCGAAGGCGGCCAGATGCCCCTGACCATGCGCCTGCCCAAGCGCGGCTTTACCAACAAGTGGCGCGTAGAGTATGAAGCGATCAATGTGGACGCTCTCAACATCTTTGAGGACGGCATGGTCGTAGGCCCTGTGGAGCTTCTGGAGTACGGCATCATCAAGAAGATGCTCGACGGCCTGAAGATCATGGGCGACGGCGAACTCACCAAGAAGCTTACGGTGCAGGCCAACAAGTTTACTGCCACCGCGAAGGAGAAGATCGAAGCGGCCGGCGGAAGCTGCGAGGTGATCTGACATGTTTGAAACGCTCAAAAACGCATGGAAGATCCCGGAGCTGCGCAAGAAACTGCTGTACACCCTGGGCATGCTGCTCCTGTACAGGTTCCTGTGCTTCATCCCCACCCCCGGCGTAGACGCTTCTTACATCGCCGAACAGGTGAACCGCATCAGCATCCTCAACTACATGCAGATCATGACCGGTTCGAACTTCTCGAACTTCACGATCATGGCCATGGGCATCACCCCGTACATCAACTCCAGCATTATCATGCAGCTGCTGTGCGTGGCGATTCCCAAGCTTGAGGAGCTCAATAAGAGCGGTGAGGAAGGCCGCAAGAAGATCGCACAGATCACCCGCTACCTCACGGTGGCCCTGGGCTTCGTCCAGGCCGTGGCTCTCACGATCGGCCTGAAGGCCAACGCCTCCAACAGCTTCTTCAGCCTCATCACCATCGGCTTCTGCCTGGCGGCAGGCACGGCCCTGGCCATGTGGATCGGCGAGCGCATCACGGAAAACGGCATCGGCAACGGCGTGTCCCTGCTGATCTTCGCCGGCATCGTGTCCCGCTTTGCCACCTCCTTCGCCGGCGGCGTGGTGAACTTCATCAACAACATCGGCTCCGGCAACATCACCGGCATCCTGGGCACCCTGGCAGTGGTCATCATCAGCCTTGCGCTCATTGTGGGCGTTGTGCTGGTAGACATGTCCGAGCGCCGCATCCCGGTGCAGTATGCCAAGCGCATGGTGGGACGCAAGATGTACGGCGGCCAGTCCACCCACATCCCGATCAAGCTCAACGCCTCCGGCGTTCTGCCTCTGATCTTCGCCAGCGCCATCATGCAGTTCCCCGAGACCATCCTGGGGTTCTTCTCCTCCAGCGCTTCCAACTGGTGGAGCGATCACCTGGGCTCCAGCACCTGGTGGTACATCGCCATCAACTGCCTGCTGATCCTGGGCTTCACGTTCTTCTATTCCTCCATCACCTTCAATCCCAAGGAGATGGCTGAGAACATCCAGAACAACGGCGGCCTCATCCCCGGCATCCGCCAGGGCAAGGCTACGGTGGACTACATCACCAAGATCAACAGCCGCATCACGCTTTTCGGCGCTCTGTTCCTGGCCTTCCTGAGCCTGCTGCCCAACATCGTGTATAAGGTAGCCGGCGTGCAGCTGGCGTTTGCCGGTTCCTCCCTGCTGATCGCGGTCAGCGTTGCGGTGGAGACGGCGCGTACGCTGGAGAGCCAGATGCTCATGCGTCACTACAGGGGCTTCCTGAAGTAAGAAAGCGGAGGCGTCCCATGAAGTTAGTATTTCTTGGCCCTCCCGGCGCGGGCAAGGGAACGCAGGCGCAGGTGATCTGCGAAAAGCTTTCCATCCCGCACATCTCCACGGGAGATATGCTACGAAGTGCCATCGCGAATAAAACGCCTACGGGCCTGAAGGCGAAAGCCTATGTGGAATCCGGGGCGCTGGTGCCGGACGAGGTGCTCATCGAGATGGTTCGCGAACGGCTTTCAAACGCCGATTGCGCTAACGGTTATTTGCTGGACGGGTTTCCCCGCACGGTACATCAGGCTTCGGCGCTGGACGAGATCCAGGCGCCGGACCTGGTGATCGACGTGGATGTATCGGACGATATGCTCTTAAAGCGCCTTACGGGCCGCAGGGTATGCACCAAATGCGGCGGCACCTTCCACATTTCCACCCTGGAAAATGAGAATGTGTGCCCCGTGTGCGGCGCCCCTCTGATCCAGCGCAAGGACGATACCCCCGAGACCATCTCCAACAGGCTCAGTGTTTATCACACGCAGACCGCGCCGCTGATCGATTTCTACTCCGCCGCGGGCAAGCTGCGCCGGGTAGACGGCGCGGCCCAGCCGGGCGAAGTTACGAATGCGATTTTGCTCGCGTTAGGGTGTTGAGATGATATACACAAAGAACAGCGCTGAGATCGAACTCATGCGCGAAGCGGGCAAGCTGCTGCATGAGGTGCTTGAGCAGCTGAGACTCATGATCAAGCCGGGCGTCACCACGCTTGAGATCGACCAGACAGCCGAAAAGCTCATCCGGGGCGCGGGAGCGATCCCGTCCTTCAAGGGCTATGAAGGCTTTCCCTCTTCGATCTGCGCCTCCGTGGACAGTGAGGTGGTGCACGGTTTTCCCCAGGATGTGCCGCTTAAGGAAGGCCAAATCGTCTCTATAGACTGCGGCGTGATCTTAAACGGCTGGCAATCGGACTCCGCATTTACATCTCCTGTAGGCAATGTCTCCGACGACCTCAAAAAGCTCATCAGGGTCACGGAGGAGTGCTTCTGGAGGGGAGCTTCCCAAGCTAAAGCGGGCAACAGATTGGGCGATATCGGCTGGGCTGTACAGCAGCACGCCGAAAAACACGGTTACGGTGTGATCCGCGATTACTGCGGCCACGGGATCGGACGCGAAATGCACGAAGATCCGGGCGTGCCCAATTACGGAAAACCCGGGCGGGGCACACGCCTGAGCGCAGGCATGACCATCGCCATCGAACCCATGATCGCCCTGGGCACCTGGAAGGTGTTCATCACCGACAACGACTGGACGGCCGTCACCCGTGACAATCGGCCCTGCTCGCACTACGAGCACACGGTGCTGATCACGGAGGGCGAACCGGAGATCCTTTCCCTGCCGGGCGCGAGGGTAGGAGGTCATCTTCATGAGTAGACCGCCTGTCCAAGTGGGCTCGGTGGTGGTATCCAAAGCCGGCCGGGACGAAGGACGGACCTTTCTGGTGATCGCGTCGCTGGACGAAGAGTACGTGCTCATCTCCGACGGCAGGACACACAAGGTTCAAAAGCCGAAAAAGAAGAAGCGCAAGCATCTGAAGCTCTCACAGGAACCTCAGCCCCACATCGTTCAAAGGCTTGAACAGGGCGGGGTGGAGGATCACGAAATACGTAAGTGGCTGTCCGACAAGGAGGAGTAGCATTGTCCAAATCTGACGTTATCGAAGTCGAAGGCGTTGTAACCGAATCATACCCCAACGCTATGTTTGAGGTGCAGCTGCCCAACGGCCATAAGATTCTGGCCCACGTTTCCGGCAAAATGCGCATGAACTACATCCGCATCTATCCCGGCGACAAGGTGAAGATCGAGCTTTCGCCCTACGACCTCACCCGCGGCCGCATCACCTGGCGCAGCAAGCAGTGATCCCGAAAGGAGGAACACACAATGAAGGTAAGACCGTCCGTAAAGACCATCTGCGAAAAGTGCAAGATCATCAAGCGCAAGGGTCACGTAATGGTGATTTGCGAGAATCCCAAGCACAAGCAGAAGCAGGGCTGACAAGATAATCGGCGCGGGAGGATTTCCCGCGCCATCTTTGTATATCAGAGGTTTTGAAAAAGGCACACATGGCGAATATCGAAGGCTCCTTCAGCGGCATGCGCAGATACCTGGAAAAGGACATGCTGGCCGAAGCCCTGCGCGGCAGGGTAAGGTACAAATGCCCTCACAAGGGCCTGTTTGAGGTATACATGGACGGAAAGCTGCTCAAGCGCTTCTGCTGGGAGGCGGTGAACAGCTGGTTCATCGGCCGCGGCTGCTCCGTAAAGCTCCGGCCCATGGATACGAAAGACTACTGGAAGGATTTCTGGGACTTGCTGAGCGCTTTTCCCATGGAGCAGCGCGGGGAGTATACGGACCAGGAGTTTGCCCGGGCGCTGCGCTGGTACCGGGAGAGCGATATCCAGACTTCCCTTCAGAGTCCAGACCTCATCGTAAAGATGTTTGCCCTGCTGGACAGGCGGACCGGCTCAAGGAGCCTTGCGCGCCTGGAGGAGGAAGCAAAGACTTGGCCTGACTGGCTGAAGACCGTGTATGAGCTGCGCCTGCAGGCGGCCAAAGGAGGCGCCGATGGAGATACGTGAGTATACCGCATACCGCGAAAGCGAGATCATGAACCTGTACCGGGACGCAGGCTGGACGGCTTATACGAACGATCCTGAGTCCCTGCGCCGGGGCTTTGAAGCTTCGCTCGTCACGTACGCGGCGTATGTGGGCGAAGAGCTGGCGGGCATACTGCGTGCGGTAGGGGACGGGAGCACCGTCGTGTTCATCCAGGACATCCTCGTTCTCTCCAGATACCGCAGGAAGGGCATCGGCACCGCCCTCGTGCGCGCGGTGCTTGAGCGCTTTCCAAACGTGCGGCAGATCCAGCTCACCGCGGACGATACGCCCGGGGCGCGCGCCTTCTACGCGTCGCTGGGCTTTCGGGAGCTGTCCCGTATCGGCTGCACCGGCTTTATCCGGATGGGGAACTGAAGCAAGGAGAATAAGCATGAACACCGTATGGTCTGATTTCGTTCAGGGGACAGACACGCTGTACCTAAGCCGCGCGCTTCGCTTTGACCACGCGTTCAGGGAACAGTACATCCGTTTTCTGTGCCTGGACGGAGACGCCGGGTTCGATGCGCTGGAGGTCGGCTGCGGCCCCGGCGCGCTGTGCGCTGCCCTCAAAAGCTGGTACCCAAAGGCTAATGTCACAGGTCTCGACCGGGACAGCTCCTTTGTGGCCTTCGCGAAGGAAAACGTGCCGGGTGTGCGCTTTGTGGAGGGCGACGCCTGCCGCCTGCCCTTTGAGGACGCGTCCTTTGACCTGACGATCTCCAACACCGTGAGCGAACACGTGGAGCCGGACGGCTTTTTCGGCGAGCAGTTCCGCGTTTTGAAAAGCGGGGGCGTGTGCGCGGTGTTTTCCTCCCGCAGGGGCATACATGTGGAAGCCGACTGCCTGAAGGACGACGAGTTCGAGCGCAGCTTCTGGAGCCGGGCGGCTGAAAAGGACGACAGCTTTGAAAAGTATGCCGTGTGCCGCTATCCCATGAACGAAAGCCAGCTGCCCGCGGCTATGGAGAAATACGGTTTTGGCCAGGTGGAAACGGACTATGCGGTGGTGCCGCTCACCCCGGACGATCCCCGCTTTTCCGGCAGCATGGCCCGCCGCATGATCGAGGCCGTGTACCGGGAGAAAAAGGAATGCCTTTCTTCCGTTCCCCGCACGCTGCCGGGTTTGTTCACGGCGTATGAACTTGAGCGCATGGATAAGCGCCTGGAAGAAAAGTTTGCCCTGCGCTATGAGCAGCTGGAAAAAGGCGAAAAGCAGTGGGACACCAGCGTTTCCCTGATCATGATGATCCGGGGCGTAAAGCCCTGACGGGGCGTTCGGCGTGAAAAGAAGCATGACAGCGGGCATACAGATATCGAGCTTCAAACCCCTCATGACCGACGAAGACGGTCTGCAAGAGGTGCTTTTCCGCATGCGCGGCATGGGCTGCAGCTGTACCCAGCTGCAGTGGATCGACAAACGCATCCCCGCCCGGACCGTGTCGGAGCTGCTCGCCGGCACGGGTATATCCTCCTACGGCACCCAGGACAGGCTGGCGGCGGTATTGGAGGACGAAGAGTACTATCTTGACCTGTGCGTCCTCAGCGGCGGCAGGGATATGTGCGTGAGCGGCTTCGGCGCAGGGGCGTATTCCCTTGCCCAGCTTGCACCGATATTCGAAAAGCTGTATGCGGACGCGCGCCTGCGGGGCCTGACGCTGAGCCTCCACCCGGTGAAGACCGATCCGCCTGCGCTTCTGAAAGGGCTGATGGACCTTCTGCCGCAGCTGCGCCTCACCCTGGACGTGTGCCAGCTTTACGACGCCGGGCTCGATCCGGCGGCCTTCATCCGTTCCTGTGCGGGCCGGGTGGACGCCGTGCACTTCAAGGACCGGGACGCGGCGGGAAATCTGTGCCCTGTGGGCAGCGGCGTGATCGATTTTAAGAGCGCTTTTTCTGCCTGCCGGGATGCGGGCGTCAAGGTGATATTCACCGAGCAGGAAACGTGGACGGACGCCTTTTCCGAACTGGAACAGGGCTTTCGATACGTACAGGCGCTGTGCACGTCTGAAAACTGACGCAAAACGCGGCGGCAGAGCCGCCCAAAACGAAAAATGCGCCGCTTGACCGGCGCAGTCAGGGAGATGAAACAGCATGGGCGATGGATTCAGGTATCTCACGGCGCTTTTCAGCCGGGCGGCGCTTACGCTCTGCCTGCCGTTTCTGAAGATACGCCCGCGCCGGGTGCTGTTCCAGAGCTACCGGGAAAAGCAGTACGCCTGCAACCCCAAGTATATCTGCGAGGCGCTTGAAAAGATCTGCCCGAAGGACACTGAGATCGCCTGGAGCTTCCGCGAGCCGGAAAAGTTCGCCTTCCTTCGTGAGAGGGGCGTGCGCGTGCTGAAGGCCGGCTCGTGGGAGGCGGTCAGATACGCCCTGACGGCCCGGGTAGTATGCGTGAACACCTACTATAAGCCCACCCTGCCGCGCCGGAAAGGCCAGATGCAGATGCGCACCTGGCACGGCGGCGGGGCATACAAGCGGGTGGCGATGCGGGAAAAACTGACGTTTTTCAAGCGCCTGGGCATAAAGCAGCAGCTGTCCGGGGCAACGCTGTACCTGTCGAGCAGCCGGGCTTTTACCCAGCAGACCATACGCGAAAGCTTTGGCTTTACAGGCGAAGTGATGGAAAAAGGCATGCCCCGCAACGATATCCTGATCAAGGGCATCGATAAAGCGGAGCTTGCGCGCGTGCGCCGGGAGATCGGCCTTCAGGACGGCGAGCATCTGGTGCTGTACGCGCCCACTTACCGGGACGATCTGAAAAACGACGTCCACGGCCTGGACACAGACCGGCTCACGGCGGCGCTGAAGCAGCGCTTCGGCGGCGAGTGGACCGCGGCGTACCGCGGGCACGTGTTCGTAAAGGGCGGGCAGGCAGCGCAGGCGAAGGACCTGAGCGCGTATCCGGATATGCAGCTTTTGCTCTTGGCCGCGGACGCGCTGGTGACGGATTACTCCTCCTGCATGTGGGATATGTCGCTCACCATGAAGCCGGTGTTCCTGTACTGCCCGGATCTGGACGCGTACACGCGCAGCCGGGACTTCTACACGGATATACGCACCTGGCCCTATCCCCTGGCCCGGAGCAACGACGAACTGGAAAAGAACATTTCGGGTTTTGACGAAGAAGCGTACCGGCTGGCCGTCAGCCGTCATCACGAGGCGCTTGGTTCATGTGAAACGGGGGAAGCCTCCGTCCTGGCCGCCCGGCGCATCCTGAAAGAACTGGAAAGGCAGGACTAAGCCTTGCTTTTTGAGCTGAACAGCCGCCTGCGGTAAACGATGACGCCGTAGAAAAGCGCCACCGCGATCCCCGAGGGCACGTCCAGCAGAGCGTGCTGCTTGATCAGAAGCGTGGAAGCGATGATCAGCGCGCCCCACAGCCAGAACAGCAGGGCGCCGAGGGGATGGCGCTTCATCCAGCCGCTGTCCACAAGCGCAAACAGCGCGGCCATGGTGCCCACCACGTGCTCGGAAGGGAAAACATTCGTGGGCGTATCGAAGCCGTAGATAAAGCGCACCGCGTACGTGAACACGTTTTCGCGCGGGAAGGTCTCCGGGCGCAGGTCCTGTATATTGGGCACGATCATCCAGAACACTGCGCAGCTGAAAAACGAGACGCAGAACAGTATCATATAGCGTTTGAAGGGGCCTTCGTGGCAGTACCACAGGTTCACCCCGACGCCGAACAGCAGGAAAAACCAGCTCAGATAGGGGACCACGAACACCTCGCAGAAAGGGATATAGCTGTCCCACGCGCAGGTGGACAGCCAGTAGCCCTCCTCACCGCCCGGCATCAGCGCCTCGGCGGCGAAAAATACCGACAGATAAATGGGCAGCCATGCGGCCCACACGAGGCGGCGCCACGGCGCGTTTTTGAAAAGCTCTTTCATGCGTTGCCTCCGGAACCGTGATATCATAAGAAAAAAGCGGCTGAGCGCAGGATCTCTCTGTATCCATTATACCATAAGACCGGGCTGCCCGGCCCGTTTACGGAAAAAATAACGCGCCCGTCATCTAACGCGCTTTCAAAACGCTACATAGGCGTGCTATACTGAAAACACAGATTTGAAACGATCCCTGCCGGACGTCGCGCCGCAGGGTGCTATACAAGGAAACCGAGGAAACCCAAGGACACCCAAACCGATGAAAGGAGGAAGGAATGTCCAAAAAATCTGATATCCGAAGCGCTCCCGAGGGAGTGCTGAAAGTCATACCCCTGGGAGGCCTGGGGGAGATCGGAAAGAACATGACTGTGTTCGAGTACGGCGAAGACATCATCGTAGTGGACATGGGCTCCATGTTTCCCCACGACGACATGCCCGGCGTCGACCTGGTGATCCCCGACATCGCCTATCTGCGCGAAAACGCCGGCCGCATCCGCGGATATTTCGTGACTCACGGCCACGAGGATCATATCGGCGCCGCGCCCTATGTGCTGCGTTATGCCCCCGCGCCCGTGTACGCCACGCGGCTTACCTGCGCCCTGATGAACCTCAAGTTCAAGGAGCACCGCATGGCCAATTCCGTGGAAATGGTGGAGGTGGAGCCGGGTGACACGATCGTGGCGGGCTGCTTCGGCGTGGAGTTCATAAACGTCTCCCATTCCATTGCGGGCTCCTGCGCCCTGGCGATCCACACGCCGGTGGGCGTGGTGGTGCACACGGGTGACTTCAAGATCGACTATACCCCGGTAGCCGGCCAGACCACTGATTTTCAGCGGCTGGCGGCCCTCGGCGCCGGCGGGGTAAGGCTGCTTCTGGCGGATTCCACCAACGTGGAGCGCCCGGGCTACACCATGAGCGAGCGCAAGGTGGGGGAGACCTTCGGCCAGGTATTTGAGAAGGCTGAGGGGCGCATCATCATCGCCATGTTCGCCAGCAACGTGCACCGCATCCAGATGGTGGCGGATGCCGCCGTCAGGCACAAGCGCCACCTTTGCCTGCTGGGCCGCTCCATGCTCAGCGTGGCTAAAGTGAGCATGCTCCTGGGCTACCTGAACATCCCGGAGGGACTGCTGGTGGACGTAGATTCGCTGGACCGCTACCGGGACGACGAGCTGGTGGTGCTCACCACCGGCAGCCAGGGGGAACCCATGAGCGGCTTAAGCCGCATGGCGTTCTCGGAACATAAAAAGCTGGAGATCCGTCCAAGCGATATGGTGATCATCTCTGCCACGCCCATACCCGGCAACGAGCTGAGCGTTTCCAAGGTCATCAACAAGCTGGTGAGCACCGGCGCGGACGTGATCTACGAGGCCCTGGCCGAAGTGCACGTATCGGGCCACGCCCGTCAGGAGGAGCTCAAGCTCATGCATTCCCTCACCAGGCCGCAGTTCTTCGTGCCCGTGCACGGGGAATACCGGCACCTGTACCATCATGCGCGCCTGGCTGAGTCGCTGGGCATGCCCGAAGAAAACGTGCTCATCCCCCAGACGGGCGGCGTGATCGAGCTGACTGAGAATTCCATACGCCGCGCGGGCACCGTGCCCTCCGGCGACCTGCTGGTGGACGGCCTGGGCATCGGCGACGTGGGCGAAAGCGTGCTAAAGGACCGGAAGCATCTGTCCGAGGACGGCATGCTCATCGTGGTGCTGTGCTTCGATCACGAAACGGGCGAGCTGATCAGCGGCCCGGACATCATCAGCCGTGGCTTTGTATACGTGAAGGAAAACGAAGAGCTGATGGAAGGCGCGAAGGAAGCGGTCAGAAAGCTCCTGCACGCCCGCTCTTACGAGTATCTTTCCACGTCCGCCCTGAAGGAGGGTGTGCGCGAGGCGCTCAAACGCTATATCTACGAGACCACGCACCGCGACCCCATGATCCTGACCATCATCGCATAAGGAGCCCATATGGCAGTTAACGTTTACGACACCGCGAACCTGTTGGCCAGCCAGCTGAAGGAGACCGAGGAATACCGGGAGTATCACCGCCTGAAGGAGCTGGCCTACGAAGACGGCACCAACAAGGCGCTATTGGATGAGCTCAAGCGCATGCAGTTCAAAATGCAGGCCCGCGCCGCCTCCGGCGAAAAACCGGACGGGGAGGACATGCAAAAGCTCATGCGCATCAGCTCCCTCCTGCAGCTCAACCAGGATGCCAGCGCGTACCTGGTGGCGGAGTTCCGCTTTCAGAAGCTGATCGCGGACATCTACAAGATCCTGGGCGACGTGGCCGGCATCGACATCGACGCGCTCACGCAGGCCTGAGGACAGAGCTATGGCCGGACAAAACGAAAGACACCGCTACGACAAAGCGGGCTACAACCGTCTGTTCAAGGCGAGCCGCTATACCAGGCAGACCGTGCACCGGGACAGGGAATACGGCCTGTTCTGGTACGATTGGCTCTGGCAGGTGCTCAGGCGCGTTTTGAGCGTGGTGTGCGCTTTGCTGGTGGTGGCGGGGCTGTTCTCTACCGCGTGGAAGCGGCTGTACACATCGCTCATCGCCCCCACAGCCGCCGGTGAAGTGACCACCTACGCATTTACCGTCAACAGCGGCGAGTCCGTAAGCACCATAGGCCGCCGGCTGGAGGAGGCGGGCTTCATCCAGTCCGACAGCATGTTCAAGTATTACGTGCAGTTCAAGGGCCTCACCAACAAGCTCCAGAGCGGCGTGTACGACTTAAGCCACGGCATGGACCTGTTTGAGGTGGCAAACGTGCTGTCTTCCGGCAAGGGCACAAACGAGCGCACCATACGCATCATTCCCGGCTGGAATGTGGAAGACATTGCGGAGTATCTGGTAAACGTGGGCGCCATCAGCAAAAAGAGCGAATTCCTGGACGAATGCCGCCGCTATCAGAACTATATGGGCTACTCGCTGGCGCTGATCAACGCAGCCGAGCACGCCGACCTGAGCGCGCGCACCTATCCGCTGGAGGGATACCTGGCCCCGGATACCTACCGCATCTATCTGACCGCGGACGCCGCCTCCATCGTGCACACGCTGGTAAGGCAGATGGATACCGTATATACCTCCATGTTCAGCCGGGAGGCCACCTATGACGAAAACGGCAACAAGATCAGCGATCCCGAGCCCATCGGCGCCAAGGGCGTCACGCTGACCGACGACGAGGTGTTCATCCTGGCGTCCATCATCGAAAAGGAAGCCTCCGCCCCGGGCGACATGAAGCGGGTGAGCGCCGTGTTCTACAACCGCCTGGCCCTGGGCATGAAGCTGGAAAGCGACCCCACGGTGAAGTACCTTACGGGCATCACGCGCCTGGCCCTCACCAGCAATGATCTGGCGCGGCGCACCTCCTACAACACCTATCTGGTGAGCGGGCTGCCGGTGGGACCCATCTGTTCCCCCAGCCGCAGCGCGCTGCTGGCGGCGATGGAGCCGGATCAGGAATTCCTGGACAACGATTTTCTGTTCTTCTGCGCGGCGGAACCCGGCAGCGGCGCGCTGGCGTTCGCGCGCACCGGCGAGGAGCACCAGAGGAACGTGGACAAGTACCGCCCCCTGTGGGAAGCCTACGACCGCGAACAGGCGGCCAAACGGCAGCAGGCGGGCAATCAGTAAGCGATCACGCGCTTTCAGGCGCGATCAATAAACGGGAGGACACATTTATGGCAAACAAGTACGCCGGCACCCAGACCGAAAAGAACCTGCTGGCCGCTTTTGCGGGCGAATCGCAGGCGCGCAACAAGTACACTTATTTTGCTTCCAAGGCCAAGAAGGAAGGCTTTGAGCAGATCGCCGAACTGTTTCTGAAGACGGCGGACAACGAGAAAGAGCACGCCAAGCTCTGGTTCAAGGAGCTGGACGGCATCGGCTCCACTGCCGAGAACCTGGCCGCCGCCGCGGACGGGGAGAACTTCGAATGGACGGACATGTACGAAGGCTTTGCGAAGACCGCCGAGCAGGAAGGCTTCAGCGATCTGGCCAAACGTTTCCGCCTGGTGGCCGCCATCGAGAAGCACCACGAGGAGCGCTACCGCGCGCTGCTGAAGAACATCGAGACCCGCCAGGTGTTTGAAAAGAGCACCGTGAAGGTGTGGGAGTGCCGCAACTGCGGGCACATCGTGGTGGGCGAGAAGGCTCCCGAGATCTGCCCCACCTGCGCCCATCCCCAGAGCTACTTCGAGGTCAGCGCGGAAAACTACTAAAGCATCGACAAACGCAAAACCGGGCAGCGGACGGGATCCGCTGCCCGGTTTTGCGTCTAACTGCCGCCAGGTTTATACCGTCAGCTTTCCTTTTGCATGATGCGCCTGTTGCGGAAGTACAGCGCCAAGTCTGTGCTCACCATGGCCAGGTTTAGCACGTAGAAGCACAGCACGTACCATTTTTGGGAAAAGCTGTTCATGTAGCTTTCGTTCAGAAGCTTCGAAACGATGCCGGCGATGTAGCCCACGATGATCAGGATCAGAAAACCCAGGCTCTTGCCCTTCGTGGTGCGCGCCTTGTAGGACTTGATCACGTTCAGCGGCCAGGACGCACCGAAGCACACCAGCATCGCGATCTCCAGTATCTCGCTCATATACCCTCCTGTTTATCCCAACTAAAATTCAACTTCCATCCCGTCGTACGCAATCAGGAAACCCGGCATCAGCGCTTCAAGCTCCTTCTGTCCGGGATAGCCGTTGTGGGAAAAGTGGTTGGCGACAAAGATCGTTTTCTCATCCGCCGAGCCGTTCACGATGAGGCGCTCCTTCATCAGCAGGTTGTCTTTGGCGCCCATGTGGCCGACCCACTTCGTTTCCAGAAAACCGTTCGTGCAGTCGAGGCTGACGAGATCGAGCCGCTTTCCCTTTAGGAAGTCAAAGTTCTTCTGCGTGAGTTTGGCGGTGTCGTGCCCGTACAAAAGGCGCTTGCCGTCTTTTTCGATCAGGTAGATGAAGGCCTCTTCGCTGCGGAAGTATTGCGTGCCCTCATGGATCACGGGATACAGTCCGCTGTCTTTGGAGATGCAGTGCACCGCTTCCAACGGCGTGACGCCGTAGCCTTCGATCTGAACCGTTTCAAACGGTCTTAAAAGCTGAAAGCGGAAATACTCGCATTCGTGGCGCCTTACCTTTTCTCCCACGCGCTCGTTGCCGTAGACGGTCATGAGCTTTTCCGTCGTGGTGATCTGCGCGAAGGTCCCGCGCCTCAACTGCAGCTCGTCCACGTCCAGATGGTCCTCGTGGCTGTGGGTCACGAGCACCGAGTGAACATAAGCGTAGGAAAGGCCGTTGTCCAGCATCTGCTTGTAGGAATCGGGGCCGAAGTCGATCTTGAACGTGCCGTCCAGCATCGCGCCCGAGCGCGTATGGACGCCTTTCGCGCTCAGCGCACGCGCTTTCTGGCAGGCTTCGCACTCACAGAACAGTGCCGGGATACCCTCCGCCGCGGCGGTGCCGAGATATAACAGTTTCATCAAAACCCTCCCTGTGTTTTGAAAATTATAAAGGATTACGACGCTGAAACCCGCGTACAATAAAGTATCAGAAACCTGTCGCAATCCAGAATCAGCTTTTTACCCCGCACGTGCAAGATGAAGCCGTCTTCCGGTTCGATGGTGTCTGCAAAGACGCTGAAATAGTCGATGGGAGCCGGATTTTCATATTCCAGCACGGTGCCCAGATTGTTCACGACGCCATACAATACAAATACGACATCTTTCAGACGCAGGGCTTCGCAGTTCACAGTGCCGTTCTCAACGGTGATTTCCAACGCCGGAACGTACGGGAGTGCCTTCATGTTGATCGGATAAGAGTACAGTTCGATTCTGTACGGATACCAATGACCATCAAAATCCGATACATCGTCTGTGATCAGCGGTTCCGTTTCTTCATATCCGTCATAAAAACGTACGGCTTCCGGCTTCTCGCGCGTGAATATGGTCGAAACAGCCTGCACAGGACTTTTCAGTGTCAATTTACCGTTCTTCAGTTCCAGCCTGAAAAGATCAACTATGTTTTTCATCTGGGTAAGGTACGGCTCATCTTCATTGGGGAGGTATTCCTGCTCCGCATAAAACGCCAGAAATTCGTCGCTCGGACGCATCCAAATCCCTCCGGGATAGCTTCCCCAGATAAAGGGAATGCTTGTGATCCCTTCGACAAGCCCGAGCTCGCATTCGCTTTCATATAACGCGCTGCCATCCGGCAAAAAGGTGAGGATGTCCGGGACGGAAGCAAACCAGATATCGGCGGGCAATACGTCCATATAGAGCATTTCCGACGCATACCATGTGCCGCAGTATTTCTCCTGTGCTTCCTCGTCAGGTAACCAGAACCTGTTATATCGCATCAGGCGTTCAGCCTGTTCAGATGTAGAATAAGAGTAAACATCTGTTTCGGCGAAACAGCTTGCTGTGAGCAGAAGTACCAATAATACGGTCGCGCTGAGCAGTTGCTTCAAGTTCATCCTTTTCTCAATCTCCGATCCTGTTTTCCACCGCGTTCACCAGCTCGGCTACGAGCGCCGAGTGCAGCTAAAACCTATTTTGGTAAAGCGGAGGCGTCCGTCATCGATTCTTACAAAGCCGCGGAATCCCTGCGCCTTATCTGTGAGCGGCTGTAAAGCTGTTTGATCAGCAAACAATACTGATCAGAAGTTGAACCGTGGGAGCGTTTTGTATTCATCCTGCAAAGGCCATCCTATTTCCGCCAGCTTTTCTGATTGATCCATGGGAAAAACATACTTGTTAAGGTAATCAATAAAGTCTTCTTGTGAATATGCAATGTAGGTACCTATGTCTTTACTGAAATGCCTGTATTTCGCGGCATCTGGGCTATCATTCAACCAGTCGCAAAACGCCAGACAATACTCATGCAAACTGTCCGCAACGATATCCGGCACCAAATACAAACCGAGTGGACCATCAGCGCTCAAAATGACTTTCTTCATCTATGTTTCCTTTTCATCACAGTTTAAAACGATGCTTTGTGTATTTTTTGTCCAAATAGCAGCTGAACTCATGAAATAGTCCTTCTGCGAAACACTTCAGGTATGTCTGATCGATATGGTTTTCGAATATCAGTCTCTGTTCGTCTTCCCCGGGGGTACTCAGACAGCCATGCACTTTGATATGTCCACCCTTTAATGCTTCAAATTCAATAAAGTCTGTTTCACGGTACAGTGCCGTGAGCTTTGCTCTTCCGGACAGAAGGGTATATAACTCCATGAGTTCGTTTGAAAACTCCGCTAATGCAACAGCGTCCATAGTCCATTCTGCCGCTCCCGAAAAAGCGCCGCTTTGAACATAAACATGTGCTTCCGTGTTTGCTGAAATGATAGGTATTAAATCGATATCGTCAATTGAAGCATCTATTTTCAATTCAAAATTACTCGCATGAAGTGTATGCATTCCGTCCTCCGATATGCTTCCATACCTAAAGATCCTCTATTGCGTTCACTAATTCAGTCACAACCGCTGAATGCAGCAGCAAACCTTCCCGTGTAAGGCTCAGGCGCTTTTCATCGATGCTTACCAGCCCTTTCAGCTCCTGCGCCTTGTGCTGCAGCACCTGCTCTGTCTGTATGCCGTAGCACGCCGCAATATCGCTTAGAGATATGCCCCGCACCATGCGTGTGCCAAGCAGGATGGTTTCCTCCAGCTTTCCCTTTTCATCCACGCGGTACGCTTCCGTCCGCGTATTGCCCTTAAGGTATTCGTCCAGAACGGGATTGGAGAAGCGCTCGGAATCCATAAAGGAATGCGCCGCGCAGCCCAGTCCCAGGTAGTCGCCGCCCGTCCAGTATACGATGTTGTGCCTGGATTCGCGGCCTGGGAGGGCGTAATTGGAGATCTCGTAGCGCTGATAGCCGTGCTTTTCCAGCACGTCCGCCGCGCAAAGATTCAGGCGGCGAGCCTGTTCCTCGTCGGGCAGCCGGAGCTCGCCGGACGATACGCGCTGAAAAAGCGGCGTACCCTCTTCGAGGATCAGCCCGTAACACGAGATGTGCTTTGCGCCAAGGGACATGACCGCCGTCAGCGTTTCAGTGATATCCTCCTCTGTCTGGCCGGGCAGCTCGTTCATCACGTCGCAGCTGATGTTGTCAAAGCCCGCTTCGCGCGCCTGCTCTACAGCCTCCGCGGCATCGTCAAAGCAGTGGATGCGCCCGAGCATCTCAAGCAGCCTGCCCTGCTTTGCCTGCACGCCCAGCGAGAGGCGGTTGAAGCCGAGGGACCGGGCGGTCTTCAGAAATCCCGGCTTCAGCGTGCCGGGATTGGCTTCCAGCGTGATCTCCGCGTCCGGCAGGGGCGGAAACAGCCGGGTCAGCCCATCCGTCAGCCTGCTCAGCTGGTCCGCTGTGAGCAGGCTGGGCGTTCCGCCGCCAAGGTACAGGCTGTAGATGTTCTGGATGCCGTATTCCTGCTTGCGCTCGCGGGCTTCATCTAACACGCGTGAAATGTATTTGTCCGCTTCATTCAGCCTGCCCGGATACGACACAAAATCGCAGTAGGCGCATTTCTTCGCGCAGAAGGGAATGTGTACGTATACGGCGGGGGTCATGTATCCATCTTGAGCACGGCCATGAAGGCTTCGCTGGGCACCTGCACGCTGCCCACCTGGCGCATGCGCTTTTTGCCTTCCTTCTGCTTTTCCAGCAGCTTTTTCTTGCGGGTGATGTCGCCGCCGTAGCACTTGGCCAGCACGTCCTTGCGCAGGGCCTTCACGGTCTCGCGGGCGATGATCTTTCCGCCGATGGCCGCCTGGATGGGGATCTCGAACAGCTGCCGCGGGATGGCGTCACGGAGCTTTTCGGCGATGGAGCGGCCCCGGGCGTAGGCGCGGTCCCGGTGCACGATGATGGAAAGCGCGTCGCAGGGCTCGCCGTTCAAAAGCATGTCCAGCTTCACTAGGTCGCTTTCCACATAGTCCTTCAGCTCGTAATCGAAGGAGGCGTAGCCCCGGGTGCGGCTTTTGAGGGTATCGAAAAAGTCGTAGATCACTTCGTTCAGGGGCAGGTCGTAGGACAGCGACACGCGCCCGCCGTCGATGTATTTCATGTCGCGGAAGATGCCCCGCTTTTCCTGGCACAGCTCCATGATGGCGCCGGTGTAATCCGCGGGCGTGATCACGTGGGCGTCCACGAAGGGCTCCTCCATGTGCTCGATCTCGTTGATCGGGGGAAGGTTGGTGGGGTTGTCGATGGATACCATCTCGCCGTCGGTCTTCTTTACGTGATACACCACGCTGGGCGCGGTGGTCACCAGGTCCAGATCGAACTCGCGCTCCAGCCGCTCCTGGATGATCTCCATGTGCAAAAGGCCCAGAAAGCCGCAGCGGAAGCCGTAGCCCAGCGCCACGCTGGTCTCCGGTTCAAAGGACAGGGAGGCGTCGTTCAGCCTGAGGCGCTCCAGGGCATCTTTCAGGGTCTCATAATCCGCGCCGTCAGCGGGATAGATGCCGCAGAACACCATGGGCTGCACGGGCTTGTAGCCGGGCAGAGCCTGAGACGCGGGATTCAGCGCGCCGGTGATGGTGTCGCCCACGCGGATGTCTGCGATGTCCTTGATGGAGGCGGCGATGTATCCTACGTCGCCGGCGGTCAGTTCGCCCGTGGGCTGGTAGCCGCCGGGGATGAACGCGCCGCACTCGGTGACGTCGAATTCCTTGCCGCAGGCCATCATGCGTATGCGGTCGCCCACCTTCACGGTGCCCTGCTTGATGCGCACCGATGAGATCGCGCCGCGGTAGTTGTCGTAATAGCTGTCGAAGATCAGCGCCTGCAGGGGGGAGGAGGCGTCGCCCTTCGGGGCGGGCACCTTATCGACGATCTGCTCCAGCACTTCGTCGATGCCCACGCCCTGCTTGGCGCTGATCAGCGGGCAGCCTTCGGTGTCCAGGCCGATCTCGTCCTCGATCTCCTTTTTCACCACTTCCGGCTGGGCGCTGGGCAGGTCGATCTTGTTGATCACGGGCAGGATCTCCAGGTCATGGTCCAGCGCAAGATACACATTGGCCAGCGTCTGGGCTTCGATGCCCTGGGTGGCGTCCACCACCAGGATCGCACCCTCGCAGGCAGCCAGGGCCCGGCTGACCTCATAGGTAAAGTCCACGTGGCCGGGGGTGTCGATCAGGTTCAATTCGTATTCCTGGCCGTCCTTCGCCTTATAGGGCATGCGCACGGCCTTGGACTTGATGGTGATGCCCCTTTCGCGCTCCAGCTCCATGCTGTCCAGCACCTGGTCGGTCATGTCCCGCAGGGCCATGACGCCCGTCTTTTCCAGCAGGCGGTCGGCCAGGGTGCTCTTTCCGTGGTCGATATGCGCGATGATGCAGAAATTGCGGATCTTATCAAGCTGCGTTGCCAAAGGTCTTCCTCCGTTTACAGGGCGTTGTAATGCTGCAGGCGGACCACTTCGCCGTTTGAACCGAAGAGCACGGTAAAAACAGCTTCCACCTGGTTGATGTTGTAGTACTGTTCGATGGCCACAGAGATCTGGGCGGCGTCCGGCTCGCTGCGCTCAAGGGTATACAGCGCGGAGCGCATATTGGGCAGCCACACGTCCGCGTCCGGGCTGAGCTTCACGGTGTATTGCCGGGGATCGTCGTTCACAGCGTAGGGGAGACCAAACTCCTTTTCATACTCGATCTGGCAGTAATCGATGGTGAGGTATACGCCGTCTGAGCGCTGCTCGCAGGCGTTCAGAAAGGCCAGGCAGGCGGTGGAGATCAGCCGCTGCCGTAAGGACAGCGACGGGATGAAACTGTTTGAAAACCGCTCGCGCTCCGCCTCTTTGCCCCAGGAGGTCTGGCTGGCGATGAGCATGTATTCGGCGGAAACCCGGGCCGCGTACATATCCACGGTGAACACGTCTCCGCTTCCAGTGTCCCGCAGGGAACGGTAGGAGTAGCTCACGCAGGCGCCTTCGGAATAGCCGGCGAAACCGCAGGCGGTCACGGCGGTCTGGTTTATTATGCTTCCGTAGCGGTTCACGCCCCGCACGTGGCTTTCCAGCAGGCGGGCGGGCGTATCCTCCGCTTCGTCCAGCGAAACGCTGATCTCGCAGGTGTCTGCAAAGGCGCTTAAGAGCAGGCCGGAGGGCTCGATGAAGGTGATGACTTCCATGCCGCTCAAGGCGCTTTCGTCGTATACGGGCGCGTAGGCGGCGTAGACGCTTCCGTCAAAACCCGCCTCCCCCAGGGCACTCAGGCAGAAAAGCAGGATCAAAACCAGACACAGCCGTTTCGTGCGCATAACGTCCTCCTGAAATCCGTTCGCCGGGCGCTAATCCCGCGAGTAGCGGGCGATGAGATAGGGGATATAGTTGCTGTCGTAGAACAGGCGGCCCGCCACGTCCGCGTACAGGGCGTATTCCTCGCCCGGCAGCAGACGGCCCACGTTGGACTGGTTCTCCAGGGCCACCAGCTTCACGTCCGCATCGTTGCCCACGTTCATGATGGCGTAGGTGGTGCCGCTCTCGGTGTAGCTGTCCACCACCTTGCCGATGCACAGGAACACGCGGCCGTTCCACTGCTCGTAGTACAGGCGCAGCTGCGCGTAGTCCATCTTCCAGGCGTTGCGCGTGTATTCCGCCTTGGCGGGCAGGTAATCCACGTAGAAGCTGATGGCGCTGTCCCGCCTGCCCTCCATGCTGGCGCGGAAGGACACCAGGTTCTTTCCGTAAGCGGAGAAGCGGGCCCGGAAGGAGAATTTGCCGGTGGACTGATCCAGCTGCAGGCTCCCGCGCTCGTAGTCCGTATCCACGGTCACGGTGGCGCCGGGCTCGGTCTTGCCGCTGATGGTCATGTAGTTGAGGCGGCTGATGTACTGCACGGTGGAGGCGACCTCCAGGTTGATGTCCATCACCTCGCGGTAGAACACGATGTCGCGGCGGGCCTCTTTGTGGTTGGCCGTGCGCACGATGATGGAGATGTTGTTGTCGCCGATGGGTTCGATGTTCAGCGTGAGGCTCAGGTTTCCGCTGCGGTCCACCTTGCCGGATACGTCTTCGCCGTTGATGATCACCTGGCTGCCGTACACCACGTTCATGTTGAGGCCGGTCTGGGCCGTGATCACGGTGACGCGGTCCTGCTTGGGCTCGGTGATGGTCACAGGCGCTTCGGGCACGTCCACCTTGATGGAGAACACGGGAATGCGCGTCTTTTTGCCTGTGGACGCCACATACACAGGGGAGAAGGTGATCAGGGCGTTGTCGATCGTGGTGGGATCATCCTCGAACCAGATGTAGTCGGGAAACTCTACGCGGGCGATGCCGCCCACGAACATATAGCTTTCGCCCAGTTCCTCGATGTATACGCAGTCCCCGTCCTCGCCGAAGAAGGTGAGGGCGTGGCCCCGCATGCCGTTTTCCAGCGTCACCGCCTCCACGGTCTGCTTTACATACTGCTCGGTGATGCGCTTGTTCTGCCGGCGTATGCGCAGCGGCTCCTCGATCAGCTGGATGATGATCAGCGTCACCACCACCGCCGCGAGCACCGCCAGCGCCCGCAGAAGCAGGCTCTTTAAGGGCAGCTTCTCCTCGTTGCTAACTTTATCCTGATAAGTAAGCGGCAGGCCGCATTTGGCACATTTGCTCATTGACGCCTTGATGGTGGCGCCGCATTTGGGACAGGTCAAAGGTCTTACCTCCGAGTATAAATTTCCTCAATTTGTATTATAGCGGAAACGAGCGCAAAAAACAAGCGCTGCGCGTTAAACCGGACATAAAACAGACCAAAGTCTGAAAAAAACGGCGCAAAACCAGACGCGCGAAAGCGTCCTTCCGCGGAGCGCGCCCGGCAGGAAGTGAGGCAGCAAGCGGAAACAAAAAATAATTTGACACGGCGGCCTCGCGGGCGTATCATACTGTTCTGTCCGCACCCGGCGGACGTACAGACGGACGGGAGTGAGATCGATTGAAGCTGAAGCTTAAGAATAACGAGCGCCTGTGGGCGTACGCGCAGATCGCGGTGGGATGCGTTCTGGGCGGCGCAGCTTACCCGCTGTTCATGACGCCCAACAACATCGCGCCCGGCGGCCTGACCGGCGTGGGCGTGATCCTCAATTACCTGTTCAAGTGGCCCGTCGGCACGGTGTCGCTGATCCTGAACGTGCCTTTGTTCATCATCGGCTACCGTTCCATCGGCGGCGTGTTCGCCTTCCGCAGCCTGATCGCCACGGTTCTGTTCTCCGTGTTTATCGATATACTGCCCCTGAGCCCCATGACGTACGATCCGCTTCTGGGCACACTGTTCGGCGGCGTGCTGCTGGGCATCGGCCTTGGCCTCATCCTCCGGGGCGGCGCCACCACGGGCGGCTCCGACATGGTGGCGCGCATGGTGCACCGCAGGTTTCCGTTCATCACCGTGGGTTCGTTCCTCTTTGGCGTGGACTTCATGGTGGTGATCGCGGCGGGCTTCGTGGTGGGCGTCACCCAGGCGCTCTACGCGCTGATCAACATCTACATCGCCAGCCGCGTGGTGGATGCGGTGATGATCGGCTTTGGCGGCAACAAGGCGTGCTTCATCATTTCCGACGCCTGGGAGAAGATCTCCCGGCGGGTGATGGACGAGATGGACCGCGGCGTTACCCTGCTCAGCGCCAAGGGCGCTTATACCGGAAACGAGCGCCCCGTGGTGCTGTGTGTGCTGGCCCGACAGGAAGTGATGACCATCAAGCAGATCGTCCGGCAGGTGGACGAAAGCGCCTTCATGTTCGTCACCGAAGCGCACGAGGCCATCGGCGAAGGCTTCGCCGGCCTGAACGACGAAAACTGAATCGGCCCCCAAAAGGCTGTCCCGCCGCGCGAAGCACAGCGCAGGCGGGACAGTCTTTTTAGCGGCTTTTTACAGTTCGGGCACGTACGCGCCGCGCAGTTCGCCGATCTCGTTTTCCCCGGACAGGGGCTTTGCGTTGAGCGCATGGGCAAATTCCTCCGCCGTAGAAATGGGAAATGCACAGCAGGCGTTCCTGAAATGCATGGCCACGGCGGCTTTGGGGGCTGAAAGGCTCACGATCTTCAGCGCGGCAGGGGTATCGATGGTGTAAAAGCCGCCGACGGGAACGAGCAGCACGTCCGCGCCGGAGATGAAGTCCAGCTGGGCTTTGTCCGGCATGTGCCCAAGGTCGCCCAGGTGCACCGCCGACTGGCCGTCCGCCTCAAAGCGGAAGATCAGGTTTTTGCCGCGCTTTAAGCCGTTTTCGCCGTCGTGAAAGCTTTCGATGGCGCGGATGCGCAGGCTGCCCAGGTCTTCGTCGCAGGGGCCGTCAAAAGTCCTCTGAAAGCCGTGCACACCCTCCAGGCAGTTGTGGTCGTGATGCTGGTGGCTCATGGTGACGATGTCCGCCTGCACGTTCAGGCGGCCGTAGCCCACGCTTTCGTCGTATGGATCGGTTACGACCGTCAGGCCCTGCCCGGTGGTGATCCGAAAGCAGGCGTGTCCCAGCCATTCAAGCTTCATGTTCGTTTTCCTCCGTTTCTGCCAGAAGCGCTTTCCAGAATGCTGCTTTTTCGCCCTGCCTGAGGCGCATGCTCAGGGCGAGTTTCTGGCGAAGCAGCTTTTGCGTTTGCGCGCCGCGGCATTTTAAAAACATAGTGCAGGCGGCTTCCTCCCCGGTGGGCACGTCTTCGTATACCGGGGTGACGCGCATGATCCTGCCCTCCGTCCGCACCGTCCATGCTTCCTTCGGCAGGGAAAAGCCGGGATCGAACATCGGGGCGTTGGTAACGAACAGGGCGTCCTTCCGGTCTGTCCGCAAAAAGGCGCCCTCCGGCAGCAGAGGCTTGAGCGCCGCCCGGTATTCGTCTATCCTGCGCACGCTTTGAAGGCCTCCGGGATGCAGTCCACCAGGTCCGTGGCCAGCATGCTCGCTTTGCCGAAGCGTTTTTCAGCTGCTTCGCCCGCCAGGCCGTGCAGCTGGCTGGCCGCCCACAGGGCTTCAAAGGATTCCATGCCCTGGGCCAGCAGGGCGCCGGTCATGCCGGTGAGCGCGTCTCCGCTGCCGCCCTTTGCCATGCCCACGCAGCCGGAAGAACTGACGTACAGCCCGCTGCCTGCGATCACGCTGGAGGCGCCCTTTACCAGCACGGCGGCGCCTGTGCTTTGAAGCGCCAGGGCGTATTCCGCCTGGCTGAGGCCGGTCTGTCCGGTCAGCCGGGCGGCCTCGCCGGGATGGGGCGTAAGCGCGCAGCCGGGGTGCAGAAGGGCTTTGAGCTCGGCCTGTTCCGATATGATGTTCAGGGCGTCTGCGTCGATCACGGCCTTTACGCCGCTTTCCAGCGCCGCCTGTATGCACCTGGCCGAAGCGCGCCGGGAAAGCCCCGGGCCGATGGCCAAAGCGGTCTTCCCCTTCAGAGCCAGGCGGAGCTCCTCCGCCGCGCCGTCCGACAGGGCGCCGTCCTTTTCGCTGAGGGGAACGCACATCGCGCAGGGGACCAGCGTCTGGATGATGTTCACGATGCTTTGCGGGCAGGCCACGGTCACGAGGCCGGCGCCGGTCCTGAGGGCTGCGCCCGCGCAGACGGCCGCCGCTCCGGCCATGCCGAGGGAACCTGCCACGATCAGAAGGTGCCCGAAATCGTTTTTGTGCGCGGCGCGAGGGCGGGAGGGGAGGCGCGTTCCGACGTCCGCATTTTCGATAAGGCGCATGGGGGAAGGCGGGAGGAATTCGTCCGGTATGCCGATGTCGCATACCCGAACGTCGCCGCACATCTCCATGCCCCGGCCCAGCAGGTGTCCGCGCTTGAGGGCCTGAAACGTCACCGTTAGGTCCGCCTGCACGCAGGCGCCGGGCATTTCGCCGGTGTCGGCGTCAAGGCCCGAGGGGATGTCGCAGGCCACGGTGCGGCTGCCCAGTGCGCGGTCCGCGTTCATGCGCCCGATCAGCTTAAGCTCGTTTCCGGCGGGCGCGCGGCTCAGGCCTATGCCGTACAGGCAGTCCGCCCATACGTCCGGGCGGGGCAGCGTTTCGAGCTCGTCCGCTTTGACGCAGGCGAACACCTTCTCCCGGGCACGCTCAAAACACAGCTGCGCGTCCGGATTTCTGACCTCGCCGGAGGCAACGATGATGGCGCGACCGCCCCTTTCGGCAAACAGCTGCGCGGCCGCAAAACCGTCGCCGCCGTTTCCCCCGCAGCCGCAGGCAAAAGCGCAGGTCTTGCCTTCCGGCGGCATGGCGCTCCACACAGCGGCGGCCAGAAAGGAAGCGGCCTTTTCCATCAGCGAAAGGGAAGACGCGCCCTGTGAAAAATACGCCTGTTCAGTTTGCCGCATCTCGGCGGCGGTAAGCACCTTTTGCATATCAGTCTTCCGGCATGGCCGCATAGCCGCCCAGCAGCTCAGGCCTGTTCATCATGCTGTCTTCCTGCGTGATGGGGCGTATCACACGGCAGGGCACGCCCGCGGCGAAGGAGTCGTCCGGAATGTCCCGCGTCACCACGCTGCCCGCGCCGATCACACAGCGGGAGCCGATGGTCACGCCGGGGCACACCACCACGTTCGCGCCAAGCCAGCAGTCGTCGCCGATGGTCACGGGACGGGCGTAGCAGGCGTGTTTCGGCTCGCCGTTTTCGTTCAGCATGACCCTGCGTTCGTCCGCCTTCATCGGATGCACGGGCGTGACGATGGTCACGTTGGGGCCGAAATTGCAGTCGTCGCCGATGGTCACGGGGGCGTCGTCCTGCACGGTGAGGTTGAAGTTGCCGAAAAAGCGCTTGCCGATGCGCGTATGCTTGCCGTAGTGGAAGGCGATGGGACCCTGGATGAAGCTGCCTTCGCCGAAGGCGCCCAAAAGCTCCTTGAGGATGCGGGCGCGCTTTTCCGTTTCGTATTCGTAGGTGTGGTTGTAATCGGTGTCCAGATTGTGGGCGCGAAGCTTGATGTCCCTCAGCTCCTGCGCGCCCGGCGCAAACAGCACGCCTTCGAAAATGCGTTGTTCCTCACTCATGGCCGTACTCCTCCAGAAAAATCACTCTGTACATGGGGCGGTAGGCGTCCCGGTAGACCTGGGAATGCCGCGTCATGGGGCATCCCGCGGCGGTGTACTCGTCTAAAAAGCGCCGGGCGTCCTCAGGGGAAAGCGGAAGCAGGCCCGCCTGCGCCAGACGCGGTATGCAATCAAGCGCTCCGGCCAGGCCGGTTTTGTCTGGTACGAAGCGCCCGGCTGAAAGGAAAAAGCGCTCCGCCAGTTCTTCGTCGCTCATCTTTATCCGGCCGCCCGCCATATGGCAGCGGCAAAGGCCGTTTCCGATGTCTTCGAGCCATACGCCGTTTTCGCCCGAGGGGCGCTCTGCGCGTATGCCGTCAAGGGCGGTTTCATAGCTCTCCACCAGGTGCCCCGGCCCCATAAAACGCTGAAACAGGAGCTTTGCAAAATCCTGCGCCTGCATCAGGGGATACAGGCGCGCATGCCGCACAAGCAGCTTCTCTATGTCCGTGTCAGGCGCCATATTCGATCCTGGCCGCGGCTTCCTTATAATACGAGCGGCACAGCTCCACCGTGTCCAGCACGTTTCCGTCCTTGTCGTAGTATACCCGGTAGGCCACCGCGCGGTAGCCGGTGCGGGCTTCGCTCACCACGACCTCCTCGCCCTTGGCGAGGGTGGGATTGTAGATGCGCACGGCCTCCGGCGGGGAATACTTTTTCGTCACCTTCTGGGTGATCTCGATATACTTTCCGTCCTCGAAGAGCTTGCCGTAGATCTCCACCACCACGCGCTTCTTCTCGTTCAGATAGGCAACGATGTAGATCGGTTCGTCGGAGTTGTTTTTGAACTTCATGTCCTGGCTGCCCCAGCTCACCGTGGCGTCCTTGCCCTTGTCCACGTAGGCCACGGGGCGGGAGTGCTCGTGGCGCTCCACCAGCTCGCAGTCGGCCTTCATGGCGGCGTTCCACAGCGTGGTGGACACCTGGCAGACGCCGCCGCCGATATCCTCGGTCACTTCTCCGCTCTGGTATACCGTGGCGATCTTGTAGCCCTTTGCCTTGGTGCGCTTGCCTACGGTGTCGTTGAAGGAGAAAGTCTCGCCGGGGGCGACGCAGGTGCCGCTGATGGACATGCAGGCCAGGTTCACGTTGTTCAGGCGGCTCTTGGAGGAGGACGAGGCGTTGGTCACAGCCTGGGCGATCATGCCGTAGGCGTTTTCCAGTTCGCCGCGCTCCGTGGTGGGCTCGATGATCTCCACGTCCACCTTCAGCAGGCCGCCGCCGCTTTCCATCAGGGCACTGGCCTTTTGGTACAGATCGTCGGCGTCCACGTAGGTGCCCGCGATCTCGCTGGAAAAGGTGAAGGTCTTGGCGTTGAAGTCAAAATCGGCGATGGAGGCGTTTTTGGCCTCGTGGGTGCATTTTTCGGCGATCGAATCGGTGACGGAGCGCAAAACCTCCGGATCGTACAGCTGCCGGTTTACGCTGAAGCGCTCGTTGTTTTCGCGCCTGGCGCCGATCACCCGGGCCCGCTCTTCCAAAGAGCCCAGGCGGCCCGAGTTGTAGGCGGTCAGAAGCACCTTTTCGTAATCGCTGGAATAGCCCAGCTCCTCCGCGGTCAGGCAGAAGCTTTCGCCTTCCACCTCAAACACGATGCTCGTCTCGCGGTAGGGCTTTTCCACGTTGCGGGCCCAGAATTCTCGGATCTCGTCCAGCTGATGGCCGGAAACGTCGTAGCTTTCGATGTATATGCCGTCGTAGAAGGCGTCCGAGAGCACGGCGGTCTTCATGGTTTTGAAGAGATCGTAGTTCTGGCTTTCGCGTATGCCCAGCGTGACCACGACCGCCACCACCAGAAGGCACAGGCAGCTCACGGGCAGGGCCCACCAGCAGTACTTTTCGCGTTTCGACTTTTTGCTTTTGCGCTTTGTGTGCTTTTTCGCTTTGGCGGCGGGCATGATGTCGTCGCCGAACAGGGAGACGGCCTTCTTCTTTTTGGACGCTGCCGTCTTCCGTGCCTTTTTCGTCCGGGCCGGGATCAGGGTCTTATCAGATCTTTTTTTCTTCTTCACTTCGCCGGTCGGCGCGTCCGATCCATGCGTTTTCGCAGTGTCCATTCGTTTCTCCGTTTTCGTTGTCGTTTTTGCCCTGGGGCAGGCAGGAGTACACCGTTACGGTGACGAGCACCAGCGCGCAGCCGATCAGGCCGGTGGCGTCGGGGCGCTCCCCCAGAAACAGGAATACCCATACGGGATTGAGCACAGGTTCCAGGTTTTCCAAAATCGCCGCCGTGGTGGGGGAGGCGGTCTTCAGGCCCAGCGCCAACAGCAGGTAGCCCAGCCCCAGCGAAACGCCCATCGCCGCCACCTTCAGAAAGTCTGAAGCGGCGCCTGCGCCCCAGCGCACGTTTTCGTCAAAGGGCAGCCCCAGGCTCAAAAGCATCGTGAGGCAGATGCCCAGGTATGTATATTCCAGCGGGTCAGCGCCCTTCATGCGCGAGGCCACGAACACCAGCGAGAAGGTGAGCCCCGACAACAGCGCCAGCGCGTTTCCCAGCCCCTGGCGGGGCAGGGGAGTGCTTCCCACGCCCTTTCCCAGGCAGCACAGCGCCATGCCTGCCATCAGCAGGGGCAGTGCGATCAGCTGACGCCTGTCGGGTTTGACGCCGAAAAACAGAAAGCTGATCAGCGCCACGTACAGGGGCATGGAATACTGCAGGGTGATGGCGTTGGCTGAGGTGGTCATGGTGAGCGCTAGCATGTACAGCGTGCTTGTTGACGCTACGCCCAGCGCGCCGATCACGGTGCTTTTGGTAAGCTTCACCCGCAGGGTCCTGCGGTACAGCGCGTATATCGCCACCGCCACGATGGACCTTACGCCGCCCTTGGACAGGCCGTTCCAGGCAAGGTCCTTGCCGAGCACGCCCGAAAAGCTCCAGCACAGCGCCGACAAAAATACCAGCAATGATCCTTTCAGGCGTTTATCCATCTACGCGGTTCAGCCTCCTGCCTTCCAGATAGGCCTTCAGGTTGTTTACCGCCGTATCCATCAGCCTCACCCGCGCCTCGTAGGGGGCCCAGGCGATATGAGGCGTGAGCATCACGTTGGGCGCGCCCAGCAGGGGATTTGTTCCCCGTATGGGTTCTTCAGTCACCACGTCCGCCATATACATGCCGATCTGCCCGCTCTTCAGGGCTTCCGCCACGGCGCTTTCGTCCACGAGGCCGCCGCGGGCGGTATTCACCAGCCAGGTTCCGCGCTTCATGCGGGCAATGACGGAAGAATTTATCATCTCCGCGTTGTCTTTTTTGAGGGGGCAATTGAGGGAGATGATATCGCTCTCTTCGATGATGCTGTCCAGCGTTTCCTTGGGGCAGCGGGATGGGGAGTACTCCGTCACGGTCATGCCGAAGGCCCGGCCGATCCGGGCGACGCGGCTGCCGATCGCGCCGGCGCCGATCACGCCCAGGCGCTTGCCTGCAATCTCCGTAAGCGGATGGCGCCAGAAGCAGAAGTCCGGGCAGCGCTCCCACTCGCCTTCCTTTACCAGGCGGCTGTGTTCGCCCACGCGGGAGGCGGCCTCCAGAATCAGCGCGAACACGTGCTGGGCCACGCTCTGGGTGGAATAGGCGGGTATGTTGGTCACGGCCACGCCCTTCTCCGAAGCGCAGGCGACGTCTATGTTGTTGTAGCCGGTAGCCAGTTCGCCGATGTAGCGAAGGCGCGGCAGGGCGCATATCACCTCGCGGGTGATGCGGCATTTATTGGTAAGCACGGCCTCGGCGTCATTTGCCCGCGGGACGATGTCGCAGGGCCCGGTGCGCTCGTATACCGTAAGCTCGCCAAGCTCCTCCATCTCCTGCCAGGAAATGTCGCCGGGGTTGGCTGCATAGCCGTCCAGAACAACGATCTTCATAAGCTGATATCCTTGCAATTCAATATCTTTCCATGATGCATTTTACCGTTTGCGTGTTTATCTGTCAACCGCACAGGGCCGTTTATCGCAGAAAAATGCGCTTTTGGGCGCCTTCCGGCGCCCGGAGGACTGTTTTGTTACAAATGCAACGAATGAGCAGCTGTGTTATTTACATGTGACAAATCAATCAATTTTCTGGTAAGTCAAATTCATACGTCTGTCATCTGTGCTGTCTTGATTTTGCCTTGGACGCCGGTCTATAATACGCTCAGAAAGTCGCGCAGAGGTCTGCGCGCTCTATTTCTCACGAAAAATACAGCCGGGAGAACTGAAAAAATGATAGAAATGATCATCAAGCGCGACGGCCGCAAGGTGCCGTTCAATGAGGAAAAAATCAGTTCCGCCATCAACAAGGCGTTTCAGGCCAGCGGCAGCGCCAAAAGCCTTTCCGTAGCGCAGGAGCTGGCCCATCAGGTGGTGGCGCGCATCAACGCCGACGAATCCATCGGCACGCCCACCGTGGAAGAGATCCAGGACATCGTGGAGCGCGTGCTTCTGGACAACGGCTTTGTGAACACCGCCAAGAGCTACATCGTGTACCGCGCCGAGCGCAGCCGCGTGCGCCAGATGAACACGCGCCTGATGCGCATCTACGACGACATCACCTTCAAGTCCGCCCGGGACAGCGACATCAAGCGCGAAAACGCCAACATCAACGGCGATACCGCCATGGGCGCGATGCTCAAGTACGGCTCCGAAGGCGCCAAGCAGTTCAACACCATGTTCGTGCTCAAGCCCGAGCATGCCGCCGCCCACAACGAAGGCGACATCCATATCCACGATATGGACTTCTACACCCTGACCACCACCTGTACCCAGATCGACCTGGTGCGCCTGTTTGAAGGCGGCTTCTCCACCGGCCACGGCGTGCTGCGGGAGCCCAACGACATCGCTTCCTATTCCGCCCTGGCCTGCATCGCCATCCAGGCCAACCAGAACGACCAGCACGGCGGCCAAAGCGTGCCCAACTTTGACTACGCCATGGCCGTGGGCGTGCGCAAGACCTTCGCCAAGCGCTACCGCGACAACGTGGTGCGGGCGCTGGAGCTGCTGTGCGGCACCGAGAAAGCCCTGGACAGCGTAAAGGCCTATCTGAACGAACTGGAGAAAAAGGGCCTGCGCCCCACCCTGGTGAAGGACGACGCTTTCGACCAGGCAGAAAAAGAAGCGCTTCTGGCTATGGGCGTCAGCGAAGAAGAGACCGACAAGATCCAGTCCTTTGCCCACGAAAAGGCCGAAAAGGAGACCGACCGCGCTACCTATCAGGCCATGGAGGCCCTGGTTCACAACCTGAACACCATGAATTCCCGCGCCGGCGCGCAGGTGCCCTTCTCCTCCATCAACTACGGCACCGACACCAGCGAGGAAGCCCGCATGGTGATGCGCAACCTGCTTCTGGCCACCGAGGCGGGCCTGGGCCACGGCGAGACGCCCATCTTCCCCATCCAGATCTTCCGCGTGAAGGAAGGCATCAACTACAATCCCGGCGAGCCCAACTACGACCTGTTCAAGCTGGCCATCCGCGTGAGCGCCAAGCGCCTGTTCCCGAACTTCTCCTTCCAGGACGCGCCGTATAACCTGCAGTACTACAAGCCCGGCCATCCGGAGACCGAGATCGCCTACATGGGCTGCCGCACCCGCGTGGTGGGCAACGTGTACGATCCCAGCCGCCAGATCACCTACAGCCGCGGCAACCTTTCCTTCACCTCCATCAACCTGCCCCGCATCGCCATCAACGCCAACCACAACATCGATCTGTTCTTCCGCGAACTGGACCGCATGATGGACCTGACCATCGACCAGCTCACCGAGCGCTTTGCCATCCAGTGCAAGAAGAAAGTCCGCAACTTCCCCTTCCTGATGGGGCAGGGCGTGTGGCTGGACAGCGAGAAGCTGGACTGGGACGACGAGGTGGGCGAGGTGCTCAAGCACGGCACCCTCTCTATGGGCTTTATCGGCCTGGCCGAAGCCCTCAAGGCCCTGATCGGCGAACACCACGGCGAAAGCGAGAAGGCGCAGAACCTGGGCTTGGACATCATCTCCTACATGCGCCGCAAGATGGACGAGACCAGCAAGGCGCGCGGCCTCAACTACACGCTTCTGGCTACGCCTGCAGAAGGTCTTTCCGGCCGCTTCGTGCGCATCGACAGGGAAAAGTACGGCGTGATCCCCGGCGTGACCGACAGGGACTACTACACCAACTCCTTCCACGTGCCGGTATACTACAACATTTCCGCCGTCAAGAAGATCCAGACCGAAGCGCCTTATCACGCCCTCACCAACGCCGGCCACATTTCCTATGTAGAGCTGGACGGCGATCCCACCCAGAACCTCGAAGCCTTCGAGAAGCTGGTGCGCGTGATGAAGGAGAGCGGTATCGGCTACGGATCCATCAACCATCCTGTGGACCGCGATCCCGTGTGCGGCTACAACGGCATCATCGGCGACACCTGCCCCTCCTGCGGCCGCAACGAAGGCAACGTGCACTTCGAGCGCATCCGCCGCATCACCGGCTACCTGGTGGGCACCATGGACAAGTGGAACAACGCCAAGCGCGCCGAAGAGGCCGACCGCGTGAAGCACTCCGTCTGAGGGAGAACCAATACGAAAAACGGCGCGCGTCAGCGCGCCGTTTTTCGTGGCGGGAGGGAGGAATGAGTTAGGAGTGTGGAGGTAGGAGTTAGAAGTTAAGAGTTAGAAGTTAGGAGGTAGGAGTTAGGAGTTCAGGTGGAAATGCCTGCAGCAGTTCTTTTGATTCAAGAGCGACGGGGCGGGCAAAGAATCTGCCTCGGAACAAAACAAGCTCCTTCCTTCAAAGAAAAGCCGCCAGGCTTTTCATCCGCAACTCCTGACTCCTGACTCCTACCTCTACACTTTTTCTCA
>JAFZPV010000010.1 GCA_017552535.1 Clostridia bacterium
GAAGTAATAGATCGAAACACACAAACATCGCCCGCTGCATCTTGCAGCGGGCGATGTTTGTGTCTGCCGTCCTTATTCTTCGGCTTCCAGCACGCTGAGCACCAGACGGCCGATCAGCCAGTTCTTCGTGTCTGTCTCCTCGCTGAAGACGTATACCCGCCTGCCGAGGGCGTACACGTCCGCATAGCCTGCCGGGCCTTCGAAAAGGTACAATTGCTCCCAATTGCGGCCGTCCCGGGTATAGGAAAGGGCGAGGTTCTCCCGACGGGTTTCGCTGAAGCAGTTTGCCAGAAGCGCGCCGTCCCGGAACGCACACAGACCCCCGAAGCATATGGGATCGGTGATGGAGAAGAAGGGGCTTTCGTCCAGCGTCTGCCCGCCGTCCGAGGAAAAACCGGTCAGCCGCTTCCTGGCGTCCTCCTCGTTGCGGAAGGAAAACATCACGCGCCCGTCCGGAAGCGGCGCCAAAGAAGTTTCGCTGGGATTCTTTTTCTCCCCGTACTCAAAGCCGGTCTGCCAGCTTTTGCCGCCGTCGTCGGTGTATATGCAGCCGGATACGCTGGGTCTGTGCTGGCGGCGCCGGCCTTCGTCGTAGTATTCGCCGTTCGCCAGCCACAATGGAGCGATCAGCCGTCCCGAAGACAGGCGCGCTCCGTGGCCGGGCCCGAAGGCGCATACGTTCCAGGAATATGAAAACCCGCGCAGTACAGGGGTGAGGTCGCGTATCGCGCCCCAGCTTCTGCCCCCGTCCGCAGATTCACACATAAAGCCCTGCTCGTAGTTGCGGTTGAACAGAAGCAGCACGCGCCCGCCGCCGGCGTCGATCAGCGTGGGGTTGCCCCAGGTGCGCATGCGCCCGTCGCCGGGCGTAAGGCTCTCGCCCAGGCGCAGCACTTCGCGAACAGGGCTGCCTTCTTCCATGCGCAGCACCCGCACGTCGATATCGCCCCAGTCCCCGCTGTTTCCGGCCCGCGCCTCGTGACACAGAAGCACCGTGCCGTCTTCCAGGGCCAGAACGCCGGGAATGCGCGGCTCCCGGAAGCTTTTGCCAAAGGCGGTGCAAACCGTTTGGGACGCAAGAAGTCTGAGCTTCATCCGATCGCCTCCTTTGCCTGTATCATAACACAAAACACGCCTGTTTCCAAGCGCGCCGTCCAGAAAAAAAAGTGAACCTGCCGCACAAACCGGTGCAAGGTTCGCGCCGCGAATAAACCAGTTTCAAACGTAACCAAAGCTAAACGGGGCTGTTGCAGAAGTCTGAAGAATCTACCGGGTGGCTTGGAGGGGCGCTGCCTCTCCAGTTTTAATCCGCAGGGCCGGCTTTGCCGGCCCGAGAAGCGATTTTTTGCGCCGGAAACGCAGCAAAGTGGAGACGACCAGAGCAAAGAATCGCTTCGCTGCAGTTTGAGGTTGACTAGCCCTGAGCAAGTCAGTCCCGCACCGAGTGCGAGACGCACTGATTCAAATCGAAGATTTGAAGCAGCGCGCTTTGCACCCGAAAACTCCGCAGAGGTTTAGCAAAAATAAGATACTTGTTGCTGAGACCGGATATTATCAGACATTTCGGATATGAATCAGGCAAAAGACCCCCCAAAGCCTAACCGCCGGAAATGAAACCCCATTTCATTCCAGGCGAGGGGCTGTTCAGCAGCCCGAGGGCAACCCTTTCAGCGGCAGCCCTCGCAGTGCTCGCAGTCGGGGAACTGCGCGGGGTCGTACGCGATCCCGTGCCTGTCGTAATAATCCTTCAGGGCCGCCTTGATGGCCTCCTCCGCCAGGACGGAGCAGTGCAGCTTGTGGGCGGGAAGTCCGTCCAGCGCCTCCGCCACGGCCTTGTTGGTGAGCGTCATGGCTTCGGAGATGGGCTTGCCCTTGATCATTTCCGTGGCCATGGAGCTGGAGGCGATGGCGCTGCCGCAGCCGAAGGTCTCGAATTTCACGTCTATGATCGTGTCTTCGTCGATCTTCAGGTACATCTTCATGATGTCGCCGCATTTGGCGTTGCCCACTTCGCCCACGCCGTCCGCGTCCTCGATCACGCCCACGTTGCGGGGATTGCGGAAGTGATCCATCACTTTTTCACTGTATAAAGCCATATAGCTCTCCTTTACAGTATGAATCGTCTCTCGCCCGCGCACAGTTCGCGCCATACGGGAGACATGCCGCGCAGCTGTCCGACCACCTCGCCCACGGAGCGGATGATATAATCGACTTCTTCTTCGGTGGCGTCCTCGCCCAGGGTCAGACGCAGGGAACCGTGGGCCACGTCGTGTACGCGACCGATTGCCAGAAGCACGTGGCTGGGGTCCAGCGAGCCGGACGTGCACGCGCTCCCGGAGGAAGCCGCGATGCCTTTGTCGTCCAGCAGCAGCAAAAGCGATTCGCCTTCGATGCCTTCAAAGCAGAAGTTCACGTTGCCGGGCAGGCGGTGCAATCTGTCGCCGTTCAGGGCGGAATGCGGTATGGCGCTCAGGCCCTGTATCAGCCGGTCCCTGAGCGGGATCAGCCGGGCGGCGCCGGCCTCCATGTTTTCGCAGGCTTCTTCCAGCGCTTTGGCCATGCCCATCACGGAAGCCAGGTTCTCGGTGCCCGCGCGCTTGCCCCTTTCCTGCGCGCCGCCCTCGATGAGGGTGCTCAGCCGCAGGCCCTTGCGGGCGTACAGCACGCCGATGCCCTTGGGGCCGTGGAACTTGTGCGCCGAGAGGGAGAGAAGGTCGATACAGTCCCGGTTTACGTCGATCGGCAGATGCCCGGCGGCCTGGACGGCGTCGGTGTGGAACAGAACGCCTTTCTCCCGGCATATGCGGCCGATCTCCGCGATGGGCTCCACGGTGCCGATCTCATTGTTGGCGTACATCACGCTCACCAGCGCGGTGTCCGGACGTATCGCGGAAGCGACCGATGCGGGGGACACGAGTCCCGTCACGGGTTCTACCGGCAAAAGCGTCACCTCAAAGCCGCGCTTTTTCAGCTTTTCCAGCGTATGCAGCACAGCGTGGTGCTCGATGGAAGTGGAGATCAGGTGAAGCCTGCCCTTCTTTTCGCCGATCTCCGCCGCCGTGATGAGCGCCTGGTTGTCGCTCTCGCTGCCGCCGGAGGTGAAGGTGATCTCTTCCGGACGCGCGCCCAAAAGCGCGGCGATCCGTCTTCGGGCGTCTTCCAGGGCGCTTTTGGCTTCCTGGCCCGCGCTGTGCAGGCTGGACGGGTTCGCGTACACCCGGTCCATGTACGGCAGCATGGCTTCTATGGCCTTGCGGCTCATGGCCGTAGTGGCGGCGTTGTCCGCGTAGATGTGCATGTTCTTTTCCTCGTCAGTTTTCAAAGGAGAACAGGGGCGTGGAGTAGTAGCGGTCGCCGCTGTCGGGCAGAAGCGCCACGATGGTCTTGCCCTTGTTTTCGGGACGTTTGGCCAGCTGTATGGCGCCGAAAAGCGCAGCGCCGGAGGAGATGCCCACGGAGATGCCTTCCTTTTTGGCAAGAAGCTTAGCCGTAGCGAAGGCGTCTTCGTGATCGGCCTTGAAGACTTCGTCGTACACGGCGGTGTTCAGCACCTTGGGCACGAAGCCCGCGCCGATGCCCTGGATCTTGTGGGGGCCGCTTTTGCCTTCGGAAAGCACGGGGGAGGCGGAGGGCTCGAGGGCCACTACTTTCACCTGGGGATTTTGGCTCTTGAGATACTCGCCCACGCCCGTCAGGGTGCCGCCGGTGCCCACGCCGGCGATGAAGATGTCCACTTCTCCGTCCGTGTCGTTCCAGATCTCCGGTCCGGTGGTGGCGCGGTGCATGGCGGGGTTGGCGGGGTTGTCGAACTGCCCGGGGATGAAGGCGCCCGGCGTTTCCTCCGCCAGTTCTTCTGCCTTGGCGATGGCGCCCTTCATGCCCTTCGCGCCTTCGGTCAGAACGATCTCGGCGCCGTAGGCCCTCAGGATGTTGCGCCTCTCCACGCTCATGGTCTCGGGCATGGTGAGGATGATGCGGTAGCCCTTCGCCGCAGCGATGGACGCAAGGCCGATGCCGGTGTTGCCGCTGGTGGGCTCGATGATCACGCTGCCGGGTTTAAGGAGGCCTTTCTGCTCGGCGTCCTCAATCATGGCTTTGGCGATGCGGTCCTTTACGCTGCCGGCGGGATTGAAATACTCCAGCTTTACCAGCACCCGGGCCTCGAGGCCCAGCTCGCGCTCGATGTTGGTGACCTCCACCAGAGGGGTATTTCCGATCAGTTCCAGGGCGCTTTTATAGATCTTTGACATGTTTTTCTTCCTCCTGACGTTTCGGCTTGGATGGTAATGAGCGGATTATACGCCTAATTACCTACTAAGTCAATAGGCAAATAAAACGCCGTCTGTGAATTTTGTGAAAAACGGAGGCGTATCCTCCGGGCCGGGCGGTCTGGGCGTTTCACTTTAGCGCTTTCTGCCCGTCTGCGGGCGGAACCAGGTCGCTTAAGCGTTTGGAGTGGAAAAAGTCCTTGACCAGCCTGTCGTATTCGATCCATACGGGCAGGGTGGGGCAGGTGGCGGCGCGGGGGCAGGGCTCGGCGTCCGAAGCCAGACAGGCCACTGCGGCCATGGAGGTCTCTGTAAGGTCCAGGATCTCGCCCAGGGTATACTCGCCGGCGGGGCGCAGAAGGCGGTAGCCGCCGCCCTTTCCGCTGGCGCCCGCCACCAGTCCGCCGCTGACCAGCTCCCGCATGATGATCTCCAGATATTTTTTGGATATGTCCTGGCGCCGGGCAATATCCTTAAGCGGTATGCGCGCGCCTTCTCCCTGTGAAGCCAGATCCGCCATCACGCGCAGCGCGTAGCGGCCTTTGGTCGAGATCATGCCCTCATCCCTTTCCTGTCTGATTTGCCTATTATACAATAGGGTAAATACGAAATCAAGGCCAGGAGCCACCGGTGCCGAAATTTTCCATAAACCTGTCTGAAAAGCGGCGCCGGGTGTTGCAATACGCCCGCGTCCATGCCATAATATGTCTGAGCAAAAAATGAAGCGGAGGCGCAAGGATGAAAAAGATCGGAAGGCTCGTAAAGACCGTTACCACCGGCCCGGACAACCCCCGCAACGGCGAAGGCAGCTTCATCCGCTTACGGGACGGAAGCATCATGCTGGCATACACGCGCTTCGGCGGCGAAGGGGGAGACCATGACCGGGCGCGGCTGGTGGGCATCGTTTCCCGCGACGAAGGGGAAAGCTGGAGCGAAGCAAAGGAACTGTTTTCGGACGACCGGGAGTGCCGCAACAACATGGGCGCCACGCTGGTGAGGCTCCCAAACGGCGAATTGGGCCTGTGCTACCTGCGCAAGTCGAACAGGGACGGCATCATCGACTGCATGCCCGTTTTCCGCTATTCCTCGGACGAAGGCGAAAGCTGGAGCGAAATGATCATGAGCACCCGGGAGGCGGCCTATTACTGCGGCACCAACGCCGCGCCCATCGTCACCGCCGCGGGCAAGCTGATCGTGCCCGTATCCTGGTCCGGAAACCACGTGCACCGCTACGACCTGGAGCCGGGCGTGGTGCGCTTTTTCTGTTCCGACGATTCCGGACGCAGCTGGAAAGAAGACATGAAGCCCATCTGTTCACCGTACGGGGACAGGGCTGGTCTGCAGGAGCCGGGCCTGCTGGAGCTTCCGGACGGGACGCTCTTCTGCCATATGCGCACTGTGTACGGCTTCCAGTATCAGTCGTTTTCGGCGGACGGGGGGCAGACATGGACCGTGCCGGAGCCGGCGTTTTTGTTCCCCTCGCCGGATTCGCCCATGCGCATCACGCGATTCGGCGTCCGGACGCTGGCCGTATCCAACCCCGTTACCTGGTCGCCCGCGCTGGAATACACCACGCCCTGGGGCTCGCCGCCCCGCACGCCCCTCATGCTGGCGGTGAGCGATGACGGCGGCGCGTCCTTTGCCCTGCGGGCGAAAGACTACAGTCACGCGGCGGCGAAGGAGTTCAAACAAAACTGCTATCTGCTGGAAGACGATCCCGCGGACCACTACTGCTATCCCGCCATGATCGACACGAAGGACGGATACCTGATCGCCTATTACTGCGACGCGGGCGCGCACCGGGTGCTGAACGTGACCAGGATCATGAAAGTGACAAATGACGAGCTGGCGTGACGGACGCGGGCAAACACGTACCGGAGGAAACCATGAAGGACTGGCTGAAAGAACTGAACGAGCGCTTTGAGGTGAGAAACAGCCCCCGGCAGAAGGAGGCGTTCCGCGCCTATGCCCTGGAAGAAGCGAAAAGCATCGGCTGGCCCGCCCGGACGGAAGCCTGCGGCGAAAGCGCAGATCCCGCCAAAGCGCACATGAACGTAGTGATCGGCGACCCGGCCCGCGCCCGCGCGGTCTTTACCGCCCACTACGACACGCCCCGCCGCGCGCTGATCCCAAACCTCATGCTGCCATTGAATCCCGTGCTGCGGTATCTGGTCATATTCGTGCCCATGTTCGCCATGCTGGCGCTTTCCGTATGGGCCGCGCGGGCGGTGCAGGTCCTGTCCGGGCTGGAGGGGACGGCGGGGCGTTTTTTGTACCTGGCAGTGTACGCCGCGCTGTATTTCGGCCTGTTCCTGCTTCTGTACCGCGGAAAAGCCAACCTTCACAACGCGAACGACAACACCTCCGGCACCGCCTGCGTGCTGGCGCTGGCGGAAAAGCTGAAGGGGGACGAACGGGCGGCGTTCATCCTGTTCGACAACGAGGAAAAGGGCAAAAAGGGCAGCAAAGCCTGGGCGAAAGCGCATACTGAACTTAAGAGCGGGTTGCTCTTAGTGAACCTCGACTGCGTGGGCAACGGCGAAAACTTCATCGTGAGCGCATCCCTCAAGGCCATGGAGGACGGGCGCTTTGAGGCGCTTGCCGGGGCGTTGGAAGGCCTCGGCGCGAAGGTGTATAACGCGCGCCGGGCTTCCATGAACAGCGACCAGAAGAACTTCGACCTGGGCGTGGGCGTGTGCGCGTGCCTGCACAGCCGCTTTGCGGGATACTATACGCCCCGCATCCACACGGGCAGGGATACCGTGGCGAACGCGGAAAACATCGCCCGGCTGTCGGACGCGCTGGCGGGATTTGTGCAGGAGCTGTAAACCATAGGCACTTGTGCAAAACGTAAAATATTTCAATTTGATTACGAAAGATTTGACACAGCGTCATATTTGGTGTATAATCCTCGCGTTTGACCGAAACATCCTCGCGCAAAGGAGATACCGATATGAGCAAGAAACACAAAAAAGCAGATGCGCCGGAGAGCGTATCCTTCGTCAACTGGTTCGTCACGCTGATCTTTTCCATCATTCCGGGCGTCAACATCCTGTTCTTCATCGTGTGCATCGCGGGCGCGCGCACCCGGGCAAAGCGCAACTTCGCCGTTGCGGCGCTGGTGCTGGCGCTGCTTTTGGGCATCGCGCTGTCTGTGCTCCTGTTTGTGTTCACGGACAACCTGGTGGATTTTTTGAACGGCGTGCTGGAAAAGACCCAGACCTTGGCCTGACGCAGGGCTGCAATCTGATCAAAAGCGCTCCGGAGGGGATGATCCCCGCCGGGGCGCTTTTGTCTTGCCAAACCCGCCCGGCGGTGGTACAATTCATACAGAATAATGCTTTGGAGGTGCTCTTATGCGGGTTGGGGTAAGCACGGCATCCCTGTTTGACATTCTGGGCGTGGAAGGCGCGTTTCAGATGCTCAGCGAGGTGGGCCTGGACTGTGTGGATTTCGGCTTCGATCACGACGTGCCCATGTGGAAGGTGAACCGCGGCGAAAAGGACAATATCTTTGCCCAAAGCGCTGACGCTCTGGTGGAGCACTACAGCGCCCATAAAAAGGCGGCGGACAGATACGGCGTGAGCATCCACCAGGCCCACGCGCCGTTCCCGTCCTGGTTCAACGGCAATCCGGATGCCAACGAGTTCGCCCTTTCGGCCATCAAAAAGTGCTTTCCCATCCTGAAGATGATGGACTGCCATTATCTCATCGTGCACCCGGCCATGAACATCACCCAGCCCCGGGCGCTGCCTGAGGAAGAGATGAACGTCAACATCGAGCTGTATTCCGCCCTCATCGAAGACGCCCGGAAATACGATGTGGTGGTGTGCCTGGAAAATATGTTCACCGTGAACAGGCGCAAGGTCTGGCAGGCCGTATGCACCGATCCCCACGAGGCGGCCATGTATGTGGACAGGCTCAATGAGATCGCGGGCGAAAAGCGCTTCGCCTTCTGCTATGACACGGGCCACGGCCTGCTGGCGGGCCACGATCCCCTGATCGCCCTGGAGGTGATGGGCAGCCGGGTGGAGACGCTGCACGTGCACGACAACGACGGCTGGGACGACCAGCACACCCAGCCCTATTCGGGCCGTCTGGACTGGGAGCGCCTCCTGGAGGGGCTGAAAATGATCGGCTACAAGGGCGCCATGACCATGGAGATCGGCACGCTGTGCTCCATCTATCCTGCCGAGCTCCTGAAGGATGCCTACCGCCTGGCCGCGGCGGAGGGCAGATACTTTGCCCGCAGGCTCACGGAGGGGGAAAACGCATGATCTACGATAAATACCTCTTCCGCGTGCCGAGCGAAAAGCAGGTGCGCGTGATCACGGACACAGACGCCAAAAACGAGGCGGACGACCAGTTCTGCGTGGTGCAGACGCTGCTTTCGCCAAAGCTGGACAACGTGGGCTTTATCGGCGCCCATTTCGGCAGGCGCGTGCCCGACAGCATGGAGCGCAGCTGCCGCGAGCTGGAAACGATATTCGACCTCATGGGCTTTGACAAAACCGGCATGATCTTCAGGGGCGCGCCCCACGCCCTCGAATCCGAAAGCGAGCCGGTGGACTCCGAAGGCGCGCGCCTCATCATACGCGAGGCCATGAAGGACGATCCCCGGCCCCTGTACGTGACCTTCCTGGGGCCGCTCACGGATCTTGCCTCGGCGCTTCTGATGGAGCCCCGCATCGCTTCCCGGCTCACCGCGATATGGATCGGCGGCGCGCCGTATCCCAACGGCGGCATCGAGTTCAACATGGGCAACGACATATGCGCCGCCAACGTGGTGTTCCGCTCCAAGGCGGCCCTGTGGCAGGTGCCCAAGAACGTGTACGAGATGATGGCTGTTTCGCTGGCGGAGCTGGAATACCGCGTGCGCCCCTGCGGCCGGATAGGCGAATACCTGTGCCGTCAGCTGGACGAGCACGCCCACGAGCCCGGTCCCCGCAAAAGCGACTTCCGCACGGGGGAGAGCTGGGTACTGGGTGACAGTCCTGCCGTGGGCCTGATCCTGTACGAGCACCGCTTCGAGTTCGACTGGGTGCAGGCGCCTCTGGTCACCCGGGACGCGGCGTACGTGCCGGACGTGCGCAACCGCCCCATCCGCGTCTACCGGCACATCGACAGCCGCCTGATCCTGGAAGACATGTACGCCAAACTCGCCCTGTTCGCCGAAAGGCAGAAGGCCTGACGCTTGAGGAGCAAGATCTGAGCGGCGGGCGAAAACGGCGGGGTTTACAAATCCGTCCGGGCGTGGTATAATGAGAGCATGAAAAAAATTGCCATTTTGCTTCTGTGCCTCTGCCTGCTGGTATCCCCGGCGGCGGGCGCGGAGCTTCATGCGTATCTGCCCGAGTGGGCTGACGGAGCCCTGATGGTTCCGGAAGGCGTAGTGTCGATAGAACACAACGCTTTTGAAGACCTGACGGTGAGCGGCGTGGTGCTGCCCGGCAGTCTTGAAAGCGTGGGTGCCAACGCCTTTGCGGGCTGTGATAACCTCCAGCGCATCTGCGTGCTCTCCCGCGATGTCTCCTTTGGCCCAAACGCCCTTGGCGCGGCGGGGGAAAACAAAGAGATCTGGGGCTTCCTCGGCTCCACCGCCCAGGCGTACGCCGAGCAGTACGGCTATACCTTCGAGTGCCTGTATACCTATGACGAAGAGCTCCTCTCCTACGCGGCTACCAAGCTGGGCACCAAGTACGTGCGCGGGTCCTGGGACTGCGTGCTGTTCGTCAGGCACTGCTATCTCCACGTTCTGGGCATTCGACTTCCGGACAGCTGCATCGGCATGCAGAACCTGTCGGCGAGCTATCTGGTGGCGCAGCAGCATCTGAACGTGAGGCGCATCACGGACATCACCAAGCTTCAGCCCGGCGACATCCTGTGCTGGAAAAACGACGAGGTGAGCTACTGCACCCACGTGGGCATGTACGTGGGCGAGGGGGATTACAACGGGCACCATTATAATTCCGGCATCTTCATCGAGAATTCCCAGGGCGCGGGCAAGGTGCGCTACAACTACATCCCCTCCTCCGGCTCCAGTTACTACTACCGCAACTTCATCTGCGCCTGGCGCGTGCTTCCGTAAAAGATATGCCTGTAAAAGTTCCAAACAAACTGCCCGCCGTGGCGGCGCTGCGGCTGGAAAACGTATTCGTGATGACCGACGAACGCGCGGCGAGCCAGGATATAAGGCCCCTGCGCGTGGCGGTCATCAATCTTATGCCCACCAAGGAAGCTACCGAGACCCAGCTTCTGCGCCTGCTCGGAAACACGCCTTTGCAGGTGGAAGTGTACTTTCTGCACATGGGCAGCCACGAAAGCAAGAATACGGACCGCCAGCACCTGGACATGTTCTACATCACCTTTGACGACGTGCTCAGCCAGGGCCTGCGCTTTGACGCCATGGTGGTCACCGGCGCACCGGTGGAAAAGATCGACTACGAGGACGTGGATTACTGGGGCGAGCTTACGCGGCTGATGTGCTGGGCGGACAAAAACGTGTTTTCCACCATGTACATCTGCTGGGCGGCGCTGGCGGGCCTGAAGTGGCACTACGGCATCGAAAAGCAGGTGCTGGACAAAAAGATCGTAGGCGTGTTCCCCCACAGGGTGATGGACGCGCGCCATCCTCTGGTGAGATGTTTTGACGACGTGTTCTACGCGCCCCACTCCCGCTACGGCACGGTGCGCCGCGAGGACGTGTACGCCGCCCGGGGCCTGCGCGTGCTGGCGGATAGCGAAGAAGCCGGCGTGTACCTGATGTGCTCCATAGACGGTCGGCAGGTGTACGTGACCGGCCATTGTGAATACGACCGCGACACGCTTTTGCACGAATACACCCGCGATATCGGCAAGGGCATCACCGACGCCTTTCCCGTGAATTATTTCCCGGACGACGATCCCTCAAAAACGCCCAGGATGCTCTGGCGCGGCCACGCGGGGCTTTTGTGGGCCAACTGGCTCAACTACATGGTGTACCAGAACACGCCCTACGATCTGGGCGAGCTCAGATGAAGCGGCTTTTGTGCATCGCCCTGATCCTGGCGTCTTTCTTCGCGGCGCGGGCGGACAGGGGCGTGCCGGAGATGAAAACGGTATACGAACCCCGCACGGTGACGATCCGCTGTGCGGGCGATTTCGTTATGCACATGGCCCTGGTGGCGTCTGGGCAGCGGGCGGGCACGAAGTCCCAGCCCAGCTTTGCCCACATGCTGTCGGAGGTAAAGGGCTATCTTTCGGAGGCGGACTTTACCGTCACCAACGTGGACGGCGTGATGGGAGACAAGGCCTTCGTGGCAAAATATGGTTATTCCGGCTATCCCGCCTTCAGCACCCCGGCGGAGCTGATAGATGACCTTAGGGACTGCGGCGTGGACATGCTGACCCTCGCCAACAACCACGCGCTGGACCTGTGGTACGACGGGCTCAAGTCCACCGTGGGCAGCGTGGAGGCGGCGGGGCTGATGAGCGTGGGCGGCTACCGCACGCTGGAGGAAAAGCTCACGCCCCGGGTAGCCGACATAGGCGGCATACGCTTCGGCTTTCTGAATTATACCGACGGCTTGAACCAGATGGACAAGCGCGCCGCGCTGGACAAAGCCGCGCTGGAGTACGGCGTGGACTTCTGGGAAAGGGCGGACCTGAAGGCGGATATCAGGCGGCTTAAGGACGCCGGCGCGGAGATCATCGTGTGCTTCATGCACTGGGGCATCGAATACCGGGTAGAGCCGTGTGCGAGCCAGAAGCAGAACGCAAAGATCCTGGCCGACGCGGGCGTGGACGTGATCATCGGCGGCCATCCGCACTACGTGGAGCGGGCGGAATATATCCCGACCGTGGACGAAAACGGCCAGAGCAAGCAGGTGCTGTGCCTGTACTCCCTGGGCAACTTCCTTACAGGCCAGCGGGGAGAAAGGCGCGATTCGGGCATCATCTTCGATTTTACGGTGACCCGGGACGAGGAAGGGCGCATCACGGTGAGCGATCCGGTGTACCGCACCGTTTGGGTGTGGTGCATGCGCCGCGGCGACGGGAACGACTACCGGGTGCTCTTTACCGACCGGGACGCCCAGCGGCCTAAGGGCATGAGCGACGCGGACTGGAAGCGCATGCGCGAGAGCGCTTTGGAGATCAAGCAGGTGATGGACGCCGGCTGCGCCCGGCCTGCCCTGGAGCCTGAGCCCGAGGTGGAAGCGCCGTCGCGCTGAACATGATACGGTTTTTGGAGGAAACGATATGAATAAACGGATCGTCTGCATACTGCTTTCGCTCATGCTTCTGCTGGCGTCTGCCCTTGGCGAAGGCGAAGACGACGTAAAAAAGCTTCAGGAAAAATACGAAGCCGGCACGGCCTTTGCTTTGGCCCAGACCATATGCCGCGTGGGCACGGACGAGCTGAGCAAGTGGGCCTGCGACCGGGCGGTCAAGCGCCCCAGCGCGGCGTGGGAGAGGATCAGCAAGTTCGATTCCGGCTGGTTCAGCGACATCCGCTCCAGCACCTATCTGGACATGCGCAGCGAAAACTGGAAGCAGACGGACGAGACCCACTTTGAGTGCGACGTGTACGGCGTGAACCGCATCGTGTTCGCCATCGAGAACAAAACGGTTGACTTTCCCATCGGCTACCACCTGTGCTTCGTGCGCACGGACGCCTACCATGACACTTGGCTGGTGGAGGACTTTTCCAACCTGCTCATCCAGGCGGAAAAAGAAAAAGCCGAGCGCCTGAGTGCGGTCGATCCGGGCATACGCGTGGAGTGCGTCACAGGCAAAAGCTTTCGGGGATACATGATGATCGTGGAAGACCCGTCCCGCCTGTTCGTGGGCACCACGGACAGCTTCGATTCCTCCCGGGGCGGCTGGCGCGTGAACGAGCTGGCCAAAAAGTACGGCGCGCTGGTGACCATCAACGGCGGCGCGTTCGAGGATTCCGGCAAGAACAAAAACGGCGCAAAGCCCGCCGGCTACGTGGTGAGCCAGGGCGAGGTGAAGAGCTACAACGCCTACAACAACACCGGCTGCAACGTGGTGATGGGCTTTGACGCAAACAACAAACTGCACGTGGGCCGCTTTACAAACGACCAGCTGTTTTTGATGAAGTTAAGGGACGCCCTGGCCTTCCATCCCGCGCTGATCGTGGACGGAAAGGCCGTGACGGTAAGCGAGAAGAACGCCGAATACACGGCGCGCACTGCCATCGGCCAGGACAAGGACGGCCGTGTGCTGCTTTTGGTGTGCCAGGGCCGCCAGCCGGACTGCCTGGGGGCCAGCTACGCCGACCTGCAGGAAGTGATGGCTTCCTACGGCGCGGTGAACGCTGGCAACCTGGACGGAGGCAACTCCTCCGCCATGTTCTTTAACGGCGAGAGCGTATACAGCGCCTACCCCCTGGACGTGTCCCGGCGCATGCCGGCGGCGTTCATGGTGAGGCCCTGAAAGATCCAAACACGGGAGGAACGGCCATGAAGGTGATCCTGGTGAACGGCAGCCCGAACGCGAACGGCTGCACCTATACGGCGCTCAAGATCATCGCCCGGCGCCTTGAGCAAAACGGGGTGGAGGCGAAGATCTTCCAGACCGGCAAAAAGCCCCTGAGCGGCTGCCTGGGCTGCGGCTACTGCCGCCGGGCGGGCAAGTGCGTGCACGACGACGTGGTGAACGAAGTGGCTTTGGAGATGGACACGGCGGACGGTCTCATCATCGGCAGCGCCGTGCACTACGCCTCTGCCACGGGCTCAGCCACCTCGTTTATGGACAGGCTGTTTTTCTCCTCCCCCAACAAACGCTTCCGCATGAAGTTCGGCGCGGCTGTGGTGTCCTGCCGCCGGGGCGGCGCCACGGCAGCGTTTGACCAGCTGAACAAGTATTTCACCATCAGCCAGATGCCCGTGGTGTCCAGCTGCTACTGGAACATGGTGCACGGCTTTACGCCCGAGGATGTGTACGCCGACAAGGAAGGCGTGCGCACCATGCAGGTGCTGGCGGACAACATGGCTTACCTCATCAAAGCCAAGCAGGCCGCCGGCCTGCCCCTGCCCGAGCTGCCGCCCGCGGCGGTCACCAATTTCGTCCGCCCGGATCTGCTGGACGAGGGCTGAAACTCTTTCACAAACAAGCCCGCCCCGAAGAATGTACTTCGGGGCGGGCCTGTTTGTCCCGGGATGCCTTAGCCTATTTCACTACCCGGTTTGATATCGCCGCCGTCCACGGTGAGGAGCTTCAGGTTTCCGTTTCCGTCGTCCGCGCACAGCAGCATGCCCTCGGAGAGGATGCCCTTCATCTTGCGCGGGGGCAGGTTCTTAACCAGCACCACGGTCTTGCCGGGCATGTCCTCCGGTGCGTACCATCTGGCGATGCCGCTGAGCACCGTGCGGGTCTCGCCGGAGCCGATGTCCAGGGTGGACTTGAGCAGCTTGTCGCTGCCTTCCACCTTTTCGCAGGACAGGATCTTCGCCGCCACGAGCTTGGTTTTGAAAAACTCGTCCGCGGTCACAAAGCCTTCCGGCGCCTCTTTTTTGGCTTCGGGCTTGGGTTCCGGCTTCTTTTCCGGGGCGGGGGCGGGCGCCTTTTCGGCAGAAAGCGCTTCCAGCTCCTTCCTGATGTCCACGCGGGGGAAGAGGGCTTCGCCCTTTTTCACCGCCGTGCCCGCCGGCAGGCGGCCAAAATGCTGCACGCTCTCCCAGGTGGTGAGGCTCTCGTCCTGAATGCCCAGCTGCGCGAAGATGCGCCCGGGCGTGGAGGGCATCACCGGACCGATGTGCACAGCCACGGCGCGCACGCCTTCGGCCAGCACGTACATGACGGTCCTCAGCCGGGGCAGGCCTTCCTCGCTCTTGCCCAGCACCCAGGGCTGGGTCAGGTCGATGTAGCGGTTGAGCTCGCCCACGAACTTCCATATCTCACCCAGCGCCAGGGAGAACTGCAGCTCGTTCATGTGCTTTTCCACGATGGCGGGCAGGGCTTCGAACATATCAATCACGTGCCTGTCCGTTTCGTCGTATTCGCCGGGCTGGGGCACGAGGCCGCCGAAGTATTTTTCGATCATCGCCACCGTGCGGCTCACCAGGTTGCCCAGGTCGTTGGCCAGGTCGGCGTTCGTGCGTGTGAGGAAAGACTCGTTGGTGTAGTTGCCGTCCGCGCCGAAGGGCATTTCGCGCATGAGGTAATATCTCAGGGCATCCACGCCGTAGCGTGCCACGATGGGCTGGGGATACACCACGTTGCCCTTGGATTTGCTCATGCGGTCCGCGCCGAAGAGCAGCCAGCCGTGGCCGAACACCTGCTTGGGCAGAGGCAGATCAAGCGCGTGCAGCATGATGGGCCAGTAGATGGTGTGGAAGCGCACGATCTCCTTGCCCACCAGATGCACGTCGGCGGGCCAGTATTTGCGGTACAGCTCGTCGTGGTCGGTGCCGTAGCCCAGGGCAGTGATGTAGTTGGAGAGGGCGTCGATCCACACGTACACGGTGTGCTTGGGATCAAAGTCCACGGGCACGCCCCACTTTACGCTGGTGCGGCTCACGCACAGGTCCTGCAGACCAGGCTTCAGGAAGTTGTTGATCATTTCATTGGCGCGGGAGGGCGGCTGGATGAAATCCGGATGGGTCTCGATATAGTCGATCATCCAGTCCTGATACTTGCTCATGCGGAAGAAATAGCTTTCCTCCTTCATGGGCTGGCAGGGGCGGCCGCAGTCCGGGCACACCTTCTGGCCGTCCTTGTCCACCAGCTGGGTGGAGGTCCAGAAGGATTCGCAGGGCGTGCAGTACATGCCCTCGTATTCGGCCTTGTAGATATCACCCTGTTCATAGAACCGGCGGAAGATCTGCTGCACGATACGGACGTGGCGGTCCTCCGTGGTGCGGATGAAGTCGTCGTATTCGATGTTCATCAGCTTCCACAGGTCCTTGGTCTCCGCCACGATCTTGTCGACATATTCAATGGGGGACACGCCCGCCTCGGCGGCTTTCTTTTCGATCTTCTGGCCGTGCTCGTCGGTGCCGGTGAGGAAGTAGGTATCGTACCCCTGCATTTTTTTGAACCGGGTCATGGCGTCGGCGGCCACGGTGGTATAGGTGTGGCCGATGGTCATGTTGCCGGAGGGATAGTATATGGGCGTGGTGATATAGAATTTGGGTTTGTCCATTTCGCATCACTCCTTGCGCATAGATTGCACTTCATTATAAAAACGCCGCCGCCCATTGTCAAGCCTGCGCGTGTAAACGAAAGCGCTGACCCGGATAAATGCTGCCCAAACCGGTCCGGAATCTGTATCGATCGCAAAAAGCGCCGGATGAAAAGCAAAATTGATCCGGAGGGGCCGAAGCCGCTCCGGATCAAGCGATTGGCTGGTTTATGTGCCGGACATCTGTGACCGCATCGGATTATTTATCCAGGTACCGGCGGCCCCAAAGCAGGGTCTTGGCGTAGAAGCCGCCGTCCAGATAACTCACCAGCACGGCGCCCGCCACGGGGGAGCAGTGGGCGAAATAGCCCTTGCCGATGTAGATGCCCATGTGATCCGCGATGTCCATGTCGTTGTCGGTAGCGAAGAAGACCACGTCGCCCTTCTGCAGGTCCTTGCGGGCGACGAACTCCTGCTCGCCCTGATGGCCCGCCACGGCCACGTTGCTGTTTACCACGTAGCCCATTTCGCCCATGCAGGTCTGAACAAAGGAGACGTTGTTGAAGGTGGTCTCATTGTTGGCATAAAGGCTGTAACGGCAGCCCACCTTGCACAGGATGGTATATGCCAGAAAATCCTTGTATTCCTGAAGGCCCATGTTGCTGGACAGGTACTTCTGCTGCGAGATCACGGCCTTGGGGATCTCCGTGGAGGAGGTGGTCTTGCGGTAGTACACCTTCAGCTCGGGGTCGATCTCATAGGGCAGGATCTGCTCGCTGCTGACGGAAATCTTTTTGACGTATCCCTCGAACTCGCCCAGGTAGTCCCGCACATAATAGCAGTTCCCCTTGGAGCCGAGCTTGATCAGCGGATAACCGGGGTACACCGTGACCACATACTCGGTCTCGGAGGCGGTGGTGTACAGGCGCGCCTTCACTTTGGCGTACACCAGGCTGTCGTCCGGGGACAGGAAGCCTTCCGCGAAACGCCCTGGCAGGCGAGCAGAAGGATCATCAGCCAGATCAGTATATATTTTACGGGGTTTCGCATCATTCGTACATCATCTCCTTTGCCGTCTGTGCCATATGAACCGTGTAAAATCGGGTTATATTTATCCAAACTAAAACAGATAATACAATTTAGCCAGAAATGTATGGCAAATTCAAGGGCATAGTATTACGACACAATCAACTAATTATGTAGTATTTGCGACATATGTTGCAAAATTATGAACGCGCGTGCGCAGATGGCGCATCGGGACCGGTTCCCGCCCCGAATCGTCCTGCAGGCTTGATTTTTAATGTTGGATATGATACTATCCGATCATCCCGTATTATACAATAAGGAGGAAAAAAGATGAAAAAGCTGCTTGTTTTATGTCTGTCGCTGGCGCTTGTTTTTTGTTTTGTGTGCGCGCAGGCGGAAGACGACCTGCTGAGCCGCATTCGTGAGCGCGGTTACATCGTTGTCGCCACCGAAGGCACCTGGGCGCCTTGGACGTATCACGACGAGAGCGGGGAACTGACGGGCCTGGATATCGAGATCGCCAGGCTCATCGCCGAGGGCCTGGGCGTGGAGGCCCGCTTCGAAGAGCCCGTGTGGGACGCGATCCTGCCCGGCGTGGATTCCGGACGTTACGACATCGCCTGCAACGGCGTGGGCTACACTGAGAAGCGCGCGGAAAGCTATTATTTCTCCACTCCCTACGTGTACACCCAGAAGGTGCTGGTAGTGAGCAAAGACAACGAGGACATCAAGACCGTGGAAGACCTGAAGGGCAAGACCACCGCCAACTCCTCCTCCAGCACCTACGCGGCGCTGGCTGAGGCCTACGGCGCCACCGTGGAGCCCGTGGACACGCTGGGAGAGACCGTGACGCTTCTGCGCCAGGGCCGGGTGGACGCCACCATCAACGCCAGGGTCTCCATAGAGGATTATCTTAGGCAGCAGCCCGACGCGCCCATCAAGATCGTGCAGGTGCTGCCGGGCGACCCCGTAGCGTATCCCTTCAGCATGAGCGAAAAGGTGAACGCCGCTTCCCTTGTGGAAGCCGTAAACGAGATCCTGGAGCAGGCCCGTCAGGACGGCAGGCTCGCGGCCATATCTGTCAAGTACTTTGGCGTGGATCTGACGGTGCCTGAATAAGGCCCGCAGCCAGCCGCAAGCCCGGAGGGGTCAAGGCCCCTCCGCCTTTTATCCTAAGCCGGTACATGTGAAAACGACGATGAAAAACGCGGACTGTTTTATAAACGAAAAGGACTATCCGGACCTGAAATATGACCGGGCGGTACGAAACCTGCAGAGCGCGATCCGCTTCCGGACGGTGAACCATCTGGACACCGGCCTTACGGACTACAGCCAGTTTGACGCGCTGCACGCGTTCCTCCGTTCATCCTATCCGCTTCTGGCTTTAAACGCCCGCTGGGAAAAGATCGGTCACAGCCTGCTGATCTGTCTGAACGGCAGCGACGAAACGCTTTTGCCTGCCCTGTTCATGGCGCACCAGGACGTGGTGCCCGTGGTGGAGGGCACGGAAAAAAACTGGGTGCACGGGCCGTTTTCCGGCGACCTGGAAGACGGATTCATCTGGGGCCGCGGCGCCATGGACATCAAGCAGATGCTGATCGCCGAAATGGAGAGCGCGGAATACCTGCTCTCCAAGGGGTGCCTGCCCCGCCGGGGGATATACTTTGCCTTCGGCGAGGACGAGGAGACCTGCTCCCGGGGCGCCATGGCCATCGTTGAAAGGCTGGAAAAGGAAGGCGTCCGGTTCGAATACGTGCTGGACGAAGGCGCGGGAGACGTGACGGACGCCGAAGACTGGGGCGCACCGGGCACGCACATCTGCACCGTGGGCATGTACGAAAAGGGTTACGCCGACCTGAAGATCAGCGCTTCCTCCCGGGGCGGGCACAGCTCCAACCCGTTTTACGGCACGTCCCTGGGCGCGCTGGCGGACGCTATCCACACAATTACCCACTCCATGCCGCCGGCCCGGATGTCCGATTCGCTGTGCGCGTCGCTGAAGCTGCTGGCGCCCTCAATCACCCAAAGCCCCATGCGGGAATGGGCGCGCGACATTGGCAGCCACGAAAACGAGATCCTACAATGGTTTTCCGGGCGGGAGAGCCTGTATCACCTGGTGAAAACCACCGCGGCGCCCACGATGATCTCACCGGGAGCGCCTGCCGGCAACGTGATGCCCCAGGATATGTGGGCGGTGATCAACTTCCGCCTGATCCCTTCCGACACGCCGGAGAGGTTGATGGAGCGGTTTTCCGCCGCTGCGGGCAAAAGCGTATCGCTGTCCTGGCAGCAGCAGATCTCAGCTTCCGTGCCGTCCGACCTGAACAGTTACGGCTACGGCGAGCTCGTAGGGACATTGGAGCATTATTTTGACGGCCTCAGATTCATTCCCGCCCAGAACAAAGGCGCCACCGACGCCAGGCACTACGAAGGCCTGAGCCGCTGCGTGATGCGCTTCGGTCCCTTCCTGGAGGAGGAAGACATTTCCCGCGAGGGCATACACGGCACGAACGAGCGCATCTCCGTGAGGGCATTTGCGCAGGGCGTGCGGGTGCTGACCCGCCTTATGGAACGGACCTGCTTTATTTGAAGGAACACGATACATGAACGAAAGACTCTGGGAGATCCTGCTGGACTCCTTCCCGAAGCTGCTGACAGCCTGCGTCAGGGAAACGCTGCCCCTGACTGCCATGTCCTTTGCGCTGGCGCTGGTCATCTCGGTGATCGTGGCGCTGATCCAGTACGCCAACATCAAGGTGCTCCGTCAGATCTGCCGCTTTTATATCTGGGTGATCCGCGGCACGCCCCTTCTGGTGCAGCTGTATCTGGTATATTTCGGACTTCCCGATATCGGCGTACGCTTCGACAAGCATGTGGCCGCAGTGCTGGTGTTCGGCTTCAACGAAGGCGCGTACATGGCGGAGACCATGCGCGGCGCGCTGGAGAGCGTGTCCCGGGGCCAGGTGGAGGCGGGCTACTGCGTGGGGCTTTCCTACGTGCAGATCATGTGGCACGTGGTGCTGCCCCAGGCGTTCCGCACGGCGTTTCCGGCACTGTCCAATTCGCTGATCGCCATGCTCAAGGGCACGAGCCTGGCGGCGAACATCGCGGTGACCGAGATGTTCAAGCAGGCGCAGATCATCAGCGGGCGCGTATACGAATACATGGGCCTGTACTGCGAGGTGGCGCTGATCTACCTGGCGTTCTGCACGGTGCTCACCTGGCTGCAGCACATCATGGAAAAGAAGCTGGCTTCCTACGGAGGTGAGCGCAAATGATGCTCAGGGCTGAAAAGGTAACCAAGCGCTTCGGCGAAAGCCAGGTGCTCAAGGGCATATCCCTGGAAGTGAACAAGGGCGACGTGGTGGCCATCCTCGGCCCCAGCGGCTCGGGCAAGACCACTTTTCTGCGCTGCCTGAACTTTCTGGAAAAGGCGGACGGGGGAAGGCTGATCTTTGACGGCAAGGCGTACGACCTGGCTTCAGCCACGCGCAGGGACGTCGCTTCGGTCAGGCGCAAAACGGCCTTCGTGTTTCAGAGCTACAACCTGTTCCTCAACAAGACCGTGCTGGAAAACGTGACCCTGGGTCTCACTGCGGCCATGGGCAAAAAGAAGGGCGAAGCCCGCGACATCGCCGTGGAAGCCCTCGCCCGCGTGGGCATGGCGGAAAAGCTCGGCAGCTATCCCAGCCAGCTTTCCGGCGGGCAGCAGCAGCGGGTGGCCATCGCCAGGGGCCTTGCCACGAATCCCGAGATCGTGTACTTTGACGAGCCCACCAGCGCCCTGGACCCGGAACTGATCGGCGAGGTGCTGGCGGTCATGCGCAGGCTCGCCCAGGAGGGCATGACGATGCTGGTGGTGACCCACGAGATGGACTTTGCCAGAAACGTTTCCAACAAGGTGCTCTTTATGGAAAACGGCGCCGAGATTGAATGCGGCTCCTCGCGGGAATTTTTCGACCATCCCCGCCAGGAGCGCTCCCGCGCCTTTATACGCACTATACTGGAAGCGAGAAAGTAATTTGGCTGGGGCTGCTGAACATCCCCTCGCTGGAAATGAAATAAGATTTCATTTCCTGCGGTTTCGTTTTGGATACATTTGAAACGATTTATCCGAAACGTCTATATTTCATCAACTTGTGCAACAGCCTCGATGGGCTGTTTAGAAGTTTCTTGGCTGCAGAGGCGGATGGAATCATGCCTCCAGCAGTCCCGTTGTTTCCAGCCACTTCAGGGCGAGCGCCCCGTGGCCCGCTTCGGTGGGGTGCACGCCGTCCCATACCCAGTAGGCAGGCTCGCGCTTTTCGCAGAGCCGGTCGAACATCTCCTGGGTGGGCACGAACACCGTGCCGAAGTCTTCGGACACGCGCCGGACGGCAGACTGGAGCGCGCGCATCAGGCTGAGCTTTTCAGCCCATTCTTCGCGCTTGTCCGCGGGCGGCAGCATGAACGGCTCGATCAGCACCAGGCGGGTGTCCGGCTTTTCTTCCAGCGCCTCTTCCAGAAGCAGGCGAAGGATCTTTTCAAACCGCTTTTCCCGGCTGCCGCCGCCGTTTTCAACGGCCTGCCACACGTCGTTCACGCCCACAAGCAAACTGACGAGGTCCGGCCTGTGCACCAGCGCGTCCGGGCGCCAGCGTCCGTACACCTTGGCAATGGTATCGCCGGACACGCCGCGGTTGATGAAGCGGTACTTTTTTTTCGGGAACTTCGCGCCCAGCAGCGCCGCGATCACGTAGGGATAGGCGTGGCCGATCTGGTGGTTCAGGTCCCAGCGGGTGCTTTCGTCCTTGTAGCGGTTGCCGTCGGTGATGGAATCGCCCTGGAAGAGGATCGTATAATCGTTCATACTGTTCCTTTCGCTGCGCGGAATATTCAGGCTTCCCAGCGGCCGGAGGCGCCGCAGGGCAGCACGCCGCCGCTTGAAACGGGCAGCACCACTTCGCCTGCGTCGATGCGGCCGCCGAAGCGCTTGCCCACGGTGAGCCGCAGGATGTTGGAAAGCACTGCCGGCTGCAGGCCTGTGGTGTAGCTGTTGATCAGCACGAACAGGGGGGCGTTACCGATCACCTGCGCGCACTTCTCCACCAGGCTGTACAATTCGTCTTCCAGCTTCCAGATCTCGCCTTTGGGGCCGCGCCCGTAGGAGGGCGGGTCCATCACCACAGCGTCGTAGAAGTTGCCCCGGCGGGTCTCCCGTTCCACGAACTTTACGGCGTCATCCACGATCCAGCGGACTTTGTCCTCGGGCAGGCCGCATTTGGCGCGGTTTTCGCCCGCCCACTGCACCATGCCCTTGGCGGCGTCCACGTGGGTCACGTGGGCGCCGGCGGCTATGCAGGCGCAGGTGGCCCCGCCGGTGTAGCCGAACAGGTTCAGCACCTTCGCTCCGCCGCGCTTCTGTATGAGGGTGCGCATCCAGTCCCAGTTTACGGCCTGCTCCGGAAACAGGCCGGTGTGCTTGAAGTTGGTGGGGTGCACGATGAAGCTGAGGTCTCCGTAGCGCACCGTCCATTTTTCGGGCAGCCGGCGCACGAACTCCCACTCGCCGCCGCCCTTGGGGGAGCGGTGGTATTTCGCGTCCGCTTTTGACCAGGCGCTGTCCTCCTGCCTGGGCCAGATCACCTGGGGATCGGGGCGGGAAAGGATCACCTTTCCCCACCTCTCCAGCTTCATGCCGTCCCCGGTATCCAGCACCTCGTAGTCTTCCCACTTGTCGGCTGCGTACATGGGTTTCTCCTTACAGTTTTTCGGGCAGCGTGCGCAGTGCTTTGTTAAAGTCAGCGTTGCCGCTGCGGTAGGGGCGCATCACGAAGCCAAGGCGCACCGTGTCCTTCAGGTACAGGCGGTACTTTTCCTGGGGCTCGGGTCCGCAGGAGTTGGAGCCCAGCGCGCCCTGCCGCCAGTCGATGGACAGGGTGATATCGCCTGAATACTCCAGCTCCGGCGTGTGCTGCGCCTTGTCCAGGGCCTCGTCCGTGTAGTTGTGGGCGGTAAAGGAGAAGCCCTCGCCCGCCGCTTCTTCGCAGATGAACATCATGCCAAAACCGGTCTCGTCCGTGAGGGCCACGGCGCGGGTGTCGGCGTGGGCGCCGTTTTCCTGGGGCCGCACGTAGGGCTCGTGGGTGTCCTCCACGTCCATATGCCAGGTGTCCACCCGGGCGGCTTCCTTCATGTCGGGATAGCTCTCGATGGGACCGCGGCCATACCAGGTGAGGCGCTCGTAGGCGCCGGGCACCCGGGCCTGCAGGCCCAGCCGGGGCAGATAGGGGAGACTGTCGCGCAGGGGCGTAAAGCTGACGACCGCGCGCACGTCGCCGTTTCCGTATACCGTCCATACGGTTCGGGTCTCGATGAGGGGCAGAAGGTTCACGCCCGCGTGCACGTGCACAGCCGTAACCCGCGCGGCGGAGGCCGAAAGCTGCTCTATATCAAAGGAGCGCAGCTTGGAACGGGTCTTTCCCAGCCGGAAGGCGTCCCATTCCTTGCGGGCGCGGTGGTCGTTGTCCGTGGCGGCGCGGTAGAAGTTGAAGCGGACGGGGGAGGCCAGAAGCTCGTTGTCCGCGCTGATCCACTGGACCAGCTCGCCCGTGCGGGTGTCGAAATGAAGGCTGAAATCCGCACCGAAGATGCCGCCGGCCTCTTCGAACACGTCCAGCTCAGGCATGGCGGACGCGGGGATGAAGGCGGGCTTCGCTTCTCCCGGCAGGGCCAGCTGGGCGCGGGCCACCTCGTGGCCGGCCCCGGCGTACAGGGCGTCGGCGGCCAGGGTCACGCGGATGTCCAGGATGTTCTCGCCGTCGGCGGGCAGGGGCGCGTCAAAGCGGATCTGCTTCTCTTCGCCCGGGCCGATGCCGCTGATGTCCAGCCGGCCTGACCACACCCGCGCGCCGTCCCGCATAACGGCGGCGGAGGCGTTCAGGTGGTCAAGCGTCAGGAAGGAGAAGCGGTTCACGCAGTACAGCTTTCCTTTTTCCAGGCGGAATTTTACGGGCTCGATGGCCTGCTTCAGCGCCCACAGGCCCGTGTGGGGCGTGCGGTCGGGATAGCACAGCGCGTCCACGCAGAAGTTGCTGTCGTTGGGATAATCGCCGAAATCGCCGCCGTACACGTAGTAGGGTTCGCCATCTTCGGTGAGCACCTCCATGCCGTGGTCCACCCACTCCCACACGCAGCCGCCGATCAGGCGGTCGTAGCGGTAGATGGCGTCCCAGTATTCGGGCAGCGAGCCGGGGCCAAGGCCCATGGCATGGGCGTATTCGCACATGAAGTAGGGGCGGTCCTCATCCGTTCTCTGCCCTTCCTGAACCACGGTCTCCACCGGCGGGTACATCACGCTCACCACATCCGTGGCCTTATGGCCGGAGCGGTCGCCCTCGTAGTGCACGGGGCGGGAGGGGTCCAGCTGCTTGCAGCGGGCGTACATGGCATCGTGGTTGCGGCCGTAGTAGCTCTCGTTGCCGAGAGACCAGAAAATGACGGAGGGATGGTTCAGGTCCCGCCTGACCATGCGCTCGGCGCGGTCCACGAAGGCGGCCTCCCATTCGGGCTGCTGGGCGAAATCGTAGAACATCTGCTTGTCGGGCGTGGTCCAGCTGCCGTGATAGGCGCCGTGGCATTCCAGGTCCGTTTCGTCGATCACGTACAGGCCGTACTCGTCGCACAGGTCCAGAAAACGCGGATCGTTGGGATAGTGGGAGGTGCGCACGGTGTTCACGTTCATCTGCTTCATCAGGGTCACGTCTTTCACGAGCGTGTCCATGGGGGTCACGTGGCCCAGGCGGCAGTGGGTGTCGTGGCGGTTCACGCCCTTGAGCTTCACGCTCTGGCCGTTGATGAACAGGCCGTTTTTCTTCAGCTCCACGGTCTTAAAGCCGATCATGAGCTTTACGACTTCTTTGACGGACCTGCCCGAGCGCAGCACCGCGTACAGGGCGTAGCGCTCCGGCGTTTCCGCTGTCCAGGCGTGCACGTTCTTAATGAGGAAGGAGGCTTTGCCGTTTTCGGCTTTTTTCTGTGCCACGGTCTCGCTTCCGTAAGTCAGGATGAAATCTGCCCTGACGTTTTCACCCAGCGCTTCGATCTCCACGTCCAGCAGACCGTTTTTGAAATCGTCGGACAGAGTGGGACGGGCGACGATATTGCGGATATGCTCTTTGGGTACGGTGAGCAGATACACGTCGCGGAAGATACCGCTCAAGCGCCAGCAGTCCTGGTCCTCCAGATAAGTGGAGTCGCTCCACTTGTATACCTTCACCGCCAGCAGGTTCATATCCCCGTTCAGGTAGGGGGTGATGTCGAATTCCGCGGGCATGTGGGCCACCTTGGAAAAGCCCGCCTGATGGCCGTTTACGTACACGAAGAACGCGCCGTTCACGCCGTCGAAGTTCAGGTATACCCTGCCGTTCAGGCGCTTTTTGTCGATCGTGAACTCCCTTAAGTACAGCCCCACGGGATTCAGGTCCGGCACGAAGGGCGGATCGAGGGGGATGGGGTAGGTGACGTTGGTGTAGTCCGGCACGTCGTAGCCGTACATCTGCCAGTTGCCGGGCACGTCGATATCGTCCCAGTCTTCCTCGTCAAAAAAGCTTTCTTCCTCAGGATCGGTCACGATCTCGCCGATGTCTTCGGGGCAGTCGCCGTCTTCAAAGTATTTGAACCGCCACGAGCCGTTCAGGCTCCTGTAATAGGGGTCAAAGTCCCGCATGCCCGCCTCGGCAGAGGCGATGTCTGGGTAGGGGATGAAGGAAGCGCGGGGCTCCTCCTTGCCGATATGGATAACGCCAGGGTCCTGCCAGGGACATGTGCTCATAGCCGATACCTCTCTTTGCTTGATGATGCGCATAACGCGACGGATTCGAAATGATTATACCACGTATGGATACACAAGTTCAATGACAAACGTAAAAAACAGGCAGGCAATTAAAACAGACTTTGGTCTGTAATATAGCAAACTTTCTTATTTTCCCGCCAGGTCGCCGTACTGTTTCTGCCAGGAGTCGTTCAGGGCTTCCAGCAGGGAAAGCAGCTGCTCTTTCTGCTCGGGGGACAGGTCAATAAACATCTGCGCGTGGCGCTCCATGCGCCTTTGGTAGGCGGCGCGGGCCTCCTTCTGCCCCTCTTCCGTAAGCTCGATCAGCGCGGTGCGCCGGTCGCTGGGGCTTTCAAGCCGCTGGATGAGGCCTGCGCTCTCCAGTCCCTGCAGGGCGTCGCTCATGGTGGCGGGCTGGATCTCCAGGTGCTCGGTCAAAGCTTTCTGGGCAACGGGCCCGGTGCGCCCCAGGGCGATCAGCACGCTGGGGCGGCTGGCCCGGCCTTCGTACAGGGCGCGCATCGTGCGGTGGATGTCCAGAAAGTTCATGATCAGCTTTTCGTTCACGCCGGATGCCGCGTAGCGGGCCCGTCGCTCGTCGCCGCCGAAGAGTTTTTTTCGCTTGGTCATACGCGCCTCACTCGAACTGGCTTCTGTACAGCCGGTAGTAAAAGCCCTTTTTCTCCATCAGGCTGCGGTGCGTGCCCTGCTCCACCACGTCGCCCTTATCCAGCACCAGGATGAGGTCTGCGTTCTGGATGGTGGACAGGCGGTGGGCGATCACAAAGCAGGTCTTGCCCTGCATCAGCCTGCGCATGGCGGACTGTATCTCCCGCTCGGTGGAGGTATCCACGTTGGAGGTGGCTTCGTCCAAAATCAGCATGCGCGCGTCATACAGCATGGCGCGGGCGATGGTGAGCAGCTGCTTCTGCCCCTTGGAGATGTTGCCGCCGTCTTCGCTGATCACGGTGTCGTAGCCCTGGGGCAGGCGCATGATGAAGGGGTGGATGTGGGCCGCCTTCGCCGCGGCCACCACCTCGTCCATGGTGGCGCCGTCCTTGCCGTAGGCGATGTTTTCGAATATCGTGCCGCGGAACACCCAGGTATCCTGCAGCACCATGGCGTAGGATTTGCGCAGGCTCCGGCGGGTGAGGTCCCTGACGTCCGTGCCGTCCACCCGCACGCTGCCCCTGTCCACGTCGTAGAAGCGCATCAGCAGGTTGATGATGGTGGTCTTGCCTGCGCCCGTGGGGCCCACGATGGCGATCAGCCGGCCCGCGTCCGCCCGCATGCTCAGGTCGTGGATGATGGTCTTGCCGGGCTCGTAGCCAAAGCCAACGTGCTCAAGCTCCACGTTTCCCCGCACCTCGTCGAGCGCTTTCGCGCCCGGCCGGTCGGTGAGCTCCTCCGTTTCGTCCAGCAGGGCGAACACGCGCTCAGACGCCGCCAGGGCCGAGAACAGCTCGTTCACGATGTTGGCGATCTCGTTGATGGGGCCGGAGAACTTGCGGCTGTACAGCACGAAGGAGGATATGGCGCCAAGGCCGATGTGCCCGCCCATATACAGGATCGAGCCCAGCAGGGTGATCAGCGACAGCGTGATGTTGTTGATGGTACCCATGGTGGGGCCGATGGTCACGCCGTAGCGGTCCGCGTCGTAGTACGCCTCGGCGGCGTTGGAGTTGATGGTGTCGAACTTCTCTTCCACGCGCTTTTCGTAGGCGTAGGCCTGTATGGTCTTCTGGCCGGAGAGCATTTCCTCCACAAAACCGTTCATGATGCCGTAGTTTTTGCTGCGCTTCACAAAGCGCGGCTGGGTGATCTTGCGCATCCTGGAGGTGTAGATGATGGCCGTGGGCACGCTGAACAGCACCACTGCCGACAGCGGCAGCGAGATCGACACCATCATGAACACCGAGCCCGCCACGGTGACCACGCTGGTCAGGATGGAGGTGACGTCCGTGCTCATGCAGGTGGAGATCACGTCGATATCGTAGGAAACGCGGCTGATGATGTCGCCCGCCTGGTTGCGGTCGAAATAGCCCACGGGCAGGCGCATCAGCTTGTCGAACACGTCCTGCCGCATGTGCTTGGCCATGCGCTTGGACACGTTCATCATGATGGCGTGGATGGATATGGTGAGCAGGGAAGAGCACGCGTAGCAGAAAAGCATGCGCATGGCGTAGTAGCGCACCCTTTCAAAGTTCACCATGCCCTTGCCGGCGGCGGCCTCGTTGATGGCAGAGCCCGCCAGGTTCGGGCCCCAGAGGGAGAGCACGTTGGAGGTCACGCACAGCGCGGCTACCAGAAGGATCAGCCAGCGGAAGGGGCCGAGGTAGGCGACCATGCGCCTGAGCGCTCCTTTGGAATCCTTGGGCTTGGTCATAATGGAATCCCTGCGCGCCATTTACTCCACCTCCCCCATCTGCGTTTCGTGAATCTGCCGGTACATGGGGCAGGAGGCCAGAAGTTCCTCGTGGGTGCCGCAGCCGATCATGCGGCCCTCGTCCAGCACGATGATCCTGTCCAGGGACATGATGGAAGACACGCGCTGGGCGATCACGATGGTGGTGGCCGCGGTGTGGCGCTCGCGTATGGCCTTTCGCAGGTTCGCGTCCGTGCGGTAGTCCAGGGCGGAGGAGGAGTCGTCCAGCACTAGGATCTCCGGCTGCGCCGCCAGCGCCCGGGCGATCAGCATGCGCTGCTTCTGCCCGCCGGAGAAATTGGCGCCGTGTATCACGGCCCTGTGCTGATAGGCGTCGTCGTAGCTTTCCACGAATTCCTGGGCCATGGCGTCCCGGGCGGCCAGGCGCACGGCCTCCTCGCTTAAGTCGCGGCCGAAGGAGATGTTTTCAAATATGGAATCGGCGAAGATCACGTCGTTCTGAAACACCACGCCGAACTTGCGGTGCAGCTCGTCCGCGCTGTAGGTGCGCACGTCCCTTCCGTCCACGAATACGTGGCCCTCCTGGGGATCGTAAAACCGCATCAGCAGGTTGATTATGCTGGTCTTGCCGGAGCCCGTGGCTCCGATGATGCCCAGCGTACCCCCGCGGGGAATGGCAAAATCGATGTCCTCCAGGCACTTCTGCCGCTTGGAACCCGCAAAGGAGCGCTTTTCGTCCCGGGCGGCTTCGGCGTGGCTGTCATAGGAGAAGCACACGTGGTCGAAAATCACAAAGCCCTCGCGCCCGGTGTGCGCGGCCTCAGCGTCCGGGATGGGGGAAAGGGTCTGTTCCTGATCCACAGCCTGGGCGATGCGCTTGGCGGAGGCGTTGGCCTTGGAAAGCATCATAAATATGCGGTTTAGGCCCATCACGCCCATGAGGATCATGTTGAAATAGGTGAGAAACGCCAGGATCACGCCCGGCTGGGTCACGCCGTTGTTTACGCGCCTTGCGCCCACCAGCACCACCAGCGTGAGGCCCAGGTTCAAAAACAGCGTCACCACCGGCCCCGGCAGCGCCATGATCATGCCGGCTTTGATGTCCCGGCGGGCGGTCTCGCTGTTGGCCTGGAAAAACCGCTTCGTTTCCTTTTCCTCGCGGGACAGCGCCTTCACCACTCGTATGCCCGTGATGTTCTCCCGCATTACCCGCACGATGTCGTCCATGCCGCGCTGCACCCGGTCGTACAGCGGTATGCCCTTCATGGAGATGAACACCACCAGCGCGATCATCACCGGCGCCATGATGCACAGTATCGAGGCCAGGCCAGTGTCCATCGTGAGGGTAATGGCAATGCCGCCCACCAGCATGATGGGCGCGCGGATGCCCATGGTCTGCATGCTCTGCACGAAGGACTGCACGTTGTACGAGTCCGAGGTCATGCGGGAAATCAGCGAGGGCAGGCCCACCTCGTCCATCTGGCTGCCGGAAAGGTTCAGCGCTGAATGGAACAGGTCGCGCCGTATCTCGTAGGCGCTCTCCTTGGCGGTCTTTACGCTCAGGCGGTTGGCGTTCACGTTGAGATAGCGCACCAAAAGCGCCAGAAGGATCATCGCGATGCCCCACACGATCACAAGAGATATCTTTTTGGTGGGTACCACGTTGTCCAGCAGGTGCTCCATCACATAGGGGATCAACAGCTCCAGCGCCGTGCCCGCGAGCTTGATGCCCATCACGCCTCCGATGCGCCTGAGATATTTCTGCAGATACTTCCATAAGAATCTCATACCGTCCGGTTCGCCCGTCACCCCGCTTTCAACTGTATCGTTTGATCCGAATACTACGCCGGAAAAATAAAAATGTCAAGGTGGCTTGACATTTTTATTGGAATGTTTACAGGGGAGACAAGGGTTTATAAACGCGGTGATGGTCATGAAAAAACCGCTCCGCTCGATGAAGCGGAAATGGCTTTTGCGCATCGGTTATTGGGAAAAACCTGCTTTTCAGCTTGGCTTGTTCCTTTCCAGCCTTCAGTATTTGATGGCGTAGTAGATCACGTACACCCAGCCCAGGATGCCGTGAAGGATGGCCCAGCCGATGGAGTGCCAGCTTACGTAGCTGATCACCATCGCCAGCGCACAGCCGAAGGATATGCCGGTTTCCGCGGTCCTGGTAACGGTCTTTTTCTCGCTGCTCATGCTGTACCTCTCCAAGTGTAGTTTTGATAACAGTATACCCGTCCCGCGGGGAAAGTCAATTCCATTTTTCATGATTTATTTTTGGTCTTCAGCATTCATTGCATTGTGCCCCGCCGGGGGATGAGAAATGAAGAATGAAGAGTGAAAAGTGAAGAGTGAAGAATACAAAACGAGAACCCCGCCGCTTGGCGGCAGGATTCTCGCTTTGATGACTCATCGGGGATTCGAACCCCGGACACCCTGATTAAAAGTCAGGTGCTCTACCGACTGAGCTAATGAATCGCATAAAAATACCTGGGGTGGCTGGGCTCGAACCAGCGAATCCGGGAGTCAAAGCCCCGTGCCTTAACCGCTTGGCTACACCCCAGCGTGAACAGGAAGGGTGAATGGTGGGTCTCGAACCCACGACCTCCAGGGCCACAACCTGGCACTCTAACCAACTGAGCTACATCCACCACAACGCGCCCGAAGGGATTCGAACCCCCGACCCACGGCTTAGAAGGCCGTTGCTCTATCCTGCTGAGCTACAGGCGCAAACTTCCGCGTTACCGGAAAGCGAATTCCTCCGCTGACAAGATAACATTATACCACCGCCCGGTGCGCGTGTCCATAGGACGGGCGCGATTTGACTAAAATTTTACCTGCCGGGGCCTCCGGAGGGCGGCTTTGCGCTTGAACAGCGCTCGCAAGGCATGATACAATCGGAGCGGAAATAAGCGCATACGGAGAATAGCATGAGGATACCTCAGGACGTTCAATATATCATTTCCCGCCTGCGGGCCGGGGGACACGAGGCATATGCCGTGGGCGGCTGCGTGCGGGACGCACTTCTGGGCCGCGAGCCCAACGACTGGGACGTGACCACCAGCGCCCTGCCGGAGGAGATGAAGGCCTCCTTTGAGGGGCACCGTCTGATCGAGACGGGGCTCAAGCACGGCACGCTCACCGTGATGCTGGGCGGCAAAGGTTACGAGGTGACCACCTACCGTGTGGACGGAGAGTATTCCGACCACCGGCGGCCGGACTCCGTGCAGTTCGTAAAACAGCTTGCTTTGGACCTGGCGCGCCGGGACTTTACGGTGAACGCCATGGCCACCTGCGACGGAGAAGAGATCGTGGATCTGTTCGGCGGACGGGAAGACCTGGCCCGCGGCGTGATCCGCTGCGTGGGCAGGCCGGAGGAGCGCTTTGAGGAAGACGCGCTGCGCATCCTGCGGGCGCTGCGCTTCGCCTCGGCGTACGATTTTGAGATCGAGGAGAGCACGGCTCGGGCCGCGCTCGATAGAAGGGACACGCTTTCAAATGTGTCGGAGGAGCGTATATTCACCGAGCTCAAAAAGCTTCTGTGCGGTCCCGGCGCGGAGAGGATACTTTTGGCGTTCCCGCAGATTATATTTACGGTACTGCCGGAGCTTGAGCCCATGTACCGGTTTCCCCAGAACAATCCGCATCACGCCTACGACGTGTGGACGCACACGGCCAAGACCGTGGGATACGCCCCGGCGGACCCGATATACCGCCTGACGATGCTGTTTCACGATTCGGGCAAACCCCGGGCACATACCGTGGGCGTGGACGGATACGACCACTTCAAGCTCCACCAGCTCTACAGCGCGGAGATCGCCGAAAGCTGCCTGCGCCGCTTAAAGAGCGACACCCACACCCTGCGGCGGGTGCTGGAAATGATACGGGAGCACGACCTGCGCATCCCCGCCACCGAGCACGCGGTGAAAAAGCAGATGATCCGCCTGGGCAGCGAGGCTTTTATGCGCCTTTTTCCCGTGTTCCGCGCGGACCTTCTGGCGCAGAATCCGTCGATGCGGGCGGAAAAAGCGGCCCAGGTTGACGCGCTGGAGGCGATCGCCCAAAAGCTGCTAAGGGAAAACGCCTGCCTGAGCGTCGGCCAGCTGGCTGTGGACGGAAACGACCTAAAGGCCGCGGGCATCAAAGGCCGCGCGGTGGGGGAGGCGCTCAAGACCCTTTTGCAGGACGTGGCGCTGGGCGGCCTGCCCAACGAAAAGACCGCCCTGCTGAAGCGCGCGCTTCAGCAAGGCGGCACAGAAAACGCCGGCAGCTGAATTCTATGAGCAGCCCCACTTAGCTTCAATCCGCAGGGCCGGCAAAAAAAGCCTTCCCCTGGAGGGGAAGGTGGCTGAACAAAGCGAGGCCGGATGAGGTGGAGATGCGGGCAAAGAACCGCTTGATCGCACTTCTTTCGCCCATTTCATTTCATGCGCATGGCTACAGCCAGGCGATCAGCCGGTTCAGCTCGTCGGTCAGGGGCTTTTCGGCGCCGGGCTCGTTCTGGATCTCGTGGCGCATGGAGGCGTAGCTTCGGTGCTCGGCACGAGCCAGGCCCACGCTTTTCAGGAATTTTTCGCCCTCTGCGGCGCCTTTTTCGCCCTCCGCGCAGGGGTCGTCCGCGCCCACGGCGATGAATACGGGACACATGCCGCTCACCCTGTCCCAGCCCTTTTTGTCGTAGGCTTCATCCATGATGTCCAGCACGGCCAGGTAGTTTTCCACCGTGCCCAGATAGCCGCAAAGCGGGTCCTCTTCGTACCTGCGCACCGCGTCGGGATCGCTGGAAAGCCAGGAGAAGGGGGAAGCTTCGCCCTTGAAGCGCGCGGCGTAATTGTCGTTCATCAGCTTGCGCACGCCTTCGTCGCGGAAACGGGCGCCCTTCACGCGTTTTTTGAACTTGAGATAGGTGCGGCCCACGCCCAGCGCCTTGTTGTCGGCGGGCAGGGCGTTTAAGATGGCGCCGTTCACGTCTCGGCTGAAGCGCTTCATATACGCCATGGCGCACAGGGCGCCCAGGCTGTGGCCGTACAGGAAGGTCTTTTTGCCGGGATAGCGGCGGATCATTTCCTCGCCCAGTGCGCGCATATCCTGCAGGATGCCGCCCGCGCCCGCGCCGTAAGTGTAGCCCAGGTCCTCTTCGCTTTTGATGCTTTTGCCGTTGCCGCGCTGGTCGTTCATGGCACAGGCAAAGCCGTGCTCGGCAAAAAAGCGCATCACGGGCAGAAAGCGCTCCTTGTGCTCCATGAGGCCGTGGGCCATGAGCACCACCGCGCGGGGCGGCTGCTCCGGTTCCACCACGAGGCAGCTGATGGGAAGCTGGTCCACTGGGGACGGGATAAAAAACTCAGTTTCTTTCATATCTTTCACCTCTGAGGAGTTTATGATGCTTTACAAAGATCTGCTTTCAGGGCTCGGCGCCCTGCCGGGAAACCTGAGCGTGTGGCTGGAGGACGTGTCTTCCGGCCAGACCGTGTGCCATCGCCCGGACGAAGACCATATCGCCGCCAGCGTGATTAAGCTGGCCGTGCTTCTGACCGCCTTCGAGGCGTTTGAAACGGGCGCGCTGGACCCCGGCCAGCTGTACAGCGTGAAACCGGAAGACAAGGTGCCTTCCTGCGGCGCGCTCACCTACCTGCACGACGGGCTCATGGTCACCCACGCGGACCTGGCGGTTCTGATGATCATCCTGTCGGACAACACCGCCACCAACATCCTGGCGGACATCCTCGGCATCGGGTATGTGAACGGGGTGCTGGAAAGATACGGCCTGTCCGGGATGTGCCTGCGGCGCAAGATGTTCGACGGGGAAGCCGCCGCGCGGGGCCTTGAAAATACCGTTACCGCCCGCGCCTGCGCTGTGTTCTTTCGCCGCCTGCTGAAGGGAGAACTGGTCAGCCCCGATGCGTCCCGCAAGATGCTGTCGATACTGTCGGACCAGCGGCTGAACGGCAAGATCCCCTTCTATCTGCACGGGCAGGGGATACGCGTGGCCCACAAGACCGGGGAGGACGACGGCGTGAGCCACGACGCGGGCGTCATCTTTTCGGACCGCCCCGTGATCGCGGTGTTCCTGGGCAACGATACGGACGTGCCGGCGTTCGAACGGTACATGCAGGATACGGCGCGCCTGCTCGCTTAACCTTCTTCCCGTATATTTTACACCGGCGTCACGATAAATGCAATACGAGGGTGTATAATCCGCTCATGGCGGCATCGAAACCGAGCCGCACAGGTGTCCTGACTTGATTTCGTAGGGTATCCCAAGGGAACCCGAGCGGAGGTGCAACATGAAAAAACTGTCTACCCGTGAACTCGTACTTCTTTCCGTACTGATCGCCCTGATCATCTTTCTGTGCTTCATCACTTCGGTGGTGCCCATGCCCAGCGGGCTCAACATCACCTTCAGCCTGATCCCCCTGGCGCTGGCTGCCATCGCCCTGGGACCCGTGGGCGGCGCGATCGCCGGCGGCGTGTTCGGCCTGGTGAGCTTTCTGCAGTGCTTCGGACTGATCGGCACCAGCGGCATGGGCGTGGCCCTTTTCAACGAAGCCAGGACCTTCAAGACCGTGGCGCTCCTGTTCGTGCAGCGCGTCTTTCCCCGGCTGATCGACGGCGTGGCGCTTGCCTACGTTTTCAGGGCTGTCAAAAAGCACGCGCCCATCTCCCTGGCCTTCTCGGTAACGGGCGTATGCGCCGCGCTCATCAACACGCTTTTGTTCATGGCCGCGCTGGTATGGCTGTTCGGCTCCTATGAGTACATGCAGGGCAAGGTCGCGGGCCGGGCGTTTTTCGTCTACCTGGTCGCTTCCGTGGGCATCAACGGCCTGGTGGAGCTTATCGTTACGCCCATACTGGTGAGCTCCATCGGCTACGCGCTGTACAAGGCAAAATACATCGACATCGATTCGTAACGGAGAAAACACATGATCCTCACCCTCGACATCGGCAACACCAATATCAAGACCGCGCTGTTTGACGGTGCGGAACTGATCAAGTACTGGCGCATATCCACCAGCCGCACCATGACCAGCGACGAATACGGCATGGTGCTGGTGAACCTGTTCCGCTACAACGGGCTGGACACCCGGCAGGTGGAGGGCATCGTGGTGAGCTCCGTGGTGCCCACGGTGAACTTCACCATCGAGCACATGTGCCAGACCTACTTCGGCATGCCGCCGATGCTGGTGGCTCCGGGCATCAAAACAGGCATCCACATCAGGTACGACAATCCCAAAGAGCTGGGCAGCGACCGTATCGCCAACGCCGTGGCCTGCTGGGAACTGTACGGCGGCCCGTGCATCTTTATCGATTTCGGCACCGCCACGAGCTTTGGCGTGGTGAGCGCGGACGGAGAATTTCTGGGCGGCGCCATCGTGCCCGGCTTAAAAGTCACAGCGGACGCCATCGTGGACCGCACCGCCAAGCTGCCCCGCTTCGAGCTCATCAAGCCCGCCAGCGTGATCGGCAAAAACACCGTGACCAACCTGCAGAGCGGTATCCTGTACGGCCATATCGGCATGGTGAAGTACCTGATCCACCGCATGAAGGAGGAGATCGGCGGAGACTGCAAGGTGGTGGCCACCGGCGGCATGGCGCTGCTGGTAAAGGATGACGCGCCGGAGATCGACGTGCTGGACGGCCTGCTGACCCTGAAGGGCCTGCGCCTGATCTACGCCAAAAACAAATAAGCAAAAGCAGTGCCGGAGACGTCCGCTTGGGATGCCTCCGGCACTGCTTTTGTCTTCAGGACCGTTCAGGCTCACACGATGGAGAAGGTGCTCATCACCGTCTGCGCGGTTTCCAGCGTGGTGCCGAAGAAGGTGAACAGGTACATCTGCGCGCCGGACACCAGGTAATACTGATAGAAATCCGTGTTTTTGTAGGTCATGCCGATGTACAGGATGTCCGTGACGGACTTAAAGCTGTAAGCGCCGCAGCCTTCCTTGAAGCTCAGGCCGCTGTAGGCGTTTTTGAGCTCCGCCTGGATCTGCTCCATATCGTTTACCAGCGTTTCGTTGCTCACGCCGTCGGAGGAGCCGTAGCTCACCGTGACGCCCGCGCCGTCCGCCGACCGGCAGATCAGCACGGCGTTGTCCTCTGTAAAGGAGCGGAAGATGCCGTATACGTCCGCGTCCTCCATGATCTCGGCAGCCTCGGTGAGGTTGGCGGCGGTGCTGCCGGGGCCCAGGATGGCCCATTCGGCAGGCACGCCCAGATAGAATTTGACGTAAGGATCGATATAACCGTGCATCAGGATCTGGCCTTCCTCCAGCTCCGGGATCTCGTCGACAGGGGTCTCGTTTTCCTCCTCCGCCCATGCCGGCAGCACCAGCAGCAAAAGGGCCAGAAGGATCGATATCAGTTTTTTCATATTTGTCCTCCGGATGCGCTTGCCGCCCGGAAGCGGTGCGCGTGATTTATGGGAATTGTACCAAATTCCGGGCGCATAGTCAACAATTTGCTTGTTAGTTGTTGTTTACAGTTTCAAATTATTGCTTATACGTTATGCTGTGGTTAACTTAAGCTTAATATCAAAATAAGATTGCAAATTCCGGTTTTCCTGCCTTGAAACTTAATATATCATGGATATGATTATATCACAAGTACGCGCCAAGGCGCTCCGAAAGGGAATATGGGAATGAAAGTCGTAAACATCAAGCTGAGCCTGCTCGAAAACGCCAAGCTGTTCGCGGATATCGCCAGCCGCTATCCCTTCGACGTCGATCTGCGCGTGGGCCGCTACGTCGTGGACGGTAAGAGCGTTCTGGGCGTATGCTCGCTGGATATGTCCAAGCCGATCACCGTGGAGATCTACGATGACAACTGCGATGCGCTGCTGGAGGAGATCAAACCTTTCATCATCCGCTGAAACAGAGTAAAAACGATCCCGCCGGGCTGAATGCCCGGCGGGGTTGTTTTTGGGGCTGTTGCAGAAGCCTGAAAAATAAGTCGGGTGGCTTGGAGGGGGTTACCCCTCCAATTTCAACCCGCAGGGCCAGCTTTGCCGGCCCGAGGAGGAAAAATCACGAAGGGCAGCTTGCCGCCCGAGAGTGATTTTTCTGTCTTTGCAGTTTGAGGTTGACTTGCCCATGGCAAGTCAATCCCGCACAAAGTGCGGGACGCACTGGTTCAAATCAAAGATTTGAAGCAGCGCGCCTTTCGCCCGGAAATGCCCGCAGGCATTTCAGAAAAAACTGAAAACCTGTTGCACAAATCGGTGAATATTTACGTTTCGGAAAAACAAGATTCAAATGTATCCAAAACTAAACGCTGGAAATGAAATTCATTTCATTTCCAGCGAGAGGCTGCTCAGCAGCCCCTTCAGGCTTCGGTAAACGCGTCCTTTCCCAGTCCGCATACGGGGCAGACCCAGTCCTCGGGGATGTCTTCAAACGCGGTACCGGGCGCGATGCCGCCCTCGGGATCGCCGACTTCGGGATCGTACACGTAGCCGCAGGGGCACTCGAACTTCTTCATGATGCTTGCTTCCTTTCGTGTATTTGGCATTTTGCCGCAGTGAAAGTGTACCACACCGCGGCGGGGAAAGTCAAGGAGAAAACCTTTCGGTTTTGAAAGGCAGCCCTTTTCGTCTTAACGTCAGGCCGGTTGACAGCTTTGAAAGAAAACGGGTACAATTAGATGCGCGCGGCATGCCTGTGGCTTGCACGCACCGGCCTGAAGGGTCGAACACCGTGTGTACGGAGGTTAGTGGGATGGACCGTATGATCTGGGCGCTGGCGCTGTTCATCGTGATGTACGTGCTGCTGCTGGTGTTTTCCCAAAAGCGCTGGATCATCGCGCTTTGCGCCGCTTTCGTATTCGTCGTCTCCGGCCTCATGCCGCTGGGCGGCGTGCTGAAAGCCGTAAACTGGAACGTTCTGATGATGCTCACCGGCACCATGGTGCTGGTGGAGCTGTTCATACAGAGCAAAATGCCCCTGCGCATGGCGGAGGGGATACTGCGGGCCACGCCCAACGTGTGCTGGGCCATCGTGGCGCTGAGCCTGTTTTCCGGCATCATATCCGCCTTTGTGGACAACGTGGCCACGGTGCTGATGGTGGCTCCGGTAGGCCTCGCCGTAGCCAAAAAGATCAAAACCAATCCCGTGCCCGTGTTCATCGCCATCGCCGTTTCGTCCAACCTCCAGGGCGCCGCCACGCTGGTGGGGGATACCACCTCCATCCTGCTGGGCGGACACCTGGGCATGAGTTTCAACGATTTTATCTGGTTCCGAGGGCGTCCGGGCATCATCTTCTCGGTGGAGCTGGGCGCACTGCTCACGATCCCGGTGCTTCTGTGGCTGTTCCGCCGGGAGAAGGCCGCCGTGGACAGCGAACACCTTACCCCTGTGAGCGACTACGCGCCCACCTGGCTGATGCTGGGCGTGATCGCGCTTCTGATCGCTGCCTCCCAGTTCAAAAACAAGCCGGAACTCACCAACGGCTACATCTGCTGCGGCCTGGCGCTGATCGGCATCGTATACGAGCTTTTGCGGGGCCGTATGAAGGGCCGGTGGTTAAGCTTAGCCGAAGCCATAGACTGGAAGACGCTTTTGCTGCTCACGGGCCTGTTCATCGTGATATCGGGCCTCACCGAGGCGGGCGTCATCGACGCCGTAGCGGGCTTGTTCGTGAAGATCGGCGGCGGGAGCGCGTTTTGGATGTATGTGCTGATCGTTGCGGTCTCCGTGGCGCTGAGCGCTTTTATCGACAACATTCCCTATGTGGCCACCATGCTGCCGGTGGTGGGCTCCATCGCGTCTTTGATGAACGCGGACCCCTGCCTGTACGCTTTCGGGCTTCTGATCGGGGCGACGCTGGGCGGCAACATCACGCCCATCGGCGCTTCCGCCAACATCGCGGGCATCGGCATCCTGCAGAAAGAGGGCTACCAGGTGTCCACGCGGGATTTCACCCGCATCGGCATACCCTTTACCCTCATCGCGGCTTTTTCCGGCGCGGCGCTCAACTGGCTGATATGGGGATGAAGGCGGGCTGTTGCACAGCCCCTCGTTGGAAATGAAAAAAGATTTCATTTCCAACGGTTTAGTTTTGGACACATTTGAACCGTTTTATCCGAAACGTCAATCATTCACCAGCTTGTGCAACAGGTTTTCAGTTTTTTCTGAAATGCCTGCGGGCATTTCCGGGCGAAAAAACTGCAATGAAGCGATTCTTTGCTCTCGGCGGGCAAGCTCGCCTTCGCAAAAATCGCTCCTCGAGCCGGCA
>JAFZPV010000011.1 GCA_017552535.1 Clostridia bacterium
GCATGCCCGGTATGTCGAGGGAAAGGATGCGCATCCCGGAAAGGATCTCCGGGATGCCGCCGTCGCTGATGCGCTGCGCCAGCCCCTCGGCGATGGAGCTTTTGCCCACGCCCGGCTCGCCGATCAGCACGGGATTGTTCTTGGTGCGGCGGGACAGGATCTGTATGATGCGCTCCATTTCTCGGTCGCGGCCGATCACCGGGTCCAGTTCGCCCTGACGGGCCGCTTCCACCAGGTCGCGGGCGTATTTGTCCAGCATGGGTGTTTTGCCCTTGCCGGGCGCGCCGGGCTCCTCGATCCCCGCGAACTGTTTGGGCTTTTTGCCGCCCAGGGCGTTGATGAGTTCTTCACGGGCCTTGTTCAGGTCCACGCCCAGCTTGCCCAGCGCGTGGGCCGCCACACCCGCCCGCTCCCGCATAAGCGCCAGAAGCAGGTGTTCGGTGTCGATATAGTCCTGCCCCAGGTCGCGGGCTTCCCGGGCGCTGGCCTCCAGCACGGTTTTGGAGCGAATGGTATAGCTCAGGTTGCCGGGCTCCGCGTCGTCGCTGCCCCAGCCCACCAGTTGCACCACGATATTGCGGGCGTCGTCCAGGGTGATCCCCTCCAGCACGATGGAAGCCTTGCCGGGGTCGTTCAGTATGCCCAAAAGCAGGTGCTCCGTGCCGATATAGGCCCGGCGCAGCATCGCCGCTTCCCGCTGCGCCGCCTCCAGGGCTTTGTTTCCGTGATCGTTGAATCTTGCAAGCATCGGTCTGCTCCCTTACAGTATGTTCGGTTTGATGTCTTCTGAAAATTTCTTGCGCGCCGCGTCCGCCCGCAGAAGCATTTCCTCCCGCTCGCTGATGTCGCCATACTGGGTGATGAGCCTTTCCGGGGACATGTCCAGCATAAAGGCGTCCAGCTCCCTGAGGTTGCCCTGAAGCATGCCCAGGATCAGTCCGGGCCTGAGCATGGAATACAGGGTGACAAATTCGTCGTAGGGCATCAGGCGGGCGTATGTGAGCGTGCCTATGCCCCGCATCACGCCGTCGGCAAAGCTTTCCTCGTCGTCCTTGAGCAGCTCCTCCAGCGCGTCCCTCTCCCGCATGACCAGCGCTTCGCCCTCTTCCCGGAGGCGCGAAAGCACGTCGAAGCGGTTTTTGCCCAGCTGCGTGGCCGTTCTGAGCAGGTAGATCTCGCTGTCTTCGTCGTCCTCGTTCCAGACCTGGTGCAGAATGAGGCCCTTCTGCTCCAGGGCTTTGGCCTCGTCCCCGATCCGGTCCATGCCCTGAAGGCCCGTAAGCTGCATGAGATATGCGCCCGTGAGCGCGTTGCCCGCGTAAGCCGGATCGCTGGTAAGGTAGCCCCAGTTCTCATCAAAGGCAAATGGGGCCCTGGCCGACAGGGCCCTTTCCAGCGTATCCGTCATGCTGAGGGCCGCCATGATCCCCTCGCTTTTTCGGAAGGACGTGACGTTCAGATGGTCGCCCCGGTTCAGGGTGATCAGCGCCCGGGGCTCACTGCTCACCGTGAGGCGCACATCCCACAGCTTCGGGGCGTCCTCCGCGAAGAACGCCAGATCTTCCATCATGCTTTCGAAGGAATCGGGCGTTTCGTCGTTCAGCTCCGTCTGGACAGGCACCAGGCCCGGAAAGGCATCCAACAGCGCCTGCTTTGCCCGCGCCTTAGCCTCTTTGCGGCCTTCGTCGTCCAGCTTTGGGGGAAAGGCGAGGTCCGCATAGTTGCGCTTGACGTTTACCGCAGACAGCAGGATCACGTCGCTCAGGTCTTCTTCGTTCACGCGCAGCATGCCTTACGCTTCCCTCCGTTCCCCGATCTTTTCGTTCAGGGCCTTCAATTCGTCCCTGAGGCGCGCGGCGGTCTCGTATTCCTCCTGCCTGATGGCCTTCTGCAGTTCGTCGCGCAGCGTCTGTGCGCGGCGGATGTCTTCGTGCAGCTCGCGTCCGCCCGGCGCGCTGCCGATATAGACGGCGGAGCTGTATTTGCGCACCAGCATCTCCTCGATGGGCTCACGGAAGGCACGGTAGCATTCGGCGCAGCCCAGCAGCTTGTTCTTTTTGTATTCGCGGTACTCCGTGCCGCATTTGGGGCATACGGCACTGAAGCGGTCGTTTTCTTTTTCTCCCCGCCCCATGCGCAGGCGCCCCAGCAGGGCCGTCATAAAATCTGAAATGTCCAGCGCCTTCATCTCGCCGAAGGCCGGCCGCAGCCTGGAAGCGCACTCCTGGCACAACTCTCTGGAAACGCTGCTGCCGTCCGGCGCGATGGCCTCCACGTGGACGGTGGCTTCATTTTCGCCGCATTGTTCACACAGCATTCAGTTTTCCTCCTGCAATTCCTTAAACACTTGGGTGATGGCGCTTTTGAGGACGCACGCCCTGAGGGCGTCCTTGCAGCCAAGGGGCAGCGCCGCGGCCCCCGCGCACACGCAGGAGCGCATGAGCCGTTCCTCCCGCGCCGTAACGAGCTTGAGCTCCCGGAGCCTTGAAATGAGGGCAAAAGCGGTCTCCTCGTCCACGGCATCGCCGATGCGTTCCATAAGGCTCTCGTACAGATCCGCGCTGGGGGTGCTCAGGCGGATCAGGCGCACGTAGCCGCTGCCGCCCCGGCGGGATTCCACCAGGTAGCCCCTGTCCACCGAAAAGCGCGTGGCCAGCACATAATTGATCTGGCTGTTGGCGCAGCCGAAATACTGGGCCAATTCGTTGCGCTTGATCTCGATGCGGGTATCCTCGCCGAGCAGCTGCTTGATAAAGTTTTCGATACTGTCGCTGAGCGCAGCCATAAGCGCCTCCTGTTTGACTATTTTTGACTATTATATCAGACCGTTTGTTAAAAAGCAAGGCCCCGGATACATTTCCGGAGCCTCTGCGAAAAACCAGATTTATACACCGTATGCGCGCCGCAGGAAAGCGGCAGCCCTGTCCATCTGCCGGACCTCGTCACAGAAGGTCTCCGTGAGCCCTTCTTTGGGCTTGGTGCGGCAAAAATCAGAAGACAGCACGCCCAGCGTTTTCAGGTAATACTTGGCGTTCACCGGATAATACTGGCGCTCGATCTCGGAAAAAACGGTCAGGAACGCCTGGACGTCCCGGGCCTTGTCCGTTTCACCGCGGGCGGTCAGGTCTGTCATCAGGCGGTACAGGTCCGGATGGAAGGAGAGCATCACGCCGGAAAATCCGCAGGCTCCCAGCAGGATCGAATCAAGGCACGTGGTGGTGTTGGCGTTGTACAGGCCGAAATCCGAGCCCTTCAGCACGCCCAGGCGTTTTTCGATCAGGGCCAGGTCGCAGCAGGTGTCTTTCATGAAGCGGAAGCGGCCCATGCCGCGGCACTGCTCCAGTTCTTCCAGCGTGATCAGGCGCTTGAAAGGATACGGGCACTCGTAGAATCCCAGGGGGATATCCGGTATCTCCCGGGCGATCTCAAGCACCCGGGGCATGATGCTGTCCTGGGGACGCCCCGCCGTCACCAGGCGGTTGGTGATGAGGATCAGCGCGTCGACGCCCGTGGAGGCGATGGCTTTCAGCTCTTCCAGCTGCTGGCTCGGCGCTTCGGAGACGTGTCCGGAGGCGATCACGGGCACGCGGGCATGGGCCTTGACGAAGGAGGCGATTTTCACCCGCTCCTCGAGGCTCAGAAAGAATATCTCGCTGGACTGGCAGTCGGCAAACAGCCCGTCCACGCCGTTTTGTTCATACCAGTCGATCAGCCGCTCCAGGGAAGCGTAATCCACCTCGCTCTCGTCGGTGAAGGGGGTGAGCATCACCGGCCACAGGCCGGCCCGGTTCTGATTCAGGCTTTTCATGGCGCACCTCTGCTGTTAATCTTGCCCGTTCATTGTACCGCATCGGGCGGGACGTGTCAACACGGAAACGGAAGCTGCGGGGTGTGCAGCTGTACAACCGCCCTCCGGATGCTGCGCTGTCACACTTCTCCGGCGCTCCTTGCCTTTGAGGGCGTTTTGGGGTATACTTTGGAGCAGGAACGAAAGCCGGGACGGAGCGAGGCGGGAGCGGCAAAAGAAACGGCTTGCCCCGCACCGGAGGAAGGAACACAAGATGAAAGTTCTTTTGATATGCGACGATATCTGGCATCCCGCCGACGTGATCGAGCGGGGACTTGCGGCCATGAACCCGGAGGAAATGGAATTCGACCTGGTCAAAACCGCGAAGGACATCCTCTCCCCCGCGTTCGTGAGCCGGTACGACGTGCTGGTGAACTGCGCCGGGAATTCGATAAACGCCGCCAACAGCCATCCCTGGTTCGAGGAGGGCGTGACGGAGTTCGGACCGGAAGCGTTCCGCGAATACGTATTAAACGGCGGCGGGATGGTGGTGATCCATTCCGGCCTGACCATCGGCGGGCCGCGCGCGCCCGTGCCCGCCTACACGGACGTGGCCGGGGCTTACTTCGTGAGCCATCCGCCGCGGGAAATGACGCACGTGCGCGTGACGCGCGAAAACGAGATCACCCGCGGCGTGGAGGACTTTTCGGAGCGCGACGAGCACTACCAGATCGTTATGACCGCCGAAGACGTGCAGCCCTTCCTGCAGACGTCGTCCGAGCACGGCGGCGTGACCGTGAGCGGCTATACCCGCCTGTTCGGAAAGGGACGGGTTGCCGCGCTCACGCCGGGCCATACGCTGGCGGTCTGGGAGAATCCCAATTTCCAAAAACTTGTGAAAAACTCGATACGCTGGTGCGCCCTTGGCAGCGGAAAGTAAACTGCAAGACAAATTGGAGGGGCAGCGCCCCTCCAATTTCATTCCGAAGGGCTGCCCTGCAGCCCGTCTATGCTCCCCACTCCGGATTTGGCCGTTCATCCATATGTAAGGTCAGTTTTCCGCCCGCCAGGATGTCGCTGTGGTTGAGCTTCGTTTGGTTCCAGGGCTTTCCGTTGAGTTCCGCAGATCGGATGTACTTCGTCTTTGATGTGTTTCCTTTCGCCTCGATCGTAAAAGGCTTGCCGCCCTTCGGACGGATGGTGACGCGCTCGAAGATCGGGCTGCCGATATCGTATTTGGGCCTGCCCGGGCAGACCGGGTAGAAGCCCATGGCCGAAAACACGAACCAGGCGCACATCGCGCCGCCGTCCTCGTCGCCGCAGATCCCCTGGGGTGTATCGTCGAACCACCAGCGCATGATCTCCCTGAGGCGCCGCTGGGTCTTCCAGGGCTTGCCCGCATAGTTGTATAGATACGGGATATGGAAGGACGGCTCGTTGCCCATGCAGAACTGCCCGATTAAGCCGGTCTCGTCCGGGAACTGGCCGAGGAAGGAATACTTGCTCAGGCCGTACTGTTCCACGAACAGACGGTCGAGGTAGTTTTCCAGGGCCTTTGGGCCTCCCATGAGCCGGGCGAGGCCTTCGACGTCATGCTGGACGTGCATGGTGTACGTCCAGCTGTTGCACTCGGCGAAGTACGCGCGGCCGCCCTGGCCGCCGGAGCGGACGGGATCGAAGTTCTCCACCCAGGAACCGTCCGCCAGCCGCGGAGCCATAAAGCCCGTCCGGGGATCGAACACGTTTTTATAGTTTTCCGCGCGCTGGGCGTATCGCTCCGCTTCCGGCTTTCCCAGCGCCTTTGCGTACTGCGCTAGGCACCACTCGTCATAGCAGGTCTCCAGCGTCACCGAAACGCACTGCCTGCGCTCGAAGGGATGCGCGTCCTTCAGGAACTCCTCTTCTCCCTCCTTCAGCGCCGGGAAGAAGCCCTTTTCGTCGTAGCACGCGTCAAATTCGTTTCTGAGGCCGGAAGACCAGGGCAGCTTCGTCGCCTGCTCCTGGTTTTTCACCATGGCCTCCCAGGCAAGCTCCGTATCAAAGCCGCGAAGCCCTTTCAGGTAAGCGTCCGCGATCATGGCGGAGGAGTGCTTGCCGATCATCACGGCGCGGTTCCCCGTGAGGTGCGGAAACGTGGGCAGCCATCCGCTCTGGCTGTACATACGAAGGTAGGAGCGGATCATGTCCGTCTGCCTCTCTGGGTCCAGTAGCAGCTGCAGCGGGTGCGCGCCCCTGTAGGTGTCCCATATGCCGTCGTTCACGTAAAAGTGCGTTTCATCCTCATGCACCCGGCGGTCGTAGCCGCTGAAATACCTGCCGTACTCCGTAATGTCGATCATGCGCTGGTGCACCCGGTACAGGGAGGTGTAGAATATGCGCTTTTCCTTCTCGGTCCCGCCTTCCACTTCGATCCTGCCGAGAGTCTCGTCCCAGACGGCCCGCGCGCGGTCTGCGGCTTCATCAAAGGAAACGCCGTCCGTCTCCTTTTCCAGGTTGTACGCCGCCTGGGCCGTATCGATATAGGAAAAGCCCGCTTTCACCACAAGGCTCGCGCCGGGCCTGAATTCAAGGCACAGCGTGCCGTCCTTCCGGTCAGTATTCAGCGGTTCTTCGCTCAGATTCAGGGCGAAGCAGAAGGGCACGCCTTCCCAAAGCTCGCTTCCGGTGATGCGCCCGTCTTCAAGCGTAAGACGGCCTTCGCCGCCCGGCGAAACGCGGAGAAAAGCGCGCTTTTCCGCCGGGTACAAAAAACGGTAGACGGCGCAGTGCTCCGTTACCGTATATTCCGCCGTTACGCCGCTGTCCTCCAGGAGCACTTTGCCGCGGTAGCATTTCACTTCTTCAAAGTCATGGTCGTATAACGAGAAAAACACCGGCGCGTCCCCCGCGTCCGGCATGATGCGGCCCCGGTTCACGGGAAAGCCGTATATCACCGGCGCCAGGTAATGGTCGTTGATGCTTTCGTCCAGCACAGGCCTGATCTGCGCCATGGCGTGAGGCAGGTGCACCAGCGGCTGCGTGGCCTTCAAAAGGTACGATATCGAGCCGATATACGGATCGACATAGTCAGAATAATGCGTCATATGGTCGTTCCTCCTGCTGCGGTATCAGGGATCAACGCGTTGGCCGCCGGTACGCACGATCACGCTCACCCCGTCCGGGATCACCGTGACGGACGCGTCCCTGCGCCCAAGCAGCGCGCCGGCCAGCTCCATGGCCTCTTCCAGGCTGTGAGCCGGGTGCATGTGCAGGCTCTTCACCAGCGCGTCGTCCGCCTCCGAAACGTACACGACCCTCGCCCTTTGCAGTACGCGGATAAAGATCTGTGCCTGCCACTGGTCCGGCAGGGTCTCACTGCGGCCCCGGCGAAGGATGCCCTGCATCAGCGCGTCCAGGTCGCCTGAAGCCGTCATCTCCCGGCAGAAGGCTTCCCCGCCATGCCCGTCGCCGGACCGGGCCAGCATGACGATCACGCCGCCCGGCTTTACCGTCGCCTCCGCGGCGGTCATGCCCTTTACCGCCTGGTAGATGTTCTGGTCCAGGGGATGGCCGCCGTTGGTGGTGACCACGATATCCGCCAAGGCCGGTTCCACGCCGCAATGTTTGTCCAGAAAAGAGCAGCCCTCTTCGTGCGCAGCGAAGGGATCGCCGGCAGCGGCGTGGATCACGCGCTTTTCGCCGTTCAAAACCACGTTCAGGATGAATCTGAGGCCCGCCTTTTCCGCCGCCCAGACCATGTCGCGGTGGATGGGGTTGCCGTCCAGGCTGCCCGCCCGGGCGCGAGGATGGGCGATAAATTCCGAGCAGTGATTCGCCAGCACGCTTTCGCGGCTTGCGACGCCCGGCAGCACGGATTTGCGTCCGCCGGAAAAGCCGGCGAAAAAGTGCGGCTCGATAAAGCCTTCAGCCACCAGCAGGTCGGCCTTGGCCGCGATGCGGTTCACCCGGCATTCCCCGCCGGAGGGCAGGCGGCCCAGCAGCTTCAGGCCATTTTCGTCATCGCAGTCGTGCACCCTGATGCGTTCCCGCGAGGCGATCTCCGGACCGAACTTTTCCTTTAGTTCCTCCGGGGTCGTGCTGCGGTGGCAGCCGGTGGCCACGAGGATCGTGATCTCCGCGTCCGGGTTTCCACGGCGTATCTCCCGGAGCAAACGAGGCATGATGATCCTGCTGGGCACGGGGCGCGTATGGTCGCTGGCGATCACCGCGACCCGCTTTTTTCCGCGGGCCAGCTCGCTCAGGGGCGGCGACCCCAGCGGACAGCGCAGCGACCGCTCCACCAGTTCCTCCTCGGAAGCGCCGGGATCGTATTCTTCTATGCGGGAAGAAAGCACTCCGCGGACGCGGGCGTCCTCCACCCGCAGCACGCGTTTTTCCCTGCCGTAAGGCAATTCGATGTTCATCGTTCAGACCTCTCTGATCCGGGGAGCCGCCGTTACTTTCCATTTTTCGGGAAACTCCGCCGCACTGAAAGCACGATCCCATCATACGCTTTGGCCGGCACGCTGTCAAGCCCGGCCGCGGGCCGCGTTCATTTATGATTGAATTTGCAGCACTTTCGTGCTATGATGTTGTCAGCAAAAACGATCTGCGCCCCGGCGGGGCGGTACGAAGGAAAGGACGGCAGTTTATGAACAGAAAAGTCAGGATCGGCGTTTTCGGCGCGTACCGCGGCATGACGATGATCAGCGTTCTGCTCAGGCACCCGGAAGCGGAACTCGTGGCCATTTGCGACAAATACCTTCCCGCCCTCCAAAAAGCGGGTGATGCCGCGAAGGAAGCCGGGCTGAACATCGCGCTGTACGAAAACTTCGAGGATTTTTTCCGGCACGACATGGACGCCGTCGTGCTGGCCAATTACGCCAACGAGCACGCCACCTTCGCCGTGCGCCTGCTCAAAAGCGGCCGGCACGTGATGAGCGAGGTGCTGCCCTGCGAGACGATGGCCCAGGCTGTTGAACTCATAGAGGCTGTTGAAGAAAGCGGCCTCATCTATGCGTACGCGGAAAACTACTGCTATATGTGGCACAGCTTTGAAATGCGCGAGCGCTATGCCCGCGGCGATATCGGGGACGTGATGTACGCCGAGGGCGAATACATTCACGACTGTGCCGCCATCTGGCCGGGTATCACCTACGGCCAGCGGGACCACTGGCGCAACAATATGTTTCCCAACTTTTACTGCACCCACTCCATCGGTCCCATGCTGTACATCACCGGCCGCCGGCCCGTGCAGGTGACCGGCTTCGTTACCCAGCGCAACCTGACCGTTCCCCCGCTGGGGATCAAGAGCGGCGAATGCGCCGGGATCGAGATTTTGACCCTGGACAACGGCGCCATATGCAAAAGCGTGCACGGGCACCTGAAGCGCGAGCCCGGCAGCATCAATTACGAGATATACGGCACCAAGGGCTCCATGGAATCGGAGCGCTTCCAGCCCAGCTACGCGCAGGAGGGACGGGAGCCGGAGATCCAGGTGTACCGGGAGGGCGAAAAGCTGTGCATCGGCACCACCGAGCGCTATCATCCCGGCATGCAGGCCATTGCCGCAGAGATGGCGAAGAAGTTTTCCACTCACGGCGGCAGCGATTTCTACCCGACGCACTTCTTCATAGAGCGCATCCTGGGCAACCCCGACGGGGAAAAGTATTCAATCGACGTATATCAGGCTGTGGATATGGGCATCTGCGGCATCCTCGCTTACCGCTCGGCACTGAACGGAAACGCGCCCGTGCGCGTGCCGGACCTGAGAAACCGGGAGGAGCGCAATGCGTGGCGAAACGACAACAAGTGCACCAATCCGGCTGTGGCGAAGGGGGACGACCTGCTGCCCTGCTACCCTGCCGGGAGCATGGAGTATCCCGACAGCGTATACGAAAACGTGCGCGATCTGTGGCTGGCGGGCAAAAACGCGGAATGATCGCACGGAAATACATTTTTAAGGAGCTGCGGATATGCGCGGAATGAAGACCGTGATCTGCCTTGTGTTGGCTGTGCTGCTGGCCGTCACGGCAGGCGTCAGGGAACCGGCGAAAACGGAGGAAGAACATATGGCAGATACCGCTTGGCATTTCGGTTTCGCCAAAAGGCAGATTGCCGCGGACGAGAGCCGGCTGAACAAACTGTATATCGCAGGCTACAGAAACGGCGTTGGCATCACCGGCATACTGGACCTGTGCGAGGCGCGGGCCGTATGGCTGGACGCCGAGGGCGAAGGTATCCTTCTGATCGGCGTGGACTGCATCGCCCTGGACAGCGGCACCGTGGCCAGCATCCGGGAAGGGCTTTCTGATCTGCCCGGCTGCGCACGCGTGAACGTGTATTCCACCCATACCCACGCAGGCCCGGATACGCTGGGCCTGTGGGGACGCATCGGCTCAAACGGCAAGGACGCCGCGTATATGAATGACCTGATCGCCGCCGCCGTACAGGCGGGCCGGGAGGCGGCCACGAACGTCAAAGCGGCCACGCTGCACTACGGCAAGGTCAAAACCAGCGGCATGTACCGGGATTCGAGAACGCCTGAAGTGTACGACGAAAACCTGTACCAGCTGCGGTTTTCGGCGCTTGACCAGAGCGCGGGGCTGCGGCTTCTGTTTTACGGCGCGCATGCCGAATCCCTGCGGGGCGACAATACGCTGCTCAGCCGCGATTATCCCGGCAGGCTCTGCGACAGCGTAAAGGACCTGACAGGCGACGACGCCATGTTTTTCCCCGGCGCGGTGGGCGGCCTGATCATGACGCGGCTGTTCGTAAGCGACGCTTCGAGGCAGGCCGTGGAAAACATGCGCGTCACGGCGGACAAGCTGACCGCGTACGCCCTTTCCGTGCGCCCGGAAGACGAGCGCGAACTTGAGCCGGCCCTGAAATGGACGAGCCTTGACTTTACGGTGCCGCTGGACAATCCGGTGTTCATGGCCTACCGCTTTATGGGCATCCTGAACAGCCGGGCCGTTCCCGCCCAAAGCGCCACGGGCATGGGCGTTCGGAGCGAGCTGGGCATTATCATGCTGGACGACGCGGCACTGGTGCTGATCCCCGGGGAGATCTTTCCCGAGCTGGTTTCGGGAGAGGCGTACGCCCGGGCGAACCCGGACGGGGTCAATCCCAGGCCGCTAAAGGAGATCGCCGCCGGATACGGACTTAACGAATTCATGATCGTGGGGCTTTGCAACGACGAATTGGGCTACATCGTGCCGCCCTCCGATTTTCTGCTGAACGAGAAAAGGCCCTACATCGACAGGATCACGGATTCCCGGGGCGAAGACCACTATGAGGAAACCAATTCCGTCGGCCCGGCATGCGCCCAGTGCATCGCGGACGCTTTCGAGCTGGCTTTACAACAGCTATTCGAATGATGAAACTGCCGCAGAAGCCCGACGAATAAGCCGGGTGGTTTGGAGGGGCAGCGCCCCTCCAATTTCAATCCGCAGGGCCAGCTTTGCCGGCCCGAGGAGGAAAAATCGCGAAGGGCAGCTTGCCGCCCGGGAGTGATTTTTCTTACATTGCAGTTTTTTCGCCCGGAAATGCCCGCAGGCATTTCAGAAAAAACTGAGAACCTGTTGCTGGGATTGGTGAAAGACTGACGTTTCGGGCAAATCGGTTCAAATGCATCCAAAACTAAACCGCTGGAAATGAAATCCCATTTCATTTCCAGCGAGGGGCTGTGCAGCAGCCCCTTATTGTGTCGTAAAATCTTTGTCATAAGGATTTAACAATCATTTTCGTTTTATGTAGCGCCGCCGGCACGGATAAGACTTACAAATTTACGGCCGCATGATATAATGATTTTGAAATGAACTGTTGAGGAGAGTGGTCATATGAGTGAGGTTCTGTCCGGAGCCGTCAAGGTCCCCTTCGAAACGCGTCCCGTCGCCCCCCTGGGCATCATCGCCATGCCGGGCACCGAAATGATCTGTGACAAGATCAACGCCTATCTGCAGTCCTGGCGGGAAGTGCCCGAGGCCGACAACAAAGACTTTGTCACCTTCCCCGGCTACAATCTTGAAAGCTTCCTGCTCTCCATCAAGTGCCCCCGCTTCGGCACCGGTGAAGGCAAGGGCCTGATCAACCAGTCCGTGCGCGGCTACGACGTATACATCATCAGCGACGTGACCGCCCGCCAGATCACCTACAAGATGTACGGCCAGACCGTACCCTCCTCCCCCGACGACCACTACGCCAACTTAAAGCGCGTGATCGCCGCCATCGCGGGCAAAGCGTACCGCATCACCGTGATCATGCCCTTCCTGTACGAGAGCCGCCAGCACCGCAAGGTGAGCCGCGAGAGCATGGACTGCGCGCTGATGCTGCAGGAGCTCACCCATATGGGCGTTGAAAACATCATCACCTTCGACGCCCACGATCCCCGCGTGCAGAACGCCATTCCTCTCACCGGCTTCGAAAACGTGATGCCCACCTACCAGGTGCTCAAGGCGCTTCTGCGCACCCACAAGGACCTGAAGCTCGACAAAGAGCACATGATGATCATCTCCCCCGACGAAGGTGCCATCACCCGCAACATCTACTATTCCACGGTGCTCGGACTGGACCTGGGCATGTTCTACAAGCGCAGGGACTATTCCAAGGTGGTGGACGGCCGCAACCAGATCATCGCCCACGTCTACATGGGCGACTCCGTGCGCGGCAAGGACGTGCTGGTGGCCGATGACATCATCTCCTCCGGCGAGAGCATGCTGGACCTGCTCAAGGACTTGAGGCGCCGCAAGGTGGGCCGCGTGTTCATGACCGCCACTTTCTGCTTCTTCACCAACGGCATCAAAGCCTTCGACGAGGCGTACCGCAAGGGATACCTGGGCGGCGTGATCGGCACGAACCTGTGCTATCTGCCCGACGAAGTGCGCAATGCCCCCTGGTTTATCGAAGCCGATATGAGCAAATACATGTCCTTCATCATCGCCACCCTCAACCACAACCACACGCTGGACGGCCTGATGAATCCCCACGCCCGCATCCAGAACCTGCTCACCCGCTACAAGGCGGAGCAGGCCGCGCTGGCGGAAAAGGAGAAGGCTGAATAAACAAATCCCATACAGCACAGCGGAGAGGCATCGCCTCTCCGTCCTTTTTGGGTTCGCGACGGTCTTTCTCAGTCTGCCGAAAAAATATCCGCCAATTCCGAAGCGTCCAGGCGGGATGCTGAAACGTCGACTCTCACTTCTCCGTAGATTTCGACCGTGTTCTGCCCGTTTCCCGTAAAGTACAGATACGGGACCGGTTCGCTGAGTGCCCTGCGCATGGCTAGGATGCACGTTTCGGGCGTGCTGACCGCCACGGCGTTGTCCATTCCTTCCACTCTGACCGCTTCCGCCCGCTGGCCCGGGTTCACGCTGATAAAGTACCCGGATGCATCTTCCGGCATATCCATCCAAACGTCCACCGTGATGAAGTCGCCTTCCTCAAGGCCATGGAACCTCAGCGCGTATCCGCTTACAAAGTCCATGGACGCATCCACACTGTAACGTTCCACGCTGAAGCCCGCCGGGTGCGTCTCACAATCCGTCAGAACGAATTCGCCTTCTGGCCTGCAGCTGAGATATACCCGCCCGTCCGCAAAGCGATATCCCTCCGGGAGCTCACCGGGAAACGGCAGACTTGACGCAAGCGTCAGGTTGCGCACTTCTTCCAGGCTGCCGGCTTCCTGCTTTCTGGGCGCCCAGCTGCCGGCTTTCTCCTCACGTATGACCACGAGTTCCCGGTCCGGGCGACTGTTCAGTATCTCCTGTTCCTGATCAAAGCGCGTCCGGGCGTCCGCCTCTGTGAACGGCGCGGGCGTCACGTCCGGCATGTCCGGCGTTTCCTGCGGCAGCATCTCTCCCAGCCAGTTTATGCCGGAAAAGATGCCTGTGATCCCAGCAGCCAGCGCCGAGAAGCTCAGGATTGCCAGAACCAAAGCAGCTGCAAAGCCGAAGCGCATTTTCTTTTTCATTTTCCTTCCTCCGATTCCGTCATGGCTGTAGTGTGAGCGCGCTCCTTCCGCGGTCAGTCTGCGGATGCTTTCACGGCGTCCTGATTCCGCCTGCAGAAAGGAAAGGCGCCTGTCCATCGCCGCACGGATGCCCAGGTTTTCAGTTTTCATGATACCATGCCTCCAGTTCGCGTTTCAAAATAGTCTGCGCCTTATTGAGCCGCTCATATACCGTTGAACGGGACACGCCAAGCACTTTCGCAGTCTCCTCGGCAGACATCTCCTGGTACCAGTGGAGAAGCACCGCCTCCCGGAGTCTGGGCCTTAACTTCATCACCGCGCAGGTGACCGTATCGTCCCGTTCGTCAAAGGAAGCTTCCTGCTCTGGCAGCTGACTCGGCATTGCGCTTCTGTCGATATGCCTGAACCATGTGCCGCGGCGTATGCTTTTGCAGGTATTGATCGCGATGCGCATCAGCCACGTCTTTTCGTCCGCCTCGCCGCGGAATCGCTCATACCCTTTCCAGGCCTTCAGAAAGGTCTCCTGCACCGCGTCTTCCGCCAGCGCTCGGTCGGCAAGATACGCGTAGCACATGCGCAGCAAGCTCTCTTCATAGCGTTCCATCGCCGCTTCCAGCCATGCACCGCGCTCGTCTTCCGCCATCGCTTTTCGCCTCCTTTCACGCATTAGACGCATCTGGCACAGGATTTGTCCGGTTTTTTCACAAAAATAAGGCAGCTCTTTGCAGGAGCTGCCTTTACAGCAGGATCGGAAATGAACCGCTCGTTTATTCATCCATTCCGAAGGGCTGCATGTCCGCTTCAGTCTTGAGGATCCATGCAGAAGCGCCGTTCAGGCTCACCACCAGCCACTCGCCGTCATCCTTCAGGATGGGCAGGAGGGTGCCTTCTTCAAAGATCTCGAACACGGGCGCCTCGGTATCGTTCCAGGCGTACACCAGGGTCTCTTCGCCAGTGAAGTACCAGGCGTTGTCGATGAGGAGGGAATCCGCGTCCGCCCAGCCTTCAAAGGTCTCGTCCACAGAATCGGACAGCGTGAATTTCGCCCATCCGTCAGCCTGCTCCAGCACGATGACGTGCCTGCCGGTCTCCAGGGTCGTAAGGAGTTTGGAAGAAGCGTCGGGCGCTGCGTACACGGGCAGATCGTTCAGCATCACCACGGCGGAAATGCCGATCTGGCCTGCGCCCTGCGGCGGGATGACGATGGCGTTCGCAGTGCCGATGCAGCCAAGTGCCAGCACCAGTACGGTCAGGATCGCGAACCGGGAATACTTTTTCATGTTCATTATCTCCTTCATGTGTATTTCTGTTGTGCCGCCGGTATCACAGCGGTGCGGTAATTATACAGCCGGCGCCAAAGAAAAACCATTGACCGGGAGTAATATGCGTATGAAGAAAGCATGAAGCGCGCTCAGGGCTTGGCAAACACGTCGCAAGTATGGTAATATTATTGGCAAATTAATAGTTTGTATGCATGAAAACCGATAAACTGTTATTGACTTGAACCATGAGGAGTATAGCTTATGAAAAAAGAAAACCTGTTATACTTTCACAGAGTTTTTGATGCAGCAATGACCGGGAGCGGGTTTGTCGAACGATCTCAGGTTTTCTGGCGCATTGACTTTCAAAAATCATGGTATATCGCCCTTTGGCTTATTGATAAAGGCCAGGGACACACATTTGATGTGAATTATACTATGGGCGGATTGTGGGATCTCAGTATCAATGAGTTTAAGACAATGCTCAATTGTCAAGACTACTCCCTGTTTGGTCTTTGGAACCCAGGGGAGCACTTTCGATTGTGGCGGCAGCCAGATGATTATGAGACAGCCCTTCAGGTGTATAAAGAACAGGTTTGCTGTGAATTTGAAAAAATCCATTCAGTTCATGACATCTATGCATTGGAAAGAAGCCTTAATAAAGACATCTTGGTTAACCTGTCGAAAGGAACGCAATGGATCGATATGCTTTTGTTTATGGACAGAGAGGATGAGCTTGATGAAGTTTTCTCAAAGATGCAGGAATGGATAGATTTTCTTTATAGTGACGTCCTGGACAGCGAACAACGGATACAGGAAAAGAAAGCGCAGCTGAATGAACTGAGTCCCGTAATTCAAGAGCTGTTATCTTCGGACAAGCGACAAAGATGGTATCAGGACGAATCAGACAGAATACCGGAAAGAAAAACGCGGATAGGCGAACTTCAGGAGGAGGTTGATAATCTAAAAAAGCAAACAGCTTCACAAGATGAGCGTGATATAAGAAAAGCCCGGATCCGGGAGAAAGCAAAAAGGAATTCCGAATCTATTATGAAGCTTTTCTCAGCGGAAGAAATCATCACTATGGGACGTTAGGCTGCGTATTTAAGTATATGGGATACGACTATGAACCTGCGGAAAAGCCTCATAAGCCTACGGGAAAGCAGCTTCCCGCAGGCTTATAGCAGGCAAAACGGGCAAAAATGCAGCTGCCAAGGATGAAATCCAGCGCTATGGGACTACGGGAAGAGCACCGGAAGCCCCGGAAATGGGGGCTTTCCAAGCGAAAAGTAACAACCCCAATCTCGTATCAAGATCAGGGTTGTGATGTGGTACCGGCGATCGGATTCGAACCAATGACACTCCGGGTATGAACCGGATTCTCTAGCCAACTGAGATACGCCGGCATGCGTTGCGGGGGAGGGATTTGAACCCTCGACCTCCGGGTTATGAGCCCGACGAGCTACCGGACTGCTCTACCCCGCGACAAAGCGCTTTTCAAGCGACGAATGGTATTATATAACCCACAGCGGGCTTTGTCAAGCTTTTTTTGAGGTCAAATCCGATTCTTAACAACAAGGCCGCTGTGCGGCTCCTCGCTTAAATGTAATAGATTTCATTTCTTGCCAAGGCAAGTTTCCCTCACGCTGCAATGGAACGATTTGGGGCCTGCGTTTCCACCTCATCCGGCCTCGCTCCGCTCACCCACCTTCCCCTCCAGGGGAAGGCGTTTTCAAGCAGCAAAGCTGCCTTCCAATCCACCTGGCGGATTCTTCCGCCCTGTCAGGCGCCTGCCTCCGGCGGCGATTCCAGAAACTGCGATACCTTCAGCCGCGCGCGGTACAGTTCGTTGCGCTTGATGCCCTGGTCTCTGAGGCCGTAAGCCGCCTCGTCGAGCGTCGAGCCCTCCAGCATCCTTTGGAGAAGCTTCATTTCGGTGCTGATGCCGTCCGCTTCCGGCGCGGGCTTTTCGTCGGTCTCAACCAGAGACGTGTCCAGCACCACGCAGTATTCTCCCTTTTCGGCGTTTGGCATATCCTGAAGGCGCCGCGCGATCTCATCCGCGTTCCCCCGGTCGATGCGCTCGAACTTTTTGGTGAGGTCGCAGCACACGCACACCCTCGCGCCGGGCAGCTGTTTTGCGATGGTCAAAAGCAGCTCCGTCACGCGGTGCGGGGATTCGTACAGTACCGACACCGGTATGCCGCTTTGGGCGATGGAGGACAGTTTTTCCCTGAGCGCCTTGCCCTCCCGGGGCAGAAAGCCGTAAAACGCGAATTCCCGCGTATTAAATCCGCTCACGGACAGGGCGGTAGCCGCGGCGCTGGGGCCACTGACGGGCGTAACGGGTATGCCCGCCTCCCAGCACTCGCTTACCAGCGCTTCGCCGGGGTCAGAGATGCCGGGGGTGCCCGCGTCGCAGGTGAGGGCCACGGTGAGGTCCTCCTCCAGCATGCGCTCCACGATGCCGCTCTTCCGCTCGTCCTCGTTGTGGCGGTGGCAGGAGATCATGGGCTTGTGGATGGAAAGCACCTGCAGAAGCTTCATGGTGACGCGCGTATCTTCCGCGGCGATCAGGTCGCAGGTCTCCAAAGCCTCGCGCATGCGCGGGGACATATCGCCCAGGTTTCCGATGGGCGTGGCCACCACGTAGAGTCTCGCCATCCTCAGGCCTCCTTCAATATGTAGCAGAGCTCGCTGCCCGCCGTAAAGACTTCCGCGATCTCAAAATGACCCGCGATCTCCGAAGCAAACCAGTCGGAATACGTCCGCTCCATGCCCACGTTCCGCCCGCCCAGCGTGCGGGTGGGAAAGGTGACCAGGATAAAGCGCGCCTTCAGGCTTTTGAGAAACGTAAGCGCCGAACCTTTGCATCCGGTCTCCAGCACCGGCAAAAGTTTCATGGCCAGTGCCAGGCCGAAGGTTTCATCCGGGGCGGAAAGGATCACGTCCCGGCACTCGGCCCTCACGTCCCAGCCGCAGGCCCTGGCCCAGTCGTTGATCAGTTTCACCGCGCCGCCGTGGATGTCCCAACCCAGAACGCCCTTCAGCCCCAGATGTCCCAGGTACAGGGGGTTGAGGCCGCAGGCCGCGTCGAACACCCGGGACGGCCCGCCCGTAAACGAGAGCACGCGGCTGAAAAGAGCGTCCATCCACTCCAGGCGTTCCCGGGTGGAGGCGTGCAGGCGCAGCGCGCGCGTGAGGGCGCTTTCGTCCCCCGACAGGTATTCGTCAAGGCAGGCTCCGACGGCCCTGGCCTCTCCCGGCGTCATGAACGCGCCGGTCACGGCGTGCAGCCTTTCCCTGGCGGCTTTCTCCGCGGCGGAAGGGTCGCCGCGGCGGGCCAGCTGGATCTCGAATTCCTTTTTCACGGTATCGGGGCAGATGTCCCGAAAGTTTTTGGCGGCCAGAAGGCGGTCAAGCGCCTGTTCTTTATTCACAGCGCTTCTCCGATCAGTTCCATCAGTCGCCCATAAAAGCGCAGGTTGTGGGCAGTGGCCAGGCGCTGCGCCGCGGGGTCCCCCACCTTGAACAGGTGCTGAATGTACGCCCGCGAGTATCTGCGGCAGGCGGCGCAGGTGCAGTTTTCGTCTATGGGGCGACCGTCCCGGGTGTATTCCTCGTCCATGATGTACATGAAGCGGTAGAACTTTCCGTCCTCGCGCATCACGCCCTGGGGCGTCTCATCCTCGAACACGTACAGGCGCTGGTGCCTGGCCTCCCGCGTGGGGATCACGCAGTCGAACAGGCTGTAGCCCATCTTCACCAGCAGGCTGATCTCCTCGGGACGACCCACGCCCATGGCGTATTTCACTTTATCGTCCGGCATGGCGTCCGCCGCCATCCGGAGCACGTCCGTGAGCATTTTTCCGTTTTCGTCCGTAGGCCAGCCGCCAAAGCCGTATCCGTCAAAGCCGATCTCCTCCAGGCGCCGGCCGCACTCCATGCGCAGCTCCCGGTCCTGCCCGCCCTGCACGATGCCGAACAGGAGCGGTCTTGGACCTTTGAGGTTCTTTACCAGCCGGTCGTATTCCTCCCGGCACCTTTTGCCCCACTTGACCGTAAGCTCCACGCTCCTTTTCTGCTCCTCGTACGAGTCAAAGGGATGCGTGCACAGGTCAAGCGCCATCATGATGTCGCTTTGGTACATGAACTGGGCCTGGATGCACTTTTCGGGCGTATAGTGCAGCTTCTCCGCGCCGCGGTCGGGGCGGAAGAGGATCTCCTTTTCGCGGATCTCGCCGTAATCGGCGTTTTCGCGTATCATGGAATACAGCTGGAAGCCGCCCGAATCCGTGAGTACCGCGCCGCTCCAGCCGGAAAAACGCTTGAGCCCGCCCAGGCTTTTGATGAGTTTCGCGCCCGGCTTGTTGTACAGATGCCAGGTGTTCATCTCCAGGCCCTTCAGGCCGGCGTCCTTTACGTCGTCCACGTCCGCGGCGCGCACGGCGGCATAGGTGGCGTCCGGGAAAAAGGCGGGCAGGGTGAGCTCGCCTGAGGGCAGTGAAAGCGATCTTACCATTGTATCCCCTCCGCCACGCGCAAAACCGCGCTCCGGGCGCGCGGGTTCGATTCCAGTTCTTCTTCCGAAGCCGTCACGGGCTTGCCCACCAGTTTGACCTTTGGGTGCTTTCCGCACACGCATACCGGAAAATCCTTAGGGCAGGTGCAGGGATCGGCCAGGCTTTTGAAGGTGTTCTTCACGATCCTGTCTTCCAGAGAGTGGAAAGCGATCACGCACAGCCGCCCGCCAGGAACAAGCATGTCCGCCAGGTCCCTCAGGGCCCTTTCCAGCGGCTCCAGTTCGTCGTTCACCGCGATGCGCAGGGCCTGGAACGTGCGCCGGGCGGGGTGGGAGCCGTCGCGGGCGCGCACCCGTTTGGGAATGGCCGCGTCGATGATGTCCACCAGCTGCGCGGTGGTCTCCACGGGCATGAGCTTCCGGCGGTCGCAGATCACCCGCGCGATCTGCATGGCCCACTTCTCCTCCCCGTACAGGGTGAGGATGCGGCACAGCTCGTTTTGGGAATAGCTGTTCACGATGTCCCGGGCGGTGAGCGCCTGGCTTTTGTCCATGCGCATATCCAGCGGGAAATCCCCCTGGTAGGAAAATCCCCTCTCCCCTTCGTCCAGCTGGTGGGAGCTCACGCCCAGGTCCAGCAGCGCGCCGTTCAGGCGCGTGACCCCAAGATCCGCCAAAAGCGCTCTCGCGTCGTGAAAGTTGCCCCGGACGGCGGTAAAGCGGTCCGAAAGCCCCAGGCCGCGGATGCGCTCCGAGGCGGCCTCAATGGCCTCCCGGTCCCGGTCGATGCCGTACAGATGGCCGGTGGTGAGCCTTTCCAGGATGCGGGCGCTGTGTCCCCCGCCGCCCAGCGTGCCGTCGAGATACACGCCGTCCGGACGGATGTTCAGGCCGTCCAGGCACTCGTTAAGCAATACCGGGATATGATGGAACTGGGTCATACGCTGGTCTCGCGCAAAAAGCGCGTCCACACATAGCTCTTGAGGGCCTCGAAGTTTTCGGGGTCCTTCGCGCCTGCGTCCTGTCCGTCCACACTGACGGCCCGGCGCAGGAAGGAGGTGGAGGAGGTGATCAGGATCTCGTCCGCCCGCATCAGTTCCTTCACGGTGTAGGGACGCTCCTCCGCGGGGATGCCCAGCGCCGCGCAGGCCTCCAGCAGATGGGCCCTGGCGATGCCGGACAGGATCAGGTTATCCGCCGGCGCGGTGATCAGGCGACCGTCCTTCAGGATATGCACGTTGCTCTTGGAGCACTCGGTCACGCGTCCGCCCCGGTGCAGGATGGCTTCGTAGCAGCCCTGCTCCTTGGCGGTCTGCATGGCCATGATGGAGGGAATCAGGTTAAGGGTCTTGATGTTGCAGTGCAGAAAGCGCGTGTCTTCCAGCGTGATGCACTTTACATACTGCGTAAGGTCCGGAAAACGGTAGGGCGTGATCATCATCATGAGATTCGCCTTCGTTCCCTCCGGGAAGGGATGCGCCCGCCTGGCCGTTCCCCTGGAAAGCTGCCAGTACAGTACATTGTCGCCGCCGTCCACGAGGGCCACCATGCGTTTGAGCTCGGCCTTGAGCGCCTCCGTGTCCATGGGCATATCGATGCGCAGAAGCGACGCGCTCCTGAGCATGCGGTTCACGTGCGCGTCCAGCGCGTAGATCACCTTATTGCGCGTGGGCGTGGCTTCGTACACCCCGTCTCCGTAATAAACCGCCCTGTCCGTCATGGGCACCGTCATTTCGTCCAGCGGACCGTATGCGCCGTTATAGTATCCCAGTGCTTCCATACAGCAATCGCCTCCCGTAAGTGCGCTGAAGCGATTATACCCCACGCGCGCCCGGAAATAAAGTCTTTTCCGGATAAACTTTTCCGGGCGATTGAAAAAAACGCCGTCCCGTGGTAAGATGGATAAAGCAAACCGCGAACCGAGGAGACCTGACCATGACACACGCCGTATCCCCCAAAGATCTGGAACGCCTGCGCGCTCTTGCGCAGCGGAAAGCCAAATATGCCTCCTCCCCCGAGAATGCGCGCATCCTCGCCCAATGGGAAGCGCTGGCGCAGGGCAGGCGCGAAAGCCCCACCGTGCGGCTTTTGTTTTCAAACTTTATGGACGAGGTGGTGTATTCCCGCCTTAAGTGCGAGGGCGAAAAGGCCCGGGGCGTGGAAGCCCGCCTGCTCTCCTCCCTGGTGGGACGGGAGCTGTTCGGGGACGACACCCCCATCTCCCCCACCTACGAGCTCACGCTGAACGCGGGCGCGCATCCCTTCGGCCTGAGGCCCAACCTCAAGCGCTCCCTGAACGGCAAGGGCTTTCACATCGAGCCCGTGATCGAAGACCTGGAAAAACAGCTGGACGAGCTGCGCGGCGGCGGTTTTCACATCGACGAGGAAAAGACGCAGGAGGATATCGCCTTCGTGACGGAGCTTTTCGGCGACATCCTGCCCGCGCGCCTCGTGCAGCCCAGCCTCACCGGAGCGATCACCAATCCCCTGGTGCAGCTGATGGGCATGGAGAATTACTACGTTTCCATGTACGACTGCCCCGACGCCCTGCACGAGGTGATGGACATGGCCACATGCGTGTACGAAAGCTATTACGACGAGCTCGAACGGCGGAAGCTGCTCCTGCCCACCTGCGGCATCAGTCCCGTGGCGCAGGAGAGCTTCGCCTTCAACAGCGAGCTGCCCTTTGACAGGGCCGAAACGACCCGGGACGTGTGGGGCTTTCTGGAATCGCAGGAGACCACGGCGGTATCCCCGGAAACCTACGGCGAGTTCGTGTATCCTTACCAGGACCGGCTGGTGAGGCGCTACGGTCTTTTGTCCTACGGCTGCTGCGAGCGCGTGGACGCGATCTGGCCGGATTACCTTTCCAAATGGAAGAACCTGCGCAAGCTCTCCGTTTCCCCGTTCAACAACGAAAACCTGGTGGGCGAATACCTGAGGGGCAGCAACGTGGTGTACTATTCCAAGCCCCGCGCCGAATACGTCACGCAGCCCGGTCCCCTGGACGAAGAAGCCCTCCGGAAATACTTCAGGGGCGTATGCGAGGCCTCCAGCGGCTGCCTGCTGGAGATCGCCCAGCGGGAGGTAGGCACCGTTTACGGCGACTTCGAGCGCGGCCACAGATACGTGCAGATCGCCCGGGAATGCGTGAGCGAATATTGGAAGCCTTAGTTCCTGTCCCTGCGTGAACACGGAGCCCGCTTCAGTGAAGCGGGCTCCGCAATCATTGATTTAAAGTCATTCGCCGAGTATGATCAGTTCAGTCTTGCCCGAATCGTTCAGGTACACGCTCACCGTGCCGCCGTCAGCGCCTTCTTCCGCGGGCCCAAACGTCACTTCCCACATACCGGAGGAAGCGTCGCGGCTCACGGATGCTTCGCGCTCCCCCGCCACCTCGGTGCGGGCAGCCGTAACGGCTTTTTCCGCGCTGTCGATCCTTTCGGCGCCGGGATTCAGGAAGTCATCAAACCGCACGCAGGGATCGCCGTAGACGCTCCAGGCGTAGGAGAGCACTTCGTCATAGGAGAAGCTGCCCACGTATATGCCGCCGTCCCAGGTCTCCAGGCCCTTGGCCCGGGAGATCAGGTACATGAGTTCGGTCTCGTCGTCGTTGGCACCGTCCAGCTTTTTAAGGGTCTCCACGGCCATATCATAGCTGGACGCGCCCTTGTACTGGCTGTTTCTGAGCAGCATGCCGAATTCGGTCACCGCTTCGGCCAGGCGGAGGTTGCGCTGCATGTCTTCGGACGCCTCCGCGTCAGGCGTTACGACGGCAACGTACTCTTCGCTCTTTTCGCCGTCAGGCAGCTTGCACCTGACCTTCACCTGCGCCACCTCTTCAATACCGGTGGTCTGGGCGGTCTGGTATTTAAGTTCGGACGCCTGAGCGCCCTGGCTGCCCTTCACGCCCGCCAGCACTGTTCCCTCAGCGGGGATCAGTTCGTACAGCGCCACCACCGTGTGGCCGGAGCCCATCTCGCCGCCGTCCTTGGTGTCGTCGGCAAAGTCTTCATTCGCAAGAGCCCTGTTCTCGTAGCCGATCAGGCGGTAGGCAGAAACGTAGGCGGGATTGAATTCCACCTGGAGCTTCACGTCCTTGGCCACCGTGAAGAAGTTGGCGCCCATCTCGGTGACCAGCGCCCGGCGGGCTTCCTCCAGGGAATCGATGTAGGAATACACGCCGTTTCCATGGTCGGCCAGGGCTTCCAGCTTGTTGTCCTTGTAGTTCCAGCCGCCAAAGCCCATCACGGACAGGAACACGCCGGACTGCTTCTTCTCTTCGATCAGCTCCGTCAGCGCCGCCTGGCTGGTGACGCCCACGTTCAGGTCGCCGTCGGTCATCAGGATCACACGGTTGTTGCCGCCCTGGATAAAGTATTTCTCCGCAATGGCGTAGGCCGTCACGATGCCCGCGCTGCCGTTGGTGGAGCCCCAGGCGGTCATGGCGTTCACCTTGTCCATGATCTCGGAGCGCCTGGCCCCGTCCACGCCTTCCAGCTCCACGCGGTCGGTGCCCGCGTAGGTGACAATGGAGATCACGTCACCCTCGCTGAGGTTTTCGGTAAACAGCGCGAAGGCGCGCTTGATGAGGTCCAGGCGGTCCGGGCCGTCCATGGAGCCGCTGGTATCCACGAGGAACACGATGTTGGAGCGGGGCAGGTCGTCCGTGGCGATCTTTTGCGCGCCCACGCCCACCATCAGCAGAGCGGCGTTCTCGTTCCAGGGGCATACGTCCAGCGCCGTGGAGATCGCAACGGGCTTATCGTCTTTGGGCGCCAGGCCGCGGTAGGAGAAGTAATTGAGCATCTCCTCGATGCGCACGCTTTGGCGGGCGGGCATTTCGCCGTTCAGCAGCTTTCTGCGCACCGTGGTGTAGCCGGCGGTGTCCACATCCGCCGCGAAGGTGGACAGGGGCGAAGTGAGCACGCTCTTAAAGCCGCTTTCCACGATCTGGCTGTATTCCTCGGTGTTGAAGCTGAAGGAAAAGCCCTTGTTTGAGTACATGCCCATGGCAGGCATCGCTTCCATGGCGTACATGCCGTCGGCTTCTTCGGTCACCACGAACCATTCCATTTCTCCCGTGGGGGCTTCATCGTCCGCCGCCGTCTTAACGCCGGGCGTCGCCTGCACAACTGCGGTCTGAGCGGTCGTGTCCGGTTCGGGCAAAGGCATGTTCAAAGTCCCGTTCCTGACGGGCAGAAAACGCGGCAGGGCGATAGCCAGCGCCAGAGCGCAGGCCACGAGGGCCGCGCCGGACAGGACGAAGCGCCTGATCCTGGGTTTGGGTTCTCCGCGGGCCGCTTCCATTTTGGCCAGCGTGGCGGCTTCAAAATTCTCCTTGGGTTCGATCTTTGATATGGCCCGGCTGTATCTGTTGTCTTTCATTCTTCCGTACCTCCCAGTTCCCGGCGCAAAAGCTCCCGCCCGCGGCTGAGCCAGGTGCCTACCGTGGCTTCGCGGGCGCCGAGCATCTGCGCGATCTCAGCGATGGAATACCCCTCGTAATACTGCAGGTGTACCGGCCAGCGGTATTTGCCGGGCAGCTTGCCCATCGCCCGGATCACCTCGCGGCTCTCCTCGTCGGCGGGCAGCTCCTCGGAAAGCGGTTCCCTGCTTTTGAACCAGCCGCTGCGCAGCATGTTTTTGCACTTGTTGGCAGTCACCCGGATCAGCCAGGCCTTTTCGGCCTCAGGGTCGCTGAATACCGGGGCGTGCTTCATGTAGGACACGAAGGCGTCCTGCACGGCGTCCTGCGCGTCGGCGTGATTGAGCAGATACGAGTAGGCAAAGCGCACCAGGTCGGCGCTCCAGCGCCTGAGTGCCAAAGCGGCTGCGTCGTATCTAGCGTTGTCCAATGACATCTCACGCACCTCCTTCGCCTGAGAAACACCTGAGCGGGCGTATATTTTTCACGGGAAACGAGAATTAACCGATTCTTAAACTCCGTACTTGAGCTTGACGCGGGTAAACTTTTCGCCGAAAGGCTTTGCAAAAATGAACAAGAATACCGTATTGGAGATCACATAGGAAACGGTGTAGGGCACGGCGCTCACCAGCGAAGTGAGGTACAGCGCGGTATCGAAACCGTTGCCGTACCAGACGACCGTCCATATATCCATGATAAAGGAATACGCCACGCCCGCCAGGGCGCCGTACAGCACCAGAATGATTCTTGAACGTTTCAGCGGACCCGAAAGAAAACCCGCGAACAGGCCGATCAGCCCCAGCGCCATCATTTGAAACGACGTCCAGGGGCCCTGGCCGAAATAGAAGTTGGACAGCACGGCGGTGAGCGACCCCGTGAGGAAACCCGCCTCCCCGCCCAGGTACACGCCCGTCAGGATAGTTAGGGCGGTTACAGGCTTGAACACGGGAATAAAGCGTCCCGCCACCGACAGCGCCACCATGACGGCCACCAGCACGAGCCGCCGGGAGCCCGTCTTTTTCTTTTCGAAGCCCGCCGCGAACAGCATGAAGGAAAGCAGCGCGATCAGAAGCGAAATGAGCGCATAGTTCTTCTGTCTAAGCACCAGGGCGCCCAGCGCCACCAGCGCAGGGATCAGCGCGAAGGGCACAAAAGCGCGCACCGCCCGGCGGAGGGGAGCACTTTTGATCACGAACATGCTTTATCCCTCTCCCCGTTTATCCTCAGGATCTCTTCCGCGTCCTCCAGCGTGGCCACAAGGTCATACAGGCCGCGGGTCATGCGGCTGAAAGAAGTGGTATAAAAGCTGTTGCCGGCAAAAAATCGCCTGGGCAGATCGCAGCTCGTCACCTCGCCCATGAACATCATGGCGCATCTGTCGGAGACCCTGGCGGCGAATTCCACGTCGTGAGTCACGCACAGAACAGCGATGCCGCGGGCTTTAAGGCTTCTGACCACGTCTTCAAAGCGGAGCTTTGTCTCCGGGTCCAGGCCTTTCGTAGGCTCGTCCATCAGAAGCAGGCGCGGCTTTGCCATCAGCGCTCTGGCGAGGGCCACCAGCTGCTGCTGCCCGCCGGAAAGATCGTAGGGATGCCGGTCCATCAGGCCGCTCAGATCGAAGGGCAGGTCCTGAAGGCAAGCGCCTTCCAGTTCCTCGCGCACCGTGGCGCGCAGGAACACCGTCTGCACGTCCTGGGGCAGAAGGGCCACGCAGCCATCGTACAGCGACTGGTTTTTGTACTGCCGGATTTTTTTCCCGAACACGCGCACCGTGCCCGCGTAGGGCCTGCGCAGCCCCGCAGCGCAGCTGAGCAGAGTCGTCTTGCCGGAGCCGTTTCCGCCCAGCAGGCAGAACACCTCGTTTTCATACGCGCGGAAGGAAAGATCTTTAAGCGCGTCCTTTCCGTCCCTGGAGTAGCGGAAATACACGTTTTCAAATTCCAGCGCAGGCTTGCCTGAAGGCGCTCTGTCCTCCCCGGGCAGCGCGGTCACGTCCCGCTTATACCGCTTTTCGATGAGCGCGCGGCCCTCCTTTGCGCTCACGGGGCAGGCGTCCTTCAGGCCCAGCTTCAGGCACAGCCGGGTGGCGGCGGGCAGGTACGGGACCATGTCTTCCTGCCTGCCGATCTCTTTAAGCGCCTCCCGCACGGGGGCACAGGCGATCAGCCGGCCGTTTTTCAGCGCCATCAGCCTGTCGGAGCGCTCCAGAGCTTCCTCCAGCCGGTGCTCGATCAGAAGCACCGTAAGGCCGAACTCCCGGTTCAGCCGCCGCACGGTATTGATGAATTCGGACGCCTGTATGGGGTCGAGCTGCGCGGTGGGCTCGTCAAGGAGCAGCACTTCCGGCTGCATCACCATGACGGAGGCCAGGTTGAGCATCTGCTTCTGCCCGCCGGACAGGGCGCTCACCTTTTCCTCGAACCAGGGTTCCATACCGAAATAACAGGCGATCTCCGATACGCGGCGGCGGATCAGCCCGTTTTCAAAGCCCAGGTTTTCCAGGCCGAAGGCCAGCTCGTGCCACACCTTGTCGCACACGATCTGCTCGTCCGGGCGCTGGCACACGTAGCCGATGCGCGAGGCGGAAAGCGCCCCGTCCAGGTCCCCGAGCTTTTTCCCATCGTACAGGATCTCACCTTCCAGGCTTCCCAGGGGCTGGAGCTCTTTTTTCAGAAGCCGCATCAGGGTGCTTTTGCCGCTGCCCGTGGCGCCGCACAGCGTAACGAATTCGCCCCGCGCAAGGGCGAACGACACCTTATCCAGCGCCTTTTGCGAGGCGTTTGGATAGGCAAAGCTCAGATCCCGGACTTCAAGAAGCGCCATTTCAGTTCGTCTCCCCATTCGATCAAAGAGGGCAAAAGCGTCAAAACGCCGTAGCACAGGTAGGATGCAATGCTCATGCCGTCACAGGGCACGGCGCTGAGCGCCGGATAAAACACGAATCTCACGCCGCCGAAAGCTGCCGGCCATACGGAGAAAAGCGCCAGAACCAGCGCGCTCGCGGTCAGGCAGGCGTCCTTCGCCCCAAAGCAGCGGCGGGCAAAAAAGCTGCGGCGGGTCACGCCGTAGCCCCGGGCCGCCATGGAATCCGCCGTGATCACGCCGTTTTCCAGCGCCCAGGTGACCATCACGGAGAATACGCGCATGCCGCCCCGCATGGCGTCGATGGGATTGTCGTCCTTATACAGTCCCAGCGCCTTCTGGGCGTCGTTCACTTTTTTCGCCTGCTGTTTAAACAGCGGGATGTAGCGCAGCGCCATGGATACCGTGAGGGCGAGCCTGGGCGAGAAGCGGCCAAACAGGTACAAAAGCTTGTCCGACGTCATGATCTGGGAATAGCTTCTGAACCAGTACAATACCGATACGATCATTCCGGAAGCGGCAAGGCCGTACAGACAGGCCTCCAGCGTGACCGGGTTGTCGTTCAGAACGAACAGCACGGTAACGCCGTTGTGGTGCGTGAGCGGATTGATGAGGGCCATCACCAGAAACAAAAGCAGGTACAGCGCGTGGGAGCGCATGCCGTTTGATCCGTTCCTCGTAAAGTACAGGCTCAGCGCGCCGAAAAGCGACAGCGCCAAAATCACCGGATGCATGGAGAACATGGCAACGCCCGCCGCGGCCATAAAGTATACCGTGACGGCGACGGGGTCGTATCTGTCCAGTGCGCTCATGATAAAAACCCCTGGTCCGACAGCCAGTCTACGGACGGCCGGAGGCTGTTTGTCTCGACGGTGAAGGTAGCCTTGGGAACGAGCCTGTCCGCCTCCAGAAGCAATTCCCGCATGGGGATCGTTCCATCCCCCAGCGCCTTATGCGTGTCGCCTGCGCCCGCGCAGCCTTTTGCCGGGCCGTTATTGTTGTGCAGGTGAAAATGGCTGATATACTTTGCACAAGTCCTGAGCCACTCCATGACCGGCAGTCCTGTGAGGTTTGCGTGGCCCACGTCCAGGCACATGCGCAAACGCTCGTCGTCCACGCCTTCGATGATGTCCAGGATCACCCCGGGATCCTCCTCCATCACGTTCTCCAGGCATATCACGGTATCGCCCGCATGCGCGGCGAGAAAGCGCTTCCAGAATTCGATCTGCCTTGAGGCTGTCCAGGTGGGAAAGTACAGCACGTTTATGTGGTTTACGTGCACGACCATTTTTTCGCAGCCCGCCTTTTGGCATATCTCCCAGGCGCGGCTTAGGCGCTCCTCGGCGACCCGGGCTACCTTTTTGTCTATGGCGTGGGGCAAAAGCTCGTTGAACGGGGCGTGCATCACCCGGTGCTTTGCCCGGCGCACGTTCCGTTCAAAATGCGCCCGCACGGCGGAATCGTCGTCCATGTTGTCGGACAGGCAGTATTCCGCCAGTTCCAGACCGAAGCCGCATTGGGCCGCCAGATCAGCCGTGCGGGGCTCGTAGCGGATGGCAAAGCTGGTTTCGTCCTCGCACACGTCCGCGATGGTGGAAAGAAAAAAGCGTTTCCTGTTCATATCTTCAGCGGTCCTTTACGTCCTCCCCCAGGTCCCGGGTGTACAGCCAGGCGATCTCGTCTCCGTCCCTGAGCACATAGTCTCCGCAGCCCACCGACGCCGATATGCCGTTTACATGGTACACCCAGCCGGAAAGCTCGCCGAAATCGTATTCGTACAGGTGGTTGATGCCCGCGATGTATTTCAGGCCGTATCCGCCCAGCGCGCCGCTTTTGCTGTCCAGCTGGATGCGGTAGGTCCTGGCCGCCTGGGTGAGCACGTCGTACACTGTGTCGCCCCGCAGGATGGCAAACTCCGTGACCGGCAGGATCACCCCGTCTGCCGGGATGTATTCAGCGTCCGAAAGGCCCAGCACTGTATCGCAGCGTATGGTGAGCGTGACCGTTCCCGCTTCTTCGCCCGTACGCTCCGCTTCTTGGCTGTAGTATGCCTCGGTAGAGCGGATATCGGTAAACCATATCACGCACGCGAGCGCGGACGCCACCAGCACAACGAACAGGCAGTTTTTGAAGCGGTGCTTCTTTTTAAGGCACATCAGGGCGCAGGCAGGAAGCGCCAGCAAAATCAGCGCCAGCGTGGAGACGGTCTTGTAATCCATGCCCTTCCGGACGGATACCGCATCTGCTTCAGACACGCCGGAAGCTTTTCTCACTTCCGCCGCGTGGCCGTCGAACACGTAGAACGGCCCAAGGTGGCTGCGGGTGCGCCAGAGGGAAACGAAAGCCTCGAAGGCCTGCACCGTGGCGGTGAGGTTCGAAGGTGAATCCTGAACGTGGCAGAAGCTGCCGTCCGCAAGCCGGTACATGAGCATGGCGTCCACGCAGCTTGCACCATTTTTCACAAAGTCCGGCCTGGTCTCCGGGTCCGTTCCCAGAGCGCACAGGGCGATCACCACCTGCGCGGTGCTCTCCAGGCTCTCGATGCCGCCGAATCCCTTAAAGCCGCCGTTGTCCAATTGCACCCTGCTGAGCAGTTCCAGCGCCCTGTCCACGCAAGTGCGCACGTTTTCGTAGGAATAGTAATACGGTGCCAGCGCCTGTACGGTCATGGCCGTGACGTCGGTATCGTATCTGTCCCCCATCACGGCCCAGCCGCCGTCTTTCTTCTGCTGGGACAGGATGACGTCCACGATGTCCGTCGGCGTGAAGCTGTCGCTGCTTACGCCCAGCGTGAGCAGGTGCAGCCCGTAGATATAGCTCATCAGGCCCTGGGCGCCGATGGAGGAATTGGCCGTGTCCGTTACGTACGCGGCGTCCGCCCGCCCGCAGGAGACCAGCGCCAGAGCGTATTTGAGCTTCGTGGTGTCGCCGACGATCGTGTTTTCCTGAAGGAAGGTCACGAGCCGGTCGGCGTACGCCTCTCTGTCGAAGGACGTGCCGTACTGGCCCAGCGCCATGATGTACCATTCTGAGGCGGGCGAAAGCGTTTCGGTGAGCGAATGCCGCACCCACTTCTCCGCAGAGGCGCAGCCGGACGACTGAACGTTATAGGCAACGATACCGTCGGCGAGCGCTTGGGCATCGCCGGCGGTATGTTCGGAAGCGTTCGCCGTGAAGGCGCACAGGGCGATCACGGCGAGAAGAAACAGGCTGAAAAGCTTTTTCATACAGCTTCCCGGAAGAAAGCCGTCAGGCAGCGATCTCTCCCGCCTCGGGCAGCACGATCAGGCACACCGGGGGCACGAGCGTGGCGCTCTCGTAGCGGGCGCTGATGACGCTGACGCCTTCAGGCAGTTCGAAGGTTACTTTGCCTTCGTCGTCCGTGCGGTATTCGGTATCCTGGCCGTCGAAGGTGATGATCGCGCCGCCGAAGGCCGCGGTGATGGGCGTCCAGTTCTCGTCGTAGGCCGCGCCCAGAAGCGTGAGGGTCACGGTGTCGCCGTGCTGGGCTTCCACGGTGTCGGGATCGAAGAAGCAGAACGCGTCAGACCAGGAGACCAGGTCGGTATACACGAAGGCCGCCACGCTGTCGCCGTCATTCAGCGGATCCGCCAGGCTGTAGGCGGCGGTGTTGTTCACATAGTAGCCGTAGCTGCCGCCGTTTTCCACGCCCCAGAGCTTGAACAGGCTCAGGCCCCACTGGGATTCACCGGCCAGGTAGCCGGCCTCGGCGCCGCCCTCAAAAGCTTCTTCATGCGCCAGGAACAGAGCGTCGTTGATGGTGAGCAGGCCGTCGGCGTCAGTATCGGTGAGGGTGACAGGCTGACGGATCAGCATCAGATCGCCGTTGGCGATGGTGACGTATACAGTGGGCGCGCCTTCGTCCGCGAGGCAGACAGCCGCCAGGTTCAGCGCCAGTACAAGCGCGAGAGCCAGCAGGAAAGACTTTTTCATGGTCGTATCTCCTTTTCGATATATTCCGGCGGACAGACCGCAGGATCGCAAAAACAATGATAGCACGCGCCGCGCGCATCCGCAAGCGCACAGCGGCGTTTTCCTTTTTCTTAACCTTGCGGCTGGATCTCCTGCTTCGTGAGCACGCGGCGGCGGGCGGCCAGAAGCGCCATCAGGCAGCTGAACACGGCGGCACCCGTCCAGATCAGGTACACGCCCTTCCAGGAGCCTCCGGCTTCGTACAGCGAGCCTGTGAGCGTGCCCGCCAGCGCGCTGCCCAGATAGATGGAGCAGTCGATGAGCCCCGCCACCAGGCCCACGCGCCCATAGGCGTCGTAGCCCAGGGGGACCAGGGTGGTGAGCAGCGGATTCGTGCCGTACAGAAGCGCGCTCATGGCGCCCAAAAGTACCGCCAGCGCCCATACGGGCCAGGCGGCGCCCAGGAAGCAAATCAAAGCCGGCAGCGCCACGCAGGCCATCATCATGCCCACCAGGCCCCGGATGTTACTCCTGACCCGGCGCACCAGGTACGAGCCCAGCAATATGCCCAGCATGTTGACGCAGGGAATGATGAGGCTGAAGAGCATGTTGCCCCGGTTGGAGCCCAGGATGGTGGGAGACCAGGTGATCACGCCGTCCCGCACGAAGCCGTTCATGGCGCAGCACATAAGCAGCAGCACGAGCCCCGTTCCCCAAAGCTCTCTGACCGGACGGGCAGACAGCACCGCTTGCTTCTTCTGGCCTTTTTCGCCCCGGATGTTCCCGGGCAGCATCAGCCAGCAGGCAAGCGCCGCCAGCACCAGCACGGCTGCCGGCAGGCGGTAAGACCATCTCCAGGACAGGACGCTGCTCAGATACATGGCAAGCGCCCAGGCCGCGAGGTTGCCCGCCGCCAGGGTGAATGACATCACGAAGGACGCGCTTTTGCGCCGGCTGTCGTCGAAGGTGTAGGCCATGCACAGCACGATGGGCGTCCAGATCATGGACTGGAAGATGCCGTTGAGCGTCCACGCGGCCACCAGCAGTTCAAAGGAAGGCATGAAGGAGAACGCCAGGTTGCAGGCTGCCGATCCCAGCAGGCCCGCGGACATGAGCCTTTTGGGCTCGAACCGGTCTGCCATGGTGCCGAACACCAGCTGGCCCGCGGCGTAGAACGCCGCAAACACCGTTTGCAGCAGGCCACCCCGCGCCTTGTCTATGCCGAACTCCAGTATGATGTCGTCCAGGGTCGCGCTCATGTTGAGCCGGCCGATGTAGGTGCACAGGTATACGATAAAGCAGCCCGCCAGCACCTTTTTCTGAAAGCCGTTAAGCGACTTGACTCCCCTGTTCATCTGATCTGATATGCCCCGTCCTTCACGGCCTCTACGCCGGATTCGTAGAAGGCCTTCATGCCGTCGATCATATAGCCCACGTCCCGGGTGCCCGCGGTCTCAAACACGGAGTGCATGGACAGCTGCGCAAGCCCGATATCCACCGTGTTCAGCGAGAAGTGCTTGTTTGAAACGTTGCCCAGCGTTCCGCCGCCCACCATGTCGGAGCGGTTGGAGAAGAACTGCACGGGCACGCCCGCCCTGTCCATCATGAAGCGGAACATGGCCTTGCTTACGCCGTCGGAGGTGTACTTCTGGTTGGCGCTCTCCTTGATCACGATGCCCTTGTTCATATACACCGTGTTGGGAGTGTCGGAGAATTCGGGGTGGTTTGGATGCATGGCGTGGGCGTTGTCGCAGGAGAGCATCATGGAGGAGGCGCGCAGGCGCTCGAATCCCTCCCGGTCCACACCCAGGCTCAGGCACGCACGGGTCAGCACGTCGGTCAGGAAAGTGGAATCCGCGCCCTGCTTGGTGGCGGAGCCGACCTCCTCGTTGTCGAACACGCACAGAACGGCCAGGGCTTCCTTCGGTTCGCACAGGCTGAAGGCCTTGGAGCAGGTAAAGGCGCATTCCAGGTCGTCCAGCCGTCCGCTGGAGAAAAACTCCTTTTCCGGCCCCCACACCGTGGCCTTCTGACGGGCGTACAGGTACAGGTCGTGGCCCAGGATGTCTTCCTCGCGGCAGGAGGCCAGCTCCGCCACGCGGGCAAAGAACCGGCCTTTGGAGGCATAGTCCGCGTACAGGGGCACCAGGTCGGTCTGGGGATTGTATTTCATGCCGTCGTTGATATCCCGCTTCATGTGCGGGGCGACGTTGGGGATCACCAGGGAGTCTTCGTCCAGGTCCACCAGGCGCGTTTCGACGCCCTCATCCGTCTTTACCAGCACGCGGCCCGCAAAGGAGAGCGGCCTGTCCAGCCAGCTGGTCTGGATGAGCCCGCCGTAGCGCTCGGTGTCCAGCTGGATGTAGCTGTTTCTGACCTCCAGCTCGGCGTTCTGCTTGATCTTGAACACGGGCGAATCGCAGTGGCTGGCGGTGAAAAGCATGCATCCGATCCCGTCCCGGGGTACGATAAAGCCGATCAGGGAGGACAGGTTGCGCGTAACGTAATACTTGCCGCCTTTTTGGATATTCCAGCTTTCGCTTTCGTCCAGGCGTTCAAAGCCCGCCCTGTCCAGCATGGCGGAGATGTCTTTTACCGCATGGAAAGCGCTGTGCGCGCCGTCTAACAGACCGATGATCTCACTGAGCATGTTGTATCTCCTTTATTTTTCCGCCCAGCCTGTCCAGCGCCGAAATCAGGTGCGCGCGGGGCAGCGCCAGGTTAAAGCGTTCAAAGCCCTCTCCCTCTTTGCCGAAGATGTGCCCCGGTGCCAGGATCAGGCCGCAGTCTTCCCGCAGGAAGCGGTCCAGTTCTTCCTTTTGCATGCCCAGGGGCCGGAAGTCCACCCAGGCGAGGTAGGTGCCCTCCAGGGGCGAAACGGTCAGGTCCGGAAGCTCACGGGCAAAGAAGGACGCAAGCACCCGGTAGTTTTCCCCGATATACTCAAGCGCTTCATCCAGCCATTCGCCGCCTTCCTCGTATGCGGCGACGGCTGCGGCCCGGCCGAAGTAGTTCACGCTGCCATGCCCGGAAGAAGACAGCTCCGTAACGAAGCGGCGCCTGTTCTCCGGGCTGCGGATCAGGGCGACGGCCAGCTGCAGGCCCGGGATATTGAATGTCTTGCTGGGTGCGATCAGCATGACAGCGTTTTCGTCCACGTTCAGCATGGGCGTATGGGGGCCGTGCAGCACGAGGTCCGAGTGGATCTCGTCGGACACCAGAATAACGCCGTTTGGGGCGCAGATGTCCCTTACCCTTTCCAGTTCTTCGCGCGTCCATACCCGGCCCGCGGGGTTGTGGGGGCTGCACAGCACCATGAGCTTTACGTCCGGTTTGGAAGCCAGGCGCTCCAGGCCGTCAAAGTCCATCCGATACCGTCCGGACGCGTCCCGCAAAAGCGGATTTTTTTCCAGGCGGCGGCCGTTGGCTTCCGCCATGGAAAAGAACGGCGGGTATACGGGCGGCTGCACGATCACGCCCTCCCCCGGCTTGGTGAAAGCGCGCACAGCCAGGGCGATGCCGGGCACCACGCCGCCGATCACGGTTATCTCCTCCGGGCTGATCTCAAGGCCGTGCCGCCTGAGCATCCAGCCCTTTACCGCCTGGATAAAGCGCTCGTCCGCGCAGGTATAGCCGTATATGCCGTGGCGCGCAGCCTGCTCGCAGGCCCGGATCACGCAGGGCGGACAGCTGAATTCCATGTCCGCCACGGACATGGGCACGATGCCCGCGCGCTTTTCATTCTCCGTGCGGTCAGCCCATTTGGCTGCCGCCGAATCCGTGCGGTCCGTAAGGGTATCAAAGTCGAATCGTGCCATACGCGTCTCCTAAAACGCCGCTTTCAGCGCGTCAGCGATCGTGCAGGCCGCCTCGGCCCAGAACGTGCGGTCCACGCTGATGAGCAGGTAGATGATCGTCAGGTGCGCTGGATAAAAGCCGTAGTAGAACCATTTGGGCAGTATCACGCGGCGCCTGCGCAGCGGCAGGTAGATGAGCGGCAGTGCAAGCAAAGCGTACAGCTGCGAAGTGGACGTGGTTTTGAAGGACGAAAACAGGTTCGGCATCGCCCAGTTGACCATGTACAGGAACACCGCCGCGAACGACGCCAGCGGCCTGTCGATAAACAGGTAGAACAGACAGATGAGCACCACGCCCCGGTAGCCATAGTCTATCCTGCCCCTTAGCGTCCAGGCCAGAAGCGCCGCCAGCACCGTAAAAACAAAACGCCTGTTCCGGAAGCAGCCGATCAGAAGCGCTCCCAGAGACAGGGTGAAAAAGATATTCAGATTGGAACTGTAATAGTATTCGTATATCAGGTCCAGCCGCCAGAAGTTATCCGCCCAGTGAAACGAGTTGAGCGGCACGTGGCCCATGGCCTCCTGATACAGGGGCTGCACCAGGATGCCCATCAGAAGCAGGCGCAGGATATACTTCCATACGGAGCGGGTCTTTAAGCATCCCACGGCGATGCCGTAGGCGAACATGGGCATGGCCAGGCGGCCGACGGCGCGCAGGACGTTGATCGTGGGCAGCAGGAACGCCCAGGGGCCTGCGGCGCTCAGGCGGTAGGCAAAGGGATACACCATCTTGCCCATATGGTCGCACATCATACAGGCACAGGCGATCAGCTTGAGCAGCCCCGTGTCCCGGTTCAGGCGGATCTCACGCGCGCCGGGCAGCGCCGGCCAAGCGAGAGTTTCCAGCGCAGTTTGCGTTTCCATACCTTACATTACGATGTCCACTTCCAGGGGCGCGGCTCCCATGCGGTTCACACTCACGATGTCCGGCTGGCTGCCGCCCACGAACAGGCGGAAGTGACGGCCCGCCCGGATACGGCGCCCGTCGTCGGTAACGCACTCGTAGGCGCGCTCGGGGATGGGTAGCATCACGCGCTTTTCCTCGCCTGCGCTCAGGCTCACGCGGCCAAAGGCGCACAGGGAGTAGTTGAGGCCGTGGCTGTCGAACTCCAGGGGCTTGATGTACACCTGCGCCACCTCTTCGGCGTCGCGCAGGCCGATGTTCTTGATCTTCACGCTCAGGGCGGACTTCTGCTCGTTGAAGCTGGGATCGGAATACCTGAACGCGGTATAGCTCAGGCCATAGCCGAAGGGATACAGCGCCTCGCCCTTGAAGTAGCAGTAGGTCCTGCCGTGCATGGAGTAATCGGTGAATTCCGGCAGCTGGTCCGCGCTTTTGTAGAAGGTGACCGGCAGGCGGCCGCTGGGGCACACCTTGCCGAATATGATGTTGGCCAGGGCCGTGCCGCCCGCCTGGCCGGAGTACCAGGCCTGCAGGACGGCGTTGCCCTCTTCCACGCGCAGGGCGCTGCCGCTGGCGATCACGGTAACGATCGGCTTTCCGGTCTTTAAGAGCGCGTCGATCAGCCGCCTCTGGCACTCGGGCAGTTCCAGGTCCTTCTTGTCGCCGGAGGAATACTCGTTGCTGGCGTCGCCCTCTTCGCCTTCGATAGAGGGATCGAGGCCCACCACCAGCACGGTGACGTCGCTCATCTCGGCGGCCTGCACCGCCTCGGAGATGCGGTCGTCCGCCTGGGCGAGGCCGCTGGTGCCCTTTTTGTACAGGTGGCAGCCCTCGGAGTAGTTCACGCGCACGCCCGCTTCGCGGCAGGCCGCGCGGATGCCTTCCAGGTAGGTGACGTAGCGGGAGGAGGTGCCGTTGTAGTTGCCCTCCAGCGCAGCGATGCTGTTGGCGTTGGGGCCGATCACGGCCACGGAGCGGATGGAGCCCAGGCTGATGGGCAGCACGCCATCGTTTTTAAGCAGCACCATGGCGCGCTCCGCGGCTTTCAGGGCGGCGCGGTCGTGGCGGTCGCAGTCGTTGATGGCGTACGGGATCTTGTCGTACTCGTTGTCGTCCGCAAACAGGCCCAGCAGGTAGCGGGTGGTAAAGGCCCTCTCGCAGGCCTCGGTGATCATTTCCTCTGTGACGAGGCCTTCGTTAAGCGCCTCCATCAGGTGGATGTAGGTGTTGCCGCAGTTGATGTCGCAGCCGTTTTTGATGGCCAGGGCCGCGCTTTCGGGCGCGGTGTCGGTGACCTTATGGAAATTGTGGAAGTCCGATATGGCCCAGCAGTCCGACACGAAATGACCCTCGAAGCCCCACTTGCCCCGCAGGATGTCCCCCATCAGGCGGCTGTGGCCGCAGCAGGGCTCGCCGTTGGTGCGGTTGTACGCGCCCATCACGGCTTCCACCTTGGCTTCCTTCACGCAGGCCTCGAAGGCGGGCAGGTAGGTGTCCCACAGGTCGTATTCGCTCACTTTGGCGTCAAAGCTGTGGCGAAGCTTTTCGGGGCCGGAATGCACCGCGAAGTGCTTGGCGCAGGCAGCCGCCTTGATGTAGGGACCGTCCCCCTGCAGGCCCTTTACGAACCGCACACCCATGCGGGAGGTGAGGTACGGGTCTTCGCCGTA
>JAFZPV010000012.1 GCA_017552535.1 Clostridia bacterium
GGACCCGGAGGTAAGCGTGCGGCCCGCGGTCAATCAGGTGGACGATCTGCTGGGCGAACTGCGCCTCACCGCCGAAAAGGGCCAGCGGGCGCTTGTGACCACCCTCACCAAGCGCACTGCGGAGAGCCTTACCGAATATCTGCGGGAAATGGGCGTGCGGGTGGAATACATGCATTCGGACGTGGAGACCCTGGACCGCATAGAGCTTTTAAGGAACCTGCGCCTGGGCCAGTTCGACGTGCTGGTGGGCATCAACCTGCTGCGCGAGGGTCTGGACCTGCCCGAGGTGGGCCTGGTGGCCATACTGGACGCGGACAAGGAAGGCTTCCTGCGCTCCGAGACCTCGCTGGTGCAGACCATCGGCCGCGCCGCCCGCAACGTGGACGGCCGCGTGATCATGTACGCGGACGAAATCACGGCTTCCATGCGCGCCGCCATAGACGAGACCAACCGCCGCCGCTTAAAGCAGCAGGCCTACAACGAGGCCCACGGCATCAGGCCCGAGAGCGTGCGCGCCGCGGTAAAGGAGATCATGAACGTGTCCCGCGCGGCGGACGCGGGCGCCGACAGCGGCATGAGCGACGAGGAAAGGCAGCTGGCCATCGACGATTTGGAAGAGAAGATGCTGGCCGCCGCTGCCGATCTGGACTTCGAAAAGGCCGCCAAATTCCGCGACCAGCTGCTGGCCCTCAAGGGCGAAAAGCCCATGGCCACCAACGAAAAGAGCAAGCGCGCCAGGCGCAGAAGGGAAAGAACGATAAAGTAAAATAGGAAAGAGGAAAGAGAAAAGAGAAAATCAGATACTATAGGGACAACGACAATGAGAGAAAAAAGCGAAAACAGATATTTGGGGGATGATGCAGGATGGCAGGGATCGTAAATGATAAAAGTTGTCAGTTCGCCGTCAGGATCGTCAATCTGTGCAAGTTTCTGCGCCAAGAAAAGCACGAATATATCCTTTCCAAACAGGTAATGCGCAGTGGAACCAGCATCGGTGCAAATCTGACCGAAGGGGATTACGCGATCAGCGAAAAGGAGTTTCTGGCCAAACAGTATATCGCCCTGAAGGAATGCGTGGAGACCCTGTACTGGCTTCAATTGCTTCGGCAAACGGATTATCTGACGGACGACCAGTTCCGGAGTCTTGAAGCGGATTGCCTGGAGATAAAGCGTATGCTGTCCGCTTCCACCAAAACGATGAAACAGCGTCAGGAACAGTAAAACCAAATTGGCGCCTCACGAGGAAAGAATGCCCAGGCACAAAAAACGGAACGGGAAATGCCGTTTGCCTTACCAACAAACCAATTTCCTCTTTCCTCTTTTGAAAGAAAACATGACGCAGACTCGAAAGAGAAATCAGGATGGGCAACGCAGTTTGCCTTACCAACAAATCAATTTCCTCTTTCCTCTTTTCTCTTTCCTCTTTTATGATTTCAGAAGCACCAACACCACTTCAGAAAGGCAAACCGCATGGACAAATTCATCTCCGCCCGGGGCGTGCGCGTGCACAACCTCAAAAACATAGACGTGCAGATTCCCCGGGACAAGTTCACCGTCATCACAGGCCTGAGCGGCAGCGGCAAAAGCTCCCTGGCCTTCGATACCATTTTCGCCGAGGGCCAGAGGCGCTACGTGGAGTCCCTGTCCTCCTACGCCCGCCAGTTCCTGGGGCAGATGGACAAGCCGGACGTGGACAGCATCGACGGCCTCTCCCCTGCCATATCCATCGACCAGAAGACCACCGCGCGCTCGCCCCGGTCCACCGTGGGCACCGTGACCGAGATCCACGATTATCTGCGCCTGCTCTACGCCCGCGCGGGAACGCCCCACTGCCCCTCCTGCGGGCGGGTGATCGACCGGGTGAGCGTGGACGAGATCACCGGCCGCATCATGGGCCTGCCCGAAGGCACGCGCATCCTCGTCCTGGCCCCGCTGGTGCGCGGGCGCAAGGGCGAATACACCAAGCTTCTGGAGGACATGGCCCGCCGGGGCTACGTGCGCTGCCGCATCGACGGCATCATGTACGAGCTGAGCGAGCTGCCGCCCCTGGATAAAAATAAAAAACACGACATCGAGATCGTGATCGACCGCCTGATCGTGCGGCCCGACGCCCTTTCCCGCCTGACCGACAGTGTGGAGACCGCGCTGCGCCTGGGCGACAACCTGGTGATCGTCTCGGTGGTGGACGGGGAGGACATGCTGTTTTCCCAGCTGTACGCCTGCCCCGTGTGCGGCATATCCGTTGAGGAGCTCACGCCCCGCATGTTCTCCTTCAACAATCCCTACGGCGCCTGCCCCTGTTGTTCGGGCCTGGGCTTCATGACCACGGTGGACCCCTCCGCCGTGATCCCCGACGACAGCAAGACCCTGAACGAGGGCGCCATCCGCGTTTCCGGCTGGGACAGCGCCGAAAGCGGCGGCGCCATGGCGCGCATGTACCTGGAAGCCCTGAGCCGCCACTACGGCTTTTCGCTGGACGAGCCCGTAAAGAACCTTTCCAAAGCCCACATCGACCTGATCCTGTACGGCACCAAGGGCGAAAAAATCAGATGCGAATACGAGCGCGACGGCCGCAGGGGCAGCTTCTCTTCCCCCTTCGAGGGCATCGTGACCAATCTCGAGCGCCGCTACCGGGAGACGTCCTCCGACCTGAGCAAGGAATCCCTGGAGGAGTACATGGCCATGACGCCCTGCCCCGAATGCAAGGGCCAGCGCTTAAAGCCCGCGGCCCTGGCGGTAACGGTGGGCGAAAAGAACATCGCCGCAGTGAGCGACCTTTCCATACGCGACGCACTGGCGTTTTTTGAGTCTCTGCGCCTGGCGCCCCGGCAGGAGATGATCGCCCGGCAGATCCTTCGGGAAGTGACCGCCCGGCTTACCTTCCTTCGGGACGTGGGCCTGGAATACCTCACCCTTTCCCGCGGCGCCGCCACCCTGTCCGGCGGCGAAGCCCAGCGCATCCGCCTGGCCACGCAGATCGGCAGCGGACTGGTGGGCGTGGTGTACATCCTGGACGAGCCCTCCATCGGCCTGCACATGCGCGACAGCGCAAAGCTGCTGGGCACCCTCAGGCGCCTTCAGCAGCTGGGCAACACGCTGATCGTGGTGGAGCACGACACCCAGACCATGCTGGCGGCGGACTGGCTGATCGACATCGGCCCCGGCGCCGGCGCGGGCGGCGGGTACCTGGTGGCCTCCGGCACCCCGCAGGATGTGATGGCGAACCCCGCTTCCGTCACCGGCCAGTATTTAAGCGGCGAAAGGAGCGTTCCGGTCCCCGCCGAAAGGCGCGCGCCATCCGGCTTCATCACCGTGAAAAACGCCCGCGCCCACAACCTGAAGGGCATAGACGTGAGCTTCCCCCTGGGCGTGTTCACCTGCGTTACAGGCTTGAGCGGCAGCGGAAAGAGCTCGCTGGTGAACGATATCCTGTACAAGGCCCTCTCCCGGGCGCTCAACCGCTCCCGCGAAAAGCCCGGCCCCCACGACGGCATCGACGGCCTGGAGCAGCTGGACAAGGTGATCCAGATCGACCAGTCCCCCATCGGGCGCTCCCCCCGCTCCAATCCCGCCACCTACACGGGCCTGTTCGACCTGATCCGCGAGGTGTTCGCCTCCACGGCGGACGCCAAGGCCCACGGCTACAAAGCCAACCGTTTCTCCTTCAACGTGAAGGGCGGGCGCTGCGAGGCCTGCTCCGGCGACGGCATCATCAAGATCGAGATGCACTTTCTGCCGGACGTGTACGTGCCCTGCGAGGTCTGCCAGGGCAGGCGCTACAACCGGGAGACACTGGAGGTGCGCTACAAGGGCAAAAACATCTACGAGGTGCTGGATATGACCTGCGACGAGGCCCTGGAATTTTTCAGCGCCCTGCCCCGCATCAGCAGCAAGCTGCAGACCATGGTGGACGTGGGCCTGGGGTACGTGAAGCTCGGCCAGCCCTCCACACAGCTTTCGGGCGGCGAAGCCCAGCGGGTGAAGCTGGCCACGGAGCTGAGCCGGAAGGCCACAGGCCGCACCCTGTACGTGCTGGACGAACCCACCACCGGCCTGCACCCCGCGGACGTGGAAAAGCTCAACGAGGTGCTTTCACGCCTGGTGGATGCAGGCAACACGCTGGTGGTGATCGAGCACAATCCCGACGTGATCAAGACCGCCGATTACCTGATCGACATGGGCCTCGAGGGCGGCGACCTGGGCGGTCACGTGGTGGCCCGGGGCACCCCGGAACAGGTGGCCCTGTGCCCGGAAAGCTACACCGGCCAGTGCATGCGGCCCATCCTGGGCATTTGACCATCGGGCGGCGTATGTTATGCTTCTTGCACGTGCAGGTTATGCTTCCCGCACGCCGATTGACAGCGCGTACCTGTCTAATATATAATCTGCTGCGTTCGGTCCATGGCCGGGCACAAGGAGAATGAGCATGAAATACTATCTGAATTCCATCGAAGAAACGCTGAAGGATACCGGCAGTTCCCTTCAGGGGCTTACTCAGGCCGAAGCCGAGCGCCGGCTCAGCCAGAACGGCAAAAACAAGCTAGCGGAGGGCAAAAAGGAATCTCTGGCCCACATGTTCCTGCGTCAGCTGGCAGACCCCATGATCATCATCCTGATCGTGGCGGCCGCCGTGTCCGCGGTGATCTCCGTAACGCAGGGCGAATCCTTCGCGGACGTGATCATCATCGGCGCGGTGGTGCTTTTGAACGCGGTGCTGGGCGTATATCAGGAAAGCAAGGCCGAAAAGGCCATCGAGGCGCTGCAGCAGATGACCGCGGCCACCTCCAAGGTGATCCGGGACGGCGTGCTGCGCGTGGTGAAGAGCGAGGATCTGGTAAAGGGAGACATCGTGGTGCTGGAGGCCGGGGATTCCGTGCCCGCCGACGCTCGCGTGATCGAGTGCGCCTCCCTGAAGACCGAGGAGTCCGCCCTCACGGGCGAATCCCTGCCCGTCAACAAGACCGACAAGCCCATCGCCGCGCATGGGGACGGAAACGTGCCCCTGGGCGACCGCTCCAACATGGTGTATATGGGTTCCACCGCCGTATACGGCCGCGGGCGCGCGGTGATCACCGGCGCGGGCATGGATACCGAAATGGGCAAGATCGCCCAGGCCCTCACCCAGGCGGAAGACGGCAAAACGCCCCTGCAGAAAAAGCTGGGCGAACTGAGCCGCATCCTCACCTGGCTGGTGATCGGCATATGCGCGGTGATCTTCGCCGTTGCCGCCTTCAAGGACGGCGGCTTTATACAGGACCTGAAAAACGGCAGCTTCAAGCCCATGATCGACACGCTGATGGTAGCCGTGTCCCTGGCGGTCGCCGCCATTCCGGAGGGCCTGGCCACGGTGGTGACCATCGTTCTGTCCATCGGCGTGACCCGCATGTCCAAGCGCAGCGCCGTCATCCGCCGCCTGACCGCCGTGGAGACCCTGGGCTGCACCCAGATCATCTGCTCCGACAAGACCGGCACCCTCACCCAGAACAAGATGACGGTGGTGAAGGAATATACCTCCGACAGCCGCGAGCTGGCCGTCGCCATGGCACTGTGCTCCGACGCCGTGATCGGCGAAAGCGGCGAGGCGGAGGGCGAGCCCACCGAAAACGCCCTGGTGAACCACGCCCTGAAGATCGGCGTGAACAAGACGGAGCTCGACAAAGCCATGCCCCGGGCAGGCGAAGCCCCCTTCGACTCCATGCGCAAGATGATGTCCACCGTTCATCCGCTGGACGGCGGCTTTGTGCAGTACACCAAAGGCGCCCCGGACGAAGTGCTCAAAAAGTGCACATATATCCTGAAGGACGGCGCCGCGAGGCCCATCACCCGGAAGGACCTGGACGAGATCAGCGCCGCCAACCGCGAGATGGCAGACAGCGCGCTGCGCGTGCTTTCCGCCGCCCGCAGGACCTATGACCGCCTGCCGGACAGCTTCGAGGCCGGCGCGCTTGAAAACGAGCTCACCTTTATCGGCCTCTACGGCATGATCGACCCCGTGCGCCCCGAGGTGAAAGCCTCCATCGAGGAGTGCCGCCGCGCAGGAATCCGGCCCATCATGATCACCGGCGACCACGTGAACACCGCCGCCGCCATCGCCAAGGAGCTGGGCATCATATCGGACGCCTCCCAGGCCATCACCGGCGCGCAGCTGGACGCGCTTACGGACGAACAGTTCAGCCGGGACGTGGTGAAATACTCCGTTTACGCCCGCGTGCAGCCCGAGCACAAGGTGCGCATCGTGAACGCCTGGAAAGAGAAAGGCCGCATCACCGCCATGACCGGCGACGGCGTGAACGACGCGCCCTCCATCAAGGCGGCTGATATCGGCGTTGGCATGGGCATCACCGGCACCGACGTCACCAAGAACGTGGCGGACATGGTGCTGGCGGATGACAACTTTGCCACCATCGTAGCCGCCGTGGAGGAAGGCCGCCGCATTTACGACAACATCCGCAAGGCCATTCAGTTCCTGCTGTCCTCCAATTTAAGCGAGGTCATATCCATCTTTACGGCCACCATGATCGGCTTTTCGCTCTTAAGGCCCGTGCAGCTGTTGTGGATCAACCTGATCACCGACACCTTCCCCGCCCTGGCTCTGGGCATGGAAAAGCCGGAGGCCGACATCATGAACCGTCCCCCGCGGGACCCGAAGGCCGGCATCTTCGCCGGCGGCGTAGGCTTCGACTGCGTGTACCAGGGCCTGATGGTCACAGTGCTCACGTTCATATCCTTCGCCTGCGGCTGCGCGCTGGAGACCGGCTCCTTCGGCTTTGCAAACTCCGCATATGCCTCCACCATGGCGTTTATTACCATGTCCATGGCGGAGATCTTCCACGCCCTCAACATGCGCTCGGCGCGCGCATCTATCTTTTCCCTCAAGACCCGCAACCTCTGGCTGCTGGGCGCGATGGTGCTGTCCTTCGCGCTTACAGCCGCCGTGGTGTTCATTCCCCTGCTCCGCACGGCCTTCGGCTTTGCCGCGCTGCCCTTCTCCTCCTTCGCCCTGGCGGTCGGCATCGCGCTGATGGTGATCCCCATCGTGGAAGTGACCAAGCTCGCGCAGAGGATCGGGCGGAAAAAATAGGAAAGAGAAAAGAGGAAAGAGAAAATCGGTTTGTGGGGTGCACCCGACCATATCATTTCCTCTTTCCTCTTTCCCTATTTCCTCTTTATTGAATCCGTTTGGAGGTGTGTCCATGTCCTCTCCCCGTCAGCGTCTTCGCCTGAGCTTCAATTCCCCGGTGGTGCTCAGCTTCGCGGGCATATGCATCGCCGTGCAGATACTGAACCTCCTCACCTCGGGCGCAAGCAACCGGCTGTGGTTCTCGGTAGAGCGCGCGCCGCTGGGCAGCCTGCGCACCTGGGCGCGGCTGGTTCTGCACGTATTCGGCCACGCGGACTGGGACCACCTGCTCAGCAACATGATGTACTTCCTGATCCTGGGCCCGATGCTGGAGGAAAAGTACGGCGGCAGGAGCCTGATCACGGTGATGGCGGCTACCGCCGTGGTGACGGGCGCGCTGACGATGCTCCTGTTCCCCCACGTGCGGCTTCTGGGCGCCAGCGGCATCGTGTTTTCGTTTATCCTGCTGTCATCCATCACCATACGCGAAACGCGCACCATTCCCCTCACCTTCGTGCTGGTGGCGCTTCTGTACATCGGCGTGCAGATCTATGAGGGCCTGTTCGTAAACGACAGCGTTTCCCAGATCACCCACATCGCCGGCGGCGTGGTGGGCTCGTGCCTGGGCTTCGTGATGAACGAAAGAAGCAAGTGGAAAGCACGGAGGGAAAGCTGAACAGATGGAAACTGCGGCAGAAACAGGAGAATAAGCCGAATGGTCTGGAGGGGCGTCGCCCCTCCATTTTCAATCCGCAGGGCCAGCTTTGCCAGCCCGATGAAAATGAAATCTCATTTCATTTTCATCGATTGCCGTCTGATCCGCTCATGATATCGAGTTTGTTTTGGATGCGCGCGATGCCGCCCTCGATGCTGCCGCTCAGGCGGTCCACCGTGGCCTGGTAGCGCTCCTCGCGGTCCCGGTTCTCCTTCAGCATGCGGAAAAACAGATAGATGTACAGCGCCGCCCACAGGCCCTGGCCGATGGCCAGCTCCAGCAGTCTGCCCATGATGTCTTCCATATTTCTCCTCCCCTCCGTATGATCGTTATTTCCAGAAGCAGTAAAAGCGCTTCGCTGCGGCCCTGACCTCTTCAAATCTGCCTTTGGCACGGGACGCCTGTGCGCTTGCGGGGTCGCGGATGAAAAACGTTCCGTCCGCATATCTCCACAGGCAGCAGTAGTGCCCGCCGCCGGTCCAGCGGCTCTTTCCGAAGCACACGATCGCCAGTCCGCCCGTTTTGAGGCAGTCCCTCGCCGCCGAAGCGGACGCGCCTGAGACAAACCCGCCCGCGCCGTACCATTTGGCCGCGCGGGCAAAAAACGCGCCCGCCGTGCCGCTTGACCGGGTGCGCGTACCCCAGGAGAGGCTCCTTTGGGCCAGTTCCCAGGGCGTAGTATTTTCATCCCACCAGACTGCCGCTATGTCCGCCATGGCCGCCGGGCCGCAGCCGGAAGAGCGCATGGTCTGCTTCTTGTTCCCGCAGGACGAATATATCCGGCCTGCCCAGCGCGCGTCGTACTGCTTGAAGTCCGGTACATTCAGGTCTTCCTTTGCCTTTTCGCCCGCCAGCAGCCTTCGCCACACAGCCGGCCCCGCCGTGCCGTCCGCCGTGAGGTCCTCCGTTTGCTGAAAGCGCTTGAGGGCCGCGCGCGTTTCAGGACCGAACCTGCCGTCGGCCTTCACGTTTGCCAGAAATAGCTGCAGCGCAAGCGCCTCCGGCCCGCGGGCGTTTTTCTGAAGCGAAACCGTTTTGGTCCGGGCGGCCAGCGCGCGCCAGGTTTCCGGGCCCACCGTTCCGTCGGGCGCAAGCGTATTGTCCTTCTGCCAGGCCTTCACATAGGCGGCAAACTCCTCGTCGAAATATTCGCCGTCCCCATAACCCATGAGCAGGCGCGCTGCGCGCACCTGTCCGCCTTGCGCGCCGGGCATAAGCGTGATCTGCATTTGGCCTCCTATCCCGCCGTCAGGGCACCCGGGCCCTGCGGCGCGTAAAACGCGTTTCCCGCCAGGTCGTACAGCCCCGGCACTCCATCCGATGCGCGCACGCAGGGCACGAAGTCCCTCACGAGCACGCCGTCCGTCCAGGCGCGGAAGCTGAACAGGCGCAGGCTGCCGCCCCCGAACATGGCCGCACCGCTGTTGTTCGTGGCGAACAGGTACACGTTCGGCCCCGCGGTAAATCCCTCCGGCTCCAGGCTGACGCACAGCGCGCCGTCCCGGTACAGGCGCTTTACGCCCTCCAGGTACTCGCTCTTCCAGCTGTGGCGCAGTCTGTCGTGCGCAGGTCCCAGCGCATACACGCCCACACAGAACTGCACGCACCCGGAGCTCTTGGTAAAGCTCAGCTGATTTCCCATTTCGGGCGACATGGCGCTTTTCCGCCCGCCCCACAGCGTCTGGCTGTTTTCGTCAACGTCCACCAGCTGCGCATCCGCGAAGAAAGTGTTGTTTTCCATTGCCGGCACGCCCGTGTCGATGTACACGATGCCGTTCGTGGCGTCGTTCATCACATAATTTACACGCTTAAACGGCGCGGGCAGGCGCACGGACCCCATCGCCCTGCGATGCAGGCCCAGGCTCATACGAAGCCCTCCCATCTAGCTGCGATCACAGTCTGCCCGTCCTCCTCCTGCCACAGGCAGCGGTAGCTCAGTTCGTACAGCGCGCCGGTCTGCCAGTCCGGCAGGCTCGCCCATTTGAGCCGGTACTGTGCCGGCAGCGTGTGCGTGAGCTGAAAGCCCGCCCCTGCGCGGAAGATCACGCTCACCAGATAATCCCGCCCGCTCTGCGGAGCCGGCAGCGAAACGTGAAGCTGGGCCGGCTGGCCCGTGACCGATACGGTCTCGCCCTGAGAAGGCGCGATCTGGGCAAGCTGCGTTACGGTCACAGGCGCTTCCGCCTCCGCCAAAAGCGCCCCGAGCCTCGTCACGTCACTTAGCGCGTGGCTGTGCGCCTGGGGCGGAAAAGAAAGCGGCTTGTCCTCTATGCCCGCCCAGGCCGTGGTGCCCGGCGCCCCCTGCGGGCCGCGGATGGAGGGCGTAACGAACACGCTGCCGTCCGTGAAAGTGAGCTCCAGGGCGCTTTCGTCCGTCAGGCGTGCGCCCGAAATGCCGCGTCCCGGCTGTCCGTCCAGAACATCCAGCGTGCTCTCCTCATTGCCCCGGCGCACCGTGAGTCTGTGCCCGCCCGGGATATCCCCGATCACAAGCGTATAGTCGTTCATCACCACGCGCCCCGACCCCAGATACGCGCTAAGCTTGTGGATGTCGTCCGCCAGGGACGAACGCAGGATCTCGTTGCCGCTTTCGTTCATCTCCCCGGTGAGGTACTGGGCGGACGCGTCGCCGTCCGGCAGGCACAGGGCCTTGTCCATGCGCAGTTGCAGCCAGGGCGGGCGCCCGTTTTCGTCGGTCTCCATCGTGCAGCCCGTGAGCACCAGCAGCTTGTCCGCGAACTGGTCCTTGTCGTTCAGCCGGTCGGACTGCAGCGCGTCGTAGGCGTCCATCAGGGGCATCACCCACTCAAAGTCGCCCTTTTCGTTTTCGTCGTTCCAGTATTCCACCATGGGCACCCCGCCGAAAAAGTGGGGCGTGCGCGACTGACGCACGAAACCCTCTTCGGTCTGGGCGAATACGCATATCTCCCTGTCCGTCGCCGCCAGCGCCTTCAGCGGACCGGGTGATCCGTCCTCCTCCGTCTGACGCGAAACGTACACGCCGAACAGGGGCCTGTGCCGGATATCGTCCTCGTACACCACAAAGGCGCTCTCCGGGCTTAAGGCGTAGGCGCGGGGCGCAGAGTCCTCCCCCGGGCAGATGTATTCCACGCCCCGGCCGTAGATGGCCGCGGCACGGGCGTTTTCCACGTCCACGGAGGCGATGTCCGCCGCGCGGTACATCTCCAGGATCTGCCCAAGCGCCTCGCGGTCTTCCTCGTCCGTTTTGTAGCTCACGCCCTGCCCCGTCAGGTATCCCGTGGTCACCGTGACGATATAGCGGGCGAAGGGATGGCTGATGCGGTTGTTGGGCAGCCCCGGTGCGCGGCGGCGGTTCAGGATCTCCGTTTTGCCCAGGTAGTATTCCCGCAGGCGTTTGTACCGTTCTGCCTGCCGCCCGTGCTCCTTCAGCACGCCCTCCAGCAGCGCGCCCGTCACCTCCCCTCCCGGCATCCATTTGCGCGATCTGATGATCAAGCGTTCCACTTCCTTTCCATGACCGTATTCCCGGTCTCAGTACACGTCGCTGCGCGTGCCGGCCCTGCGGGCGCCGATCTCCCTTTCCAGCGCGTAGCGGCAGCTGTCCAGGGTGTGGTCGTTGCCGTCCGGGTAGGCGTTGATGAAGGCGCCCGTCTTGTCCCTTAGGTACTCAAAGCCCATGAGCTCCCTGGCCGTCACGGGCGTCCTGGCGGGATCTGCACGTATCTGGGCAAGCGTCTTAAGCCAGCGATAGCCGTGTTCCCGGCTGCCAGGGCCCTTCTTCGCCGCCGCGGCGTTTACGCCCAGGGCGCGCAGCTCGTGGATCATGCGGGGATCGGCGCTGTCGCAGAACACGGGGCTCCTGCCCGCCCGCGAGAGCACCTCCTGTGCGAGCCTCAAAGGGCTTTGCTGCGCGGACACGTATTCGTCAACTGCCCAGAGGATCTTCCTTTTCCGGTCGAACGCCCACTGGGTGAAAGCGTCCGGGTCCAGGGCAAAGCCGAAATCCAGCCCGAAGTAACGCCTGTCCTGGGCAGCCAGCTCGCTGTCGCTCAGCGGGCCGATATACAGGTTTTCAAACACCTGCCCGCCCGTGCCCGTCACCTCGCCCAGGTATTCGTTGGCGTAGGCGCGGGGATTGAGCGTTTTCAGCCGCTCCGCCTCCAGATAAAACCTTTCCCCCAGCCATGCGCGGGGCATATCCAGGTAGGTGCTGTGCTTGATCAGCCGAGCGGGTCTTTGTTCCAGGCAGGCGGCGTTTATCCAGTGGGAAGCGGTGCGGGGCGGATTGAACGTCCCGATCAGAACGCCCCTGTCCGAACCCCTCAGCACGCTCTGCACGATGGAGCGGATGTCCTCCTCGCCGCGGAACTCGCTCATCTCCTCGAACCACAGAAAGCGGAAATTCCCGCGCGATACGGTGATGGACTTGCTCTTTACCGGATCGTCCGCGCCCCGGAACAGGATCTTCTGCCCCGTGGCCCGGTACACGATCTCCGGCGGCGACCTTTTAAATGAAAGCAGCCCCTGTACGCCCAGCGCCTCCGCCGCCCACACCATGAGCGCGTACACCGAGTCCCGCAGGGTGGCGGCCACGCGGCGGTAGATCACGGCGTTGGCCAGAGGGTCCCGCAGGATGCCCATCAGCACGGCAACAGCGGCAAAGCTGCTTTTGCCCGAACCCCGGCCGCCTTTCAGCCAGTATTCCGCGTGACTGCCCCGGCGCATGTCGTCGTATACGTCGTAATAGGCCTTCGCGATCAGGTCGTATACGTTCAGCCTTCCCGCCTCCTTTCCGTGAGCGCACTGGCAAAACCGCTTTTGTTCAGGCGTCCGGATCGGGCCTTGCCTCCTCGATAATCACCTGCCCGGGCCGCATGGCGCCCAGGGACAGCTTTTCCCTGTCGATCAGGTGCTTTTCCTCGCTGTCGCGGCTGCGATAGTCCGCGCCCGCCAGCTCCATCAGGATCGCCACCGCCTTCACGTCCCCCTTCATGCCCGCCCGCGCCAGCGCCTCCCCGATGGCCGTGGCCGCGCTTTTGCCGGCGAGGGGCTCCCCCTCCGCCTCCAGTTCCCCCGCGTCCCGGGCCAGTACCCTCCGCATAGCGGACAAAAGCGCCTCCGGCCGCAGTTCATTTTCCGGCATCGAATCACCTCCCGTATCCGGATGCTGCCATCCTACGCCCCCGGCCTTGCCCGGATTTGCCCATTTTTTCACGAAGCGTTAATTTCCCGTAAACATGGGGACTTGCGCAAACCGGCACCTCATCCGGACCGCTTTGCGGCCCGCCTTCTCCCCAAGGAGAAGGCAAATAAGGCTTCCCCTTGAGGGGAAGCTCCCCCGAAGGCGGTGATGAGGCGGTGTGCTTATCTGACTCTCTGCAAAGTGCCAGCAAAAAAAGCCCCGCCCTTCCGAAAACGGAAAGGCGGGGCACGGAACTGTTCAGTTGTCCGGAACTAATCCAGCATGCTGGGCGGAAGCTCGCCCGTAAGGGTCACCAGGGTCACGCGGGGCGGGTTGTTCAGCCGTCCGCTCAGAACGGTGGCGGCGTTGTTGCCCAGGCCCTGGGCGGTATACACGATGGTGCCTCCCACGCTGCGCTGTCCCTGCACGTATTTTTCGTCCGGGAACCAGCCGTAGCGCGGCAGGATGTTGGACTGCACGTACAGCGTGCCGATCAGCGGCAGCTTCCACTCGCCGCCGCAGTAGTGCCCGGAGAACACCACGTCCGGCGCCATGAAATAGCTCTTTTTCTCCTGGGCGGAAAGCGCCTCCTGAGCGATGAGCAGCTGGGAATCGCTGGGCGCTTCGTGGGACAGCATGATCAGCAGGTCGTCGCTGGCCACCGAGGAGATCACCGACTGGGTCTTGAAGAGCTGGTTCCTGCGGTAGGTGGTGAGGGGCAGTGTTTCGCGGCTTACGCTCACGCCCTCCAGGAAGCTCTCGTTCTGCTGTTCCAGCTCGTCCTTGTAGGCGTCCAGCGCCGTGGTCACGTTGAGGTTCAAAAACATGTCCGGGATCAGCCACATGGTGGACGTGCCCTTTTTGAGGCTCAGGGGCGTGTCCAGGTACGTGGCGCCGCGCTCCATCGCCCCCAGCACCCAGTCCGCCAGCACCATCTGGCTCAGGGTCATATCCTGCCCGGAATTGTCCCGGGGCGTCTCCAGGATCGGGGAAGGATCGGAGTCCCCGGCGATAAAGTACACGGGCTTACGGGTGCCCAGCTGCTCCAGAAGCGTATAGAACGCTTCCGTGCTGCCGCTGGGGCCCACCATGTCGCCCAGGATCAGCACGCAGGAATAGCTCTCGTTGGTGAGGCGGCGCATGAGGGTGGACTGCTCCTGGCCGAAGGACCGCCCGTTCAGGTCGGAGATCACCAGGATCTTATATCCCTCGAAATCGCCGGAAAGGCCCGTGACCACGATCTGCTCGTGATCCACGCCCACGGCGCTGTTGTTGAGGATCAGCGTGATCAGCACGATCAGCGCCGCCATCATGATCATAAAGCCCGCGTAGGTAACGGTGCGTCCCATCAGCCGCGGCTTGATGCGCACCTCCCTCTCCTCGGGATCGGTGGTCTTGGCGTAGTACCAGTTGAACAGGCTCCAGACTCGCCGGAAAAACTTTTTCACCCGGTGCGTCTTTTTCTTCTTTTTCTTTTTCGCCGGCTGCTTGGCGCTCAACGGCTTTTTTCGGGTCTCAGGCATGCGGGGCTCCTTGCGTACATGTATATAGGTATATCCGTATTGTACTCCCTGCCCTCCGGCTTGTCAACGCATACGGGCGGAATGAAGGCAAGCCGCTTTTAAGCCCTTGCATTCGTCCCCCGTTTTGTTGTACAATGAGCGGCGGAAGGCAGGGCCGTCTGCGGAAGCGGACAAAAAAGCGGCGGCCCCAAAGCCGCCGCCTGCACAGGCTGAAAAACAGGATCGGGTCACTTGCCCGCGTTCACCGCGCTGTAGCGCGTTTCGTTGGGCTTGCGCATCCCCAGGGCGCGGGCATACAGTTCGATGCCCTCGTCGGTCTTCACAAAGGCCAGCTCGCTTTCGAGGGCCTGCAGTTCTTCCGTGAGGCGCACGTTTTCCTGATTCATCTGCTCAATGCGGGCCAGCACCTGCTTTTTCTCCGCGCTCATATAGCCTTCCAGCGAGAAAAAAATCACGCCGATGGCAATGATCAGAGCCCAGTACCAGCCTCTCCTGAGGTGAAACTTCACGGACACGCGCCTCCTTCTTTTTCAGACGTTGGTCTGTTTGCGGGCTTAAAAATTCGACTATGGTCTTTTTTATTCCTGCCGTCATCGGGATAATTAACATATGTTTAACATGGAGGCAGTATGGATTTTTCTCCGGAGCAAAAACGCGTCATTTCCGCGCGGCACAAGAACCTTCTGGTCTCCGCGGCAGCCGGTTCGGGCAAGACCACGGTGCTGGTGGAGCGCGTGCTGTCGCTGATCCGGGAGGGCGTGCACATCGACGAGATCCTCATCGTCACCTTTACCCGGGCCGCCAGCCAGGATATGCGCGCCAAGCTGTACAAGCGCCTGAGCGAGCTGGCCCAGACGGACGAAAACATGTACGGCGAAATGGAGCGCCTGGAGTATTCCTCCATATCCACGCTGCACTCCTTTTGCACCCGGGTGATACGCGCCAACTTCGAGCTGGCGGACGTGGACCCGGAGTTTCGCATACTGGAAGAAGCGGAAAACGCGCTTCTGGAGGATGAAGCGCTCGCCGACACCCTGGAAGACGCCTACCGGAAGATGGACGAAGGCATGCAGGTGCTGTGCCGGGGCCGCTCGCCGGAGGACGTCAGGGACATGGTGAGCGCGCTGTACCGCTTTCTGTCCGCCCGCCCGGACGCCCGGAGCTGGTATGAGGAGGCCCTCGCCCTGATGGGATCGGACGGGCAGGTCTGGACGGACGTTCTCGCCCGGCAGGCGGTGGAGACGGCAGACGAAGCCGCCGCGCTCACCGAATGCGCCCTGGCGCTGGCCCGCCGCACGGACGGCCCGTCCGGCGCCGAAGCGGCGCTTAACAGCGACCTGGAGTACATCCGCTCCCTGAAAGGCCTTTCATATGAGCAGCTGCGCGGGGCGCTGAACGCCTTCTCCCCCATGAAGGCGTCGTACCGCGGGCCGGATGCCGACCCGGAGATCGCCGAGCAGGCCAGGAACCTGCGGGAAAAGGCGAAGAATCTGCTGCGCGAAAAGGCGCCCGCCTTCGTATCCCTGCCCGTTCAGGAGGCCATGGAGGATATCCGGGAGGATATTCCCGCGTTCCGGGCGCTGGGAGATATGGCCTTCGGCATGCAGGAGCGCCTGAGCAAAGTCAAGCGGGAGCGCGGCGCCCTCACCTTCAACGACCTGGAACACCTCACGATCCGGGTGCTGGAAGACGAAAGCGCCCGCGAAAAGCTCCGCCGCAAGTACAAATACGTGTTCGTGGACGAATACCAGGACACCAGCGACATACAGGAAGCCATCGTGTCCCGGGTGGCAGGCGAAAACAACCGCTTCTGCGTGGGCGACGTGAAGCAGTCCATATACCGCTTCCGCAACGCCGAGCCCGCCCTGTTCATGGAGGCCTGCTTGCGCAGCGCCCAGGAGGAAAACAGCGAGCTGATCGTGCTGGGCCGCAACTACCGCTCCCGCGGCGCGGTGATCGATTTTGTGAATCTGGTATTCCGCCGCGTGATGAACGGCGGCACCAGCGAGATCGTATACGACGATGCCGCCCAGCTGTATCAGGGCAGGAATCCCGAAGGCCCGGACGCGCCCGTGGAGCTTTTGCTGGTGGACAAAAGCGGCGCCCCGGAGGATACGGAGGAAGAAAACGAATTGGACGAGGACGGCGTCTCCCCCGAAGACCTCGCCGATGCAGAGAAGGAAGCCGTGCTGATCGCCCGGCGCATACACCAGCTGATGGACGAGGACAGGAGCCTGCGCTACCGGGATATCTGCGTGATCACGCGGGTGCGCAAGGACGTTCTGGCCCCCATGGCCGCGGTGATGGCGGCTTCCGATATACCCGTATACGCGGACGGCTCAGACAGCGTGTTCGACGCCCTGGAGGTCATGGTGACGGTGAGTGCGCTGCGGCTTCTGCTCAGCCGCCGCTGCGAGATCGAGCTATTGTGCGTGCTGCGCTCGCCCATGTTCGGCTTAAAGAGCGAGGACCTTGCCCGCATCCGGGTCGCCTCGCCCGGCGTCAGCCTGTGGCGGGCCGTGGAGAACGCGAGAAACGAGTTTCCCCAGGCGGACCGCTTTTTGCGCCTGAACGAGGCATGGCGGGAGCTCGCCGCAAATCTCAGGCTCGACCAGCTGATCCGCCGCATCCTGAACGACACGGACTTTTACCTCTTTACCGGCGCGCTGCCCGGCGGGCGCCGCCGCCAGGCCAACCTGGACATGCTCTGCCAGCAGGCGCTGGGCTACGAGCGGACCCGGGGAAGCTCCCTGAGCGGCTTTCTGGAGTATATGGAAAGCATGCGTTCTTCCACGGACGGCTCCGGGGCCCACGAGCTGGGCGAGAACGACGACGTGGTGCGCCTGATGACCGCCCACAAGAGCAAAGGTCTGGAATTCCGGGTGGTGTTCGCCTCCATGCTGGGCCGCTCCCTTTCCAGGAGCGGCAGGGAGGAGAGCATCTTTACCGACAAGCAGCTGGGCCTTGCCTGCCTGCACACGGACATGGAGCTGGTGAGCCAGCGGCCCACGCTTGCCATGAAGGCCATACGCGCCCAGGATAAGCAGAAAGACCTGGCGGAGGAACTGCGGGTGCTGTACGTCACCCTGACCCGCGCCCAGGACCGCCTCATCCTGACGGGCTGCACCTCAAACGCCGAGAACGCCCGCACCAGCTGGAGGGCGGCGCAGTCCTATCCGGATCTGTACTCCAGCGCGCTGGACATCGTGTGCGCCGCGGCCTTCTGCAGCCCCGGGGCGGAAGCGCTGGGCGGACAAGCGGACCTCGCTCGTCCGCGGGTGAATGTGAAGCTGTTCCCTGCCGCCTCCCTGTACGCGCCGTCCCAGGCGAAGGGCGGAGAAATGATCCGGGCGCTGGAAAGCATACTGGCCGCGCAGAGCAGCGATCCCGCGCTGAAGGAAGCCTTCCGGTGGACGTATCCCGAAAGCGCCGTTCCCTGCGCGCCGGTCAAGCTATCCGTCACGGGCCTGGAAAAGGAGTTTACCGGCGGGCAGGAGCTGCCGCGCGTGGCCGAGGCCCCCGCCTTCCTTACAGGAGAGGACAAAAACGTTTACACCGACCGGGGCACTGCCATACACGCGGCGCTCAGGCACCTGGACCTTGCACCCTTCAAAGCCCTTTCCAGCCGCGAGGACGCCTGCCTCGAAGCTGCCGGCCAGTTAAACGGCATGGCTGAAAGGCAGCTGCTCAGCGCCGAGGAGCGCGCCTGCGTGAAGCCCGCGTATCTGGCAGACTTCGCCCTGAGCCCCCTGGGCCGCCGCGCGGCGGCGTCAAATGAAGTGCATCGGGAGTGGAGCTTTTCGCTGTTCGTCCCCACGCGCCGGCTGGTGAAGGATTTCCCCGAGGAAGGCCGCATCCTGGTGCAGGGCACCATCGACCTGTGCTTCCTGGAGGACGGGCAGTGGGTGCTGGCGGACTATAAAACGGAACGCTCAAACGACGACGACGCCCTCCTCGCCCGCTACTCTACCCAGCTGGGCGCCTACGCCGAAGCCCTGGAGCGGATCACCAGCCGGCCGGTTAAACAGATCTGCATCGTGCTCGCCCGGGAGAACCGCGCGGTGGAGTTCGTGCGGGGATAAAATCTTTCCACATTATTATCAACCGGCTGAGGGAGGCGCTTCAAAGAAGGTGCTTCCCTCAGCCGGTTTCAGGACACCTCTTCAGTCAGCCTGCGGCTGCCAGCTTCCCATCAAAGGGGAAGCCTTTGGCATTGCACACAATGCTTATCTTTCAAAAGAAATCCATTTTACGCAGCGCTGCGCCTTCCCCGGTGGAGAACCTTTGTGTGGAGGTGCAAAAGCCTTCCCCTGGAGGGGAAGGTGGCCGAGCACTGCGAGGCCGGATGAGGTGGAACGCGGGCTGATCCACGCCCAGGCGCTCTTCTTTCAGATGACGCCATCATTCCCCCCCTTTGTTACATTTCTGTAATACTTGGCCCTACCCAGTTGACATCTGTCACCCGCCGCGGTATAGTGTATACAGATGACGCGCGTCATCTGTATAGGAGGTACAGAATGAAGAATCTCGCCGAGAAGATCTCCGCTTCGGAGCTCGAGGTCATGCAGGTGCTGTGGGAGGCCGGGGACGCCCAGCCGCTTTCGGAGATACGCAAGACCCTGCAGACACGCTTTGACTGGAGCGACCCAACCGTGAAGACGCTGATACGGCGGCTTTGCGAAAAAGGCGCCATCCGGCAGGAAAAGCGGGACGTATTCTATTACAGCCCCTGCCTGAGCAGGGACGATTACAACGCCTGGGCGGCAGGCGATATGGTGAACCGCCTGTTCAAGGGCAGCGCGCAGGACCTGGTAGCCGCGCTGGTCAAGGGCAGGGAGCTGAGCCGCAAGGACATAGACGAGCTCAGGGACATGTTCCGGATGGAGGGCGAATGATATGGAAAACTTCCTTTTGATCCTGCTGTCGCTCTCCGTGTGCGGAAGCGCACTGGGGCTGATCGTGCTGGCCCTGTCCAAAGTAGGCAAAAAGCATCTGTCCAGTGGCTTCATCTACCTGTGCTGGGCGCTGGTGATCCTGCGTTTCATGCTGCCCGTGAGCGGGCTGATCGGCGTGAGTTTTGCGAAGACCGTGCCGGAAAGCATCCTCTACACGGTGCGCAGCGACGGTCAGGGCGGGCTGTACGTGTCTCCCCTGGTGCGCACCGAAGGCATGCTCACCCGCGAAAGTGCCCGCAAAAGCACCAAGTTCACCGAGACCATACGCGAAAGCAATGTATCGGCATCGGAAAGCGGCCCGGCGGCAAACCCCGCCGATGTCCCTGCCGTGCCCCTGTACAAAAACGCCTCCCTTTGGTTTTACCTGTGGCTGGGCGGGGCGCTCGTCAGCTTCCTGGGCACGCTGATCGGCTTCGGACGCTTCCGTCGCCTGCTGTTCAGGACCCTGAAGCCCGCCCGGCCGCTGGACAGCTCCGTGCTTTCCGCGCTGAACGCTTCGCCCTATCCCGCACTGTACCGCAGCGACAAGGTCAGTTCCACCGTGCTGCTGGGGCTGATCCGGCCCGTGATCGTGCTGCCGGACCGCGAGTATACTTCCGAGGACCTCGACCGCATCTTAAGGCACGAGCTCACCCACTACCGCAGGGGCGACTTGGCCCTCAAATGGCTGCAGACCCTGGTGTATTCCCTCCACTGGTTCAATCCCCTCGTTCACCTGTTCCGCACGCAGACCACCCTGTACTGCGAGCTGAGCTGCGACCAGAAGCTGCTCGGGCGCATGGACAGGAACGATAAAAAGTCCTACGGCGAACTCTTGCTCAATCTCGCCGCGGACAGAGCGCTTCCCCGCCGCGTGATCGCGGTGAGCTTCACCACCCAGAAGCGCGATCTGAAAGAAAGGCTGGTACAAATCATGACATTCAAAAAACTCGGAAAACAGGCGCTGGCGCTGAGCCTCGCGCTGATGATGATGATCACGGGCTGTGCGTTCGTGCTGGGTCCCGCCAGGGCCAGCTCCGACACAGTCCAGAGCAATACCGCTCCCGCCGATCCCGAATACGAGACCATACACGTGAGCACCGCAGACGAATTCATAGACGCCATCGGCGATAACCGCCTGATCCTGCTGGCCCCCGGCACCTACGACCTGACCAAAACCCAGGGCTACGGCCGCGCGCAGGGCGACAGCTACTACTGGGAGGAAGCCGCCGACGGCTATACCCTGGTGCTGGACGTGGTGAAGAACCTGACCATCGCGGGCGAAGGCGGCGCCGATCAGGTGACCATCGTCACGCGTCCCCGCAGCGCCGATGTGCTGAAGCTGCTTGGCGCGGTCAACGTGACCCTGAAGGATCTTACCTGCGGCCACACGCAGATGCCCGACGCCTGCCAGGGTGCGGTGCTGAATCTGTACGGATGCCGCGACGTGTCCATCGACGGCTGCGTGCTGTACGGCTGCGGCACCATCGGCATCTGGGCCAACGAGTGCTGGAAGGTCCGCTGTGAGAACACCGTCATCAAGGAATGCTCCACCGGCGCGATCGAGATCGCAAACTGCTATGACATCATCTTCGACAGCTGCGAATTCCACGATTGCGAAGCCCACAACGGCTATCCGGGAATGTGGATGGTCGAGACCTACAACACGACGCTGCTGGGCATCTACAACACCTCGGTATACAACAACCATATGCAGTATTTCGTCGAATCCTCCAACTCTTCCGGACTCGAGCTGGCTGGCTGCCGCATCTACGACAACCGCTTCGGAACCGGGTTCAATATCTACGGCGACAACATCGCGGTGAGCGGCTGCGAGTTTAAAAACAACGGCCTCGGCGCATCCCGCTGGTTTGAAGGCGAACACGCAAACGTGTTCAGCCGGGACGGAGAGCCTCTGTACGTTCAGGATCTGGAAAGCATGCAGTGGGCCGAATTCCCCAGGTCTGAGCAGGTGCTGATCAGTCCGGAAAAGCCCGAAGGCAAAAAGCTCGCTGACGGCACTACCGAGTACCACGTGTCCACCGCGGACGAGCTGATCGCCTGCCTGGGCAGCGACACCGTGATCTATCTGGAAGGCGATACCTTCGACCTCTCCTCTGCCCTGGCGTACGGCGGCATGTACAGCGAAAACTGCTACTGGACGCAGAATTACGACGGCTACGGCCTGGTGCTGATCGGCGTGGACAATCTGAAGCTGATCGGCGCGGAAGGCAGACCCAACATCGAGACCATGCCCCGCTCCGCGGATGTGCTGTCATTCCGCTACTGCAGCCGAGTCACCCTGGAAAACCTCGTGCTGGGCCATGTGACAGGCGCCGGCAGCTGCACGGGCGACGTGATCTCCTTCATGGGCTGCGAAGCGTGCACCATCTCCAACTGCGGCCTGTACGGCTGCGGCGTGAACGGCGTGAACGCTTTCGGCAGCGTGGATCTCCATGTGAACGACAGCGAGATCTACGAATGCAGCATGTACGCTGCCATCATAAGCGACTGCGCGGGCACCGAATTCAACAATGTGACCATCCGCGACTGCGGCAGCAACACTATCGAGACCCAGCGCTGCCACGTGCGCTTCAGCGGCGCCACCTACTACAGCCCGGATTACACACCGAAGGACGAGACCTGGTACGGCTATTACGACGAATACGGCTACTACAACGAGATTGATGCGGACGACGGAAACGGCATCGCGGACTTCTTCTCCTCCCTCTTCGGCGAGGAAGCCCCCGTTACGGAACCGCCCGAGGAGGCGGAGGCGCCGGACGCCGTCTGACGGAAGCGAATAAACGAATCCAACCTTCAACCGGGACCGCTGCAGATCATGCAGCGGTCCTGCTGTTATGCTGCCGCGCATCGGACGGATCTGCAAGCTCCGGCGTGACAGGCACTTGCATTTTGCCGAAAAGTCCGTTATAATGCGGACGAAAATCGGAATGCGCCGCCGGGAGGAGAGGTTTACATGAATACCCAGATCAGCAAAGAACATATCGAGACGCTGTATGAATCGCGGTTTTTAAAATGCTATGATCTTCAGTACGCCGAGGGGAAGCACTATTATGTGGCCTCGCGGCGGGAAAAAGCGGACCTCGTGGCGAAAATGACGGACGAAGAGGCGAAGAGCATGCTGCCGGACGCCGTCACCATCGCGGTCGTACTGCATCTGCCGGGCAACGAAACGCGTTTGCTCATGTCCTACGAATACCGCTACGCCGTGGGGCAGTTCCTGCTGAGCCCCGTGGCGGGGCTTCTGGACCCCGAAGACAAAAAAAGCGCCGACCCGCTGGTAAGCGCCGCGATACGCGAGATCAAAGAAGAAAGCGGGCTTACGGTCAAGCCCACCGACAAAGTGTACGTCCTCAGTCCCTGCGCCTACTGCACGCCCGGCATGACGGACGAAAGCAACGCTTTTCTGTGCGCGGAGATCACCCTCGACAGCCTGGACGAGCTCAGCCAGAACGGCGCGGAAGGAACGGAGCTGTTCGACGGCTTCGAGCTGCTTGACCGGGAGCGCGCCCTAAAGATCTTCCAAACCGGGCGGGACGAACACGACCGCTTCTATTCCCTGGCCGCATGGGCGGTGCTGGGCATTTTCCTGTCCCTATTCTGAGCTTTTCAATCCGGAAAGATTCCAAGAAAGCGTTCCGTATATAAAACAGCCGGCTCCGTTCATCAGGAGTCCGGCTGTTGTTCTTTTATGCGTCTGGCCATGTCCGCGAGCCTGCGCAGGCGGCTGTTCACGCCGCTTTTGCCTATGGGCGGGTCGCACAGCGCGCCCAGCTCCGTCAGGGACGCCTCGGGGTTTTCCAGCCGCAGGGACGCGATCTCCCGCGCCCATTCGGGCAGGTGATCGAAGCCCAGCTCCCTGGCCAGAAAGCGGATGTCCTCGCTCTGCTGTGCCGCGGAGTGCACCGCGCGCTCGATGTTGTTGTTGTCACAGTTGGTGAGGCGGTTGGTCTGGTTTTTGAGATCCTTCATGATGCGCACGTTTTCCAAGCTCAGCCGCGCCGTGTGGGCGCCCGCGAGGGTCAGAAACACGCTCACGCTCTCGGCATCCTTGGCGTACACCACGTAACCGCTGCGGCGGCGGCTCACGGAGGCGGAAATGTCCATCTCGTGCATCAGCTCCGACAGGCATTTTGCCATATCCGGGGCGGCGCAGGACAGCGTGAGGGCGTATTCCTTTTCCGGGCTGGAGATGTAGCCCGTGATCAGGAAGGCGCTTTTCAGAAACGCCGCCCGGCAGCACGCGTTCTCCACGATGGAGGGATGGGGCCGCACCGGCACGCCGAACAGGGCGTTTTCGTCGTGCAGGCAAAGCTCGTCCATCACCCGGGGCACGCTGTCTTCGGGAAAGGACAGCTCCACCGCGCTGGTCTCCCCCAGGCGGTTTGCCCGAAGCGTGCGGATCTCGCAGGACAGGCCCAGCGACCGCTTGACCAGCGTATAGAAATACCTGGAGACCGCAGCCCTGCTCACGGTGATGCTCAGCCCGTAGCGCCCGCGCCCCCGGAAGGAAAGACCGCCGCTTAACAGTATGGCGGCGCAGACCTCCGCCCGGGCGCAGCAGTGACGGGTACACTCCGCGTGGCTCAGTTCTTCCTTTACGGTATCGGTAAAGCTCATGCGTCTTCGCCCAGCACGCGCACTTCGGTCTCCAGCTTCACGCCGGAATCCTTCAGGACCTTTTCCTGCACCAGGGCGATCAAGTCCAGTATGTCCCTGGCGGTCGCCCCGCCGGCGTTTATGATGAAGCCCGCGTGCTTTTCGCTCACCTGGGCACCGCCCACGCGCGTGCCCTTGAGACCCGCCCCTTCGATCAGCGCGCCCGCGAACTTGCCCTCGGGCCGCTTGAAGGTGCTGCCGGCGCTGGGATAATTGAGAGGCTGCTTATCGCGGCGGCGGGCGTTAAAGTCCTCCATTTTGGCGAGGATCTCTGTTTTGTCGCCGGGCTGAAGCCGCAGGTGCACCCGCGTCACGATCTCGCCGGTCTTCAGCATGCGGCTTTCGCGGTAGCCCAGGCACAGCTCCTCCTCGGTACAGGAAAGCACCTGTCCGCTCACAGGGTCCATCAGGCGCGCGCCCTGCGTGACCTGCTTCATTTCGCCCTGGTACGCGCCCGCGTTCATGGCCATGGCGCCGCCCACGCTGCCGGGGATGCCGGAGGCAAATTCCAGGCCGGTCAAACCGCGCTCCATCGCCATCTGCGAAAGCCGGGCCAGGCTCTGGCCCGGAGAAACGAACACATCGCCGCCTTCAAAGCGTGTCTCACTGAACGCGTCGCCCAGCCGGATCACCAGGCCCCGGATGCCGCCGTCTTTGACCAGAAGGTTGCTGCCGTTGCCGATCACCGTGCTGGGACAGCCCAGCCTCTTGGCATGCTTAAGGGCAAGGGAAAGCTCCTCTTCGCCGGCAGGGGCAAACATCACGTCCGCAGGCCCGCCCACCCGGAAGCTGGTGTGCAGCCGCATGGGCTCGTTTCTGAGCAGCCGCTCGCGGGGCAAAACCAGGGCGAAAGAATCGTACAGCTCCATATTGACTCCTCTGTATTTCTGTTTTAAGGCGCAGCCGTCTTCAGTCCGCAGCGATCTCCGCCTGTACGTTGCTCAGGGTATGGGCGCAGCAGGCAAAGATCAGGATGTCGGGCTGTACCGCGTCCAGTATGGATTCCATGGATTCGGTGGTGCTTCGCGGGTCCACCGCGTACACGTCCCCGATAGCCAGGGACAGAAACGCGCTCAAGGTGGAGCCGAAGCTGTCCTTGATCACCAGTACCTTCAGCGGCACGGCGCCGTCGTTGTGGGTGTGGGTCTGCGCCAGGTAGTGGCCGTAGATATAGTAGGCGTCCGAGGAATAGTCCTTGCCCTCGTCGCACTCCAGATTCTCGTATTTGATCACCGCGTCGCGGAAGCTGCCCTCCCGGGTGGCTTCGGGCGTGCCCCTTTCCTCGTAGAGGATATGGGTATCGTAGGCAGGATACAGCACGTACACATCGTCGTTATCCACGGAAGCGTCGCCGATGCGCCGGGCAAACTCGCCGTTGAGCCGTTTGGGATACAGGTCCAGGGTGAAGCGGCTCTCGTCAAGCGCCGTTTCGTCCAGGCCCAGGCCGAAGGCGTCGTTCAGCGTTTTCACGGTATCGCAGGCGGTGTTCAGCGCCAGCAGGTGCGTCCAGTGCATGTCGCTTTTGTTGACGGCCTTATCCATGGTGAGGCCGTGGCCAACATAGGTGTCGCGGCTGTCCGTCACGGGCAGGCCCGCCTTCGCCAGGTCTTCCAGGATCAGCCTGGAATAATCGTCCAGATTGTCGTAGGCGTCCGTCTCGCCGGGCAGGAGGTCTTCCTCGTACAGGCCCGAATGGCAATACACCACCAAGCTCTTCGCGCCGTACTTTTCTTCCGCCATTTGGGCGAAAGCGATCACGTTGTTGGCGCTGGTGGGGTCGTAAGGCCCGTGCAGCACGTTGTAGTAGCCGCCGCTTTTCAGCTTCACCATGTCGAAGTCGGCGATGTTCACCAGGTGCTTTCCGGGCAGCATCTGCGCCCGGGCGGACAGATGCCTCAGGGTATCCCGGCCCCAGAGCCGCTTTTCGGCGTTGTAGTTGAGTTTGTACACGCGGGCAGACATGCGGTCGAAAATATCGTTGTCCGTCTTGAGCTGGTCGGTATAGCTCTTAAAGAAGCCGTAGGCGTAGTTGCGCCCGTACTTTGCCAGCGTCAGGACCATCACCAGGCAGATAAAGCCCACAAACAGGATCGCCAGCGCGCGGTTGACTTGCTTTCTCATGCGCGCCTCCTAAAAGTTGTAGTAGATGAACGGGTTGTAGCCGCCCGCCACCACGTTGGCCACTGCCAGCACCGTAGTGAGCGCAAGGGAAGCGCCGCTCAGAAGCTCCCAGGCCGCGTCCCCCAGGCGCAGGCGGTTTTTGATCGCCCTGCCCACGGGCAGGCCGCACAGCACGGCGGGCATCAGGTACCAGGCGTATTCCTTCAGCATGAACAGCGTGAGCCGGTCGAAAAACGGCGCGCCGTTCAGCCCGAACATGGTCTTGTAAAACGCGAGGGCGGAGGAAATGTCGCTGGAGCGGATCAGCACCGTGATCACCACCACGGCCGCCATCGCGTACAAATGCCCCACGGCGTGCTTTTCCATCCATTTGCCAAGGCCCGTGAGCTTTTCCGCGATCAGCACCGCGAAGAACAGAAGCCCCCAGCACACGTACGTCCATTCCGCGCCGTGCCACAGGCCCGTGAGCGCCCACACCACCAGCATGTTGAAGGCCAGGCGCCATTTGCTCTTCACGCGGCTTCCGCCCAGGGGAAAGAACACATAGTCCCTGAACCAGGTGCACATGGAGATGTGCCACCTGCGCCAGAACTCCGTGACGGACTTCGAAACGAAGGGCATATCGAAGTTCTCCAGAAAATGGAAGCCGAACATGCGCCCAAGGCCGATGGCCATATCGGAATAGCCTGAAAAGTCGTAGTATACCTGCATCAGGTACGCGCTGGCGGCGATCCAGCTGAGGGTCACGCTGATCTCGCCCTCCGGCAGCACGTACACCGCGTCCACCAGCCGGGCCAGGGTGTTGGCGAGGATCGCTTTCTTGGAAAAGCCCAGCATGAAGCGCCGTATGCCCTCGCAGAAATCGTCCGCGGTCTCCGTGCGGCCCGTGATCTCCTCCGCCACGGTCTCATACCGCACAATGGGGCCGGCGATGAGCTGCGGGAAGAACGATATGTACAGGCACACGTTCATCAGGTGCTTCTGGGCCCTGCCCCTGCCCCGGTACACGTCGATCACGTAGCTCATGGCCTGGAAGGTGAAAAACGATATGCCGATGGGCAGCGCGATCTTCGGGTCCGCGATGTGCGCCCCGAAAAGGGCGTTCACGTTCCGGACGGCGAAATTCGCGTATTTGAACACCGCCAGCACGCACACGTTGAGCGCGACGCCCAGGACGAGCAGCGCCTTTTTGCGCCCAGGCCGGGAGGCGCTTTTGTCGATGCCGAGGGCCAGAAGCCAGTTCATCACGATGCTCCCCATCATCACCAGCACGAACTTCGGTTCGCCCCAGGCATAGAACAGCAGGCTCATCACCGTGAGAACGGCGTTGGCCAGCACGCGGCTTTTGCGCACGATGAAATACAGCGCCAGCGTAAGGGTCAGAAAGAAAAACAGAAATGCGTTTGAAGTGAATACCATGTCGGAAATCCCTGCCACGTAAGGCCGGGCCGCTCCTCAGCGCGAAGAACGGCTTTTCGCCCGTTTTTTACGGCGCGTCCGCAGCCGGTGCTTTTACCGGCTGCGGACGCATTCGGTTCTGATAGTGGATTACCTGCTTCTCTCGGCGTCCAGAGCCCTGAAGGCCTCCACCACGTCGGTATCGAAGTCGTCGCAGGCGCCTTCCACGCTCACGCGGCCCTCGTAGGGGATGCTGCGAAGGGTCTCAAAGAGCTCGGCGTACTTTTCGCCGTCGCCGGTTTTGGGATACTTGCGGCCGATGGCGTTGGCCACGTGCACGTGCTTAAGCAGCCCGCCCGCCATCTTCAGGGCAGAAAAGCTCTCGCCGCCCATGGCCATGTGGTAGGTATCGCCCAGCACCGCGATGTGGGGCATCTGGATGAGGGACGCGATCAGCGTAGCCTCGGACACGTAATTGAGTATGTTGCACTCGCCGCTGCGCAGCGGCTCGATGGCGATGGTGATGTCGTGCTCTGCCGCGTGGCGCTCGCACAGGCGCAGGAAGTTGCCCACCTGGCGCCAGGCCTGGGCGGTATCGAAATCGTCGGGCACCCTTCGGGCCGCGCCGGAACCGAACACCACTACCTTCGTGCCCAGCTGCTCAGCCCGGGCAAAGGCCGCGTCCAGATAATCGTGGATGGTCTGTGCGTTCACATCCGGCCCCGTTAGGCGGATGGAACCGGGGACCATGCCGTTGCACGCCTCTACCTTGATGGGCGAAGCTTCCACCTTCGCCCTGGCCTTTTCAAATTCCTCGTCGGTCAGGGCGGCGATGCCCGACAGGCTCGTTTCCAGATAATCGAAGCCGGCCTTCGCCACCTTGTCGATGTTGTCTATGGATGTACATACGCCGAGTTTAATCATTCCGGGTCTCCTTCCATTCAGGCGCGGGGCGGCTGTGCGCCGCCCCGGAAGCGGTTTATTTGTTGCCCGCGTAGGTATCGTCGGTGTTCAGCGTGGCTTCGCTGACCTTTTTGGCCTTGGAAGTCGCGCGGCGCTTGTTGAGCTCCTCCAGGAACAGGTCCTCGTCCAGCGGTAGCTCCACGGTCCTGTCCAGCCAGGAGGACAGGTGCATGGCGTTGGAGATGGTCAGGCCGTTGATGCCTTCCTCGCCGCCGGCGATCAGCTCGCCCTTGCCCAGGATCTTCCTGGCGAAGGCTTCCAGCACGCCCACGTGCTGGGGATTGAGGCCGTCGGTCTCCACTTCCACCATCTCGCCCTTGGGGGAGCCGAAGCCGCCCTTGTAGGTCTTGTGGAACTCGGGGATGGGAGTGTCGAGCTTGTACATCCACAGCTTGTTGCCGTCGCAGATCAGCTGGCCGCCGTCCAGGTCCACCTCCAGGCGGTTGGTGCCGGGGGCGTCGGAAGTGGTGGTGACGAACACGCCGGTGGCGCCGTTGGGGTACTCCACGTATGCGGTCACGTCGTCCTCGACCTCGATGTTATGCCACTTGCCATTGTGGCAGAAGGCGCGCACCTTGTTGGGCATGCCGCAGATCCACTGCCACAGGTCCAGGTTGTGGGGGCACTGGTTGAGCAGCACGCCGCCGCCCTCGCCGTCCCAGGTGGCGCGCCAGGCGCCGGAATCGTAATAGCTCTGGGAACGGAACCAGTTGGTGATGATCCAGTTGGTGCGGCGGATGGCACCCATTTCGCCGCTGGCGATGATTTCCTTCATCTTGCGGTACACGCAGTTGGTGCGCTGGTTGAACATGATGGCGTAGATCTTGTCCTGGGTGCGGGCAAACTCGTTGAGTTCGCGCACAGCCTTGGTGTAAACGCCCGCGGGCTTTTCGCACATGGCGTGCAGGCCTTTTTCCAGCGCTTCGCGCACGAGCCTGGGATGGTCGTAATGGGGCACCGCCACGATCACCGCGTCGATCAGCCCGCTTTCCATCATTTTGGTCGCGTCGTCGAACACTTCAACGCCGGGCAGGTTTTCCTTTGCCCAGGCGCGGCGCTCTTCCTTGATGTCGGCCACGGCGCTCAGTACCATATCCGGGACCTTGCCGGCGAAGATGTTCTTGGCGTGTCCGGTACCCATGTTGCCCACGCCGATGATGCCGATCCTTACTTTGTCCATTTTTTCCCACACTCCCGTTTTTTCAGTCGAAAAGCCCTGTTCGGCCAGTATGCCCTTGATCGCGTCGCAGGCGGCGGCAAACGCCGCGCGGCTGTCCGGATACGTATAGGCGTGCTTTACTTCCTCGTCCTGCAGGTTCTTCAGGCCGTCGAACACGGTCAGGTGCGGCTCGACCGTAAGCAGGATGTCGTCGTCCCTTTCCGCCAGGCCTTCGATGATCCTGGGCAGATCGCCGTCCCCGCAGCCGGAGGGCACCACCGCGCCGGTCTCCATGATGGCGTCCTTGATGTGCATATAGTAAATGTGCTCTTTGAGCATCGCATAGTTCTCGATGGGCCTTTCGCCACACTGGATGAAATTGGCGGGATCGAAGATGCACTTTAAGCGCCCGCCGAACTGCAGGATCAGGTCCAGGCAGCGCGCGGCGGTATCGCCATAGATGCCCTTTTCGTTTTCGTGGCAAAGGGTGATGCCCGCCTCTTCGGCGGCGTCCAGCATGCGTTCCAGCCGGGAGATCACCACGTCGCGGTACGCCCGGGGGTCTTCTCCCTTGGGATAGTAGAACGAGAACATGCGCATCCGGTCGCAGCCGAGGATGGCGCACAGCTTCAGCGCGTGGAGGAACTCCTTGAAATGGGGCTCAAAATCGTCGTTTACGCCGATCTTTCCGAAGGGCGAACCCATGGAAGACACCCGGATGCCGGCATTGTCCAGCTTTTCGCGGACCGCTTTGGCTTCTTCTTCCGTAAGATCCTTTACGTTCTTGCCGTCCACGCCGCGCATTTCCACGCAGGCGACGCCTGCCGCTTTCAGCGCCTCGATCTGACCGTCCAGCCGCTTGTCGGCTTCGTCCGCGAACGCGGACAGAATGAATCTGGCCATGTGCGTTATTCTCCTTTATTTCATACTTCCTCATTGGATAGTATAGCCGTTTGCCGTCCCTTCGTCAAGTAAAAAGACTGAACCGACGCCTGACGTACGGCCCGGCGAAAAAGCTCGCCGGGCCGCGGGAAGGATCGTATGGTTTTTACATGGTCACGGTGATCGTGTCGCCATCGCGGAGCATCTCGTCGGTGAGCACTTCCGCGTCCGTGGGGATGGAATTGACCGCGACGCTCTTTATGCCGCTTTCGCGGTGGTCCGGATTCTTCACCACGATGTGCAGCTTCTTGCCGCGGAAGGTCTTGTCCATGGTGAAGCCGTCCCATCCGGCGGGGATCGAGGGCATGATCCTGAGGCCTTCCGGCGTGGGCCGCAAGCCCAGGATGCCCTCCACCATGCCCACCATCACGGTGGACGCGGTGCCGGTGAGCCAGTGCACGTGGGCGCGCCCGGGCTGGGGCGTACCGTGACCCTCTATGAACTGGGTGTGCACGTAGGGCTCCGACTCGCGCACCTCCGCCCGGTCGTTGTACGCGGCGGGGCAGGATTCCTTGAAGTATTCGAACGCCCGGTCTCCGTGGCCCAAAAGCGCCTCGGCCAGAATGGCCCAGCCCTGGGTCTGGCAGAAGATGCTGCCGTTCTCCTTGGTGTTGGGGTTGAACAGGCCCATCACCGCGCCGTCGAAGGCGAAGCCCCTGTATATGGGCGCCATGAGCTCGATGCCGTTGGGGGTGTTGAGCAGTTCGTGCACGCTGGCCATGCTCTTTTCGGCCTGGTCGCGGGTGGCCGCGCCGGAGATCACGCACCAGGACTGGGGATTGAGCCACATGGCCGCCTCAGAATCGTGCTTGGAGCCGATCAGCTTTCCATCCTGGGTGTAGCCGCGGCGGAAGCGGTCGTCCTCCCAGAAGTGGCGGTTGATGAGGTCCAGCTGCTCCGAAGCCGTCTTTTGGAGCCAGGCGCGGTAGGCCTGCTCTTCAGGCGCGTCTGCAAGCAGTTCGTCCAGGATCCTCAGGGCCATATAGAACTGGAAGGCCACGAAGCTGCTTTCGCCCTGGGCGCCCAGCTTCAGGCAGTCGTTCCAGTCCGCGTGCAGGCCGGCGGGCATTCCGTGGGCGCCCAGGTGCTTGGTGGTAAAGTCGATGGCGCGCTTCAAATGCTCGGTCACCGTGCCCTCGTCCCTGTCCGCAAAGGGTATGACTTCGCTTAAAAACGCCTTGTCGCCGGTCTCGGCGATGTATTTGTACACCGTGGGGAAAAGCCACATGGCGTCGTCAGCGCGGTAGGCGGGATGCCCGGTCTCGCGCACGTAGCTGTCCTGTTCGGGCGTGTCCTCGTGGCCGGGATTGTGGGTGAATTTCACCAGCGGCAGGCCTGCGCCGTGGTGCACCTGGGCGGAGAGCATGAAGCGGATGCGCTCCTTCGCCATGGCGGGGTCCAGGTGGATGATGCCCTGGATGTCCTGCACGGTGTCGCGGTAGCCGTAGCCGTTGCGCTCGCCGCAGTAGATCAGGCTGGCGGCGCGGCTCCATACGAAGGTGGTAAAGCACTGGAAGGCGTTCCAGGTGTTCACCATGGTGTTCAGGTCTTCGTCCGGCGTATCGATGTGCAGGTTGCCGAGCTTTTCGTGCCAGTAATCCTTCAGGGCTTCCCACTCGGCCCGGGTCACCTTTTCCGTGTCCGCGTAGGCGTCCAGAAGCGCGCGGGCGGCCTTCTCGCCCTTCTGCCCCAGCAGGAAGGCCAGGGTGACGCTCTGGCCGGGCTGGAGCTGGACCACCGTGTGGAGCGCGCCGCAGGGATTGCCGTTGAAGTTCACGCTGTCGTCCAGCCTGCCGTCCATCACGGCCTGGGGAGAAACGAAGCGCTTCGCGCCCAGAAAGCGCTCGCGCCGGCCCGTATGGCTTTCGACCTCGGCGCCCGCCAGGCCGAAGAAGCGCTCCCTGCCGTTTTCGCCCTCTTCGTTCACGCCGCAGAACTGGTTGATGCGCTGCAGGATGTGGTCTTTGTGGAATTCCGTCACGGTGATGAACTGCGTATACTGCAGGTTCACCAGATCCTGCGTATAGAAGCTGTCGGTGGTGAACTCGCAGTAGCCGAACACGCCGATGCGCCGGGGCGTATCCCCGGTGTTGGTCAGGCGCAGCCGCCACACCTCGTGGGTGGCGCCAAGCGGCACGTAGTACATCACTTCGCTCTGTATGCCCCGGTAGCGCGACTCGATCTGGGTATAGCTGGTGCCGTGGCGGGTAAGGGTGGAATACTCGCTCAGCGGCTTTTCCACCGGGCGCCAGGAGGCGGACCAGAAGTCGCCGCTGTCCTGGTCGCGCAGGTAAATGTAGCGGCCGGGCTCGTCGAACTGGTTGAAGATGTAGCGCAGGATGCGCCCCGCCGCGCCGGACTTCACAAAGCTGTAGCCGCCGGCGTTCTGGGTGACGATCGCGCCGTACTCCGGCGAACCCAGGTAGTTGGCCCAGGGCATGGGCGTGCGCGGATCGGTGATCACGTATTCGCGCCTCAGGTTGTCAAAGTATCCGTACCGCATACGAACCTCCTGTAGTTTTGTTATAAAGAGGAAAGGGGAAAGAGGAAAGAGGAAATGATATGGTTGGGGCTGCGTACATAGGATCTCTTCCGGCCTTTGGTCTCAATTCTATCCTAGTTCTATAAGAGGAAAGAGGAAAGAGAAAAGAGGAAATGATATGGTATTTGGGGCACCCAAGTAACTGATTTCCTCTTTCCTCTTTATCTATTTCCTCTTTCCTTCACTCGCTTCTCAGCGCGATCACCGGGTCACGGCGGGCGGCGAAGCGCGAGGGGATGATGCCCGCGATCAGCGTGAGTACCATGCTGACGGCTACAAGCGCCGCGCAGCTGCCAAGCGGCAGGTAGGCAAGGCCCTTTAGTTTTGCCAGGGAGTAAATGATCGCGTTGATGGGCAGCATGGACAGAAGCGAAACGCCGATGCCCAGCATGCCCGCCGCAAAGCCGATGATCAGGGTCTCGGCGTTGAATACGCGGCTGATGTCCCGCTTGGAAGCGCCCAGCGCCCGCAGTATGCCGATCTCCTTGGTGCGCTCCAGCACCGATATGTAGGTGATGACGCCGATCATGATGGAGGACACGAACAGGGACACCGCCACGAACGCCACCAGGATGTAGGTGATGGCCTGCACGATGTCCGTAACGCCCGACAGCAGCAGGCCCACGTAGTCCGTGTAGGCGATGCTCTTGCCGCCCGCCTCGTTTTCCTTGTTGTAGGCCTCGATATACTCGGTGATCTTCTGCTTGGCCTCGAAATCCCTGGGATAGATGTTGATGGCGTCCGGTACGGCCAGGTCGCACACGCCCAGCTTTTTGAGGTTTTCCTCGTAGGTGGCGCCGCTGCCCACGGTGGGCGACACGGTGCGTACGATCTCGTTCAGGCGGTCTTCGCCCAGGATCATGCGCACCATGTTCACAAATTCCTCGTACTGCGCCAGGTCCACCTTGTTGATGTCGAACTCCGTTTCCTCAAAGGGCATGCCGCGCAGCACGTCCGTGAGGGGATCGGCCTTCTGGGCGTGAACGATCTCGCTTTCGTTCACCTTTTCGATCATATAGCGCGTAAGCTCCGAAAGGTAGCCCACCGTGCCGCTGCCGGCAGCCACGACGGCGCCCGGCGCAGGCATCATCACGCCCACCACCTTCAGGGTCATGCCGTTTTCCACCACGGCGCGCAGCTTTTCGGCGTCGTTTTTGATGCTGGTCCAGTGGGAGGCCGTCTTCTCGTAGTATTCCGTGGGCAGCACCAGGCGGAAGGTGAGGGACAGGATGTCTTCATAGGTGTACTCCTGCCTTTCGCCTTTGTCCTGCTCCCCGTTCGCCAGACGGCCCAGCAAACCCTTCAGCTCGCTGCGGGGCTTTAAGCCCAGGGTGTACAGCACGTAGTCGCTGATGATGCCGCTGCGGTTCACGATCAGCACCACCTCGTCCATGCTTTCGGGCCAGCGCCCCGCCGCCACCTCGTACTGGCTTTCGAGCACCTCGCGGTTGTCCAGAAGCTCCCGGAACACGCTGGTCATGCCCGTGGTGTAAGAGCTCATCACGCTGCGCATGGCCGCGGCCTGGTTCATGAAGGAGGGCAGCTCCGTATCCTGCCCGCCCTCGTGGATCTCGTCGAAGATCGTGGAGGGATTCACCTGGATCAGGCCTTCCTCGCTGTCCGCCCATACGTTCAGTTCCTCGGAATAGCTGTAGGAAATGCCGCTGGTGAGGCTTTCAAAGGCTTCGTCCCCCTCGATTCGCGCCTTGAAGGCAGCCAGGTCGTTCTGCTTCACGTCGTTCATCATCATGCTCAGAAGTTCCTGCATGATGGACCCGGAATACAGCTTGCCTTCCTCGCGCTCCTCCGCGGGCATTTCCTCTGTGAGGCTGTCCGCCAGGCCCGTCATGTCCATGGCCTCGCTGGTCAGCGTGACCGGATAGGAAGCCAGGGTCTCGCGCTCCACCTTGTCTATGTACGCTTGCGCGCCTGTGGACATGGCCAGGATCAGCGCGATGCCGATGATGCCGATGGAGCCGGCGAAGGACACCAGGATCGTGCGGGTCTTTTTGGTTAAAAGGTTATTGAGCGACAGGCCAAGCGCCGTAAAAAACGACATGCCGGTGCGCTTGAGGGCCAGTGTGCCCTCTTCCTGTCCGGCTTCGGGCACGGGGTCGCTGTCCCCCTCCACGCGGCCGTCCAGCAGGCGCACGATGCGGGTGGAATACTTTTCGGCCAGCTCCGGATTGTGGGTCACCATGATCACCAGGCGGTCGGAGGCGATCTGCCTGAGCAGCTCCATCACCTGTATGCCCGTTTCGGTGTCCAGGGCGCCGGTAGGCTCGTCCGCCAGGAGGATGCGCGGATCGTTGATCAGGGCGCGGGCAATGGCCACCCGCTGCATCTGTCCGCCGCTGAGCTGGGAGGGCTTTTTGTCCAGCTGGTCGCCCAGGCCCACCTTTTCAAGCACTTCCCTGGCCCGCTCGCGGCGCTCCTTGCGGGAAACGCCGGAAAGCGTCAGCGCCATCTCCACGTTGCTCAGCACCGTCTGGTGGCCGATCAGGTTGTAGCTTTGGAACACGAAGCCCACGGCGTGGTTGCGGTAGGCATCCCAGTCCCGGTCCCGGTAGGAGCGGGTGGAGCGGCCGTCGATCAGCAGTTCGCCCGACGTCGCCCGGTCCAGGCCGCAGATGATGTTGAGCATCGTGGTCTTGCCGCAGCCGGACGGCCCCAGTACCGAAACGAATTCGTTTTTGCGGAAGCGCAGCGAAACGCCGTTCAGGGCGTCCACGGTCTGCGTTCCGGCCTTGTATTGTTTGTGAATGTCTTTAAGTTCCAGCATATTTCCTCCTGTGTTGGCGGGGATCGGAAAACCGAGAAAGCGCGCTTTACCGCCTAATCGTAGGTGTCCCCCTGATACCGCGCATATTCGTCTATGGTGTACAGCCAGGAAACGAGCGCGCTGCCCAGGCTTTTGCCCGAGGCTTCGTCCAGGGCGGATACGAAGTCGCGTATTCCCTTCACTTTTCCCGCAGTGTCCGAAGCGTATATCTTCAGGGCGTTCAGAAAAGTTTCTCGCCCCATGGCCACGCGCATTTCGTGCATCACCGCCGCGCCCCGCCGGCACACCACCGCGTTATAATCGTAAACGGTCTGGAATACGGCAAGGGGGCTGTCCGGCGTAAGGCCGCCGGGCACGGTGGTCTGAAGCGCCGGCAGGATGCGCTGTGTGAGCGCCCGGGCAAGCGCCTGACCGCCCTTTGCTTCCTCTTCGGCCAGCAGGGAAACGTATTCGCACACGCCGCCGCTCAAAAACGGGTCCGTTCCGGGATCGGTGATGACCGCGCAGCCGAAATACTGCCGCGCGCACAGCGCCCGCAAAACGTTTTCCAGGTCTCCCTCCGCGTCATCGCCCAGCACGATCAGCCCCGGGCGGGACTCCGAAAGCGCCGCGTCCGCAAAGCACACGTCCAGGCGCTCCCAGGGCAAAGGTCCGAACCAGCGGTCGTATATCTCCATGCACTCGCAGGCGCAGGCCAGCGCTTTTTTGGCAAGCGCCCTGTCGCTGCCCAATGAGCGCACGGTAAGCCCCGAATCCAGTTCCCGTTCAAAGCAGTGATAGCGTTTTCCGGCGGCCATGGCCAGTTCCCCCGCGCCGCGCAGGTTTACTTCCCAGCGTCGAAATGCGTTATCCGCCTCAAAAGCCTCCGCTTCCCCGCCGCATGCCAGATCATAGGAGGCGGGAAGGTATAAGGTCATTTCAAAGTCCGCCGCCGGGGCAAAAAGCCACTGGGCGGCCCTCGAAGCGCCGGGGCAAATGAAGCCTTCGTCCCAGACGCACAGGGAGGGATAGAACAGGCTCAGGCGCAGGTCCCCGCCCACGCCCTGAAAGCTCCGGTTCTGAGACAAAAGCAGGGTGTATTCAAAGCCGAATACGCCCCTTTCGCCGTTTTTCAGCGCGCAGGAAACGCGCATGAAGCTTTCGCTTTCGCCCAGAAAAGCGTACCGCGCCGTTTCCCCGTTGAACGTCACGCGCCCGAACTCCGCTCCGGAGGGCGCATAGCCCCAGGGAAACGCATTGGGAAGCGTGGCGTTGTCAAAGGGCAGCGTGCTTTCGCGCCTGAACACATTTGCGTACACGCCGAACAGGACGCTGTCCAGGTCCCTGCCCGTATCGTTGGTCCAGGCGCAGGTCATGTTTACCGTAAGCGCCTGTTCGCTTTCCAGATATACCGCGTCTATGCGGTAGGCAGGACCCGCTTCTTCCGCCAGGGCAGGCAGAATAAGCAGGCAGAGGCACAGCGCCGCCCGCAGGACGGCCTGCCTTACAGCAGGTACCAGATCAGGCTCACGATGGAGCCACCGGCCAGAAGCACGCACAGTACCAGACATATCACGCGCACCCAGAATTTCTTTCGGTCGCGGGAACGGTGTCTTCTCATATTTCCTCCGAAAGGGGCTGTTTCACAGCCCCTCGCCGAAAATGAAATGAGATTTCATTTCCGGCGGTTCAGTTTTTGATACATTTGAACCTGATTCATTCCGAAACGTCAATCTTTCACAAACTTGTGCAACAGGTTTTCAGTTTTTTCTGA
>JAFZPV010000013.1 GCA_017552535.1 Clostridia bacterium
CCTGATGTTCAAGACCCACCAGGGCGTGAACGAGGACTCCGCGGCGGAGATCTACCTGCGCCCCGAAACGGCCCAGGGCATTTTCGTGAACTTCCAGAACGTTATGCGCACCACCCGCAAAAAGCTGCCCGCGGGCATCGCGCAGATCGGAAAATCCTTCCGCAACGAAATCACGCCCGGCAACTTCATCTTCCGCGTGCGCGAGTTCGAGCAGATGGAGCTGGAATTCTTCTGTGTGCCCGGCACTGATCTGGAGTGGTTCGACTACTGGCGCTCCTTCTGCCGCGACTGGCTGCTGAGCCTGGGCATCAAGGAAGAAAATCTGCGCCTGCGCGACCACGAGAAGGACAAGCTGGCCTTCTATTCCAAGGCCACCACGGACTTCGAGTTCCTGTTCCCCTTCGGCTGGGGCGAACTGTGGGGCGTTGCAGACCGCACGGATTACGACCTGAAACAGCATCAGGAACATTCCGGCAAGTCCCTGGAATACATGGACCCCACCACGGGCGAAAAGTTCATTCCCTACTGCGTGGAACCCTCCCTGGGCGTGGACCGCGCGGTGCTGGCTTTCCTGTGCAACGCATACGACGAGGAAGAGCTGAAGGACGGCGACGTGCGCACGGTGCTGCACCTGCATCCCGCCCTGGCCCCCATCAAGTGCGCCGTACTGCCGCTGCAGAAGAACAAGCTGGGCGACAAGGCGAAGGAAGTGTACGCAAAGCTCGCAAAGAAGTTCATGTGCGAATACGACGAGACCGGCTCCATCGGCAAGCGCTACCGCCGCCAGGACGAGGCCGGAACGCCCTTCTGCGTGACCGTGGACTTTGACACGCTGGAAACCAACAAGGTCACCGTGCGCGAGCGCGACAGCATGGAGCAGACGCTGGTGGATATCGACGAGCTGCCCGCCTGGATCGAGGAAAAACTGGACTTCTGATGTTTTCGCCGCCCTGGCTTCTGCCCCGGCGGCGCAAATGCATATTTCACAAAAAGACGCCCATCAAGGAGAAAAGCTATGGATTTTGATCTGATCCGGTCTTTCGACCCGGAACTTGCCGCCGGCATGGACGCTGAACTCAAACGCCAGAAAGAAAACATCGAACTGATCGCCTCCGAAAACTATGTGAGCCCTGCCGTGATGCAGGCAATGGGCAGCATCCTCACCAACAAATACGCCGAGGGATATCCGGGAAAACGCTATTACGGCGGCTGCGAGTGCGTGGACGTGGCGGAAGAACTGGCCCGCGAGCGCGCGAAAAAACTCTTTGGCGCCGAGCACGCCAACGTGCAGCCTCATTCCGGCGCGCAGGCCAACACCGCCGTGTATTTCGCCTTGCTCAAGCCCGGCGACACGGTGCTTGGCATGAGCCTTGACAACGGCGGGCACCTTACCCACGGCAGCCGCGCCAATATCTCCGGCAGCTATTACAACTTTGTTTCCTACGGCGTTTCTCCCGAGACCGGCCGCATCGACTACGACGAAGTGCGTGCCCTGGCCCTCGAGAGCAAACCCCGCCTGATCGTAGCCGGCGCCAGCGCCTATCCCCGCGCCATCGACTTTGCCGCCTTTCGCGACATCGCAGATGCCTGCGGCGCGATGCTGATGGTGGACATGGCCCACATCGCCGGCCTCGTAGCGGCGGGCGAGCACGAAAGCCCGGTGCCCTATGCCGACATCGTGACCACTACCACCCACAAGACCCTGCGCGGCCCCCGCGGGGGCATGATCCTGTGCCGCGAAAAATACGCGAAGGCCATCGACAAGGCCATCTTCCCCGGCACGCAGGGCGGCCCGCTGATGCATATCGTAGCCGCCAAGGCCCTGTGCTTTAAAGAAGCGCTGTCTGACGATTTCAAGCGCTACCAGCACAATATCGTTTTGAACGCGAAGGCTCTGGCCGGAAGGCTTATGGAGCGCGGCATCCGCCTGGTATCCGGCGGCACCGACAACCACCTGATGCTGATCGACCTGCGCGACCGTGAAATGACCGGCAAGGAACTGGAAAAGCTATTGGACCGGGCCCACATCACCGCCAACAAAAACACGGTGCCCGGCGAGACCCGCTCCCCCTTTATTACCAGCGGCCTGCGCGTGGGCACGCCCGCGGTGACCACCCGCGGCATGGGCGAAAAGGAAATGGTGCTGATCGCGGACATGATCGCTGACACCATCGACAAGGGCGAAGAAGTCCTGGAGGACGTGAGCTGCAGAGCGACTGCCCTCACCTCCGCGTTCCCCCTGTACGAATAAACATTTGCGATGAAAAAGCTATTCGCGGCGCTAGCAGCCCTTGTGTGCGCTCTTATGGTTTGCGCGCACGCGCAGAACCCGTCCTGGCAGGCATATCTTCTGCCGGACGGGACTGTTTGCGTTACGGATAAAGCTCTGGACGCCCAGGCGATCACATCCCTCACGCTGGGGCGCGGCGAAACACGCTTCGTGCAGGTATTGGGAACGCCGGATTACTCTTTCCGCTCCTCCGGCTTTTACGTGGCGCACGTGGATGCTGACGGCACGCTCATCGCCGGCGATTCCGGCAAAGCGAAGGTGCAGATATACTACACCTCCACGGATTATGTGGAGCTGCAGGTGACGGTGAACAAAGCGCCCTCCTCCATTAAGCTCAGCAGAAAGACCGTGGAGATGCTGCCGGACAGCGAGTTCGTCCTTTCCTGCACTTTGTCCAAGGGCAGTTCCGGACAGGTCACCTTTTATTCCGCCAACGAAGACGTGGTGACCGTGGATGACAGCGGAAAACTGAAAGCCGTCGCTCCCGGTACAGCGCAGGTATTCGCGGAGACGTACAACGGCAAAAGCGACCGCGTGGACGTGACAGTACTCACCCCTCCGCCCGCCGTCATTTCCGTAAACAGCACCTTTACGGGCTACGCTCATGAGAGCTTCATGCTTTCCGCTTACCTTACCGGCGGCTTTCGGGAAACGCTTTCGTATCTTTCCGCCGATCCTTCTGTCTGCACGGTTTCGCAGGACGGAAAGGTTGACTGTCTGAAAGAAGGCACCGCCCTTGTGCGCCTCTCCGCTTCCGGCGGCGCCGTTGCGGACGTCGCGGTGACGGTCAAACCAGCGGCGACGGCGGTGTTCCCCGCGTCGGACCGTTTCTTCGCCTACGCAGGCGGAGAGATCGACACAGATGCCTCCACAGACGGAGGAAGCGGTGCCCTTGCCGTGGAAAGCCTCGATCCTTCTGTCGCATGGGCTGATGAAGAGAACAACCTGCACGCGCTTACATCCGGCACCGCCCGCATCCGCTTTACCGCTCCCGGCGGCGCGTCTGCCGAAGCGAAACTGATCGTTTATCCTTTCCCGGAGGGCTGCTCATTTGACGTGCCCGAAGAAGCGCTGGCCATAAGCGAAGGCTTTCAGATCAACCTGAGTTCCGTTAACGGACCGTTTCTGCCACTGCGGTTCGAAACTGACGATCCGCAAGTGGTAAGCATTTCCCGCGGCGGTTATGTGCGCGCCGTTTCTGTAGGAGAAGCCGAGATCCGGGCTGTTTTCGGCGGCGTTTCACTGGCGGAGACGATCAGCGTCGTGCCCTACGCCAGCGCGCTTGTGTTTGACGAAGAATCCCTGGATATGGGCGCGGGCGATACCGTTAATATCAAAGCGCGGCACCTGGACGGCGGCGGGCACATCCGCTACGAGTCGCTCGACCCCGCGTTTGCAAGCGTGGACGAAGACGGCGCCGTTACGGCCATCTCCCCAGGCAGCGCGCGCATACGCGCCTTCATCGCCAACGGCGCAGAAACATTTTTGACCGTGTATGTTTATCCCGCGGCGGTGAACATCTATCCCGAGGCGGAAGAAGCCGTGATCGGCCAGGGCGACTATGTGGACCTGCACTGCAGCTTCGATTCCGGCACCCGCGCCGTTCTGAGCTGGTCCAGCGAGGATGAAGGCCTGTTGAAAGCGGACAGTTCCGGGCGCGTAACGTCCGTCGGCGGCACCGGCGAAGCATACGCGGTGGCGTCCGCCTCCTCCGGCGCACGCGTACGCATCCGAATCCAGGTGATTCCGGCGCCGGATGAAATGTCTCTGAACGCGCAGCCGCTCACCCAGCAGGGCCTCTTTACGGATTATATACAGCTGAAGACCGGCGAAGAGTGGGATCTGGATGTGCGCTTTTCCGGGATCTCGCATGCGCACTATGTATGTTCCACCGCGGACGATAAGACCGTTTCCGTATCGGAAGACGGACACGTTACCGCGCTTGCGAAAGGCACCGCCCGCGTGACTGTGCGTTCCTACAACGGCCTCACCCGCGAAGTGCTGGTGGAGGTAATCGATTAGATCATTAGCGCCTCAGGGCGCCGAAATATGAACATAAGGGGATCATGCGTATGAAAGCAATCGTCAACGGACGCGTCGTGCTTCCGGGCGCGACCGTCAGCGGAATGACCGTGCTGTTCGACAACAAGATACGCGGCCTGGAGACCACATACACGCCCAAAAGCTCCGACACCGTGATCGACGCGGGCGGACGGTACGTTCTGCCGGGACTGGTGGATATGCACATTCACGGCTATCTCGGCGAGGACGCCAGCGACGGCAAGGCGGAAGGCATCCGCACCATGGCCCGAGGCATCGCTAAGAACGGTGTTACCAGTTGGCTGCCCACCACGATGACCGTTAGCTATGATGAGCTTGAAGCTGCCTTCGAAGCGATCCGTATCGTGAAGAAGGAAAGCGAGAAGAAGGGCTTTGATGGCGCGCAGATCATGGGCATCAACGCCGAAGGCCCGTTCATCAATCCCTCGAAGAAGGGAGCGCAGGCGGGCGAGCACATCCGTCCCTGCGATCCGGAGTTCATCTCCCGTTACGCAGATCTCATCCGCGTTTTCACGGTAGCGCCTGAAATGAAGGGCAATATGGCCGCGATCCGGCGCATACACAAAGAGCATCCGGAGATCCTGATCTCCATGGGCCATACCTCCGCCACCTTCACGGAAGCGCAAAAAGCGGTGCGCGCCGGCGTTCGTCACGTGACCCACCTGTTCAACGCACAGACCGGCCTGCTTCACCGCGATCCCGGCGTGGTGGGCTGCGCTCTCGGCGATTCGAAGGTCTCTGCCGAGCTGATCGCTGACACCTTCCACGTGAACAAGGCGCTGTTCAAGATCGTGAGCGAGCTTAAGAAGGACAAGCTCGTTCTGATCACGGACTGCACCCGCGCCGGCGGAATGCCGGACGGCGAGTATACCCTGGGCGGCCAGCCCATATTCGTAAAGGGCATCGAGTGCAGGCTTGAAGACGGCACCATCGCCGGCAGCGTGCTTAAGCTCAACGAGGCCGTTCGCAACATGCTCAAAAACGTCAGCCGCATGCCGCTGCACAGGGCGGTGCGCATGGCGTCGCTGAATCCCGCGAAAGCGCTGGGCATAGACGGCGCAAAGGGCTCCATTGACCTGGGCAAGGACGCCGATTTCTGCTTTGCCGACGAGAACATGAACATTTCCCGCACGATCCTGCGCGGTGAGACCATATATCAGGCGGAGGTGTAAAAGATGGATCTGAAGATTCGTCCCGTTTACGATCCCGGTTTTCAGCCGATCGTGAAATATGTGGAGGCTTTCGAGCGCGACGTGAAGAATGCGCCACACAAGCCAATAGCCATTTCGGTGGAACGCAACAAGGGCTACATCCACACGCTCAACATGGACGTATTCGCCGACGGCGTTTCAGACGACAGGAACAACCGCGTGGTGGAGCGCATCGTAAAAACCTTCCTGTGGATCTACGGCGGCTGGAAGATCATCATTTCCGGCTCCCGGCCGATCTACGAGCACATCGCCGCCAGCTACGCCAAGGACGGCACCCGGGCTTTTGACAACGACTTTATGTCGGGCGTGTACGAGACCGAGTTCAAAGTGGAATACCGCGAAAACGCCTTGGACGCTCCCGAAACGAACGAGTCCTCCGCGCCGGTCGGAAAGCATCTGGACGGCTGCCGCATCGGCTTTGACGCGGGCGGAAGCGACGTGAAGGTGTCCGCCGTCGTGGACGGCGAAAGCATCTACTCCGAAGAGATCGTGTGGCAGCCCAAGATCCAGAAGGACCCCAGATACCACTTTGACGGCATCAAAAACGCCATGCTGAAGGCCAAGGCGAAAATGCCCCGCCTCGACGCTATCGGCGTTTCCTCCGCCGGCGTGTACATCGACAACCGCGCCATGGTGGCTTCCCTCTTTATGAGCCTGAGCCCCGAAGACAAGAAAAAGTGCCAGCGCATCTATCTGGACGTGGCCAAAGAAGTAGGCGACGTGCCCATCGAAGTGGCAAACGACGGCGACGTCACAGCCCTGGCAGGCGCTATGGACTTAAACGACAACAATGTGCTGGGCATTGCCATGGGTACCAGCGAAGCCGGCGGATACGTTGACCAGAACGGCTACATCACCGGCTGGCTCAACGAGCTGGCCTTCGTGCCCGTGGATATGAACCCGGACGCCCTGGTGGACGAGTGGAGCGGCGACGTGGGCTGCGGCGTGAAGTATTTCTCCCAGGACGCCGTGATCAAGCTCTGCCCCGCCGCGGGCATCGAACTGGACGACAGCCTGACCCTCGCGGAAAAGCTGAAGTACGTGCAGCAGCTGCACGCTTCCGGCGATAAGCGCACCGAGGGCATCTACCAGACCATCGGCGTATATTTCGGCTACGAGATCGCTTACTATGCCCGCTATTACGACATCCGCCACGTGCTCATCATGGGCCGCGTCACCAGCGGAAACGGCGGACAGACGCTTTTGAAGACCGCGCAGGACGTACTTTCGGCCGAGTATCCCGAGCTTGCAAGCAAGATCTGCCTGCACATCCCGGACGAATCCAGCCGCCGCGTGGGACAGAGCGTCGCCGCAGCAAGCCTGCCTGCGATTTCCTGAATCTGAAAACGAATACGCGGCGGGGCTTTATGGCTGCCCCGCCGCGCAGCTTTTGGAGCGTTCATGAACGAAAAAACGATCTTCCGCGCTTCGCTTGAGAGAAAAGAAGTACCTGGCAGCGTCAGCACCCGGATACGGGAAAACCTGTTCTCATATGAGCCTTTCTTAAAAGCGGACAACGTCTTTATATACGTTTCGCTTCCCACCGAGCCGGATACGCTTTGCATCATTCAGGCCCTTTTACGGAAAGGAAAGCGCGTGGCCGTTCCAAGGTGCGGACCCCGCCCGCAGATGGAGGCGCGGCTGATCAGCGATTTAATGGAACTCAAGCCTGGAAAACTTGGCATTCCGGAGCCACCGGACACAGCGCCTGAAATGCCGAAGCCGGATATCGCCGTGATCCCCTGCCTGGCCTGCGACCGTCTTTTTCACCGCATCGGCCACGGCGCGGGCTATTACGACGCGTATCTTTCCCGCACAGGGTGTTTAAGCGTATGCCTTTGCCCATCGGACTGCCTTTTCGCCGAAATCCCCAACGACGAATACGACATAAAGCCGGAGGCCGTCATCACGGAAAACGGGATACTGCTGCGTTCATGATATACGCCAAAAACAGTACGGCCGGGGTTTCGCCCCGGCCGCTCCGTTTTGTTTTGTCAGGCTTTGGTGTTGAACTCGAATAGCGTCACGTCAAAGTCGATATATTCGCCTTCGCCCACATCGGTGGCGCTCTGCGCGTCCTTCAGACCTTCACAGCGGTATACCTTCACTTTGATGATATCGCCGTAGGCATGAGCGTCCAGCGCGTTGCGGATCACCGTAACGGAGGAAGCGATCTGTCCGTCCACTTCCACGATCACGTCGTAGGGCTGGATACCCGCCGCTGCCGCGGGGCTGTTTTCGGATACTTCATCGATCAGCATGCCGCCCGGCAGCAGTCCCATGTACACGTAGTAGGAATTCTGCGTATTGATGGCGCTGCCCGTCACGCCCAGCATGGGCTTGTCGCCGCTCTTGGCCGTCGCACTGCTGTCCGTGCCGGATACATCGTCTGCTTTGACCACTTCGCCCGTGAGCACCTTGACGATGGCTTCCTGGATGATGGGTTTGGCCGTGTTGACCGGGATGGCCATGCCGATGCCTTCGATCATCGCGGAGTTCGAAGAGCTCTGTCCGGAGTACTTCAGCGACGGGATGCCCATCAGCTGACCCAGGACGTTGAACAGACCGCCGCCGGAGTTGCCGTTGTTGATGGCAGCGTCCGTCTGGATCATCACGTTCTTGCTCTTGGTCTTGAGGCCGTATTTATCCGTAGAAGACGTGGAACTGATCTCCCTGTCCAGGGCCGAAACGATGCCTACCGTAACGGTGCCCTTCAGTTCGTCCATCAGGGGGTTGCCGATAATGATGGCCCACTCACCCACCTGCAGCTGGTCGCTGTCTCCAAGAGGCACGGGCGATACCTGAAGCTTGGGCGCGTAGATGACGGCGATATCTTTGGCCTCGTCGTAGCTCACGAGGGTGCCTTCATACTCGTTTTCGTCGCCCAGCACGCTGATGGTGAGGCGCGTGGCGTCTTCCACCACGTGGTAGTTGGTGAGCACCAGTCCGTCGTAAACCACAACGCCGCTGCCGGTGGCCGCCAGGCGCTCCACAGTTTCAGTGGAGCGGTTGCCGTATCCGCCGTAACCGCCCCAGCCGCCGAAACCGCCGAAGCCGGGCGTGTTGTAAGACGAATAGGTATAGTTCTGATAGTTGTTCACGCCGACCACGCTGCCCTGCAGCTTGCCGATCACCTCAGTGAACGGAGTGGACACGAGAGAGCGGTCCGTGGTGGTGTCTGTGACCTGGGAAGCGATCTGGCTCGCTTCATCTTTGGTCACTGCATAGACCGTGCATGCGCAAATCGCCATGACCAGGGCCAATGCGAGAGCGATCATCTTTTTCATATAGTTTTCCTCCTTGCCTATATATGCTTTTTACGGTTTGAGCGCGTCCCAGTATGCCTGATTCAATTGGTATTCGCATTCATGGAACATTCGCTCGTATTGGGTGCTGAAGGCCTTTTCCCGGGCATTCCACAGGGCTTCTTCCACTTTTGCGTCGTACAGTTCGGAACACTCGCTCTGGGCGATGCGGAAAACGAAGAGGCCCGTCTGGGTCTCGATCACCCGGGAGACCTGTCCGTCTGATAGATCACTGAGCTGCTGCAAAGACGCATCCGATCCGATCTCTTCGCAGCTGAGCACCAGATAGCCGGAATCGAAGCTGCCTGAGCCTTTCGCGGCGTCGCTCCAGGGGCCTTCAAAGTCAGAAAGCATCTGAAGCGCCTGCGTCAATTCGTCCTTCGCCGCGTCGTTTTCTTCGTACAGGTAATACGGAGCGCACAAGTATTCGGCGCGCAGGGCCCGGCAGGCAGAAGCGTCCACCCGGGCTTTCACAGCCTCTTCGTCCACTTCGGTCATGCTGACCAGCAGGCTGTACGCCTTGCGGGAAAGCAGGTTCTTTTCGAACACGCCGCACATGTCTTCCAGCGCGAAGGATGCTCCTTCGATTTCGGCGTACAGCCGGGACGCCTGTTCTTTAAGTGAGGCAGCCTCCGCTTCTTCCAGCTTGATGCCCTGCTTATCCGCTTCCGCGCACATCAGGTCCATCATGACCAGCTGCTTGAAGGCGTCGGATTTCACGCTCGTCCATACGCTCAAGCCGTTGGGATAGATCAGGCTCCAGAAGTCGATGCCCAGGCATCTTTGATAGTAATCGCAGATGTCCTTGTACTCCAAACGTACCATGTACATGTACGCGTCGGCTTCGCCGGTGCTGATCTCCTTTCCGCCCGCGCTCAGAGCGCTTTCGGAAAAGCCTGCAGGAAGCATGAGCGAAAGGATCACCAGCAGAAAAGCACTGAACCTTTTCATCGCTCCCGCCTCCTTTTTCCTGCTTACGGCTTTATTATAGCCGGAAACTTCTGAAGATACCATCCGCAAATTCTTAGGATTTCTTAAGACCGGCATACAGAGGGACAGGCCGCCGGCCTGTCCCCCACTTGATTTCAAAACCTGTCTGTTTTATCCAATGTCCATTTCATCCGTAAGCACCGCTTCGGCCTTTTCAAAGCCGTCCAGCTCCAAGACGGCAAGCTCGTTCAGCCCCGGGCGCATGAATGGCGCGGGGAGATACGCCGTTCGCTGGGGGCCGATGTGCCAGTGGCGGGACAGGGGCTTTCCGTTTATAAAGATGACGCCCTTCCTGAATCCCGGCAGGCTCACAAAGCAGTCGCAGGGGTTATCTCCGGCGTCAAACGTGCCCCTGAGCAGCACGGGCCGTCCGTCGAAGCTTTTGGGGCCGCTTTGGAAGCGCAGCTTCGAAAGATCGTCCATCGGCAGGGTGAACACTTCCCAGCCGTACAGGAACTGCTGCCCCAGGCGCACGCCCTGGGTGATGCCCTTGGGATCGCTCAGGTACGGCCCGTAGTTTACGCGCCCCATGTTTTCCACCAGGATACTCAGGTAAAGGCCTTTCTCGGGAACCCGTATCCGGATATCGGACTTTTCGTCGTTGCGGTACATCGTTCCAACGAAGCGTCCGTCGGCGAACACGTGGGCCCGGTCATGAAGGTCCTGGATATGCAGGGTGTTTTCCTCCCTCGGCCCCCGGACGAAAGCGGAATACAGGATAAAGCCGCAGCCCTGGTCAAGTTTTTCCATCGGTTTTGGGGCCGCCAGAGCATGCGATCTGCCGAGAGCAGGCGCATTGTCGATCAGATCGGCCCATTCGTTCAGTTCTACCTTTCCGTACGCTTTTCTGGGGATCGGGGCGGGCAGCGGGGTATCGTTTGCAGCGGCATAAGGTTTTAGGGCTTTCTGGAACAGGCTGTACTTGGGCGTTATATCGCCGCACTCATTCAACAGTGCGTCGTCATCGTAGCTGTTCACGGTGGGCTGGTAGTTGCCGGGCGCGGGGCAGTTCGCGCCGTTCATGAAGCCGAAATTGGTGCCGCCGTGAAACATGTATACGGACACTGACGCGCCCGTCCTGAGCAGGCGGGCAAAATGCTCCGCGGAATCTTTCGGGTCGCGCGCATGGTGGTTTTCGCCCCAATGGTCGAACCAGCCGTTCCAGTACTCCGAGCACATTTTCGGGCCTGTCGATTGAAAGCGATCAAGGGCTTCGAAGCGCTTTTCCGGGTCGGAGCCGAAATTCACGGTGGCAAGCGTACCAGGCAGTGTTCCGCCCGTCAACATCCAGTCGCAGTCGCCGTCTGAGGTGAACAGCGGAATGCTGATGCCCCTTTTTTGGTATGCATCCCTCAGATATTCCAGGTAGTCCCGGTCGTCGCCGTAGCTGCCGTATTCGTTCTCCACCTGCATCAAAAGAATATTCCCGCCGCGGCTCAGCTGCCTGGGTACCAGGATGGGCAGAAGGCGGTCCAGGTATTCGTCTACGCGGCGAATGAACGCTTTGTCCATGCAGCGCAGGGACATATCCTCCTTCAAAAGCCACCAGGGCAGGCCGCCGAATTCCCATTCAGAGCAAATATACGGACCCGGGCGCACGATGGCGTACAGGCCGAGTTCCGCTGCCGTGTCCAGGAAAGCGCCGATGTCCAGCATGCCGTCCGTTATGAAGCTGTTTTCGTCGGGCATATGCGCGTTCCAGGCAACGTAGGTCTCAACAGTGTTGAAGCCGCAGGCTTTGAGCTTGATGAGCCGGTCTGACCAGTATTCCCGCGGCACTCTGAAGTAATGGATGGCGCCCGCCAGGATGCGGAAGGGTTTTCCGTCCAGCTCGAAGCGGCCGGGGCGTACCGAAAACAGGGGCATGCGCGATCATCTCCATCTTTGTTATACTGCCATTATAGCAAAAACGTTTTCCGCGCACAAGATGCGCCCGGGCGAAATTCCATGTCGAAAACCCGCCCGCCACTTTACAGCGGATGCCGCGTGTGATAAAATACGCTTGTCAACAAAGGACCAAACCATTGATAAGCGCTTCGGCGCGGGGAGGAAAGAAATGAACAAGCTGAACGTGGCTATCATCGGTCAGGGCCGCAGCGGCCGCGACATCCACGGCAGGTTCTTCCGTTCGGAAGCCAACGACAAGTTCCGCGTGGCCGCCGTAGTGGACGCGCTGGAGGACAGGCGCGAGCGGGCAAAAGAAGAGTATGGCTGTGACGTGTACGCCGATTACCGTGACCTGTTCGGGCGCACGGATATCGACCTTGTGGTCAACAGCACCTTTTCCCACATGCACACGCCCGTGACCATCGACCTGCTGGAGCACGGCTTTAACGTGATCTGCGAAAAGCCCTTCGCCAAGACCTATGAAGACGGAAGCCGCTCGATCGCCGCCGCGAAAAAGAACGGAAAGCTTTTGAACGTGTTTCAGCAGTCCCGCTTCGCCCCGTATTACCGGGAGATCAAAAAGGTGCTGGCCAGCGGCGTACTGGGCAGCATCGCGCAGATCAGCATTTCCTTCTCCGGCTTCGCCCGCCGCTGGGACTGGCAGACCAGCCAGCTGTATGCCGGAGGCAACGTGCGCAACACCGGTCCCCATCCCCTGGACCAGGCTATGGACCTGCTGGGCTTCCCGGAGGAAGTAAACGTGCTGAGCCGGCTGGGCCGCTTCGACACCTTCGGCGACGCGGACGATTACGCCAAGATCATCCTGATGGTGCCCGGAAAGCCCTGGATCGACATCGAGATCTCTTCCTGTGACTGCTACGCGCCCTATCTGTATAAGATCATGGGCAGCGAGGGCTGCCTGCGGGCAACGCTGGGCTGCGTGGAATACAAATATGTGGATAAATCCAAGTTGACACCCCGCTCCCAGATCATGGAGCCGCTGTGCAAGCCAGACGGCACGCCCTCGTACTGCACGGAGAAGCTGGAATTCATCGAAGAAAAGATCGAGGTGGAGTCCGGCGCCTTCAACAGGGCCGTAAAGGATTATTATGACATGATCTATTATGCCCTCACCGAAAGCCGGCCCATGGAGATCACGCCCGAGCAGGTGCTCACGCAGCTCAAGGTGATCGACAAGATCCACGCCCAGACCCCGCTGACCGTATTTGCGTAAAGGAGGAGCGCATATGAAGCTTGCCATACTCGGCACCGAGAATTCCCACGCCTTCGCGTTTGCGAAGTTCATCAACACCGATCCGGATTTTTCCGACATGGAGCTGGTGGGCGTATACGGTTACGACGCCGTTTCCAACGACAGGCTCGTGCGGGCCGGCTACGTTCAGCGCGTGGCGAACGATCCCCACGAATTCCTGGGACAGGTGGACGGCGTGCTGGTGACGACGCGCCACGGCGACCACCACTGGGAATACGCCCTGCCCTACGTAAAAAGCGGCGCCGCCGCGTTTATCGACAAACCCTTCACCGTGAAGGAAGCCTACGCCAGGGAGCTGATCAGCGAAGCGGAGAAGAGCGGCGCGCTTCTGTGCGGCGGCTCCTGCTTAAAGTTTCTTCGGGACCTTGGGCCGATCAGGGAATTTGCGCAGCAAAACAATATCGTGGGCGGCTATGTGGGCGCGCCCATCAACATGGTAAACGATTACGCCGGATTTTTCTTCTACAGCCAGCACCTGCTGGAGATGATGCTTACGGTATTCGGTTTTGACGTAAAGGCTGTCACGGCATACTGCCCGGACGAAAGCAAAAACCGCGTGAGCGCCATTTTCGACTACGGCGAATTTGACGTTCTGGCCCAGTATACCTCCTCCTACGGATACACCATCACCGCCTACGGCGACAAAGCCTGCCAAAGCGCCTACACCCACGACCTGGGCGACTGCTTCAAGCAGGAGCTTCTGGAGTTCAAAAACATGGTACTGAGCGGCCAGCGCCCCCACCCCTACAAAGATCTGCTCAAACCTGTGCTGATCCTGAACGCCGTACACGAATCCTACCGTACCGGCAAAAAAGTGGAGATCCCTGCAGAATAAGCTGTGCAAGGCATAAACAGCAGAAAGCCGATGAAATACCGATATAACGGCCAGGAGATCTTTCCCGTGGTGGAGATCTACCACGATCTGATCCCCTATATCGCCGGGATCACGGAAAAAGAATTCTATATGGACGCCGAAAAGTGCGCTTTGGCCTGGCAGGCGTCCGAAGACGCCTTGCGCGCTTATTTCGGTGAATACTGCCCTGTCCGCGTTCCCGGGGCCGCTCCGCTGTCCTACGGGCATCTGGTGAGCCTGGGCGCGAAGTATACGCTTTTGGAAGATTCCGAGCCTAACGTGAAGCCGTTTGCCGAAGACCTGGACGAGGCTGTCCGCATCCTGAAGGACGCCCGCGGGATCGATTTCGGCGCATGCTATATGTGCCGGCATTATCTTGAGATGAACCGCTTTCTGAAGAGCCGCTTTCCGGAAGCGAAGATCGCGCCGCTCAGCGGCTACGGCTTTGAGGGCGTGATCACTTCCGCCGTGCTGATGCGGGGGCAGGACGTGTTCGTAGACATGTACGAAGAGCCGGAAAAGACACAGGAGTTCTTATCCCTCCTCAACGAAAGCATCATCGAGTTCTGCTTCTGGCAGAGCCGCATAAACGGGCAGGAGCCGGTATCCTCCTTTGGTTCATACCTTTGCGACGACTTTGCCGCGCTGGTACCGCCAAAGCTCTGGGAGGAATTCGTGACCCCGTACTGGGACAGATACTACGGGGCGCGGTCTACGGGCAGCTACCGTTTTCTGCACTGTGAGGGGCTGTCAAAGGCGCATCTTTCCCATCTTCAGTATGCGCACATCACGCGCTTTCAGCCTTCCGTTTCCGAAAAGCTTACGCTGAAGGACGTGAAGGAAAGCTTGGATATCCCCTTCGACTGGCTTTTGTACGCATGGAAGGTGACCGAAATGACGGATGCCCAGCTGCAGAAATGGGTGGATGAAGCCGTGGAGGCAGGTATATTCAAGATCAGGACGCAGATCGGCAAATTCGCATGGATGAACAATAAGCAGGACCGCATCCTGGCGTTCATGAAGGCTTTTGAGAAATACAGGACGGAATAAAACCTTTCAGACAGCAAATGCATCCGCATTCGGCGGATGCATTTTTACAGTCCGGATTTTGCCAGTTCCTCGCAGAGCGAAGAATAGAAGGCGTATATCTTTTCACGCTTGCCGCTGCGCACCATAAAATCCACGATCTCGGTATGGGAAACCGAATCGTCCAGGCAGTCGCCCCGGTAGGCGCCGAAGATCGCGGAATCCCGGGGCACGAGCCCGTCGGTAACGGTGTTTTTCTCGATAAAGCGGGAAAAGGCCAGCGGGATCGCCATCACAAAGTCCGCCTTTCCCCTGCCCTTGCGGACGGAGGTCGAAAAGCTCTGGCAGAACACGCCGTCCGCGAGGTTAACGGTTTCGGTCTCCAGATGACTAACACGCTTCAAGTCCTCGCACGCGGCGAAGCTGTCGGGCTGCTTGTCACCGAGAATCCTGTATGCCGCGTTTACCCAGAACGCCACGTACTTTACAGCGAACCTCGGAAAGCGCATGATGAACGATGCGATGGGCGAACCGCGGTGCGGGGTGCACAGCGTGGTGAGCGAGGCTATGCGGGGTGCCATATCAAAGTGCCGGATCATATGCTCTGCGTCCAGGCCGCCCTTGGAATGCGCGACGATGTTCACCTTATCCGCGCCGGAATCTTTGAGGATCTGCAGGATCTCCTCCTTCAGCTGATCGGCGTTGGTTTTTACCGAACCGAAGGCGTCGATTTTGCTTTTGTACACCTCGTATCCCTGCTGGCGCAGCTTGCGGTCGATCCTGCCCCAGGACTTCATAAAGAAGGTGTCCTTCATGCCCAGCCCGTGCACGAGAAGGATAGGATAGCGTGTCTTCATGGGACTCTATTCATCCTCGTGTATCAGCCTTAAAGCGTTGCGGCAGTAGATATCCTCGAGCACATCCGGCGCAAGGCCAAGGGAATCCAGCAGTTCCCGGTGCTTATTGTCGTAATAGTCCCTGCCGTACAGCACGCGGCTGCGGAAGCGCGTAAGGAACGCGCGGGTATACTCCAGGTCTCTGGAAAGCGCGCGGCGTCCGGAATTGGCAGAGATATCGCAGTACAGATTCGGGTATTTTTCCAGCAGCTTTTCGATCTTTCCGCCCGGCACCACGGGCCCTTCGGGATACGCCTGTGTAAGATACTTATCGTCATTGGATATGTGGGCCCAGAAGCCCGGCGCATGGCCGATGAAGTTTGTATCCGGACAGGCTATCAGCACGCGCTCCAGGCAGTCGATCCCGCCGCCGTACCACCAGTTCGGGCGCGGGAACTGCTTGCCTGTAGGATATTCATAATCGAAGTGCAGAAGCACCGGCAGCCCCATCTCGCCCGCCGCGCGGAAGAGCCTGAGGGCGTCCGGGTTATCGTACATCATGCGCAGCTTCACTTCGCCGCAGATCTTTACATCGAAGGAGTTCACGGCGGCCCTCAGCCTGTTGACGGCATAGGGGTCGCGGGGATCGGGAGCGTATCCCAGGGCAAAGCGATCCGGGGCTTCCCGTATATACTCAAGCGTCGCGTCCAGTGGCACAGCGGCGCTGGGCGTGGAACGGCTCACACACCAGCTGACCTCGGGGTTGCATTCGCTTTCGGGCGTTTCCCAGGTGAGCAGCCAGGTTTTGTCGATGCCGCACTCGTCCATGTTCTTTACGAGCTTCTGGCAGTTGTAGCCGTGATAGTACGCGTGGTTGTGTACGTCTATGATCATGCCGGCCTCCGTTACTTGTTTTCCGAACCGTACCAGCGCCCGCCGTTCAGCTGGTCGTTCTCGGTGATCAGCTGCTCGTAGTTCTCCGCCACGGTGCGGTACGCCTCGATATAGCGGTCGATGTGCTCGGGCATATACTTTTTGAAGGGCGGCAGGCTCACGCAGTACATCTTTTCGGAAGGCGCGCAGGCAGCGTCCATTTCGCGCACGTCCCTGTCGGCAAAGGCGATGCGGGAAGGTTTGCCGATGCCGTAAAAGTCGAAGCTTTTAAAGAATTCGTGGGTGTGCAAACAGAAGTTGCCGCCCTCCCAGCAGTGCAGCCCGTTGGTCTCGGCGCGCACTGCCTCTGCAAAACGTCCGGAAGACAGCCCGCCCAGCTCTCCGGGCCTGTACGTGCCCTGGGGCAGGTACCAGGCGCCCATCGTGGAACCGCTGCCCTTCTCCGGGCGGATCGGATGCAGGCCCTGTATGTCCTCTATGCCGTCGCAGAAATACTGCATGGCTTTGTTCACCTCCGCCATGCGCTCGTCAAAATGATGCAGTTGGCCCAGGGCGAGGGTGCAGCAAAGCTGATTGGCGCGGCCCTTTACGCCGCCCAGCGCGATATGAGGATACTTTGACAGCTTCGGATCGGTGATGTTTTTGGGGTTGTTCCTTTCGTAGTGGCCGTAGGCCAGCGCGCGCTCGTATATTTTCTGATCGTCCGTTACCAGCATGCCCAGTTCACCCGCTGCGAAGGCCTTCCAGCTCATCATGCTCATGGCGGCGCAGTCTCCGAACGTTCCCACTTTGCGGCCTTTGTACAGCGCCCCGTGGGCGTGGGACACGTCCTCGATCACCTTGAGGCCGTGCTTCCGGGCGATAGGCATAATGGCGTCCATGTCCGCGGGATAGCCGAAATAGTGCACCACCATGATAGCCTTGGTCCTTGGGCCGATGCAGCGCTCCAGGTCGTCCGGGTCCATGCTGAGTCGCTCGTTGATGTTGCAGAACACGGCGGAAGCGCCGAAATTGATGGCCTGCGAAACGGTGCCCCAGTAGGTCTTGGTGGGACAGATGATCTCGTCGCCCATTCCGACGCCCACGGCGAACATGGCCGCCGAAAGCGACATGGTGCCGTTCGTAAAGGCCAGCGCGTATTTGCGTCCCTGCCAGGCGGCGAATTCCTCCTGGAAGGCCAGGGTGATGTCCGTGCCGGAAAACTTATTGCGCCTTATCACGTCCAGACAGTTCTGTTCGTCTTCCTCCGTGATGATCGGCCAGTGGAAAAGCTCGTCCGGTTCCGACTGATGATCGAATATGGGTTTTCCGCCCAGCAGCGCAAGCTGTTTCTTCATATTTACCGCCTCCCGCAGTGAGATTCTTCTGCCAATAGAGTATCACGCCCGGACAAGTAAAGCAAGCGCGGGCGTGGATTGTTCATAAATTCGTAATGAACGAGGAGCCGGGAGTGGGCTGGCAGCTATGTGAAAAAAATGAAGACTTTGTTTTGGTAGACTTTCTGTAGACATTTGGACGGCATTTGGGCAGCAAACGGGTAGCATTGGACACCAATTGGACACCATTTTATGGTTAATGTCATGTCTGCCTTGCCTGTCAAAATGATATCTGCTAAAACAAAAAAACGTATGTTTTGTAGAATTTGGGCGGCGAAAATGAAGGATGAAGGCTTAAAAATGTAGAATGAATGATACAAAACAAGCTCCTTACGGCTTTGCCGGCGGGAGCTTGTTTTGGCAAAGGACGTGAATTTTGATACAATGTTACTTTTTGTTACCATAACCAAGAGCGTCAGCCGCTTTGCCCGAAATACCGTCGATTCCCTGACAACGATCCGGAAATTGAAGGAGCATGGGGTCGAATGCTATTTTGAAAAAGAAAACATCTGGACATTCGACGGCAAGGGCGAGCTGCTGATCACCATCATGTCTTCCCTGGCCCAGGAGGAGAGCCGGAGCATTTCGGAAAACGTCACCTGGGGCCACCGCAAGCGCATAGCCGACGGAAAGGTCTCGCTTGCCTTCAGTTCTTTCCTGGGATATGATCGCGGGGAAGACGGCGGCTTAGTCGTGAACAAGGAAGAAGCAAACACTGTCCGCCTGATCTACCGCTCCTTCATGGATGGCATGACGCCCATCGGCATCTGCCACATGCTGGAAGAAAAGGGTATCCCGACACCCATGAAGAAAAAGAAGTGGTCAGAATCCACGGTTCTGAGCATTTTGTCAAATGAAAAGTACAAGGGCGACGCGCTGTTGCAAAAAACCTTCACGGTGGACTTTCTGACGAAAAAGCACAAAGTGAACGAGGGCGAAGTGCCGCAATTTTATGTGGAAGGCAATCACGACGCCATTATCCCGCCGCCGGAGTTTGACAAGGTGCAAGCTGAACTGGCGCGGAGAAAATCCATCGGACGCGGATACAGCGGCGGGAGCATTTTCGCTTCCAGGCTTGTTTGCGGGGATTGCGGAGGTTACTTTGGCCAGAAGGTCTGGCACTCCAACGATCCCTACCGCAAGGTGATCTGGCGCTGCAACCGGAAGTACGGCAGCGGCGAAAAGTGCAAAACGCCTACCCTGACCGAGGAGACCATCAAGGCGCTGTTTCTGAAAGCCTACAATCTCCTGATGGCAGACCGGGAAAGCATCGCGGAAGACTGCCGGGTTGTTGTTGATTTGCTGGGGGATACGAAGGCGCTGGATGCGAGAATTGACGCAGCCCAGAAAGAGATTGACGAAGTGGTAGCCCTAAACAGTGCCCTCATTCGAACCTGCGCAGCCACAAGCGCGGACAGAGAGGTGTTTGAGCAAAAGACAGCTGAGTAGCCGAACAGCGTCTGGAGATATTCGATCTTAGCCAGGTCGCCTTGCATAATCTCGTTCATAAAGCCCTCGAAGACGGTGCTGCTGGCGTCCGGGTCGTAACTGACATTTGCAACCTTAGACAGAAGCAGATCGGGATCGTGATTCATAACGGTATGGTTCTTTAGATTCAAAACACAGTTCTGGCAGTTAAACAGATATGGGTCGGTATCAAAATCCGTCTGGAGTACCGGCAGAAGATCACGCGCATCGTCTATCATCGTCCGGCGTCGCCTTCTCTGCTGAAGCTGGCAAACATAATTCTGAAACTCACGCGATTGGATGTCCGCTGAATACAACCAGAGCGACCGGGAAAGCTGCTTTGCGTATCGTTCAACGGTCATGTCGCCGGGATCGGGCTTCCACCTTACCCCGTCATAAACATACCACGTTTTCGCCGTTGCGTTGTATCTGAGACACTTTCCGAACACGGCCTTGAATAACTGAGCCGATGAAATATCGTCCGCTGTGTTGTACATCGGGGAGTTCGCGGGATCAAGCTCGGTGATCTTCGCCTTGACGTCAATTCTATAGGTAGAGGTCTTCAAGGGACGCGTTCCCCCTTTCTGTTATTTGCCTCCGTGTCCATTCAAAGAACGTTTCATCGTTATGAGCGATTGCCTTGCGTATTGTCGTATCTCTGTAATTCGCTCGTTCCCACTTGGCACGGTATAGCCCCGACCGGCGGAATAATCTGTCTATTGCTGCGGGATCGTTATTCGTCCAGAAGGCCAGCAAACAACATAGGGCAATATCCGCTTCAGATTGTGAGCCATATGCCGTCCAGTTACCCGAAAACAAAGCGGAAAACTTGCTCCCGTTGCGCTCCGTCGCATGGCGGATGATCCATTCGTCATCATTCCGCATTGATGGGCTAACTGGAACCGGGACGCTCTCTGACAGCTTGCACTCTGTTTTGTACCGTTCAAAAACGTATCGCACACCGTCGTCACATTCGACCGGCTCACGGGGAGAAACGGCCCTCCCTGTCATGGCGACAAACCGCCCATCGGCATACATCTCGACGTTTGCTTTGCTGTTCTTGAAGGAACGCGGGATGTCCCCGGTCACGATCAGGTGAAGGCCCGTCCCTGATTGGCTGACCTCGACAAAGGTCATCAGGCTGCCGTTGTCATCTGTGAAGGCTTCCAGAATATCAACGGCCCGTTTGTCATAGCTGCCCGCCGGGTCGATGCAGTGATCGATGTCAATGAATATCGTTCTATACTGCTTTGACATCACAGTTCCCAGACCATTGAAGGCATCCGGCTTTTGTTTCCATGCAGCAACGGCCTCCGCGTATGTCGTCCATGTTCCCGGATCGGTTGCTGACGCCCTTCGCCCAGATGCCTGATAAGGAACTTTCGTCATCCGGCTTTTCTGCATCTCATGTTTCCATAAGACCCAGATCGGAAGTGCCTTCAGGGTTTCCGGATAGAAATCCACTATCTCGATCACGGTCAGCCGCCTCCCATCTGTGTTTTAAATACCCGTCTGCCATCCAGATATACCGGGCGTCCCGCTTTATGGCGTCCTGCCCCCTGAAACGATCGCGGAAGGTATTGCATATCCTGTGCGCCTCGTCACAAGAATCTGCAACTGCAAACGGGATGAAGTCCGCCGGGCGTCCGTCAAGAAGTGCTCTCAGGTTTCCCCAGACAGCATCTTCCAGCCTCTCTACGTGGAAGGCCCGCTGTGACGGTGAGTATTCACACACATAAGAATTATCTATCTGAAGCATCGTCCGGTTCACCTCTCGATGTATTGAGGAACTCAATCAGCTTATCAAAATTCACAAGGAATTTGCCGTTACCGATTCGGACGTGTACGATTTTGCCGGTCAAACACCACTTACGGATGCAATCGTATGACAGCCCCGTCGCTTTTGTGATTGCCCGGATCGGGCGCATATCAGGTATTTTCTCTATCATGTTCCCCACCTCGCACCGTCTTTGAATGCTGGCGGATCAGTTCGATGATTTTGTCTTGTTCTTCCGCCGGGAGTTCATCCCGCATTCGCCTTGAGAAATAGACCTCATGGACACCCAGAAGACGAGCGAGTTCCCATTGGCGAAGACCGTTTTCTGTTAAAGCAATTCTTATTCTCAGGTTTGACATTTTCTTAGCCCCTCTCATTTCGATGAACGTTTGCAACCGCCCATCTTTTCAATTTTGGCTCTTGACTTTGTATGGCCGACCGGCTATAATGAGTATACTACGAATTGTTGATATTATCAAGGTAATCGAGTTTTCCAATGCGAATTTTCTCCGGCCACATTTTTTGGAGGTGTGAATAATGAGCGACATCGTCTTCAGCAAAAAATACGCAGCACAAAAATTCGATGAATTATACCGCGCAAGATGGAAAAGCCAGGGCAAGACCGCAGAAGACTTCATCAAAGCTATTAAAGCCTGTCTGCCAGATGCCAAATGCGATCATAGGTATGTAACCAGATGGCGTTATGGTTCTTTGACTCTTGACGGGATGTATCTTGAACACATCTCCCGAATTCTCGGTGTGGATTCTTCAGTATTCTATATGAGGATGCCTGAACATGATGAAAAATACGAGTATTTAGAAAAATACGCGGACGGTCTTGAAGGCAGCCTTGAAAACATAGCCATGGAGAATTTCGGAATTGATCTTACATTACTAAAAGGCCTCCGAAACATTATCCCGGACTTTGACAAACAATTCCCGCTGTTTGCACCATTACATTACTATGGCGCTGAAGACCCTAACCACAAACCATATCAGCGTTCAGTTCCTGCCGAAGCAGTAGAAACCAGTAAAGGCAAAGGTTTATTTCAAATTACCAAAGACGGAAAAACATACTTCCTGACAAAATATGATATGAAGGTTATTCGAGCAGCTCAAATAAGTATCAGGGAAAACATCATAAAATTCTTTGAGAAACGTCGCGCTGAGTATGATGAAGCGGAAGCAAAAGCAAACGCGACGTTCTGGGAAAAGAACATTGAAATCAACCCGGATTACGATGAAGATAAAACATTATGGAAAACATATGTATTAAGTGACGACGAGTTACAAGCAATAGACAAAGCTGGCATCTATACAAGGAAAGAAGAAAAGCGTTTCAGACTTCCACCAGAGGGAACACCGTTATACACCGACGACACAGAAACGGAGGATCAAGAGAATGGCAACCATTGAAGAGAGGCCGAACAAAAAAGACGGAACGATCAGTTATCGTATTTCTGTTACCCTTGGGCGTGACGATACCGGGAAAAGAATCAGGGAAACAACCACATTCACCCCCACGTCGAAAGCCCCGACAAAGGCCCGGAAAGAAGCAGAGATATACGCTGCCGAATTTGAACGTCAGGTTTTAACTGGTGACGTGGTGTCCGGCGACAAAGTGACCTTTGCTCAGTTCGTGGAAATCTGGAAACAAAACTGGCTGCCGGCAAAGACCCCGACGGTGCAATGGCGTTACGATGACGTGCTCCGTCTTCGTGTCTTGCCAATAATCGGGAATCTGAAAATCACCTCGATCCGGGCGACGCACATCGACAAAATCCTGAAAGCAGAGCAGGAAGCTGGCAAAGCACCCGCCACGGTCCGGATGACGTTCACCGTGATCAACTCCGTTATGCGGTATGCTCTGAAAAAGCAGTACATCCGGGAGAATCCATGCACCCGCTGTGATGACCTTCCGCCCGTGAGCATGAAGACGGGGAACGATCTGTGTTTCTTCACTCTTGATCAAGCTAAAACGTTCCTGCGCGACGCTCTGACCCGTGAATACACCTTTGAATTCAAGGGGCACACTCGGACGCTGAAAAAGACCGGCGCGAGCTATGAAGTACCCGCATATACAGAACGTCACACGATCCCGCTGCAATGGCGCGTATACTTTAACATCGCGGTCATGGGCGGTTTGAGACGCGGAGAAATGTGCGCTTTGACGTGGAAGGATGTCGACTTCGACAAAGAGACCGTGTCCATCACAAAAGCCGTTGCTGTCACCAAAGACGCGCCGGTGATCAAAGGGCCAAAGACCGACGCTGGAATCAGGGACATCGTGTTACCCGCTGAGTGTTTCGCATTGCTGAAGGAATGGAAGACAGAGCAGCATCTTTTGTGCCTGAAGATGGGGACGGCATGGAAGGGCCATCGCGATACTATCCACGGCGGAAAGCTGATAGACAGCTTCGACGATAACGCGCTCTTCATTCAACTGGATAACGGGCTGCCGGTGCACGTCACCACACCGGGTCACAAGTTCGCTGAAATAATTGATCTGTATAACGGGACGGTTGAGCATGAAGAAAACAAGCTGCCGAAGATAAGGCTGCATGACCTCAGGCACACATCAGCGACCTTGCTCCTATCAAAGAATACAGACATCGAAACGGTTGCCCGGCGTCTTGGGCACAGCAAAGCATCCGTGACACTCGACATATACGGTCACGCGCTGCCGGAGAATGACCGTCAGGCGTCCGATATTCTGGGGTCTATGCTCGGCTAACACAGGCTATCACCCATCAGGGGATAAGCATAAAAAAGAGGCCTCAGCACTCTACCGCAAATAGAAATCTGCTGAGACCCCACCACACAAGGCGGCGAGAATATTATACACTCTCCGCCAGCAAAACACAAGGAGGGTATGAACAATGGTAGCAAGAATCACACGCGCACAACTGGAGGCCATATGCGGAACCGTGACAGACGCCGAGTATAACTTTGCCTGTCAATTCAGAAACGCGATGGAGGCAGAAGTAACCGCCATGCGCGCCGCAAGACCAGAACTCACGGAGAGGGAATGCGTCGAGACATTCCGCTGCTGGTGCGAGAGCTTGTTTGAAGATCACGATCAACAAAGCACGGTTCAATCAAACGCCTGATTGATTCGTACCACCACAACGGCGGGGGCTATTTTGCGGATAGTCCCCGCTTTATCTATGATGCAAGCAGCAAATTCATTTGATACATTTTAGACGGTTCATCACAAAAAAAGTGGCGAGGGCGTCAACGGTGCGTCCTCCCCGCTTTGTAATTTGGTCGATATTCGTCTGGACACCACGACCAAATTTGGACACCATTTGGACACCATTTTTGGATTTTGAGCACTTACACCCGTTTGACCCGTGAATATACGAAAGCCCGGAAACGCCTATATTGCAAGGGTTTCCGGGCTTTTTTTGTTCGTGGGGTTAGTAGGGCTCGAACCTATGACCTTCACGATGTCAACGTGACGCTCTAACCAACTGAGCTATAACCCCAAGCACCAGACTATTTTACACACAGCGCGTGTCTTTGTCAATATCCGAAGCTGAAATTAACACGGGGTTTTCATCGCGGAGAGCGCGTTTCGTGTACTGTCAAACACAGGAAAGGTGCTTCCTCACGGCGCGGCGGCGAGGCCGTGATCGGGCCAGAGCTGGCTGTCGATGCGGATATGGCCGGCAAAAGTCTCGCCCTGCAGGCCCGTTACGCTGATGCGCACGTTTGCGGCGGTGGTATTTTCGCACAGGGCGTTCACCATCCTGAATACCAGGTCGTGTTCCCCGCGCTCGTCCAGAGACTGGCAGGCGGCGTAAAAGGACGCGGAAACGTCTATCCAGCCGGTATTGCCGATCACGCGGGCAGCCGTAATATCTCCGGGTTTCAGCACGTCCGGAAGGCATCTTAGCAGAACAGAAACGGGATCAGAGGCATCCGATACCGGAACAGCGGCGTAAGAATGAACAAATGTACCGTTATCGTCCGTCCGGACACAGCTGAGCCTGGCGGCGATCCAGACGGAAAAGCTGCTGCGGGAAGCGACGCCGTTTTCAAGCGCCATGCCCGTTCCGTCAGGGCCGGTAAACTCGTAGATCGGTTTGCCGTACAGGCAGAACTGCACCCGGTTTATATCCGGAATACCCGTGAGCAGCGTAATCGACAAAGAGGCGATGAACTGCCAGTTCTGCATGCGCGTGGCGGCAAAGGCCTCGCGGAAGGACAGGCCTTCCTTCTCTGTATCGTCTATGTCCAGCACCAGGACGCGCCTGGCAGAGTCGTCAAATTCGAAACGGCAGGATATCGTTTCGCCCAGTCTGAAGTCTTCCGGCCAGACGCACAGAAGGCCGTACGCGCTGTCCCCCTCCGCCGCCCGGGAGATAAGATCGCGGGGATCTGCGCTGTCCGGCTTTTCGGTCAGTACCGGGATCAGGTATCTGCCGGAGGTCTCCGCCCGGTATACGGTGGCAAGCCGCGTATCCCTCGCGTTCGCCGCAAGAGCTTCAAATGTGAGTTCCTCCCCCGTCACGCGGCCAAGGGTGTTGAGCGCTTCGCCGTCCCATGCGGGGCAGCAGCCGTCGATCAGCACGTTCACGCCGTTTGCGGAGGTATTCTCCATCACGGTGCGCCAGATCGAAAACGCGCACAGCGCCTTCATCTTTTTGCTCGTTCCGACGGCGGTCTCGACCCCTGCCGTCACCACGTCCAGCGTGTTTTCAATCAGCGTAATGCGTCCGCCTGCGCCTGCGGCAGGTAAGGCGCCGGAAACGCGGGGAGATTGCATGAGCAAAAGCACGAGCTCCTCCGCAAGGGAACGGTTCTCCGGCACAGAGACCGTGATCTCCATCCTTGCAAGGCCGCTTTCGTCGCTGAGGGGATAAAACAGAGCGCAAAAGCGCGTATCCGAAGACGGAACCCCCGATAAAACGGACGGCTCCGACAGAGCAGTAAACAGGACGCACAGCGTCAGGAAAAAGCAGAAAGACCGTTTCATCCGTTGCGGCCTCCCGGCGCTTTGGTGTTCAGCGGAAGGCTGACCGTAAAGGTGGAACCGACGTTTTCGCGGGAATCCACTTCGATGTTGCCGCCGTGGGCCAGAACAATCTGCTTTACGATGGACAGGCCCAGGCCCGTGCCGCCGGTCTCGCGGGAGCGGGCTTTGTCCACGCGGTAGAAACGGTCGAAGATATGCTCGCAGTCTTCCTTGGGGATGCCGATGCCGTTATCGCGCACGTACACGTAGCCCTGGCCGTTTTTGCGGGCCACTTCCACCCTGACGTGCTCCCCGCGGGGCGTATATTTTACGGCGTTGTCGATCAGGTTGTAGAACACCTGGCCGAGCTTGATGGGATCGCCCTGCATCTCCACCTTGTCGCCGTCGATCATCTCAAGCTCAATGCCGCGCTCCCGGGCTTTGGGCTGGAGCCTGTGGGCTTCCGTGGCCACCAGGGCGTTTAGGTCCACTTCTTCGAGATTCAGCTTGGTCTCGCCGCTGTCCATGCCCACCAGGGTGAGCAGGTCGCTTACGATGGCCGTCATGCGATCCACTTCTTTGCAGGCGTCGCCCAGGAATTCCTGCGTCATTTTGGGGTCGGGCGTCTGCTGGAGCATCACGCTTTCCACCATGACCTTGATGGTGGTAAGCGGCGTTCTCAGCTCGTGGGAGGCGTTGGAGACGAACTGGTTGCGGCTTCTGTCCAGAAGCTCCATGCGCCGCGTCATATCGTTGAAGGCGCGGCTCAGATCGCCAAGCTCGTCTTTGCCTTCGTCCTGCACGCGCACGGTGAAATCTCCCTTGGAGAGCTGGCCGATCGCGCTTTTGATCACCGTGACACGCTTGGTGAAGCGCCTGGTGAGCAGTATGCCCAGCAGCAGCGTGACCGCCGCTACGGCCAGCATCACCGTGGCCAGCTGCTTCCACAGCTGGGAAAGACTGTAAGTAACGTCTCCCGCCGGATAGGCAGCGATCAGCGTGCCGCCACTAATGTTCACGGCGCACAGGATCACGCGGCTCTGTCCATTGAGGTCAAAAGAATCCAGAAGCGCCGTCTTTAAAGCGCGGAAGCAGCCGTCCGCTTCGCCCAGTTCAGGCAGCAGCGCCTGTACGGAAAGGGCATGGCCGTTCAGTTCGGAAGCCGAATCGCATATGACGGTCCCGTTTTCGTCCAGCACGGCGGCCCTGCCCGTGCCTTCGTCCGCCAGGCCTGTTACAACGCTGTACAGCCTGCGGGATTCACCTGCAAGCAGGGCCTCCTGCGCCTGGCCGGCAACGCCTTCCACCCGGCGAAGATACTCGTCGCCCGAACGCGCAAACACATATTCGCCTACCAGCCTGATCATCGCGGCGCTTATGGCCGTGAATGCGATGATGACGATCAGCAGGTAGGCGAAAAGAAGTTTGAAGCGGATGGTATGGACCGCGCTTTTAATCCTTGTCAGTAAAGTAATACCCCACACCCCATTTGGTGAAGATGAACTCGGGCTGCGCCGGATTCTTCTCTATCTTTTCTCTCAGGCGGCGGATGTGCACGTCGACGGTGCGCAGGTCGCCCAGATAATCGTATTTCCAGATGGTCTCCAGCAGGTTCTCACGGCTGAACACCTTGCCGCGGTTTGCAACGAAAAGCTGCAAAAGATCGAATTCCTTTGCGGTCAGGTTGATCTCCTTGGAACCGATGGTCACGGAGCGGTTGTTCAGATTGATCTTCATATCGCGCACCGTGAGGACGGACTGGGTATTTTCCTTTGCGAGCATGGCCGTGCGGCGGAAGATGGTTTTGATGCGGGCCTTGACCTCCAGGATGTTGAAGGGTTTGGTCATATAATCGTCCGCGCCGTACTCAAGGCCCAGGATCTTATCCATGTCTTCGCCTTTGGCGGTGAGCATGATGATGGGCACCGTGCTCTTTTCGCGGATGCGCTGGCAGACCTCGATGCCGTCGATCTTGGGCAGCATCACGTCCAGAAGCACCAGGTCGTACCGGCCCTGAAAGAACTTTTCAAGCGCTTCTTCGCCGTCCTGGGCATAGTCTGTTTCATATGAGTCCTGCTCTAAAGAATACCTCAGACCTTTGACGATCAACGGTTCGTCGTCTACGATCAGGATCCTGCTCGCCATTCTGTTTCCCCCATCCATCCGACTTTGGTCGGTAAATGTTGCCTAATTGATAAGCCAAGTTTGCATTTATTATAATGCATATACTTGAATTTTGCAACAAAAACTTTTTCTCCTGAAACAATTTTACATTGATTGCGTCAAATTGCTGTTCAAATGCAAGTTTTTGTGATATGATATACTAAAACTTACGTAACGGAGACGTCCATGAGAAAGCTGATACTTGTTTTTTTGATCATGACCGCGATGGTTTTATCCCTATGCGGGGCGGAGAACGCCGCGCCTGCCCCTCCCGCAGAGCTTATCAGCCGCTCCTGCGTGCTGATGGACGCCCATACCGGGGAGATCCTGTTTGAAAAATATCCCGATTATAAGCGCTATCCCGCCAGCACCACGAAGATCATGACACTGCTTGTGTCCATCCAGAAGATGGACGGTCGCAAGACGGTAACAGTACCCGCCTGCGCTGCGGATATCAGCCTGGATTCGACGCGCGTGCCCGTATATCAGGGAGAAAAGATGCCCCTGCAGGATCTGTGGTACGGACTGATCTACAAATCCGGCAACGACGCCGCCAACGCCATCGCCTATCTTACCAGCGGCTCCGTTTCCGCTTTCGTGAAGGACATGAACGCCAAAGCGCAGGAACTGGGCATGGTCAACACCCATTTTGCCAACGCCCATGGTCTTCACAACCCCGAGCACTACACCACCGCCCGGGACATGGCGATTCTGACCCGCTACGCCCTGGACAACGACCTGTTCAGGGAGATCACGCTGTCCACCGCCTACACCATGCAGGCCACGTCCCTGAGGGACGAACTGCCTATCGACCATCACTACCCCATCACCGATTTCACCAGCAAATACTACTATCCCTACGCCATGGGCATCAAGACCGGCTACACGCAGATGGCGGGCCAGTGCTACGTAGGCGCGGCGGACAAGGACGGGCACGAGCTGATCGTGGTGCTGATGTTCTGCGGCACCACAAAGAACGAAAAATGGACGGAAGCCAAGCGGCTCTACGAGTATGGCTTCGCGGTTCTGGCCCAGCGGGACAAAGCCGCTTCCGGCTCCTGACGCGTTTAACCTAAGCGCGCTGTTCAAAGGCGCGAAACCGTGATATAATATATAAATGCATATCAACAGCAATCCTCGGAGGTAACACTCTTGCAAAGGTCTTTACGGGGCTTTACAGCCGCTTTCATGATACTGGCGATCCTTATATCCCAGGCCTGCTTCGCCGCGACGCCTGCAGACTATTCCGTGCAGACGCCCGAAAAACTGGTAGCCGGACATCTGTACGGCTCCAGCTGCATCGTGATCAACGCGGACGACGGCACGGTCCTGTTTGAGAAGGACGCCGACGCGCGGCGCTATCCCGCCAGCACCACCAAGATCATGACCTGCATACTGGGCATCGAATGGGCTGAAAGCCAGGGCATACTGGACAGTCTCGTAACGATACCCGGCAATATCGCCGTGTCCAGTGATTCGTCGAAGATGGGCATCACCACAGGCGACCGCATGACGTTTTCGGATCTTCTGTACGGCATGATGCTGTCCTCCGGCAACGATGCCGCGCTGGCCGTTGCCATGCTGGTGAGCGGCAGCACCCAGCGCTTTGTAATCCTGATGAACGACAAGCTGGACGCACTGGGCATTTCTTCCTCCACCACCCATTTCGTGAACGTGCACGGCCTGCACGAGGTAAACCACTACACCACCGCCCGCGATCTGGCGAAGATCATGGCCTACGCCATGAAAAACGAAACATTCCGCTCCATCATCGGCGCGACGGAGCATACCGTGGTATCCGACTTCTGGCCGGCCCCAGAAGGCAAGGTATTTACCACAAAGTACGACCTGATCAATCCCTCTTCCGTGCTGTACTACGCCCCCTGCATCGGCGGTAAGACCGGCTACACAAAGGCGGCAGGCCGTTCCTTCGTAGGCGCGGCGGAGCAAAGCGGACTTACGCTTGTATCCGTCTGCCTGAATCCCAAAAAGATCGACGAGGCGGACAAAAGCTGGGTGGAAGCGTACACCGACACCATCCGCATGTTCAAGTACGGCTTTTTGCAGTACGATTTCAAAAGCTTCAAGGACATGTGCGCGCTGTGCGATTCTTCCCTTTTGTCCCTGCGCGTTCCGAACGCTTCCAACGACGACCCCAACGGCGGCTACCTGGAGCTGAGCGTAACGGACATCCCCGGAAGCTACGCGGAAGGGTATCTGAAGAGCGAGCTGGACGATCCCACCCGCCTGGACGAGATCACAAAGGATTTTTCCGGGCGCATCCGCATCGAGCTGAACAACAACGAAGTCAAGGCCCCCCTTCTTGCCGGGGACGTGATCGGCAAAGCGTATTTTACGGGCCGAGATTCCGCCGTTTATGAAGGCCACGTGGTCGCCTCCCGCGACGTGGCGGAGCAGCCCCCCACCATGGACGAAGTGATGGACGAGTGGCTTGAGAACAACGCGCCCTGGCTCAAGGTGCTCAGCCCCCGCCACAACCGCGCCGCATGGTTCATCTATATCGCCCTTCTCGGCGGGATCGTGTTCCTGATCGTGTGGAGCACCCGCAAGCGCCGCCGGCGCAACAAGGCCCGCCGGGCTGCCTACGAACGCAGGAAGCGCGAATACATGCGCCGCATGCAGCGCGAGGAATACCTGCGCAGGCATCCCGAAGCCCGCAAGGCACAGGCAGAAAAGAAAACGGTGAGCAAAGCACCGAAAAAGCAGTAACTGGGCAAACGAAAAATACGGGAGAGCTTCTCGGCTCTCCCGTATCTTTTTTTCTCTTACTGTCAGTATTCCGTCTTTTCGAAAATGCACTGGCGGCAGTGTTCGTCGGAGGCGCCGTCCCACAGGAGCGTATTGCCTGAAACCGTGAAATAGCCCTGTCCCTTGTCGTATACAGTCGCTGCGGATTCATTTCCGTTATCGTCGTATGAGATCACGCGTTCCGCGCAGTCTTCGTAGAAAATGCGTCCGTCTTCCAATAAGGAAGCGCTCATCGTCCAGCGCACGAGCTCAAAGGCGGAATCCGCCCAGTCGACTTCGATCACGAGAACTCCGTCATCGTTGACTACCGCCGTAAGCCTCGCGCGTCCGGACCAGGCGTCCATGTATTCTCCCGCCAGGGCGGAAAGATCGGCGTCCGCCGGAACGTCATCGTCCATTCGGGAGACTTCCATCATCTCCTCCGCGATGAGGCGGAAGGTCTCGGAGTCGATCACGCTGTCCGGGTCTTCCAGGCTCAGGGTGTACTGGATCTGTGCGTTGAACCAGCGGGCGGCCTTTATGCCCTCGCCTTCCGCGAAGGAGATCGTTTCCGTGCGTCCTGCCGGAAAAGCGGTTTGCCCATCGGTCCATATGCCGGAGATGTCCTCTTCCGTTTTTGCCGCGCGGAAGCAGTACCGGTAGCCGTTAACCTGAAACAGGTACTGGGCGATCAGGTAAGATGTGCAGTCGATGATGCCGAAGGCTTCATCTGTAACGCCCATCACAGGCGGATGGCAGAGAAACGAGCCCACCGGCTCATTGATCTCAGCGAGGCTCTGCTTTTCCTGAACCGGATTGGGTATGCCCGCCATAGGCTCCGCGAACACGGCGCAGGCGAAAAGCGCGAAAACAAGAAGAAACAGTATCGTATGCTTCATTTAAGGTCCCTCCGTATAGTCAGCCTTTCTGCGGCTTTATACGCGTTAGACCCGGGGCAGGACGATACGGTTCCTTCTTTTGGCGATTTTAACATTTGGTCTGTCAGTATTCGAACTCGCCCTCGAACACCATCACGGCGTTGCCCGTGAGGGTGATCCTGTCGTTTTTCACGTTGACCGTCAGGTCTCCGCCCGGGAGCTTCACGTTGATGTCCCGTCCCTCGTCGCACAGGCCAAGCCGCACCGCAGCGGCTGCCGCCGCGCAGGCGCCGGTGCCGCAGGCGAGGGTCTCGCCGCTGCCGCGCTCCCACACCCGCAGGCGCAGGGCGGAGCGGTTGATCACGCGCACCCATTCGATGTTGGCCCTTTCCGGGAAGATGGGCGCAAACTCGTACTTCGGGCCAAGGTCGGATATATCCAGCGCGTCGATGGCGTCCATAAAGATCACGCAGTGCGGATTGCCCACGTTCACGCAGGTGATGTTCAGGCTTTCACCCGCCAGGGTCGCGGGCATATCGATCACTTCAGCTGCGTCAAGCGTTACCGGAACGGCGGAGGATGCGAACGCCGCCTTTCCCATATCCGCGGAAACGGTGGTCACTTTTCCGTCCCGCAAGTACAGCCTTAGGTGATAGATGCCCGAAGCCGTTTCCACGCTCATCACCTGGGCGCGCACGAAGCCCTTATCGTAAACATACTTCGCCACGCAGCGCAGGTTGTTGCCGGCCATGCGGCCTTCGGAGCCGTCTCGGTTGAAATACCGCATGCGCACGTCCGCCACGCGGGATTTTTCGATCAGCACGATGCCGTCGCCGCCGATGCCGTAGTGCAGGCGGCAGAGCTCCACACACAGGGATTCCGGGCAGGTGATGGCGCCGTCGAAGTTCTCCACGAAGATGCAGTCATTTCCGCAGGACTGCATTTTGGCGAAGCGGATCTTCTGCCGCCAGGCGCGCATGGCGTTGATGTCCACCAGCTCCGTGTTGCCTTCGTTGAAACGGCTTTCGATGATATCCGCCAGGGCGTTGGCAGTATCAAGAGAAGTGAGGCACGGAATGCCCAGCAGCATGGCTTTTCTGTGCAGCACGGTGTAATCGCCGATGGTGGCGTCCTACACCGCGCCCGTGTATACGATGTAGCTGAGGTCGCCTTCCGCCATCAGGTGCGGGATGTCGTCGCTCTCGCCGGCGTTTTTCACGCTGATCACGTCGATGCCAAGGGTGGAGATCGCCTGCGCGGTACCCGTAGTGGCGTACAAGGCGATGCCCAGATCGTAAAACCTCTTGGCCAGGGAGATGATCTCCTGATAGTCGCTCTCCTCCACGCTGATCAGCACGCCGGGCTTTTTGTGGCTGCGGGGCGACGGCACTTTGAAGCCCGCGGCAGTGAGGCCCTTGAACAGCGCCTCCGGCATGGTCTTGCCGATGCCCAGCACTTCGCCGGTGGACTTCATTTCCGGTCCCAGGATGGAGTTGGCGTCTGACAGCTTTTCAAAGGAGAACACCGGCACCTTCACCGCGTAATAAGGCGGCGTGCGGTACAGCCCCGTGCCGCAGCCCAGGTCCTTGAGTTTCGCGCCAAGCATCACCTGCGCGGCGATATCCACCATAGGCACGCGCGTGACCTTGCTGATGTAGGGCACGGTGCGGGAGGCCCTGGGGTTGACCTCGATCACGTACAGCTCTTCCTGATATATAAGGTACTGTATGTTCACGAGACCTTTCGTGCCAAGCGCGAGCGCAAGTTTTTTGGAGCACTCGCAGATCTTTTCGATGTAGCGGTCGTCCAGGTTGTAGGGCGGATAGACGGCGATGGAATCTCCGCTGTGCACGCCAGCGCGCTCAATGTGCTCCATGATGCCGGGGATCAGCACGTCGTCTCCGTCGGAAATCACGTCCACTTCCAGCTCCACGCCGGGCATGTATTTGTCCACCAGCACCGGGTTTTCGATGCCGCCCGCCAGGATGCGGCGCATGTAATCCTCGGTATGCTCGCGGGAACGGCTGATGGTCATGTTCTGCCCGCCGATCACATAGGAGGGCCTGAGCAGTACGGGATAACCCAGCTCCTGCGCGGCCTGGACCGCTTCTTCCAGGGTGTTCACGCCCCTTCCGCTGGGACGGCGGATGCCGAAGTTCTCCAGCAGCGCGTCAAAGCGGGCCCTGTCCTCGGCGATGTCGATGCCTTCCGCGGAAGTGCCCAGGATCGGGATGTTGTTCTCATCCAGGAATTTGGTGAGCTTGATGGCGGTCTGTCCGCCGAATGCCACCACCACGCCTACGGGTTTTTCCACGCGGATGATGTTCATCACGTCTTCCGGCGTGAGAGGCTCAAAGTACAGGCGGTCCGCCGTGTCGTAATCGGTGGATACGGTCTCCGGGTTGTTGTTCACGATCACCACGTCGTAGCCCAGTTCCCGCAGCGTCCACACGCAGTGCACGGAAGAATAGTCAAATTCTATGCCCTGACCGATGCGGATCGGGCCGGAGCCCAGCACCATGATGCAGGGCTTGGAAGAGCGTTTGAAAGAGCGCGAATCGCAGACCGAATCGTAGGTAGAATAGAAATACGGCGTCTCGGCTGCAAACTCGGCAGCGCAGGTATCCACCATCTTGTATACGGCTTCTGAGTAAGGCAGGTCTTTTCTGCCGGAGAGGCGCGAAAGCGCCTTGTCGGTATAGCCCAGGCGCTTGCCCCTGAAATAATCCTCGTCGCTCAGGCTGTTTTCGATCTTCTTTTCAAAATCCGCAAGGTTCTTCAGCCTGAAGAGGAACCAGGGGTCGATGCGGGTGACGGAAGTCACTTCTTCCACGCTCATGCCGCTCTTCAGGGCTTCAAAGCAGGTGAAGATGCGCACGTCGTCCATATCCGCCAGGCGCTCACGCACCGGCCTGTCGTCGACAGGCACCTTGTTCAGGGTGTCTGCGCCGATCTCGGCGCCGCGTACGGCTTTCAGAAGGCCCATTTCGAAATTGGGCGCAATGGCCATCACCTCGCCCGTGGCCTTCATCTGGGTGCCCAGGCGCCTTCTGGCGGTGTTGAACTTATCGAAAGGCCACTTGGGGAACTTGACCACAACGTAGTCCACGGTGGGTTCGAAGCACGCGCAGGTCTTTCCTGTGATCTCGTTTTTGATCTCGTCCAGCGTATAGCCCAGGGCGATCTGCGTGGTCACCTTGGCGATGGGATAGCCCGTCGCCTTGCTGGCCAACGCCGAAGAACGGCTCACGCGGGGATTGACCTCGATGACCGCGTATTTCATGCTGTACGGGTCCAGCGCGAACTGGCAGTTGCAGCCGCCCATGATGCCCAGCGCGTTTATGATGTTCAGGGCCGCGGAGCGCAGCATCTGGTATTCCTTATTGGAAAGGGTAAGCGCCGGGGCCACCACGATGCTGTCGCCGGTGTGCACGCCCACGGGGTCCACGTTTTCCATGCTGCACACGGCGATCACGTTGCCGATGCCGTCCCGCATGACTTCGAACTCGATCTCTTTCCAGCCGGCGATGTATTTTTCCACCAGGATCTGGTTGATTGGCGAAGCGTCCAGGCCGCTTTGCGCCGCCTGGCGCATTTCTTCAGGCGTGTAGGCAACGCCGCCGCCCGTGCCGCCCAGCGTGAAGGCAGGCCGGATGATGACCGGGTAGCCGATCTCGGAAGCGATCCTGAGAGCTGTGTCCACGTCCTCGGCGATATCCGAGGGGATCACGGGCTCGCCGATGGACAGCATGGTGTCCTTGAACATCTGCCGGTCTTCGGCTTTGTCTATGGCCTCGGCGTTGGTGCCGATCAGCTTTACGCCGTGGGCTTCCAGAAAGCCTTCGCGGCTTAGCTGCATGGCGAGGGTCAGGCCGGTCTGGCCGCCCAGGCCCGCCAGCATGCTGTCCGGCTTTTCCTTGATGATGATCCGCTTGACTGTCTCCGCCGTGAGGGGTTCAAGATATATCTCGTCCGCCAGGGCCTTGTCCGTCATGATGGTGGCGGGGTTGGAATTGACAAGCACCACGTTGACGCCTGCCTTTTTGAGCACGCGGCAGGCCTGGGCGCCGGCATAGTCGAATTCCGCCGCCTGGCCGATCACGATGGGGCCGGAGCCGATCATCAAAACCTTTTTGATATCTTTATTCAGCGGCAAAGCTCTTCCCTCCCATCATGCGCGCAAAGCGGTCGAACAGCGCCGACGTATCGCGGGGCCCAGCGCAGGCTTCCGGATGGAACTGTACGCTGAAAGCGCAGTATTCCGGGTAGTCGATGCCTTCACAGGTCTGATCGTTGGCGTTCACGTATCGCAGCTGTCCTGCCGCGATGCCGTTCACATCCACGGCGTAGCCGTGATTCTGGCTGGTGATATAGGTATGTCCGGTCCTCAGGTCCGTTACAGGCTGGTTTCCGCCGCGGTGGCCGTATTTGAGTTTTATGGTCTTACCGCCCGTCGCCAGCGCCATCATCTGATGGCCCAGGCACAGGCCGAATACGGGCACCCTGCCCATGAGCTTTCTGATCTCGGCGATACAGGCGGTATTCTCCGCCGGATCTCCGGGGCCGTTTGACAGCATCACGCCGTCCGGAGAAGCGGAAAGGATCTCTTCCGCAGTCGTTTCAGGCGGCACCACGGTGACTTCGCAGCCCCTCTGGCAGAGTTCGCGTATGATGCCCTGTTTGGTGCCGTAGTCCACCAGCGTGACGAAGTATTTCTTTTCGCCCAGCGCCGGGAATACGCTCACTTTTTCCGCCGAGGCGCGTCGCACGGCGTCCTTTACGCGGTAGGAAACGATATCGTCCAGGGACGAGGGCACCTGGTCCGCGATCAGTGCGTTCATCACGCCCTTGTCCCGGATGTGCTGGGTGATAGCGCGGGTATCCACGCCATATATGCCGGGAACGCCCTGCTTTTTCAGGAATTCATCGATATCATACTGGCTGCGGAAGTTGCTGGGCGTGCGGCACCACTCGCGCACCACGTAGCCTTTCACCAGGCAGCGGCCCTCGAAGTCGTCTTCGATGATGCCGTAATTGCCGATGAGCGGGAAGGTCTGCATGACGATCTGCCCGTAGTAGCTGGGATCGGTGAGGGTCTCGATATATCCAACCACACCGGTGTTGAACACCAGTTCGCCCAGTCCGTTCTTGTCGGCGCCGAAGCCTTCCCCCTCGTATACGCTGCCGTCCGCAAGGATCAGATAGCGTTTTGCCATATGCTCACCTCTAGTGAAAGAATCGGTTTTATGCCTGGATCGCTGCCTGCAGCCCTTCGGCAAGCGTTGCGGCCATGACCGCCTTGATGGTATGCATGCGGTTTTCCGCTTCGTCGAAAACGATGGAGCTTTCGCCCTCGAACACTTCGTTTTCGACCTCCATGCAGGTCAGGCCGAATTTTTGGTAGATGTCCAGCCCGATGCCGGTCTCCAGGTCGTGAAACGCCGGCAGGCAGTGCATGAAACGGCACTGCACGCCCGCTATGGCCATGATCTCACGCGTCACCCGGTAGGGCTCAAGGTCGTTTATGCGCGTCTTCCATACGCTTTCGTCCTCCCCCATAGACACCCACACGTCTGTATAGATCACGTGCGCCCCCTGAACGGCGGCAGAAGGATCGGTCTCAAAGCACAGATGCGCGCCGGAAACGGCGGCGATCGCTTCACATTTCGCGATCAGATCTTTGGGCGGAAAGTACTTTTGGGGCGCGCAGGCCGTAAAGTCCATGCCGAGCTTTGCGCAGCCGATCATGAGCGAGGACGCCATATTATAGCGCGCGTCGCCCATGAATACAAGCTTTTTCCCGCGCACAGAGCCAAAATGTTCCCGCACGGTGAGCATGTCCGCCAGCACCTGGGTGGGATGGTATTCGTTGGTGAGGCCGTTCCACACCGGCACCCCGGAATACTTCGCCAGCGCCTCCACGCGCTCCTGGCCGTAGCCCCGGTATTCGATGCCGTCGAACATGCGTCCCAGAACCCGTGCAGTATCGGCAATGGATTCCTTCTTGCCGATCTGAGATGCGGAAGGATCGAGATAGACCGGGTGCATGCCCAGGTCCGCCGCCGCAACCTCGAAAGCGCAGCGCGTTCGGGTGGAGGTCTTTTCAAAGATCAGCGCCACGTTTTTGCCTTCGCATACGCGGTGCGGTATGCCGGCCTTCTTCTGGGCTTTGAGCGCCGCGGCCAGGTCCAGCAGGTATTCGATCTCCTCAGCTGAATAGTCCAGCAGGGTCAGAAAGCTTCCGTTTTTAAGCGTCATAGGTATATCCGTCTCCTTTTACCATCGTTCCGGCGCCTTCGTCGGTCAAGAGTTCCATGAGCACCGCGTGAGGCACGCGCCCGTCCATGATGACAACCTGCTTTACGCCCTCGTTGATCGCCCGTATGCAGCAGTCCACCTTGGGTATCATTCCGCCGGAGATGACGCCCGAGCGCTGCAGGTCTGCGATCTGGGATATGGTGACCTCCGGGATCAGCGTGGAAGGGTCGTCCCTGTTCAGCAGGATGCCGGCGATGTCCGTCATCAGGATCATGCGCTCGGCGCCCAGCGCCCCCGCGATGCGGGCAGCGGCGGTGTCGCCGTTGATGTTGAATATGTTGCCCCGGCTGTCGCAGCCCACGGTGGAGATCACCGGGATATAGCCGTTTTGCAAAAGATCATTGACGGGCTGGATGTTGATGCGGGTGATGCAGCCCACGTAGCCCAGCTGCTCGTCCTGAAAATCCGCCTCGATCAGTCGCCCGTCCATGCCCGAAATGCCGATGGCTCTGCCTCCCTTCATTTCAAGCAGGTTTACCAGCGTTTTGTTCACTTTGCCCGCCAAAACCATCTGCACCACGTCCGCGGTCTCCTTGTCCGTCACGCGCAGGCCGTTCACAAACCGCGGCTGCATGCCCAGGCGGTTCATCAGCTCGCTGATGTCCGGCCCGCCGCCGTGAACGAGCACCACGTGCACGCCTATCAGCCACAGAAGCACGATGTCTTCCATCACCTGCTGCTTCAGGTTTTCGTTCACCATGGCGTTTCCGCCGTATTTGACCACCACGATCTTGCCCGTGTAGCGCTTTATGTAGGGAAGCGCCTGGGTGAGCACCTCGGCGCGCTGGGCGTTTGACAATAAAGTGCTCATCATTCTTTCCTCAGGTGCGGTAATCGCCGTTGATCTTGACGTATTCGTATGTGAGGTCGCAGCCCCAGGCCGTGGAGGATGCCTCCCCCATGTTCAGGCCGATCAGGATCTCGATCTCGTGTTCGCTCAGGATGCGCTTGGCCTTGTCCTCGTCAAAGTCCACGCCAGCGCCCCCGCGGCACACTTCGATACTGCCCGCGCGGCTTTGGAAGGAAACGTCTATCTTTTCCACGTCCACGTCCGCGCCGCTGTAGCCGATGGCGCACAGTACGCGGCCCCAGTTGGCGTCCGCGCCGAACATAGCGGCCTTGAGTAAGCTAGAGCAGATCACGCTCTTGGCCACGGTGCGGGCAGCTGAAAGATCCTTCGCGCCGGACACCTTGCATTCCAGAAGCTTCGTGGCGCCTTCGCCGTCGGAAGCGATCATGCGGCACAGCGCAACGGTGACGGTGTTTAGCGCCTTCATGAAAGTATCAAAATCTTCGCCCTCTTTGTCGACGCATGGATTCCCGGCCTGGCCGTTTGCCATCACCACCACCATGTCGTTGGTGGAGGTGTCTCCGTCCACGCTCACCATATTGAAGGTGCCCTTTACGTCGCCGGACAGCGCCTTTTGGAGCATATCCGGTGCGATCGCCGCGTCCGTGGTGATGAACACCAGCATGGTGGCCATGTTAGGATGGATCATGCCGCTGCCTTTGGCGATGCCTCCCATGCGGCATGTCTTTCCGCCCAGATCGAACTCCACAGCCGCTTCCTTGCGCACGGTGTCGGTGGTCATTATGCCTTCCGCCGCCCGGTCGCTGCCGTCTTCGCTCAGGGAGGCGATGAGCTCGTCCATGCCGTTTTGGATAGGCAAAAGGCTCATAGGCTGGCCGATCACGCCGGTGGAGGCCACCACCACGTCATCGGGCCGTATATTCAGCTTTTGAGCTGCCAGCAGGCTCATGCCCTCGGCGATCTCGATGCCGTTTGCGTTGCAGGTGTTTGCGTTGCCGCTGTTGCAGATCACGGCCTGGGCGTATCCGTCGGCAAGGTGCATTTTGTTTACCTTGAGGGGCGCGCCTTTTACCAGATTGGTGGTATACACCGCTGCGCAGCTGGCGCGGGAAGAAGATACAATGAGCGCAAGGTCGCGCTTGGAACGGTTTTTGCGGATGCCGCAGTGGATGCCCCCGGCGGTAAAGCCTTTTGCCGCGCACACGCCGCCCGAAATCTGTTTCATACGTTTTCTCCTTTTAGTCTGTAACAAGGCCCAGGCTTTCTTCAAGGCCGAGTATAAGGTTCATATTCTGTATCGCCGCGCCGGAGGCGCCTTTGCCAAGATTGTCGAAGCGGGCGGAAAGGATCAGGCGCTCGCCGCTTCCAAACACACTCACGGTCATATCGTCGCGCCCTGCCATCGCGGAAGCGGACAGAAAGCCTTCTTCGCTTTCATCCGCGCGGAACCGGATCAGGCCGCTTCGGTAATACTCACGGTACGCGTCCTCCGCATCCATTTTCCGGATGCCCGTAACGGGCACCGTGACCTCCATGCCCGCGTAATACGGAGCGACCACCGGGCAGAAGACGGGTGCGTTTTGAAGGCCGCACAGAAGCTTCATTTCGGGAAGGTGCTTGTGGTTCTGGTTCAGGCCGTACATGCGCGGCGCGTTCAGGAGCGGGTCTTTGTTTTCGTCCTCGTACTGGGCGATCATCTTTTTGCCGCCGCCGGAATAGCCTGTGAGGGAAAAACAGCTGAGAAAAGCGTCCGGTGCGATCAGGCCTGCCTGCACCAGCGGCGCGACGAGGGCGATAAAGCCGCTGGCGTGGCAGCCTGGATTGGCCACGCGTTTGGAGGACATGATCTTCTTACTTTGCCCTTTCAGTTCAGGAAGACCGTATACCCATCCTTTGCTTACCCTGTGAGCGGTGGAGGTGTCTATCACCGCGGTCAATGGGTTTTCGACGAGGAGAGCGCTTTCCCGCGCCGCGTCATCCGGCAGGCAGAGAAAAGCCACATCCGCTGAATTGAGCGCGTCTTTGCGTGCCCCGGGGTCCTTGCGCCTGTTTTCGTCCAGGCGTATCAGTTCGATATCCTTTCTTTCCTCCAGGCGGCTCACGATGCGCAGCCCCGTGGTGCCAGACCCGCCGTCCACAAAAACCTTATGCATTTCTTATTCACCGTTATGTATATTTATGCACGTAATCATACCATATATCAGTTTGTAAGTCAATTCTTGTAATATTTATTCATTGTTAAACATGAAAGCGTATCGTTTTGAGCTGAAGATGTTCAACAGCCCAAAAGATGATCAAAAAAGAAACAGTTTGATAAATTTCCTCTGTTCAAACCGTGAAGAACGTGTTATAATATATCTGTCAGGTTTGATCTGTATCCAATTAAAGGAGGAGAGCGCATGGCACATTACGTTTTTCAGAGAAACAACGGGTTCGGCGACTTCGACTACATCCGCAATTTTGAAACGATGGAGATCACGGATTACAAGGAGTTTGCCGCCCAGGTAGACGACCGGTTTATGGCGTACCTTGACATCCCGTATCTCAACAGCCTGGGATTCTTCCCCATCGGCATCACGTCCCTGGCGCTGCGCATCGAGCCGCTGCTTCTGTTCACGCCCCTGGTGCGCGGCTTCCGCCCCGCCGCAAAGCCCCGCGCGCCCAGGCTCAGAGGTGCCGCACCCGGCCCGCGTCCCCTGACCGGCCCCATGCCCGGATTGCGCCCCGCCCCCGTACAGCGCCGCGCCAGCACGCCCAGGCCCGCACCGAGACCCGCTCAGCCGGGACGCCCCGTTTCGCCGCTTCGCCCCGGACAGCCCGCCCCCACCGTGCGCAGCCCGAAGCCCGCATCCCGCGGCCAGGTGGGCAAGCCCGTTCCCGGCCCGCTGGACAAGGGCCCCAAGGGCAGGAGATAAGATATCCTGAAACAAGGCAGTTTTCATGCCCGCATACGATCCCATCACGGCCACGGGCGCAGACCCGCGGCCGTGATGTTTGCACAATGACCTGCCTTTATTTTCACTGCGAATATTAATTTGTTCTGTGACACCGGAGGAAGCGGATATGGATTTTCGATATCTCGAAAAAGATCTTAACGAGCTGAGCGCGCTTGGCATCCCTTACTTGGGCGTAAAAGTTCAAAAAGGCCACAAAGAGCTCTTTTCCGGGACGCGGGGTTCGGAGGGCAACGGCAAAAGGTTTTTCATCTACAGCTGCTCCAAGGTAATGACCGTCTCCGCCGCGCTGCGCCTGTTTGAGCAGGGCAGGATCGACCTGGACGCGCCGGTAAAGGAATACCTTCCCGCGTTCGGCAAGGCGTACATCCTGAAGGACGGCGTTCCCTGCCCGCCGGATACCGTGATGACCGTACGGCACCTGTTCACCATGAGCGCGGGCCTCAACTACAAGCTCTGGCTCGATCCCATCCAGAAGGCTGCTTCTCAGCCGGGGGCGGACACCGTATCCGTCGTAAACTCTTTCGCAGAGTCCCCGCTGGACTTCTCCCCGGGCGAGCGCTTTCAGTACAGCCTCTGCCACGACGTGCTGGGCGCCGTTATCCAGGCGGTAACGGGACAGCGCTTTGACCGGTACATGGAGGAGAACGTGTTTTCGCCTTTGGGCATGACGCACACTTCGTTTGTATTCGCTCCGGACGAACTCGCGCCGAAATACACATTTGAAAACGGCGCCTTCCGGCCCGACAGCCTGACAAACGGTTATGTGCTGGCGCCCGGATATTTTTCAGGCGGCGCTGGCGTGGTGAGCACGCTTGAGGATATGTCCCTCTTCGCAGACTGCCTGGCCTGCGGAGGCGAAGGCGCAGGCGGCTACCGGCTTTTGAAGCCCGGGACAGTGGAGCTCATGCGGACCGAGCAGGTCTCAAAAGTGTACCGGGACAAGAGCTTCTCCTGCGCGGCAGGCGAGGAATTCACCTACGCGCTGGGCGTTCACGTGCTGAAGTATCCCCTGCCCACCACACGTGCTCCCCTGGGCGTGTTCGGCTGGGACGGCGCCGCCGGCGCGTATCTGATGAGCGACCCGGAAAACAAAGTATCCATCGCCTTTATCACGCACGTTCACGGCTGGACGGGCATACGCCCCTGCTTCCACAGGCCCCTGCGGAACGCCGTTTACGCATCCCTCGAAGCATAACTGTTTAACGCAAGAACAAAACGGCGGTCATCACGGCCGCCGTTTTGTTCTTGTTCAATTCTTTTACGGCTTTCTCCTGGCGAATGCAGGAACAGTACGCATTACCTGCAATTCAGTTGGAACAAAGAAAATCTATTATGGCGCTGATGATCGTGCCAAGCATAGCCAAAGCATCATCCAGCCACAAAGAGACCTTCTTTTTCTTTGGAGGCCGCTTTTCCATTGCCGACAATCTCGCGCGCATACCTATCAGCTCTCCTGTTCCCTTTTGAGTCCGCCTTCTTCCATGTCAGGCAGGCGGAAGATTCCGTGGCGCTTTTCGTTCCAGAGCATGCCTTCGTTCATATCCAGGTTCTGGCCCACGCTGAAGCGGAAGGCATTGGGCACCACGTCGTATGAGACCATGCGTCCGATGGGGTCGATAAAGCAGAGCCACAGGGCCGCGTCGTATTCGCCGGGGCCAAGCCCGCCCAGGGGCAGGCGAAGCGAAAGGGCGTCTTTCTGCCCAGCATTTGCCGTATATACCGGGCCGCTGAAAGACGAGGCGACCACGCCGGAACCGGGGCGCGAGATGAGCGCGCTCACGCGCAAGTTCTTCACGTCCTCCACTGCTTCAAGGCCCAGCGTCATATCGATGCCGCCGCCCATTTCGTATTCGTTGGAGGTCACATTGTTAAGGTCCAGATACGTCATGCGGGCCAGCTTGCCCATGTTGCCTTCATGCTTCACGCCGGAAAAATCCCGGTGCGTATCGGTGAGGCGGGAAGATCCTGCGTATCTGCCGATGGCGCCTTCCAGCTCTCCCGCGTAGGTCAGGCGGCCTTCCTCCAGGTATAGGGCCGTATTGCAGAGCTGGCGCAGGGTATGCATGTTGTGGCTCACGTAGATCACGGTATGCTCCCCGGCCAGGTCGCCCATTTTGCGGATGCACTTTTCCTGAAAGCGCGTGTCTCCCACCGCCAGCACTTCGTCGCAGATCAGGATATCCGGGTCCAGATGCGCCGCCACGGCAAAGCCCAGCTTTACGTACATGCCGCTGGAATAGCGCTTGACGGGGGTATCGATAAACCTTTCCACCTCTGAAAACTCGATGATCTCATCCAGCCTGCGGGATATCTCTGCGCGGGTAAGGCCCATGATGGCGCCGTTCAGAAAGATGTTCTCGCGGCCTGTAAGGTGCTGGTTGAAGCCCGTGCCCACTTCCAGCAGGCTCGCCACACGGCCCTTGTAGCGGATGCGGCCTTCGGTGGGTGCGGTGATGCGGCTGATGAGCTTGAGCAGCGTGCTTTTGCCGGCGCCGTTTCGCCCGATCAGGGCAACGGCGCTGCCCTTCTCAACCTCGAAGGATACGTCCTTCAGGGCATAGAAAGTCTCCTGTCCGGCGGGACGGCCGATGCGCTCGTCCTTTCCGCGCAGGCGGGAAACGAAACCGTCTATGTCGTCCCTCAGCGTGCTTAAGCCGATCTGGCCCAGGCGGTAGCGCTTGGAGACGTTTTCGGCCTTTAATACGATATCGTTCATTTTATATCACGTCCGCAAAGGTCTTTTCCACGCGTCCAAACAGCATCAGTCCCACGGCGAAGATGACCGCCGTCATGCCAGCGGAGGCGAGCAGCCATATAGGATCAAACGAGCCCGTACCCAGGAAGGCCGCGCGGAAAAATTCGATCACCGGCGTCATGGGGTTCAGCATGAACAGGGTCCTGAGCGCGGGATACTTGTCCGACAAAGCCGAAGCCGGATAGGCTACCGGTGAAATGTACATCCACAGCGATACGCCAAAGCTCACCAGCAGGCTTAAGTCCTTATAGCGCACGGTGAGCGCGGATACGGCTATGCCTGCGCCGAGGCCCAGGCAGCCCATCAGGAGCACCACCAGGGGCGTAAGCGCCACGAGCGTCCAGGCCGGCGTGACCGTGAACGCGCCGAAAAGCTGCCCGCCTGACAGGATGAGCAGGAAAAACGCGCCCTGGATGGCGAAATTGATCAGCGTGACCAGCACCGTGGCGATGGGCGCGCAGAGCCGCGGAAAGTAAACCTTGCCGAACAGGCGCTCGTTATCCCGGAAGGTCTGGGAGGTCTTTTCCAGGCATCTGGCGAAGAAGTTCCACGGCACGCTTCCGCACATATAAAACAGGAACGCGCTGGGGCCTTCGGTCTTGATGCCCACCAGCATGCCGAACACCACGGTGAAGATGCCCGTGGTGAGAAGCGGCTGCAGGATGGCCCAGGCAGGTCCCAGCACCGTCTGCTTGTACACTGCAACGAAAGTGCGCCTTGCCAGCAGATAGATGAGATCCCGGTACCGCCAAAGCTCCTTAAAATCGATATGAACGCCCCTGCCCCGGGGCTTGATGTCCACAGACCAGTTTTCGTCAGGCATGCTCATCCTTCTTTTTGCCGGTAATCCTTTCCAGGGCCGTAAACAGCAAGGGCCACAGATACAAAGCCGCAAAGCATGTTACCATATAGCGCACCGTTCCGCCCCAGGTCTCCCCCAGCAGCGAAACGAACAGAGGCTTCGTTCCCTTCAGGATGCCCACCACCAGCACGATGCCAAGCACAAAGCGGATAAGGCCCGTCAGGAAGGTACGGGGCTTTTCGAAGCGCACAAGGCGGCGTTCCAGCAGCCAGCCGCCCGTCATGCCCGCCACCGCGCCTACGAGCTTGAAGATGTCGTTGGTGTTGCGGGCGATGTCTTCCGCGCTGTCTCCTGCGGGATAGCTGCGCAGGAGCGTGACCGCGAGCGTGAGCGCGCCAGCCGCCAGGATGGAAAGGCTCACGGGAATGTCCAGGTTCGGCTTTTCTTCAAGCTTTGCACTCAGTTTGTCCATCAGCCAGATCAGCGCGATGCCGAGCACCAGCGACACCAGCACGTCCTGGGGCGTATGCACGCCCAGGTACATGCGGCTGAAGCCCACAAGCAGCACCAGCGCCCAGGCCAAAGCCTTCAGCCAGGGCTTTGCCTTTTTGCCGTGGGCAAGGCCGCCGTAAGCCGCGGCGGCGTTCGCCGTGTGTCCGCTGGGAAAGGAATAGCCTGTGGCGTCGTCCAGCGCGCTTTCTACAGGTTTAACATCACTGGAGCGTACCCAGGGCCTGTGCGCCACGAACAGGATCTTCAGCAGCTGGTTGAGCATCAGGCCGGAGAGCATGGTAAGCAGCATGCGCGTGCCCGTGCGGCGGCTCATGCACCAGTACACCAGGCAGATCACGGCGATGGCCGCGATCTCACTGCCCGCGTGAGTCAAGACGGACATGATCTTTGTGAGCGCATCCGTGCGGTGCTCACCGAGCCATACGAGTACGGAAATATCCATGTGCATTCTTCTTTCAGTGCGTTTTATTTCATCAGACAGGTCAGATGAAATCCAGATAGCTTTGAATGTAATCGTCCGCGAGGGAGCGGTTTTCGTCCAGGGAGTCCCGGTTGTGGCTGTCGTATACCAGCACCGCCTTCATGCCGGCTGCCTTGGCGCCCAGCAGGCCCTCAGTGATGTCTTCATATACCGTGCAGTCTTCTGGTTCGGCGCCCATCCTGTTGGCCGCCAGCAGGTATACCGCGCCGCTTTTTTTGTCAAGGCCGGTCTCGTCGGTGGTGGCGAAGACGTCGAACAAACTGTACACGCCGTTTCGTTTTAGCACAGGCTCGTACAGCTGCTCTGTGAGGGTGGTCACCACCGCAAGGCCAGCGCCCAGGCTTTTGAGCTTCTGCAGATACTCCTTCGCGCCGGGCTTCAGCTTTACGCGGTGCGTATATGCTTCCCGGCACATTTCGTGCCATATTTCGGCGATGCGCCCGGCACTTTCTTTCAGATGGAAGCGCTCTTTGGTATACTGCGCCGTCTGCAGGAAGGAAAGCCCGCGGATCGAGGAAACGTAGTCCGCCGGGATCTCAAAACCGCGCTGAGCGAGGAACGCACGGTCGATATCCGCCCATACGCCCAGACTGTCCAACAGCGTTCCGTCCAGGTCAAAAAGCGCCGCTTTCATACAGCCGTCCTTCCACGGATTTTTGCTGATTCTAACACGCGTAAAGACGGTTTGTCAAGCGCGCCGTGGCACAGCTGAGGCCTTATCTGTTTTCCCACAGGGCGGTAAGCAGGTCGCGGCCGGGGTCGCTGCCGTGCTCCCAGTACATGATGCCCAGCAGGCCTTCGCGCCTGGCAAATTCGCACTTCGCTTTGAGGGAAGCGGGATCATCGTAGCTGATGAGGGTGGAGCCGTTGAACAGATACGGCGCCTGCGCGTCTTCGTCCCAGTAGCGGACGTAGCCGTTTTTGTTTATAAAGTGTTCCTTTAGGCCGGTATAGCCCTCGGAATACTGGCCGACGGTAGCGGCCTTCTGAAACAGCCCGTGGTTTACATCCGGCACGCCCTCCCACTTTCTGGCATAGAACGCGGCGCCGATCACGATCTTTTCCTTCGGCACGCCCGCGTTTTCGAACATGCGGGTGACGGATTCGGTATCAAAACCTTCGGGCGCGCCCTTGGAGCCGTACGGCGCGGTATGGTGGCCGGCCTCTGAGCAGAAGCCGGAGCGCATGTCGTAGGTCATCAGCTGCACCCAGTCGCATATTTCGGCCACCTTGTCCATCTGAGTATCCCGCACGAAATACGAACCGGCGCCCGCGGCGATGGAAACGATCTTGTCCCTGCCCAATGCGCGGCGGAGCTCCGCCAGAAGCAAAGTGAAATTCTCCTTGTCCGAGGGATCATAGTCAATGCCCGCGGAGCCGTTGCAGGGATACTCCCAGTCGATATCGATGCCGTCGAGACAGGCGCTCTTCACGTATCGGGCACAGCTTTCGGCGAAGCGCCTGCGGCCCTCCTCCGTGCGGGACATGAGCGAAAAGCCGCCAGCCGTCCAGCCGCCGACGCTCAGGACGAATCGGATATCCGGTTTCCAGGCACGGATGCGCTGAAGGCAATCGTTGTGCTTAAGCTCCCACGTGCCCAGCGTAAAGTGCTCGTCCACCTTTCCGAAGGCAATGTTGATGACGTCCAGCATCTGCGCGTCCCGTTCGGTTACCGTAGGCAGATTGTGATCGCAAACATATCCCAGTATCTTCATGTGCGCCCTCCCGTTCAGCAGCCCTGCGGCCTGTTTCTGTGGATTCATTATAGCATCTGCGCCCGTTTTTGGCAAGCGCGCGCCCGTTGCAGGCATGGGTCTAATAAAGCAAACGGATATACCATATAATGAGCTTGCGCCGAATGCAGGACTAAAGTATAATATAAAAAGATTCCATCCGGGAGGCTGGTATGATGAAGATACTTTTATCCATCGTTCTGATACTATGCATGGGGCTTGCATGCGTTCGTGCGGAACAGGCCGCGCCGGCGGACGCCCTCAGTTCAAAGCTTGAAAATGAGCGCCGGGAGGTTTGGGAAGAATACGTCCGCCGGCGCCTCGATGACGAAACGCTGAAAACCGAGACCGCCGGGCAGGCGCTTGCGTTCGGCGGCGTGACCATGCGCTACACCGTGGAAGTGATCGGCGAAAAGCCCGAAGGCGGATACCCCCTGTACATCGCCCTGCACGGCGGCGGACAGTCTGACACGCCGGATATCAACGACCAGCAGTGGGGTCATATGCAGGTGTATTACCGCAGATGGCTAAAGTGCGGCGTATACGTGGCGGTGCGCGGCGTGCGCGACACCTGGGACACGCACTTCAATCCCGAGAGCTATCCTCTGTACGACCGGCTGATCGAATACATGATCCTCACGCAGGACGTCGATCCCAACCGCGTGTATCTAGAAGGCTTTTCCGCGGGCGGAGACGGCGTTTACGCGGTGGCGCCCCGCATGGCGGATAGGTTCGCGGCAGCGAATATGTCTTCCGGCCATCCGAACAGCGTAAATCTGACCAATCTTTACAACCTGCCGATGCAGCTGCAGGCGGGCGAATTCGACACCGCATACGACCGCAATACCGTGACCGCGGAGTACGGCATATACCTGGACCGCCTTGCCGAAGAAGCAGGAGGCGGCTATGAGCATCGCACGCTGATCCATTTCGGTGCCGGCCACAACTATGCCGATTACTCCCCCATGCCCCTGCCCGTAATGAAGGACAGCCGCGCCTGGCTCGAAAACGGCAAGCGCGTGATCGAGCGCATCGACAGCTTCCCGCCGGACTGGATGAACGGCTTCGTGCGCGAACCCCTGCCGAAAACTGTCGTATGGGATCTTTCCACCCGCGCCGGTCAGCGGGAAGTGACGAGCTTTTACTACCTGCGCGCTCCCTTCAGCGCAAAAGGCACGATCCGCGCGGACATTCAGGACAACGTGGTAAAAATCGGGACCACAGATTTCGAAGGAGATTTCGATATCCTGTTTAACGAAGCAATGGTCGATTTTTCGCGTCCGGTCACGTTCATTCTGAACGGCAGGGAGATAAGCCTGATGCTCGAACCGGATCATGAGCTTCTGGTTGAGACCACCTTCGAGCGCGGCGACCCGAATTATCAGTTCGAAGCAGCGGTGAGCTATTCACAGCTTTTGCAGGCAGCCGCAGAATAAGCTGGGCGTTTGATTTAACGCATCCGTTACCCACGCCCGCCCGGTCCTATGTTATAATATATTCTGGTAATCGATGGGACGCTGCACAAACGGCGTCCGGCGCACGATGAAAAGGAGGAAGACCATGCAGTATACCCGCGAAGTAGAAGAAATGGTATGCGTTGCGAAGGGACCCAACCACGGCCCCGCCCCCATCCCCGAGGAAGGCAAATGGATTCAGGCCAAAGAGATCAAGGACATCTCCGGCTACACTCACGGCATCGGCTGGTGCGCGCCTCAGCAGGGCACCTGCAAGCTGAGCCTCAACGTAAAAAACGGCGTCATCGAGGAAGCCCTCGTTGAGACCATCGGCTGCTCCGGCATGACCCACTCCGCCGCCATGGCCAGTGAGATCCTGCCCGGCAAGACCATCCTGGAAGCGCTGAACACCGACCTGGTGTGCGACGCCATCAACACCGCCATGCGCGAGCTGTTCCTTCAGATCGTGTACGGCAGGACCCAGAGCGCTTTCTCCGACGACGGCCTCAAGGTAGGCGCCGGCCTGGAAGACCTGGGCAAGGGCCTGAGGAGCATGGTAGGCACCATGTACGGCACCAAAGCCAAGGGCACCCGGTATCTGGAGATGACCGAAGGCTACGTGCTCAAGTGCGCACTGGACAAGGACGATCAGGTCTGCGGATATCAGTATCTGTCCCTGGGCAAGATGATGGACGCCATCAAGAAGGGCATGAGCCCCAACGAGGCGTATGAAAAGAACATCGGCACCTACGGCCGTTTCAAGGCTGAGGACGGCGCAGTCAAGTGGATTGACCCCCGCAAGGAATAAGGAGGTATACGGATAATGGCATTGTTTGAGAATTATGAAGGCCGCATGCCCCAGCTTCAGCCCGTGCTCGACAAGTACGGCTTCAAGAGCTTCGAAGACGTAAAAGCCTACAACAACGCCAAGGGCGTTGACGCTTACAAGATCGTTGAGAGCACCCAGCCCATCTGCTTTGAAAACGCCAAGTGGGCCTATGAGCTCGGCGCCGCCATCGCCATGAAGGAAAACGCCAAAAACGCCGCCGAAGCCGCCAAGTGGATCGGCGTGGGCCTGCAGGCGTTCTGCATCCCCGGTTCCGTCGCCGACCAGCGCCAGGTAGGCATCGGCCACGGCAATCTGGGCGCGATGCTGCTGGATGAGGAGACCGAGTGCTTCGCGTTCCTCGCCGGCCACGAGTCCTTCGCCGCCGCTGAAGGCGCCATCAAGATCGCACTGAACGCCAACAAGGTTCGCACCAAGCCCCTGCGCGTCATCCTGAACGGCCTGGGCAAGGACGCCGCCATGATCATTTCCCGCATCAATGGCTTCACCTACGTGCAGACCAAGTACGACTACCTCTCTGCCGACGTCAAGGAAGACCACGCGCTGACCATCGTCAGCAAGACCGCCTACTCCACCGGCGACCGCGCCAAGGTCAACTGCTACGGCGCCGACGACGTGCGCGAGGGCGTAGCCATCATGTGGCACGAGGGCGCTGACGTTTCCATCACCGGCAACTCCACCAACCCC
>JAFZPV010000001.1 GCA_017552535.1 Clostridia bacterium
CTTTGCCGGCTCGAGGAGCGATTTTTGCGAAGGCGAGCTTGCCCGCCGAGAGCAAAGAATCGCTTCATTGCAGTTTTTTCGCCCGGAAATGCCCGCAGGCATTTCAGAAAAAACTGAAAACCTGTTGCACAAGCTGGTGAAAGATTGACGTTTCGGATAAAACGGTTCAAATGTGTCCAAAACTAAACCGTTGGAAATGAAATCTTATTTCATTTCCAACGAGGGGCTGTGCAACAGCCCCTAAGTATGGTTTTGTGTCTCTTTGCTGTGGCTATCGTTTGAACGTCATAGTGTTTTCCTCCTGTTTGCCGAGAGTATTTAAACCATTCATCTGTTACGTTTATATTATATCATAAACACAAACGATTGTCACGCCCGTTTTTTTCTGCAAGCAGATCCTTTTAATCTACGATGAGCTCGCACATAAAAGTGACTTTGACATCCACATCCTCAGGCGAAAGGGTAAAACAAAACCCGTCCTGTGAAAGGCGGGAATCGGATGCGGAGATCGTGCCGAACGCGTTGTCGTTCAGCCGCTGCCATTTCCACTGCAGGTATGCTGTCGCACCGAAGGCGGAACGCCTGCAGACAGATTTGCCGGGTTTTCGCACCGCCCGCATCCGCCGGCACTGAAATCGACAGCGAATGATCGCAAAGCCTTGACAAAAGCGGGGAACGCTGTATAATATAACATGCGTTATATAATGACGGTTATACAGGAGGTCCGGGCATGCCGCCTAAAACAAGAGTGACGAAGGAAATGGTGGTGGACGCGGCGGTGGAGGTGGTCCGGCGGTGCGGGTTTGAGAACGTTTCGGCCAGGACGGTCTGTGGGCAGCTGCACTGCTCCACGCAGCCGGTGATGTACCATTTTGCAACGGTCGACAGCCTGAAGCGCGCCGCCTACGCGCAGGCGGACCATATGCACACGCTGTACCTGATGGACGTTCCGCCGGGGCAGGACCCGATCCTGGGGATCGGCCTCAACTACGTCCGCTTTGCCGTGGAGGAAAAGCAGTTGTTCCGCTTTCTGTTCCAGTCCGGATACGCGCAGGAGAACAATCTCATGGACATGATCGATTCCGGGGAGCTCGAGCCCGTGCTCTCCGCCATGCGGGTGGCGTTGGGAATGGACATGAAAAAGACCAGGGACGTGTTTCTGACCGTCGCACTGTTTGCCCACGGATACGCGAGCATCATTGCCAACAACGCGCTGGAATTTGACGAAAAACTGATCGCAGAGCAGCTGGAGCGCGCATGGAACGGCGCCGTGCTCGCCGCTGAACAGGAGGAATGACAGCATGAAAGTCATCATACATGATCTGGACAGCCAGTATGCCGGCATGATGGAGGCCGCATGCGACCGCGTGATCGCGGCGGACGGAAAATATGCCCCTTGCCAGGGCTGTTTCGGATGCTGGACAAAACATCCGGCGGAATGCCGGATGAAGGACACGCTGCATCAGGTCTGCCGGATCGTGGGGCAGGCGGACGAGCTGGTGATCGTCACGAAGAATTTGTACGGGGAATACAGCGCGAATGTCAAGAACGTGCTGGACCGGGCCATCGGCTCGTCCACGCCCTTCAGCACCTACCGGGGCAGGCAGATGCACCACACGCTGCGCTACGGAAAGCACAGTCTCCTGAAGCTGATCGTATGGGGCGATATCACCGAAGGGGAAAAGGCCACCTTCCGTTTCCGTGCAGAGCGCAATGCCCTGAACGACGGCTTTGAACGGGCTGAAGTGCACTTTGTGAAGGATCTTACGGAACTGGAGGCGCTCATATGAAAACGGTATTCATCAACTGCAGCCCAAAGAAACGTTTCTGCGCCTCCGCGTATTTTCTGGCCCTGCAAAAGCTGTTTGTCGGAGGAAAGAAAGTAACGGAAAAGCTGCGCACCCCGGCGGACCATGCCCGCATCCTGGAGCAGCTCCGGGACGCACAGGCTGCGGTGTTCGGGCTTCCCCTGTATGTGGACGGCATTCCCTCCCATGTGCTCCGCTTTCTGGAGGAGATGGAGACGTTCTGCAAACAAAACGGTATCAGCCTGAACCTGTATGTGGTTGCCAACAACGGCTTTATCGAGGGGCGCCAGAACGAAGGGCTGATGCAGAGCTTTGAGCATTTTTGCGCCCGTGCGGGGCTGACCTGGGGCGGCGGCGTCGGGATCGGCGGCGGCGTGATGCTGAACGTGACGCGCATCCTGTTTCTTGTAGACGTGGGCCTGCTTTTGCTTAACACCCTGCTCAGCGCGGTGAACACCGGAAACCTGTTCCCGAAGGACGCCTGGATCAGCTTCGGAGAAAACGCGGCGCTTCTTTTGTACTTCAACCTGGGCGTGCTGTTTTACCTCGCCCGCATGGGGGGAGCCATCCGCAGGCGTGCCTTCTCCGGTAAAAAGTACACCCGCATCCTGATCCCCTCATTCGTATTTATCCTGTTTGCGGACATCTTCTTTATCATCATCTCCCTGTTTGAGGGCGGGCTTTTCCGCGGCTGGCTGGCCAGAAAGCAGCCGGAGAAGTGACGTACCCGGGCCAAGGGAAAAACTCAACTGCCGCGCGAGCCGCCTCACGCGGCAGTCGCTGGTGTTTCGCCTTGTCATCCGGTACAATGGGACCATGACAGAGAGGAGGACTCTGAAATGGAAATGGGAAAAGAGATACACCGCCTCCGTACCGGCCGGGGCATCACCCAGGAGGCGCTCGCGGAAGCGCTGAACGTGACCGCGCAGACCGTGAGCAAATGGGAGCGGGGCACCAGCATGCCGGACGTGCAGATGCTGCCCGAGATCGCCGTGTACTTCGGCGTCACCATTGACCAGCTGTTCACCATGGCGCCGGAAAAACAGATGGAGCGCATTGAGAACCGCATTTACGACCAGGGCATGTTTGACGAGGCGGAGGAGAGACAGCTTCAGCAGCAGCTCAGTGCGTTTGCCGAAAACCCGGAACACGAGGGGCAGGCCAGGCTGCTTCTGACCAAGCTGTACAACCACCAGGCCGAGCAGTACCGGCTCCTGGCTGTGCGCTGCGGCCAGGAAGCCGTGGAGAAAACGGACGGCGACAGCGACGCCGTAAGCGAACTGGCAAATGCCTGGGGCAGCTACATACCCGACTGGAACGTGCGCAACCACCACGCGCTGATCGCCTGGTTCAGCGACTACTGCCGCCGCCATCCCCAAAACCGCTCTGCCCTCATGTGGCTGCTGGACAACCTCATCGACGACAGGCGGCTCGCCGAAGCCGGGGAGTGGCTGAAAAAGCTCGAGCGGATGGACCGTACCTTCCGTGTGAATATGTACCGCTATATGATCTTCCAGGCGGCGGGAGAAAAGGAAAAGGCCGAAGAGCAGCTGCGCATCCTGGAGGCCATGGAAGGCCAGGAATGGTGCTGGGCCGTCACCCTGGGCGACATCTATACGCTCAGGCAGGAATACGACAAGGCCATCGGGTGGTACCGCAAAGGCCAGGAGATGCAGCCCTCGCCCAAGTTTACCGACAGCGCGGCGAGCATCGCCCACATCTGCGAGATCCGCGGCGACAAAGCCGGCGCGATCGCGGCCTACAAAGAGCTGCTCCGCCTGCAGCGCGAGGAGTGGGGTATCGTGAGCGGTGAGGAACGCGACGAAGTGGAGCGGGCAATACGCATGCTTGAGTAAAAACATGCGCCCGCGGCGCATGAATGCCAGAAAGCAGGCAGGAAACACGGAGCAGGGCCGAAACGCCCTGCTCCGTGTGTTAGCATGGGAATATGTGCGGTGAAGTGGCGGCCTGGCAGTTTTTGAGATGAAGAGATAAGATCATGCAGGAAAAATAACACGGGCCAAGAATATATACTTCGGAAGTATCTGCCGGTATGGCAATATCCGCATGCATACAAAAACGAAAGGAAGAACGGCCATGAAGATCATCCGGAAATGGAATTCCCTCAGCCTCATCATACGCATACTGATCGGCCTTGTGATCGGCGCGGTGCTGGGCTTCATCTGCCCTAAGGCGTCGTGGATAGGCATACCCGGCGATCTGTTCGTAAGCGCGCTGAAGGCCATCGCCCCCATACTGGTGTTCGTGCTGGTAGCTGCCTCTCTGGCCAACGCGAAAGGCGGGAACGCCAGGAAGTTCAGCAAGGTGATCATCCTGTACCTGCTCAGCACGCTCTGCGCGGCAATCGTGTCCGTGTTCACGAGCTTCCTGTTCCCGCTGAAGATCCCGCTGGAAGGCGAGGAAGTGGCGGAAGCCGCGAAGGAGGCGGCGGAATATGCCGCGCCGGAAGGCATGACGGGCGTCGTGCTGAATCTTCTCAAAAGCATCGTCGTGAATCCGGTGGACGCGCTGGCGAACGCCAACTACATCGGCATCCTGTTCTGGGCTGTGGTCATCGGCCTGGCGCTCAAACTGTCCTCGCCGGGCACCAAGAAAGCGCTGGAGGATTTTGCGGGCGCCTTCTCCAAAGTCGTGCACTGGATCATCGCCTGCGCGCCTTTCGGTATCCTGGGCCTGGTGTTCAAAGCGGTGTCCGAGAGCGGGATCAGCATCTTTGTCACTTACGGAAAGCTGGTGCTTCTGTTGGTGGGCACGATGCTCCTGGTGGCGCTGGTCATAAACCCGATCATCGTGGGCAGCATGCTGCGCCACAACCCCTACCCGCTCATCTTCCGCTGCATCAAAGCCAGCGGAACGACTGCTTTCTTTACGCGCAGCTCCGCCGCAAACATACCCGTGAACATGGAGCTGTGCAAACAGCTGGGCCTGGATGAAGACCTGTACTCCGTGTCCATCCCCCTGGGCTCCACCATCAACATGGACGGAGCGGCGGTAACGATCACCATCTTCTCGCTGGCAGCCGCCTTTACGACGGGCGTGCACGTAACGCTGCCCATGGCGATATTCTTAAGCATCGTAGCCACGTTTTCTGTCTGCGGAACGTCCGGCGTGGCGGGCGGCTCGCTGCTGCTGGTACCGCTTGGCTGCTCGCTGTTCGGCATCTCCAACGACATCGCCATGCAGCTGGTGGGCGTCGGCTTTATCGTGAGCGTCATCCAGGATTCGCTGGAGACTGCGCTCAACTCTTCCGGCGACGTGGTGTTCACCGCCACGGCAGAATTCCACGAGTGGAAAAAGCAGGGCAAAAAGCTGCCGTTCTGATCCACTGACCGGGGCATAAGCGGAGAAACAAGCATGAAAACGATCAAAAGCGTATACAAGATCGGCAACGGGCCTTCCAGCTCCCATACGGTCGGCCCCTACAGCGCCGCGCAGGTTTTTAAAAGCAGATACCCAGAGGCGGACGCATTCCGCGTCACGCTGTACGGTTCCCTCGCGTTCACGGGGGAGGGGCACGGCACCCAGAAGGCGATCAAAAACGCGATACCGGGAGCGATGGTCATATTCGACCGCGAGACGGGAGACCTTCCCCACCCGAACACGATGCTGTTCGAAGCCTTCAAAGGCAGCACGCTGCTGGGCAGCAGACGCATCTTCAGCATCGGCGGCGGATCGATCCGCATCGAAAACGAGGAATCGGACGACGAGAAGGAGATCTATCCGCAGAAGTATTTTTCCGAGATCCTCAAGATCTGCCGCGACCGCAGCCTGAATCTGGCACAGTTCATCGGCAGGATGGAAGGTCCGTCGCTGTACGGCTACCTGCAGACAGTGTGGGACGCGATGAAGGACTCGATACAGCGGGGCCTCCATGCCGAAGGCATACTGCCCGGCGGGCTCGGGGTGGCGAAAAAAGCGAAGATCCTGTACGAAAAGCGCTGCTACAACGAAAGCGCAGACGTGACCATGAACCGCGTGATCGCCGCCTACGCCTATGCCGTGAGCGAAGAAAACGCCGACGAGCATATCGTGGTCACGGCGCCCACCTGCGGCAGCTGCGGCGTGCTGCCCTCCGTGATGTATTACATGCATTCGGAGCGCGGCTTCCCGGAAGACGAGATACTCGATGCCCTGGCGGTGGCGGGCATGATCGGCAACGTCATACGCACCAACGCCAGCATATCCGGAGCGGAATGCGGCTGTCAGGCCGAGATCGGCAGTGCCTGTTCCATGACGGCGGCGGCGCTGGCGTCGCTGTACGGCCTGAACATAGACCAGATCGAGTACGCGGCGGAGATCGCGATGGAGCACAACCTCGGCCTGACCTGCGACCCGGTGAACGGCCTGGTGCAGATCCCCTGCATAGAGCGCAACGCGGTGGCCGCGATGCGCGCCATCAGCTCGGTGAACCTTTCGCGCTTTCTGTTCTCCACCCGCAAGATCTCGTTCGACGAGGTCGTGGCCACCATGTACCGCACCGGCAGGGACATGGACGAAAAGTACCGGGAGACCTCCCACGGCGGCCTGGCGCAGATCTATTACGCGAACTGAATGCACATTTGATCCAAACGCAAAAGCATCCCGAATGGAACCGTCCGTGCGGGATGCTTTTGTGTTTTCACCGCGATACCCATCAGGCAAGTTGTTTTCCGGGGATATCCATGTTATAATCAGACCAACGGAGGACCGGAATGGGATTCTACCCTGGCCGGTCCGGCATGTGGGAAGGAGCGTTCTCTATGTCAGTCGTTATGAAGCGCGAAAGGCGGGTACTGCCCACGTATGTGCCCGGCGAACCGAACGAACTGCCCTTCTTTATCGAGAAGAAAGCGTATCAGGGGGCCACGGGGCGCGTATATCCCCTGCCGTACACGGACCGCTTGGGAGACAGGGCCGAGGATGTGGAATACGATATGATCACCCTGTCCAACGAGTATATCGAGGCGCAGCTGCTGCCGGCTCTGGGCGGAAAGATCCACGGCGCGGTGCACAGGAGCAGCGGATATGAGTTCATATACCGGAACGTATGCATAAAGCCTGCGCTCATCGGACTGGCGGGCCCTTGGGTATCGGGCGGCGTGGAGTTCAACTGGCCCCAGCACCACAGGCCCACCACCTTCATGCCGGTGGAAGCGACGCTAAAGGAGAATGCCGACGGTTCCAAAACCTGCTGGATGGGGGAGGCAGAACCGTTTCACCGGATGCGGGCTTCTGTGGGCATCACGGTATATCCCGGCTCATCCATTCTCGAGGCGAGATGCGTCGTGTCCAACCGCACGGACGCACCCCTGCCTTTTATGTGGTGGAACAATCTGGCGGTGCGCGTGCACAGCGGCTACAAGGCTGTCTTTCCGCCGGATGTGGAGTGGGGCTGCGATCACGACCGGCGGGCTGTGATCTCTTTCCCCGTGATGAAAGGCGTTTTCCATACGGCCCGCCCATACGATTACGGCGAAGGGAAGGACGTCACCTGGTATTCCAACGTCAGCCTGCCGACTTCCGTCATGGTCATGCGCGGACAGAGCGACATGGACTTTCTCGGCGGTTACGACTTCCGGGCCGATGCCGGAACTGTCACGGTCTCGGATCATCACTTTTCGCCCGGGAAAAAGATGTGGACCTGGGGGGACTGCAACTTCGGGCACGCGTGGTGCAGGAACCTGACGGACAACGAGGACAGGTACATCGAGCTCATGACCGGTGTCTATACGGACAATCAGCCCGATTTTTCCTACATCATGCCGGGTGAAACGAAGATCTTTGCCACCGTGTGGTATCCGGTCACGCGCATAGGGCCCGTATCCAACGCCACGCGCGAAGCGGCCCTTTCTTTTGAAGTGAAAGGCGGCCTGCTCAGGCTCGGTGTCTGTACTACTTCACGGCGGGAGGATGCCCGCCTGACGGTGCTTAACGAAGGCGGGGAGATCTGGGGCCAAAAATGCAGTCCTGACCCGGACAATCCCGTTTTGTATGATGTTCCGCTGCCGGACGGCATACAGCCGGGAGTGCTCGAAGCCAGGCTGTGTTCCCGGGAAGGGGAAGAGCTCGTTTCTTTCCGGCCTCCGCGGAAAGGGCGGCCCAAGCCGCAGCCGCGCACGATCCCGCCCAGACCGCAGGATGTGGAAAGCATTGAGGCGCTCTGCCTGCACGGTGCGCATCTGGAGCAGTACAAGCATCATACATTCGCGCCGGAGGACTATTACAGGGAGGCGCTGCGCCGGGACGAAAACGATCTGCGCGCCAATCTCGGACTCGGGCGGATCATGCTGGAAAAGGTGGATTTCGAATCGGCGCGCGTGCATCTTGAGCGTGCCGTAAAGCGGCTCACCACGCGCAACGACAATCCTGCCGATCCCGAAGCGATCTATCAGCTCGCGCGGCTCTGCCTTCTGGAAGGCCGCACAGACGAAGCGTACAGCCTTTTCGCCCGGGCGGCCTGGCAATACGCATGGCGCAGCGCCTGCCTGTATGAAATGGCCTGCATCGACGTAAAGCGCGGAAACCGGCTTTCCGCCGTACGGCGTCTTGGCGACACGCTTGTCACGAACGCCCACCACCTGGCTGCGCGGACGCTCCTGGGCTACATCACCGGGGACGCGGCCCAGCTGCATTCGGTCCTGGAGATCCTGCCCCAGGACAGCTTTGCCAGGTACGCGCTGTGGCTCTTGGGCGAGGGCGAGGTTCCCGCTTTTTCCGCCGGACGAGCGCAGGATGTGATCGACGCGGCCCTGGATTTTCTGCATGCGGGCTTGCGCGGCGAGGCGGCGAAAGTGCTTTCCACCTGCACGGTCCCCGATCAGATGACGGCCTGCTATCTCGCTTTCGCCACAGACGGGGTGTTTCGCGAGGGAAACATGAAATACTGCTTCCCCAACCGTTTGGAGGATATCGCCGTGCTTAGCCTTTTCCCGGACCGCTGGCAGGCGCAGTATCTGCTGGGCTGCCTGTACTATGACAGGATGAACTATGTCGCGGCCAGAGATGCCTGGGAAGCCTGCGTCCGGCTGGCCCCGGAATGCTATGCCGCCTGGCGAAATCTGGCTCAGGCACTGTACGACCATTTCGGAGAGAAAATACGGGCGAAGGAATGCCTGGAAAAGGCGCACAAGCTGGCTCCGGACGATCCCCGCATCGTTTACGAACTGCTGCAGCTGTACAAAAACCTAGACGTGAGCCCCTCCGAACGGCTTGCGTTCCTGGAAAAGAATAAAGCGCAGGCTGCTGCGAGGGACGACTGCTCCCTCGACCGGATCACCTTGTATGTACAGCAGGGCGAGCTGAGGCGTGCGCAGGAGCTTCTGTCGTCGAGGCGCTTCCATATCTACGAAGGCGGCGAAGGCCGGCTCACGCGGCTGCACGGGTGGATTTATACGCTTTGTGCGCAGCGCGAATTCGAGGCGGGGCACGCGGAGGCGGCACTCAGGAGCCTGCAGAGCGCGCTGGTGTTTCCGGACAACTACGGGGAAGGCCGCCACTACAGCGCACAGGAGGCGCACATCTTCTGGTACACGGGCCTTGTGCGGGAAGTGATGGGCGAAACGGCAGAAGCGCGCGCCTGCTGGCAGCGGGCGGCGGGTCAGCCCGGCGGCATCACGGAGATGAGTTATTTTGCCGCGCTGGCGCAGGAGAAGCTGGGCGAAAAGGACGCATCGCGCGCCCTGCTGGAAGAAATGCTTGCGACCGCACAGAAGCTGAAAGAGCATGCCGGGGAATACGGCTATTTCGGCGTGGGCATGCCAGCGCCCCTGCCCTATGAACTGGACGGTACGCGCGCGCATCTGGCGCAGGCCGCTCTGCTGACCGCGCTGGCCTGCAAGGGGCTGGGCAGGGAAGATGAAAGCCGCGCCGCCGTGCGTGAGATCAAGGCCGCGGACCTCTGGAATGAAAAACTGAGCTGCTTTGGGCACCTGGGTATACTGTAAACAGGCGCGGAGGTGTTGAAGATGAGAGATTCGGCAGTTGTACATGGCTGCCTGCGGACTGAGGTCACAGTCAAAGATTTGGATGAACGACCGGAGCGGGACCAAGGCATACAGCAGAAAACGGACAAAGAAAAACCGCGCGGCGCACTGTATGGAGAAAGATACCGGGTGATCGTCACCACCGATATCGGCGGCAGCGATCCGGACGACTTCCAGTCCATGGTGCATTATCTGCTGTATTCGGACCTGTTCGACACCGAGGGACTCGTGTCCTCGGCCTGGGGCGACGGGCGGAAGGCGGACATCCTGAGCGTCATAGACGCTTATGAAAAGGATTATTCCGCCCTGCGCGCCTGCTCGCCAGCGTACCCTGCCCCAGACGCGCTGCGCACGATCTGTTGCCAGGGAGCCGTGGACTTCGCGCCCTGGAAGGGATGGTCGGTCCCAACGGAGGCGTCCCGGCTCATCATCGACTGTGCGAGGAAGCCTGACCCCCGCCCGCTGTACCTTCTGATGTGGGGCCTTCTGGAGGACCTGGCCCAGGCGCTGCACGACGCGCCGGATATCGCGCCGAAGCTTAGGGTGATCTACATCGGCGGGCCGAACAAAAAATGGGGCCCGAACGCCTACGCCTACATCCGGCGCTGCTTCCCGGACCTGTGGATCATCGAGAACAACTCCGCCTACCGCGGCTGGTTCTGCGGCGGATACATGGAGCGCGATTACGGAAACGAGAGCTTTCCCGCCGAACACATTTCGCCGGCCGGCGCGCTGGGCGCGTTCTTCATGAGCAAGATGCCTGCGATCAAGATGGGCGATACGCCCACGGTTGCATATCTGCTGTATGGAGACCCGGAAGATCCAACCGGCGAAAGCTGGGGCGGCAGCTTCGAGCGGGTCAGGAACATGCCCTGCGGCGTGCTGGAGTATCCTTTCGCAGCGGTGCCCTGTGTCGAGACGTTTTCAGTAAGCGAGGTGCGCTTCCGCGCCGGGGAGACCAAACCGACGGAAAAGCCGGTGTTTGACGCCGAGATCCGCGGGCAGCACTTTGAGGGCTTCAGCCTGGGCGGCGGGATATACGCGTTCCGCTTCGTGCCGAAAGAAACGGGCGATTTTGCGTTCGTCATCCGCAGCCGCATCGCGGGCCTGGACGGCCTGACCGGTACGATACGCGTGACGGAGGAAACGAAGGAAGCGCGCAGCGAAGGCCCGCTCACCAGCTGGTACTCCGACCGCCTGGAGCCGGAGCTTTCCGAAGGCCCGCACAAAGGCGCAAAGACGGTAAGCAAGTGGCGCAAGGCATATCTGGACAGCTTCCGTGACAGGCTGGAACGGTGCCTGCCCGGCAGACCGGACGGCGAAGCGGAAAACGGATAACCGGATCTGCCTGGTCTGTTCCCGGACAAAGCGCGGCCGGAGCGATTCCGCTCCGGCCGCAGGCTGCCTGAGTGCAGACGTTTTACGGGTGATCGCAAGCCGGCGCCGGTCGATCATGTTTTAATTCAAGTCTTTCTATTTGTTTGGTGCTTACGCTTCAGCCGGCCTGCTTATTCTCGTGTATTACCTTCATCCCGTTCCCGCCCTGCCGGTCGGATCAGTGATACGGTTCGGGCATGATTTTGTCCAGCTGACGCGCGAAAGCGTCGTCTCCGTAGAACAGGATCAGGCCCTGCCCGCCGTCAAAGTAGGTACTGATCTGACCGGTGAAGCCTTCCGCCGTCAGGACCTCGTTCACCCAGTCGATGGCGTCGGTGTTGAACCAGTCGCCGTAAAAGTTCAGCGCGCGTTCGTACCGGTGCCCGTTCAGGACGAAAGAAACTTTGGTGGTGCCCTCCGCCTGCCATCCGCCGGACAGCGCGGCTCTTTTCCTGATCTCGTCTTCGTCCCATTCGTCGATCTCTTCCGTCACCTCCGTGCAGTCAAAGCCCGGCACGATGGCGGCGATCCCCTGCAGAAACAGGGTATACATCCACCCGATGTCGAAGATTTCCGCATCAAAGGCGTAGACGTCGTTGGATGTCGGCGTCCATTCCCCGGTGTCATAGTCGTAGTCGCCCCAGCCCAGAATGTCCAGCAGCAGAAGCGGAAAGTCCCAGGGCTGTTCACTTCTTGGAAACCCATACTGCGCCATCATCGTGAGCATTTCCTCAAGGCCCGTCTCCGCTTCCTGCACGGTCTCGTCCGGGACCCGGATACCCAGAGCGCGCAGGGCCTCCACCGTCTCAGCGTGCGAAGGCACGGCGGTCTCCTGCTTTTGCTTTGATCCGAAAAGCCAGGACGCCAGCCAGTCGAGCGGGCCGTCCGCCTTTGCGCACGTACAGAAAAGCAAGCACAGGACCGTAAGCCATATGAGTATCTTCCGCTTCATTGTGAATCTTCCTCCGTCTGCCATGCATCGGATTGTACCCAGGATGATTTTAGCATAGATGACACGTAATGGCAATACGGGCCCTACGCTGATACACGATCGCGGAGCAAGCCCAAAGAACCTCATGCCGCGGTGTGGGCCGCAGCATGAGGCTAATCTACGCTGCCCATATGCCCGTCCTCGTAAAGTCTATAATGGTATCCGGTTTTACCGGAACCAAATCTCAGAAGATGATCATCATATATAATCGAAAATGCTTTGAATCGTATCGGCAACGTCCATCAGTTCCTGCAAGGGAATGGAACCGGTTTTTGAAAAACGCCTTATGTTCAGGTCCACGAGCCGTAACTGTTCACAATAAATAAACCCGGGAGTTTTGACGTCGCTGCATCTGATCCGTAACGGACCGGGAACCGCATCAGGAAGAATGGGGCAAGCCATGACCAAGCCGCTCTCGTTGAAGAAGTTTTTGCTGACGACGATCACCGGATACTGAAAGGAAGCTATTTTCAGGATATCTCCTTGCTCTGCTTTCAGCATTCTCACCACACCTCATTTCCGGCCGGTTCGCCTCTCCAGTCCAACTCACCGTCAAGGTTCAATCTGCCGTTGTATTCTGCAGACCGTTCCTCTAACGTTTTATGCCTGAAGGAACGGTACAAAACGATATGTCCGTTTTCTGCCTTGACTAATAACGTGTCATTCGGCTGGAAACCCGCCTCGTTCAGAATCGATTTCGGCAGACGGATTCCCTGACTGTTTCCCCATGCTTTGAGCTGAACTTCCATATGTCTTCCTCCTGTCGGATACACATATATGATATAGTATATACAATTATACGGTAAATACGGTGCCTTGTCAATATTGACAGATGCCATGAGGTCAGGCGAATGCTCCAAGGAAACCTTTCACATGAAAATCAAGAATGCAGCCTGAGCAAGACTGCATTTTCAGTAGTATACCGAGAACAGAAAAGGGGGACTGTGCCCATAGTTCTGTATTTCCCATCCATGACGGAATGAATCAACTATAGTGACGGAATAAGTGGCGAGATAAGAAAGTCAGCCTTCCGAAAGCAGACTGACTCATAATCAGTTTCATTAAGATGGGTCAAGCAGGATTCGCAAGCCGCACGCAGCGAGCCTGTGAAGAAATCTCTGTAAATACATGAAACGAAATGGCCTTCTGTGGTAAGATAATAAAACACAGGAGGCTATTAGAATGGCTAACAAGAAGAAGGAATACTTTAAACCCGGGCCGATGACGGAAGGGAAACGGA
>JAFZPV010000014.1 GCA_017552535.1 Clostridia bacterium
ACATTCAACTGCTGGCAGAAAAAGAGCCCACCTGCACGGAAGAAGGATGCATACAGGGCAGCTGCTGCGTCAGGTGCGGAAAGGTACTGGAGGCGCAGACCGTTTTGCCCGCGCTTGGCCACGACATTGAAGAAATGGAAGAACTGGCGCCCACCTGTACCGAAGACGGACATACACGCAGTGAGATATGCCGTCGATGCGGTGAAGTGTGCCTCCAAAGCCAGGTCATCCCGGCTCCCGGTCATGATGTCGAAGTGAAAGAGGCGCTCGAGCCCACCTGCACCGAGAGCGGCTTTACCAGGGGCGAGACCTGCCGCCGCTGCAAAGAAATGCTGCTTGAAAGCGTGCCCGTGCCCGCGTTAGGACATGATGTTCAACCACTGGAAGAGAAGGAACCCACCTGTACCGCTGACGGATGCACCCAAGGCAGTTACTGCGCAAGATGCGGTGAAGTGTTTGAAGCGCAGACCGTGCTGCCAGCGCTCGGTCATGACGTGGAAGTTCAGGATGAGATCCTGCCCACCTGTACGGAAGACGGCTGCACGAAGCGTGAGACCTGCAGGCGCTGCAACGAAGTGCTGCTTGAAAGCAAGACGCTGCCGGCACTGGGCCATTACGTCCAGGAGATCGGAGAGACAGCACCGACCTGTACCAGTTTCGGATATTCAAAGGGAAGCTTCTGTATGCGCTGCGGAGAAGTGCTTGAGGCGCAGACCGTGCTGCCGGCGCTGGGGCACGAGATAGAGGTCAGGGAAGAACTGCTGCCCACCTGCACCCAGGACGGTCATACGCGGGGCGAGACCTGCCGGCGCTGCGGCGAGGTGTTCCTTCAGAGCGAAACGCTGCCCGCATTGGGACATGACGTTCAGGTACTGGAAGAAAAAGAGCCCACCTGCACAGATGACGGATGCACACAGGGCAGCATCTGCGCACGCTGCGGGGAAGTGCTCGAGGCGCAGACCGTTCTGCCCGCCCTCGGCCATGATATCAAAGTCATAGAAGCGCTCGAGCCTTCCTGCACCGCAGACGGCCATACCAGGGGCGAGACCTGCCGCCGCTGCGGAGAAGTGCTCCTTGAAAGCAGGCTGCTGCCGGCACTGGGGCATGACGTTCAGGTATTGGAAAGAAAAGAGCCCACCTGCACGGAAGACGGACGCACACAGGGAAGCTTCTGCGCACGCTGCTCAGAGGTACTCGAGGCGCAAACTGTACTGCCCGCCCTGGGACATGATCCGGAAGCGCTCAGCGCCCAGGACGCAGACTGCACGCATCCCGGGCTGGGCGAAGGATCAATATGCAGCCGCTGCGGCGAGATCCTGACAGCCCAGACAGAGTATCCTGCTTTGGGACACGAGACCGTCATGCAGGATGCTTTGGAGCCCACCTGTACCGAGGAAGGCCACAGTGCCTACAGTTACTGCAGCCGCTGCGGGGAAGTGTTCGTTGCCATGGAGACGATACCGCCTTTGGGACATGAGATCGTCGAGGATGGACCCATAGAACCTGATTGCACGCAAAGCGGCCTGAGCGCCGGCAGCCATTGCAGCCGCTGCGGAGAAGTATTCGAAAAGCAGGCGGTTCTCCCGGCCCTTGGCCACGCCGTGGTCGAGATCGAAGGAAAAGAGCCGTCATGCACGCATATGGGCGTAACCGATGGCGAGTACTGCAAACGGTGCGGGACCGTATTTAAGCAGCAGGAGATCATCCAGCCGCTTGGGCATGTCCAGGTACTCGATGAGGCTGTCCGTCCCACCTGTACCGGGAGCGGCTATACCCCGGGCATGCACTGCGAGCGCTGCGGGTTAATCCTGAAGGCGCAGAAGGAGATCCCCGCCACCGGACATCTGTGGAATGACTGGATCGTGGACAGTGAAAACGATTGTGTGACGGACGGACAGAAGCACCGCGTCTGCCAGCGCTGCGGTGATGAAGAAGTCGCCGTTATCCCGGCACTGGGTCACAACGGGATCTGGAAGATCGTGACGACGGCACGGAATCATGACGGCCTTATGGAAGAGACCTGCACCCGCTGCGGTGAACGGATAGGCGAAAGCGTCCTGCCGCGCCAGGATCATGAAGCCAGTACGATCTGTACAGCGGGACTCAGGCTTCCCGAAATCAAGGCTCATTACAATTCAATTGACAGTTGGAAGATGGTCACGCCCATCGATCTGACTCAGGACGCGGTATATACCTATCCCGTGATCGGCGCGGCCTCCTATCTGGCAGGCGAGCTGACGGTCGCCATCGAGGACGGCTGGCTGACCGCTGAGATCAGCCTGGACGAACGGATCGAAACGGTATACCACCAGGGTCTTGTGTTCCTGTCCTCCACGGCAGAGATCACGGGCTTTGATGAAACGGCGTACAGTTTCTACAGCCTGCCTGCCCGGATCCGCTTAAGCGACCTGCCGGAGGATCGTGCGGTCATGCTCCTGATCGGCAAGGTGTGGATGAACAACAGGAATAATTACCCGTATTTCGATTACAACAGTGACGAATACCGGCTTTTGACCGTGCAGTTAAAGACGGTTCTGAAATAACGAGCGGGCTTCTCTGATAGCATTGCATCATGAATGCCGGATGCCATCATGAAAGAACATATCTGCTTCCAGGTTTCATCTTTATACCCTTTGTTTTATGTTTCCCCAAAGCACGAGCAAATCACTGTCAATAACCGATCCCAAAACACAAAACCGGCGCGGCCCGTTCGGGCCGCGCCGGCAATGTTCTTACGGTCAGCGGATCTGGGTCTGGCTGCCGCGGGGTTCGCCGTAGGCTTCGGCGGTGATTTTGCCTTCCAGCACTTCGGTGACGAAGGCCATGACCGCTTCGTCCATGGGGATGCCGGTATCGAAGCCGGCGCCCTCGGAGTAGGCGCGGGCGAAGGCATTGTAGGTGTCGCCGCCGGCGGCGCAGAAGTTGTTGGTGATCACGGCGTACACGGCGTCGATGTCGAAGGGCTCGCCGTTGATGGCGGTGATGGTCACGCGGTTGATGGAGGCGGGAGCGAAGTAGCTGCTCTCTTTGCCGTCCAGCGTGTACACAGCGCCCTGATCGTAGGCCTTGGTGGTATCCAGGGTCCACTCGATGCCGCTGGTCTGGGGATAGCCGCCCACAGCGTCAGGCGTGCAGAAGGTGGAAGCTTCCAGAGCCTCCAGCAGTTCGGCGCCGGTGACGTAGATCACGGCCACGGTGTTGCCGAAGGGCAGCACGGTGTTGATGTCCTTCATGGTCACGTCGCCCACGTCGATGGTGGCGCGGATGCCGCCGCCGTTGGTGATGCCTACCACCTGGTTGGGTTCGACCTGCTCGATGCCGCCTTCCTTGACCACGCTCCAGACCATGGCGTCCGTGATCAGGTCGCCCAGGTTGGTCTCCTCGGTGCGGTTACCGGGCGCCTTGGCGCCGTTCAGAAGCACTTCAGTGGTGGCGAACACGGCGCCGTACTTGGCGTCCACTTCGTCGATAATGGCCTGGGCTTTGGCCAGCACTTCTTCGTCTTTGGCAAGGCCCTTGGTGGATACCAGGAAGTTGTCCTCGACGGCCTTGGTCTCGTTGTCGATCACCACGACGCCGATGTAGTTCAGCTTGGTGCCGGTGGACTGGATGGCTTCGCCGTCTTCGCCGGCGGTCATCACGGTGTGGCTGTGTCCGTCGATGGTGAAGTCGATGCCTTCCACGTTGGCCAGCAGGTCCACGGAACGGTAGCCGTTGGCAGCGGATTCCTTGTCCACGCCCAGGTGCGTCAGGGCGATCACCAGGTCGGGCTCGTCGGCCTTCACGAAGTCAATGGCGGCCTGGGTATAGGTGTACAGGTCGGCAAAGGTGGTAAAGTGGATGTTCTTGATGAGGCCGGGGTTCACTTTCGTGGCAGTCTCGGGGGTCTCCACGCCGATAAAAGCGATCTTGATGGCTTCGGATTCATAAACAGCGCCCATGGGCAGGATGGATTCACCGTTCTCGTCCAGGATCACGTTGGCGCAGATGGCGGTGAATTCGGCGTTCTCCAGGTTCGCCATCAGCTGGTCGTAGCCGAAGTCGAACTCATGGTTGCCGAGGGTCACGATGTCGTAGCCGGCCGCGTTCATCATTTCAACGGCGGCAGCGCCCTTGGAACTGGACACGTAGGTAGTGCCCTGGCTGAAGTCGCCGGCGTCCACCACGATCACGTCAGCGCCCTTGTCTTCAAACCAGGCGCGCAGCGCGGGGATATAGGCATAGCCGTCGATCGCGCCGTGCACGTCGTTGGTATGCAGAATGACGGTCTTTCCTTCGTAGTTGGTCTCAAAGGTCTTGGCGGGTTCCGCGGATACCGCGTTCATCATGACCAGGGCCATGACCAGCGCCAGAACCAGTGCGAGCAGTCTCTTCATTGCTCATTCCTCCTGTCGTCATTTTGGGATGTTCCCAATAACCGTATGATAAAGCCGCCATACGCCAAAAACAAGCACATTTCTGAAAATTTCGCGCTGAAAACGTCTGAACGTTCGAGCCCTGACGCGCCGGGAAACGTTTTTTCGCACCCATGTGGATTTTCCGGTCCGCGTATGCTATAATGCCGGTGGATAGACCGAATTCAAGCGCCGCACCCGGCGCGCCAGGGGAGGCCTGCATATGAAGCCCGCACCGTCTCAAAAACAGCTGCGATTTCTGTCCTGGGAAACAGGCGTGTTCTTTCATTTCGGCATACGCACCTTCCATCCCGGCCACCGGGACTGGGACGGCGTGGAGATGGACCCAGCCACTTTCATGCCCGAATCCCTCGACTGCCGCCAGTGGCTGAGGGCCGCCAAGCGCATCGGCGCGAAATACGCCATCCTCACCGCCAAGCACCACGACGGTTTTGCCCTGTGGCCCAGCGAGTGCACCCGCTACAGCGTAGCGGCCTCGCCCTGGAGGGGCGGCAGGGGAGACGTGGTGAAGGAATTCACCGACGCCTGCCGCGCAGAGGGCATGGCCGTGGGCCTGTACTACTCCCCCGCCCAGTGGGGCTCCTGGGCCGTGAAGTTTGAAGACGCGCGCCAGTACGACGATTATTTCATCCGCCAGATCACAGAGCTGCTCACCCGGTACGGAAAGATCGACTACATCTGGTTCGACGGCTGCGGTTCGGACGGCCACGAGTACGACCAGAAGCGCATCGTGAGCGTGATCCGCTCCCTGCAGCCGGACATCCTCATCTTCGACATGTGGGACCCGGACACCCGCTGGGTGGGCAACGAGGACGGCTACGCCCCCATGCCCAACCCTTACGCCGTGGAGCGTGCGGTGCTGGGCGAAAGGAAGACGATCTTCGCCCCGGCGGAATGCGACTGCAAGATCCGCGAGCACTGGTTCTGGGACAGGGACGAAGGCACCCTCAAGAGCGCCGAAGAGCTGATGGGCATGTACGAAATGAGCGTGGGCCGCGGCAGCAACCTGCTTTTAAACGTTGGACCGGACAGGCGCGGACTCGTCCCGGAGCCGGACGAAAAGCGGCTGGGTGAGCTGGGCGCGCTGATCCAATCCCGCTACGGCGTTCCCCTGGGCTTTGACGCGCCCGTGCGGGAAAACGAAAACCATTATACCATACGCTACGGCGCCCTCCGGGCAGAGGACATGGGCGACCACACCCGCCTGCCCCTCTGCCATAGCGTGATCATCGAAGAAGGCCTTTCTGACGGGCAGAACGTGAAGCGCTTCCGCGTCTGGGCGCATCTGCCATCCCTCGTTCCCATTTCCGACCGCCGCGTGTGCATGTACGAGGGCGAGACCATAGGCCACAAGGCCATATGCCGCTTTGCCCCCATCCGCACGCCCATGCTCACGCTGGAGATCGTCGAAAGCGACGCCCCCGCGGCCATCGCAGATTTCAAAGCATACTGAGGTGAGATCATGAAAACCCTGCAGCAGATCGTTTCTTCCGCCAAACGCCTGGTGTTCTTCGGCGGCGCGGGCGTGTCCACCGAAAGCGGCATTCCGGATTTCCGCTCCGTGGACGGCCTGTACAACCAGACCTACGCCTATCCGCCCGAGACCATCCTCTCCCGCAGCTTCTTCGAGACCCATCCCAAAGAGTTCTTCCGCTTTTACCGCGACAAGATGCTCGCCCTGGACGCGAAGCCCAACAAGGCCCACCTGAAGCTGGCGGAGCTGGAAAAGAAGGGCATCCTCACCGCCGTGGTCACCCAGAACATCGACGGACTGCACCAGAAGGCCGGCTCGAAGAGCGTTTTCGAGCTGCACGGCAGCGTGCACCGCAACTACTGCATGGACTGCGGCAAGTTCTACCCGCCGGAGTATATCCTCAATAGCAAAGACATCCCCCGCTGCGAGTGCGGCGGCGTGATCAAGCCGGACGTGGTGCTCTACGAGGAAGGCCTGGACAACGCCACCGTCACCGGCGCCCTGCGGGAGATCTCCGAGGCGGACGTGCTGATCGTGGCGGGCACCTCCCTCACCGTGTACCCCGCGGCGGGCTTTATCGACTATTTCCGCGGCCGCGACCTGGTGCTCATCAACCGCGACCCCACCCCCGCCGACCGCGTCGCCACCCTGGTGATCCACGACAAAGTGGGCAAGGTGCTGGACGGGGTGAAGGTGTAAGGGGAAGCCCGGTTCACAGCAAACATAGTATGACCAAGGCGCAGAATCCTGTTTCGGAGTCTGCGCCTTTTGATATGGTTTAGCCGCCTATTTGTTGCCTTTCGCGCGTTTGTGTGTGATACATATGCCCCTGTGGTATTAACGCGCTCATTGCGGATCGAGACCATCCTCTGGGATCGGTTCTTCCAACGCTTTCGCATCCTGGCTCTCTTCGTTTTCCTTACCAATGACAAACGGTGATTGAATACGAATTTTCGGTATTCCGATTTTGGAGAAATCTACCTTGGGCAGCTGAATGTTGATCTGCGGCAGTTGGAACAAAGGACGTCCTCTTTGAGCTTCTATTGATTGGTCTTTCATTACTTGGATTTGATTGTATATATCTGTCAATTTATTATAAGATGTAACGACCTCTTCGTCAGACGCATCCACGCCGGCTCCATACAGAACATATACTTGGTTTTTAGTTCCAATCATTAGTGCATAAGACTCGACATCTGTTACCGCATATGGAGTTCCTCCCTGAAAGTCGTAACCAGGGCTGCTTTTGAAGACATCCACCCATTGGCCGCTTAATAATCTGGCTTTCGCGGGGATTTCCCTGATAGAAGTTTGCTTCACGTTTCTTCCTGACTGAAGGATACGGTATTGCCGGTCACCGGAAATTTCAATTTTGAAGTATTCTGCAAGGTGCCCCGCTATGTTTTTCCCCGTTTGGCTGAGTCCTCTCAGAAAGCGCTCGATTACCGCTTCCCTATATTTCACCACATAGGAGGAGGGGTCTGGTTGTTCCGGATCTGACAGAATGATGCCATAAGGCTCTTGGTGGTCAAACTGCAGGACGTGCTTTGGGGATGATGAGAACCGCCCAATGATCGATTTGATTGTGCCAACTTCATGGAATACCGGATAAGATACAGCTATGCGTTTTTGCATATAAAGATTTGTGATTGTTTCCGGATCAATAAAAATCCCGTGGATATCTATCTTTTGTGGCATTCTCTTCTTCCTCCTCCCTAATTTACTGCAAGCATTCTGACACAGCACTTGCATTGAGTTCCAGCAGTTCCGGTACGGCAAAGCGCACCTTTTCGATCAGCGCGTCAAACGAACCGGATTCCAGCACGAGTCCCGGTACATCGTCGCTCGTGGCGATCCAAGCCGCCGCGTCGTCGTCCCACAGCATTTTAACGTTGATCTTCATGGTATCTGCTCTCATTCTGCATGTTGAATTATAAACAACTGTCAATCGTTCGTCAAGCCTGGGGCTGCACACATACCAAAAACCCGCACAAAAACGCCCGTTTTCACTCAGAAAACGGGCATTTCGACGGAGAAGCCGGGATTTGAACCCGGGCGGCTGTTATCCAACCCTACTCCCTTAGCAGAGACTGCCGAAATCTTGCAATCGCAGGCCGTTTTGGCTCTCGTTGGTCAACCGTAGGCCTATGATTCGATTTTTGGCCATTTTTTGGTCATATTTGGTTCACTGCTTTGAGCTTGTCGGCCAGCGAAATACGCACGTAATTCTTAAGTGTGGTAAGGTAACTGGCATGTCCGCCGACCTCCGCGATCACGCCGCCCTGGATGCCTTCTGCGGTCATCCTGGAGAAGAAATAGTGACGGCAGGTGTGCGGCGGAAGGCGCCTGAGACCGGCCCGGTCGATGGTCTCCCAGTAGGCGGTATAGAAATTGTCCTCATTCATCTCCAGCAGTTTCTGCTTCCGGTTCGAAATAATACTTTCGATGAGCGGTTTAATCCGGTCATGGATCGGAATCTCGCGGTCGATGCCCGCCTCGGTCTTGATGCCGCCGATCATGTAGCTTTCCTCCAGGTGGATGTCCGCCAGCTTGATGGCCGAAAGCTCACCGAAGCGCAGCCCTGCGTAGCACATGATCAGGATGTATGCGGTAAAGGGATGATCCGTGTAATCACTCCACAGCAGATCGATCTCTTTTTGCGTCCAGGTTTCACGCTTGGCCTTGGGTGCGTCAAACGGGATGTCCACGTTTTCGGTCTTATTTACATGAGCAATCTCCATCTTTATGGCCTGCTTGTACAGATGAGACAGAAGCACCTTCATGTCGTGGGCCGGATAAAAGGATTTCGTCTTCTTTTCGATCTGCGTTTCAATGTCCGCCACAGTCAGAGTATTAATTCCACGAAATTCCAGTTCTTTCCACCGGTTCCAGGCAAAGCCGAGCTTATCCCGCTGAGAGTAAGACAAACCGTCATATTCCTTGCTGTTCGTATACCGGTCATAGAGGTCGTGCAGTGTGATATCCTTCTGCCTCTCTACGGTCTGCTTCAGGGACGACAATGACGCGATGGCGTCTGACTTTTTGGCAAACACCTTGGACACACGCTTGACGTGCTTTTTGCCGTCGTCATCGGTATAGTATCCCAATACACAGCGGGCGATATACTTGCCGTTTTTCAATTGGAACACTGTCCCCTGTCCATTGCCCCGCTTCTTTTTAGAGCGTGGTTTCGGCGCCTGCGGCGTACCGCAGAACATACAAAACACCGATCCATCCGGGATGGGCTTAAAGCACTTCACGCAGTTCATTTCAGTCTTCCGGATCGTACCTTCGTCCGTCTATTAGCTTGGCCGCGTACTGCCACGGTGAATACGACGGGCTATTACTACCGGGTGAAAGTCAGTTATAACGGCGCGGACATCTACTCCAACACGGTCAAGGCGACGCTCAAGGGGGTGACGACGTGAGCGTACAGGACATATACAACAAACTGAGGACAGCCCCGGAATTCCATCCCGCCTCCGCCGATCTTTTTGATGATTTCACCATCGAGGCGGGCGACGTGATCTCCGTGGCCTCGGACAGTGAGCATTACGCCCTGCCGGTCTTCGCCCAGCACATGGTGTGGAACGGTTCGGCCATGGTCACGGTCCAGTCCCAGGGCGACAAGGAGCGCAAGCCCCTGCCGGTGCTTCAGCGAAAGCTCTTCGCGTCCGGGCGCGGCGCCTACGTGAGCGACCGGGAATCGGAGGAAAAGTTCAAACGGTTCGACCGCTTCATCGAGTCCACCGACGAACGCTTTTCCTATCTGATGACCGAAAGCGAGTGGGACGATGCGGCCCAGGAAGCCCACGTCACCATGCAGTCCCAGGTCACTATGACCGCCCGGGAGCTGTCCACCACGGTGGCCAAGACCGGCATCAACAACCTGGGGCAGGGCGAGACCCTGTACGATATCACCCCGCACCACGACGTCCCGGCTCCGGACTACAGTTCCCTGGAAAGCAGAATACTAAAATTGGAGGGATTCATGCATGAGTTATCCGGCGATTCTTCAGCAACTGGCAACAGCGAATCCGCAACTAAATCAGATTCGAAACCTGATGTCTATGCTCCAAGGCGCCCGTGATCCCCAGGCCATGCTTCAGGCCATGGCACAGAACAATCCGCAGCTTAAGCAGGTCATGGACATCGTACAGAAACACGGCGGCGATCCCATGACGGCCTTTCAGGCCGAAGCCCGGGCCAGAGGCATGGATCCCAATCAGATCATGAACATGCTCAGATGATCCTTGGCGCGCATGGCGTACGAATGACGCGCTGAAGATATAAAACGAAAGGAGATTTCAATTTATGGATGGCAGCTCTATAACCCCCGTAATGCCCGTCGGCGATAACAACATGTTCGGCGGAAACGGATTTCTCGGAATCTTTGGTCTACTGATCCTTCTCGGCATTTTCAACGGCGGTTTCGGCGGCTTTGGCGGAGGCAACCAGCAGTACGCCACCCGCGACCAGGTGCAGAACGGTTTTGACACGCAGAATCTCCAGGCTCAGACCCGGGATATCCTGTCTTCCGTTACCAACGGCACCGCGCAGACCATCGCGGCCAGCACCGCAAATGCGTCTAACGCGATCAACGCCATCAAAGACGGCAATGCCAGTCTCATTCGCGAATTCGGCAATGTCGAGACTGCACTCACCGCCATTGGCGGCAAGATGCAGGAATGCTGCTGCTCTCAGCTCCGCGCCATCGACGGCGTGAACTATAACACAACCGTTCAGATCCAGAAAGTGTTGGATGCCCTGGCCGCCAACCGCATGGCTGACATGCAGTCTCAAATCAATGCGCTCCAGCTCCAGGCTGCGACTTCCAATGTGCTCAGGTTCCCAAATTCATGGACATTTACAGGCGGCGTTTTCCCGCCCGTCACAGCGGCAGCTGGCGCCTAAGGTAAAAGGCCATGAAACTGATCCGATGCCTGTCCGAGATGATCGGCGAAGAGATCGACGACGCGGATAAATATATCAAACATGCTCTAAAATATAAAGACGAGCGCCGTGGTCTTGCGGATTTATTTTTCCAACTCTCAACAGAAGAAATGCGGCACATGGCCCTTCTTCATGCCGAAGTGGCAAAAATTATCGAAGAATACCGCAAGACCAATGGCTCTCCGCCTCCTGAGATGCAGGCCGTCTACGATTACCTTCACGCCAAACACATCGAGGACGCGTCCATCGTCAAGGCCGCCCAGGCCCTCTACCGCGAAGGCTGACCGCTCAAGGGGCTCCCCAATTAGGGGAGTCCCTTCTTCTATTAGTCAACCCGTTGGTCAATAGCAGACAATAATTCACGATAATCGGCAACAATCATTCCTTTCTCGTCCCTTTCTCTCTTTCTCGCTTTTTCTTCAAACTTGCCTAAAAACTGCCAAAAATGGCACAAAAACACCCGTTTTCACTCAGAAAACGGGCGTTTCGACGGAGAAGCCGGGATTTGAACCCGGGCGGCTGTTATCCAACCCTACTCCCTTAGCAGGGGAGCCCCTTCGGCCACTTGGGTACTTCTCCACAGCCGACGGAAACGGAGAGAGAGGGATTCGAACCCCCGGTGCCTTTCGACATCACTGGTTTTCAAGACCAGCGCCTTCAACCACTCGGCCATCTCTCCTCGAACCAGTAGTGTTATTTTAATTCAGACCCCGCTGCTTGTCAAGACCGCGCTTTGTTATATGCACGTAAACATCGGACTGCCCGGCGTTTTTCGATCCGGCAGGCAGCAGCCAAACCGCTTGAAACGAGATCCTGTTTTACTTCGAGCGCACCATCCTTGAGCGGGCTTTACACTTCCCTCATTTCATGTTATAATGTAAACGTTTCTTTGGATATGCACTTTTTTCCCAGCGGGAAAGGCGCGTATCTGCATGATCTTGCATTCAAACGGTAAAGGAGAAGAGGCCAGTGAAGGATACTTTCCGCGGCGGCGTGCATCCGGCAGAGCACAAGGAACTCAGCCGGGATGCGGCGCTGGTCCGCTATGACCCGAAAGGCGAAATGGTCTTCCCCCTGTCACAGCACATCGGCAAGCCCGCCAAGCCCGTGGTGCAAAAGGGCGACAGCGTGCTGGTTGGCCAGATGCTGGCGCAGGCAGACGGATTCGTGTCCGCGCACGTATTCTCGTCCTGTTCCGGCACGGTGAAGGCCGTGGAGCCGCGCCGCACTCTGATGGGCACGTTCGCGGACTGCGTGGTGGTCGACAACGACGGCCAGTTTACGCCTTTCGCCGATTACGAGACCCGGCAGGACACATACGGCGTGAGCGCGGCGGAAGTGGTAAAGCGCGTGCAGGACGCCGGCATCGTGGGCCTGGGCGGCGCGGGATTTCCCACCCACGTGAAGCTCGCCCCGAAGAACCCGGACGCCATACGCTACGTGATCGCCAACGGCGCGGAGTGCGAGCCGTACCTCACCTGCAACGACCAGCTGATGCGCTCCCACGCCCACGCCATCGCAGAAGGCCTTGAGCTGATGCTGCGCCTGTTCCCCAACGCGGAGGGCGTGATCTGCATAGAGCGCAACAAGCCGGAGGCCATACAGGCCATGCGGGAGGCCATACAGGGCAAGACCCGCATGTCCGTGCGGGATCTGAGGGTCAAATACCCCCAGGGCGGCGAGCGCAGCCTGATCAGCGTGATCGCGGGCGTGGACTTTCCCACCAGCAAGCTGCCGGCGGACGTGGGCTGCATCGTGGAAAATGTGGGCACCATCTACGCCATACAGCGCGCCGTGTACTACGGGGAGCCCCTTTTCAGCCACTGCCTCACCCTGAGCGGCGAAGGCGCAGCCAATCCCGGCAACTACATCGTGCGGGACGGCACCATGTTCTCGGAGCTGCTGGAGCACGCAGGCGGCATAAAGGAAGGCGCCATGGTGAAAAAGGCCATGGTGGGCGGCCCCATGATGGGCATCGCCCTGGCCAGCCTGGACGTGCCCGTGCAAAAACAGAACAACGGCCTGACGCTTTTGGTCGATGACGAGAACGAGCAGGCGGAAAAGGACATGACGGCCTGCCTGCACTGCGGGCGCTGCACCACGGTGTGCCCCCAGGGCCTTCTGCCCCAGATGATGGCCGACGCCGTGCACATAAACGATATGGACAGGTACGAAAACAAGCTCCACGGACTGGAGTGCATCCAGTGCGGCAGCTGCTCCTACATCTGCCCGGCCCGTCAGCCGCTGACGCAGATATTCAAACGTACCAAAGCGGAAATACTGGCGCGCAAACGCGCCCAGAGCGGGAGGTAACGTATGCAGACGACATGGAACATCTCTTCCTCCCCGCATACCCGGGACAAATGGACCACCGCCTTCATCATAAAGTGCGTGCTCCTGGCGCTTCTGCCGGCCACGGTGATCGGCGTCGTCGTAAACGGCTGGCACGCGCTGTGGGTGGTGCTCCTGGCGACATTTTCGGCGGTAGCCAGCGAATTCCTGTTCGACAAGCTCTGCCATAAGCCCGACACCTGGAAGGACGGCAGCGCCGCCGTGACGGGCCTGATGCTGGCCCTCACCCTCTCCCCCAATGTGCCGCTGCTTCTGCCGGTGCTGGGCTCCATGTTCGCCATACTGGTGGCCAAGTGCTGCTTCGGCGGTTTGGGCAAGAACTTTATCAACCCCGCCCTCGCGGGCCGCTGCTTCCTGATGGTGTCCTTCGGGCGCGCCATGGCGGATTTCAGCGTGGACGGCGTTTCCGCCGCTACCCCCATCGCCGAGCTCATGGCCGGCAGGGCCGTGAACATCACCCGTATGTTCCTCGGCACGGAAAACGGCATCATCGGTTCCTCCGTGCTGGCGCTCATGCTGGGCGGCCTGGCGCTGTGGGCCTTCGACTTTATCCACGGCCAGATCTGCTTCTCGGTGCTGGGTTCCTTCACGCTGGTGATGGCGCTTCTGGGCGGCCAGGGCTTTGACGTCCGCTTCCTGCTGGCGCACCTGTGCGGCGGCGGCGTGGTGATGGGCGCCTTCTTCATGGCCTCCGACTACGTCACCTCCCCGGTCAGCCGCCTGGGGCAGACCGTGTACGGCGTTTTGATCGGCGTGCTGGGCGCGCTGTTCCGCCTGTACGGCGGCACGGCGGACGCCTTCAGCTACTCCGTGATCATCGGCAACCTCTTTACGCCCCTCATCGATACCTACGTGATTCCCAAGCCCTACGCCTTCCGCAAGCGCGCGCTTCGGGCGCAGCAGGGCGACAGGGTGCCTTTCTACCTGCGCATTCCTCGCGCGGTCAAGGTGCTGGTGTCGATCATGCTGATCGCGGGCCTGGCCCTGAGCTGCATCTACTACGTCACCAAGGACACCATAGACGAGCAGCAGCGCGCTGCCCGCGCCAAGTCCTTCGTTTCGGTGTGCCCCGGCGCGGTGAGCTTTGACAGCGACGTGCACTGGAACCTGCTGATCGACAGCCGCTCCGGCCAGCCCTGGGGCAGCGGATTCGGCCGCGCCTACATCAACGAAGCCCTGATCGGCAAAAACGAAAGCGGCGAGACCGTGGGCTACGTGATCAGCGTGACCAGCGCCGACGGCTTTGACGGCAACGTCTCCCTGGCCCTGGGCCTGGACCCCGACGGCAAGATCTACGGCGTATCCTTTACCGAGCTCAACGAGACTCCCGGCATGGGCATGCGCGTGAACGAAGACGCCTTTAAAAACCAGTTCATCGGCCGGTCGGCTGAACGCTTCAGCCTGAACAAGGCGGGCGGCTCCACGCGGGAGGACCAGATCGATTCCGTATCGGGCGCCTCCATCACCTCCGGCGCGGTGCTGAACGCTGTGAATGCCGGACTCGACTTCTTCCATACCGTGGTGAAAGGCGGTGATCAGTGAGATGAAAAAATATCTGGAACGCATCTGGAACGGCATCGTCACGGAAAACCCCACGCTGATCCTGATGCTGGGCATGTGCCCCACGCTGGCGGTGTCCACCCGTGCCATGAACGGCGTCGGCATGGGTCTGAGCACCACGGCGGTGCTGATCCTTTCAAACCTCGTGATCTCGCTGCTGCGCCGCGTGATCCCCAATGAGGTACGCCTGCCCGCATACATCGTGGTGGTCGCCTCCCTGGTGACGGTGACCGAGCTCACCATGCAGGCGTACCTGCCCGAGCTGTTTGCGGCCCTGGGCCTGTACATTCCCCTGATCGTGGTGAACTGCATCATCCTGGGCCGCGCGGAAGCCTACGCCAGCAAGAACCCGCCGCTTTTGAGCGCCTTCGACGGCCTGGGCATAGGCCTTGGCTTCACGCTGGCCCTGGCGCTGGCCGGCGCCCTGAGGGAACTGCTGGGCAACGGCACCGTGTTCGGCGCGCAGGTGCTGCCCGAGAGCATCGAGCCCATCGGCATCTTCGTGCAGCCTCCGGGAGCCTTTCTGATCATCGCCCTGATCATCGCGGTGATGAACGCCATCGGCATCAAGACCCGCCAGCGCAAGCTGGTGGAAAGCCCCTGCGACGGCCGCTGCGGCCTGTGCTCGCAGGCCTGTGAGCAGAAAGGCGGTGCGAAGGACGAATGAAGAGCCTGATCCTGATCATGATCGGCAGCGCCCTGATCAACAACGTCGTGCTCAACCAGTTTTTGGGCATCTGCTCGTTCCTGGGCGTTTCCAAGCAAATGAAGGCCTCCGCCAGCCTGGGCGCAGCCGTGATCTTCGTGCTCACCCTGGCCAGCGCCGCCACCAGCCTGATCTATGACCATCTGCTCAGCCCCCTGGACCTGGATTTCATGAAGACCATCGTGTTCATCCTGGTGATCGCGGCGCTGGTGCAGATCGTGGAGATGTTCTTAAAGAAAAAATCCCCCGCCGTGTACCGGGCGCTGGGCATATACCTTCCGCTGATCACCACCAACTGCGCGGTGCTGGGCGTTGCGCTCACCAACGTGCAGGACGGCTACAACTTTGTGGAATCGGTGGTATCCGGCTTCGGCACGGCCATCGGCTACACCCTGGCCATCGTGCTTCTGGCCAGCATCCGCAGCCGCATCAACGAAGACGATATCCCCGCCCCCCTGCGCGGCGCGCCCATCGTGCTGATCACCGCCGCGCTGATGTCGCTGGCCTTCATGGGCTTTTCCGGCCTGAGCTTCTGAGGGGGATAACGATATGCAGATCATTTTGATTTCTACCCTGAGCCTGGTGGCGCTGGGCGTGCTGGTGGGCGCGGCGCTGGTGTTCGCGGGCAAAAAGTTCCGCGTTGAGACCGACGAGCGGGTTTCCCGGATACGCGAGTGCCTGCCGGGCAACAACTGCGGCGCCTGCGGCTACGCGGGCTGCGACGCCATGGCGGACGCCATCGTCAAGGGCGAAGCGCCCGTAAACGGCTGCCCCGTGGGCGGCAATCAGGCCGCCGTACAGATCGCCGCCATCATGGGCGTGGAGGCCGGCAGCGTGGAGCGCAAGGTGGCCTTCGTGCGCTGCAAGGGCTCCTGCGAATACACCCGCAACCAGGGCAATTATATCGGCATACAGGACTGCCGCTCCGCCGCGCTCAGCGGCCTCGTGATCACGGACTGCACCTATGGCTGCATGGGCATGGGCTCCTGCGTGACGGTGTGCCCGGAAAAGGCCATACGCGTTGAAAACGGCGTGGCCGTGGTGGACAGGCGCCTGTGCGTGGGCTGCGGCCTTTGCGCCAAAGCCTGCCCGCGCGGACTGATCGAGCTGGTGCCCGCGTCCGCCCACGTGGCCGTGCAGTGCTCCAACCGCGACAAGGGGCCCCTGGTCAAAAAGGTATGCCAGGCGGGCTGCATCGGCTGCAGCCTGTGCGTGCGCCAGTGCCAGAGCGACGCCGTGACGGTGGAGAACAACCTCGCCCGGATCGATTACTCCAAGTGCGTGCAGTGCGGCGCCTGCGCGGAAAAATGCCCCGTTAAAGTCATCACTCCTCCCGTCGCTCCCGCCGAAGGCGACACCGGAAAGGCAGGCTGAACATGCAAACCAAGACGCTTATCAAGCTCATCGTCGCCGCAGTGTGCGCTCTGGCGCTGATCCTCTACGGAGTGGGTCTGTTTGACGGCGGCAGCCTTCGCTATTTCCTGAAGAACCGGGGCGACCTTGGCCCCCTCACCCGGGAAGACATCGAATACAAAGATATCGAAGCTCCCGCCGCCACCAGCCGCGACGGCACCGTGACCGCCGCCGACTGGCAGGAAGCCTTCCCCTACATCACGGCCACCATGGGCGACAATGCCAAAAACAGCTACATCCTCGACTATCTGGAGCAGGACCCCTACCTTGTGAACATCTACGAGGGCTTCGGCTTCAGCAAGGAGTACGGCAGCGCCCGGGGCCACAGCTACACCCTGGAAGACGTGGCAGCCACCCAGCGGCCCCACCCCAAGGCCAACTGCCTCACCTGCAAAACGCCCAACCTCGCCAAAATGGTGCAGGACCAGGGCGTAGGCGTATACTCCATGCCCTTTGACGAGGTCATGGCGCTGATGGAAGAGGACGTAAGCTGCTACACCTGCCACGGCAACGACGCGGGCAGCTCCGGCAAGCTCACGGTGACCCATACCTATGTGACCACTGCGCTGGGCGAAAACGCTTCCGCCATCGACCCGGCGACCCTGTCCTGCGGCCAGTGCCACATCGAATACTACTTTACGCCCTCTGACAGCGAGACCATGATGCCCTATCACAGCGTGGCTGAAATGACGCCCGAAGCCATTTACGCCTACTATGAGGCCATGGGCTTCAGCGACTGGACGCAGCCCTCCACGGGCACGAAGCTGCTCAAGGCGCAGCATCCCGAAATGGAGACCTTCCTGCAGGGCAAGCACGCCGCGCTGCTCAACTGTGCCGACTGCCACATGCCCATCGAGCAGGCCCTGGACGGCACCGTATACCACAGCCACCTGCTGGTGAGCCCGCTGGAAAACGAGATGCTCCTGTCCTCCTGCGCCGCCTGCCACGGCGACACCGATATGGTAAACATGGTTCGCCGCCTGCAGGAGCGCATCACCGCCCGCGAGACCGAAGTGGGCACGCGGCTGTCAAGCCTTAAGGACGCGCTCGCCAAAGCGGTCGCCGATCAGATCGCGGACGAAGACAAGCTGGACGAAGTGCGCGCGCTGTACCGGGAGGCCCAGTGGTATTTCGACTTCTGCTACGTGGAAAACTCCGAAGGCGCCCACAATTCCGAGCTGGCCGTTCGCTGCCTGGACACCTCCGACCAACTGATCACCAAAGCGCTCGCGCTTTTGGACAGCCTGAACAAAGCCGACTGACATGCGCAACCGTTTTCACAGGATCGTACGCTTTTTGGGCTCCATGCGCTTTGCCATAGTGCTCCTGGCCGTGCTGGCCGCCGCATGCGCGGCGGCCAGCACCCTGACCCAGGGGCAGAGCTACGCCTGGTACGCCCAGCGCTACGGCGAGCGCACAGCCGCGTTCATCGCAGCGCTGGATCTGGATGACGCGTTTCACAGTCCCTGGTTTATCGTCTTAAGCGCGTTTCTGTGCCTGGACCTGCTTTTGTGCAACCTTGTGCGGGTAAAGGCCCTCATCAGGCGCACGCGCATGTTCGCCGAGCCCGGGCACCTGCTCAGCCTCACGCCTGAATGCTCCGCGTGGGTCAGGCAGCCCGAAAAGGCTTTTCCGCACCTGAACATGGGCATACCTGCCCAAAGCGAAACGGACGGGAAGAGCATGCTCTCCGCCGTCCGCGGGCGCGCCGGCCTGTGGGGCGCTTGGGTGTGCCATCTGGGCATCCTGCTTTTGATCCTGTTTTTTTCACTGGGACAGACCCTCGAAAAACAGTACACCGTATACGGCGTACTGGGGCAGAGCATGGCGGTCGGCTCCACCGGCTATATCGCCACGATCGATGATTTCCGGATCGACAAAAGCGAAAGCGGCTTTGTAGAACAGTACACCACGCGCTTCACCCTGCGCGATGCAAACGGAGCAACTACGGCGCAAAGCGCCCAGGTATCCGTCAACCATCCCGCCCGGCTGCGGGGCATGAAGTTTTTCCAGAATTCCACGGGCTGGGCCGCAAAGGCCAGTGTGACCAAAAACGGAGAACCTCTGCAAAGCCAGTGGCTGTGCGCCGGGGAATACCTGGAGGTCAGCGACAAGCCGGGGCTCACGGTGCTTCTGTCCGCCGTGTATCCCGATTACATCTTTGTTCCGGGCGCCGGGCCAAAAAGCCTTTCCGATTCGCCGGTCAATCCCGCTTATCTTTACAGCGTATACTATAACGGCCAGCTGGTGGGCATGAACGTGCTCATGCAAAGCGAGGAACTCACCGTCGACGAATACGCCGTCAGCTTTTCGGAGCCGTCGCCCTATACTCTTCTGCAGGTCAAGCAGAACAGTTTTTCCCTCTTCGCCCTGCTGGGCGGCCTGATCACCGCCGTCGGCCTTCTGCTTGCGCTGTATGTGCAGCCCGTACGCGTGTGGGCCGTAAGCGGGCAGGACGGCCTTTGGCGTCTCTTCGGCGAAAACCGCAAGGGCGGAAAACTGTTTGCGGAAGCCTTCGCAAAAGCCGCTGAAAAAGCGCAGATATCCACCCCGGAGGACGGAAAGCCAAATGCTGAAGATTGAAAACACCCTGTTCACCGCTGTAATGGCGGTCTATTTCGCGTCGATGCTGCTGTACTTTTGCTTTATCGCCTTTAAAAAAGACGGTTTTGCCCGTTTTGCCGTGATCGCCCAGGCGGCGGGCCTTGCGCTGCATACGCTGGCGCTCATATGCCGCGGCATCGGCGCGGGACGGCTGCCCCTCACCAATCAGTACGAATTCGCCACCAGCTTCGCCTGGGGCCTGAGTCTGGTGAGCCTCGTGTTCATCCTTCGCTTCCGCTTCAAGGCGCTGGGCGCGTTCGCCGCGCCGGTCACGTTCCTGGTGATCGGCTACGCCGCCATGCAGAGCAAAGAGGTGCGCGAACTCATGCCCGCCCTGCGCAGCGGCTGGCTGGGCCTTCACGTTTCCACAGCCATCATCGCCTATGGTTCCTTCGGCGTGTGCTTCGTCCTGTCCCTGATCTTCCTGCTGCGCGCGCGCGTGCAGCAGGGCAGCTTTCTGGACCAGCACCTGCCGGACAGGGAAAAGCTGGATGCGATCAGCTACCGCGCCTCGGCGCTGGGGCTTCTGTTTCTCACCTTCACCATCCTCTCGGGCGCCATATGGGCAGAGCGCGCCTGGGGCAGCTACTGGAGCTGGGACCCCAAGGAGACCTGGTCCCTCGTCACCTGGATCGTGTACGCGGCATACCTGCACCTGCGCCTGCGCAGGGGCTGGCAGGGCCGGGCGGCGGCTGTGTTCGCCGTGATCGGCTTTATCTGCGTGATGTTCACCTACATCGGGGTAAACACCCTTCTGCCCGGCGTCCATTCCTACGCCTGACGAAAGCGGAGGCGGTCTGAAATGCGTGTCGCTCTTTTGAACGATTCCTTCCCGCCGCAGGTGGACGGCGTGGTGAATGCCGTGGTGAACTATGCCGCGGTACTTTCCGCGCGCGGTCACGACGTCACCGTGGCGGTGCCCAGCAACCCGGACGCTGTGGACGACTATTCCTTCCCCGTCATACGCTACCAGAGCCTTGACACCACGAAGATGTTCGGCTACCGCGCCGGCAATCCCCTGAGCCTGAACGCCGTTCAGTCCCTGGCCGCGTTCGCACCCGACATCGTGCACTCCCACTGCCCCATCGTGTCCACCCTTCTGGCCCGCACCCTGCGGGAAACGACGCCTGCGCCGCTTGTGTTCACCTACCATACCAAGTTCGATATCGACATCCGCGCCGCCATCCACGGCAAACTCATCCAGGACAGGCTCATCACGGCGCTGGTGCGCAACGTGGAGGCCTGCGACGAGGTGTGGACGGTCAGCCGCGGAGCCGGCGAAAACCTGCGCTCCATCGGCTTTAAGGGCGAATACCACGTGATGGAAAACGGCGTGGATATGCCCCGCGGCAGGGCTTCTGACGGTGATATCGCCCGGGTTAACGACATGTTCGGCCTGGCCGGCAGCATGCCGGTGTTCCTGTTCGCGGGCCGTCTTCGCTGGTACAAGGGCATCCGCCTGATCGTGGAAGGCCTGGCCAAAGCGATGCGCGCGGGCGAAAGCTTCCGCATGGTGTTCGTGGGCGACGGTACGGACCGGCAGGAGATCGAAGCTCTCTGCCGCGAGACGGGCATCATGCCCCTGTGCGTGTTCACGGGCCTGCTCAAGGACCGGGAACTGCTGCGCGCCCTGTACAGCCGCGCGGACCTGTTTCTGTTTCCCTCAGCCTTCGACACCAACGGCATCGTGGTGCGCGAAGCCGCCGCCTGCGGCCTGGGCGCGCTGCTGCTGGAGGGCAGCTGCGCCGCGGAGGGCGTGACGGACGGCGTAAACGGGCTGTTCATGCAGGCCGATGCTGACAGTCTCGCACAGAAGGTGCTTTATATCTGCCGCCATCCGGAAGAGGCCAGGCGCATCGGCCAGAACGCCCAGGATCAGCTGTACCTGTCCTGGGACACGGCCGTGAGCCGCGCCGAGGCCCGCTACCGGGACGTGATAAAGCGCCACGCGGATTTCCCGCCAAAGCCGAGGCGGGACCTGTTTCCCTTCGTGTCGGACTGCGTGGAGGCCGTGATCAAGCTAAAGGAGATCGAAAAGCTGATCGTGGATATGATCCGCTGAAGCCTTATGGGCAAAGGAGCTGTTGCATAAGTAGGGAAAACCCACTCGGTGGTTGAGGGGTTCACCCCTCCAATTTCAATCCGCAGGGCCAGCTTTGCCGGCCCGAGGAGCGATTTTTGCGAAGGCGAGCTTGCCCGCCGAGAGCAAAGAATCGCTACTATGCAGTTTTTTCGCCCGGAAATGCCCGCAGGCATTTCAGAAAAAA
>JAFZPV010000002.1 GCA_017552535.1 Clostridia bacterium
AGCTCCGTGCGGAGTGCAATCGTCAAATGGATCAGTTACGAATCAGATATGGCAGGGATTATGAGCAGCCGACCGCAGTTCCCATGCTGACGGACGCCTATAACCTCCCTGCAAAGAAAGTGATCCATATCGTCGGGCCTAAATGGCTTTGTATCATTCCGATGTTTTTGACATCGTTCCGGTATAAATGATCAATTACGCACAGGAGAAAACCACGATGACAGGACCGAACATGCACCTCAGACTGATCAGGCTCACGCGGCAGTATGAAAAGCAGCTGGGCGAGATGATAGACGAGTGGAAGGCGGATCAGGAGAAAAACCACACGAACCACTCGCCCTGGGCGATATTCAAAAACGACTGGCACGATTTTGACCGTTATCTTGATGAACTGGAGATCAAAACCGCCGACAGCAAGAAGGTGCCGGACTCGGTGTTCTTTCTTCTGGACGAAGAAAGGGACCGGCTGCTCGGCGCGGTGAACATCCGCCATTACCTGAACGAGTCGCTTTTGCGGGAAGGCGGGCACATCGGCGACGGCATCCGGCCCAGCGAAAGAAACAAGGGCTACGGCACGGAGCTGGTGCGCCTTGCCCTGGAGGAATGCAGAAAGCTTGGCATAAACCGGGTGCTGATGACCTGCGACAAGGACAACATCGCGTCCGCCAGAACCATCGTCAAAAACGGAGGCGTGCTGGAAAACGAATTCGTCAATTCCGACGGAGAGATCGAGCAGCGGTACTGGATCGCGCTGTGAACGCTGAAGGAGGAAACATGGAGATCACCAGGATCGTAAAAGAGTCCTTCACGGTCATCGGCCGGGAAGGTTCCACGCAGGACGGCGAAGGCTTCATCCAGAGGCTGTGGAAGGACGCGAACGAACACTTTAGCGAGATCGCGGATCTGGTCAAAAAGGACGAGCGCGGCGTTCCTGTGGGTTTCTGGGGCGCGATGACGGACTTTTCCCGCTCCTTTAAGCCGTGGGACGACTTTTGCCGGGGCCTGTACCTTGCCGGCGCGGAGTGCTCAGGCGGGATCGAAGCGCCCGAAGGATGGACGAAGTGGATCGTTCCGGGATTTGAATACCTGCGCGTGCAGTGTGACGGCGGCGACACCTTCGCCCGCATGATGTGGTACCTTGACGAAAACGGCATCGCCCTCGCCGGCGCCGTTCACGACTTCACCTGCCCTGAAACCGGCAGGAACTATATGTTCTTTCCGGTCAGAAAGCTGTAACTGCCCTGTCTGTTATAAAGGAGAAAGCTGAATGCACTTTGTGAACGCCAAAGGGATACTGAGTGAAAAACAGGGATTCTGCGGCATGAACATCTACCGCGGATGCACACACGGGTGCGTCTATTGCGACAGCCGCAGCAAATGCTACCGCTTCAGCCACCCCTTTGAGGACGTGGAGGTCAAACAGAACGCGCCCGAGCTGCTGGAAAAGGCCCTGCGCGGCAAAAAGCAGAAATGCATGATCGGCACGGGGTCCATGTCCGATCCCTACATGCACTGTGAAGAGCAGCTGGGCCTGACTCGCAGAAGCCTCGAGATCATCCTGAAATACGGTTTCGGCGCCGCCGTTCAGACCAAGTCCGACCGCGTGCTGAAGGACATCGGGCTGCTTGAAGAGATCAACAAAAAAGCAAAATGCGTGGTGCAGATGACCCTCACCACCTGGGACGAAAAGCTGTCCGGCATCCTGGAGCCGAACGTGTGCACCACAAAGCGGCGGGCCGAAGTGCTGAATGAACTGTGCCGGCGGGGCATCCCCACCGTGGTGTGGCTGTCGCCCGTTCTGCCCTTTATCAACGATACGGAGAAAAACCTGATCCCCATCCTGGAAGCCTGCGCCGAGGCGAAGGTAAAGGGGATCATCTGCTTCGGCATGGGCCTTACCCTGCGGGACGGCAGCCGGGAATACTATTACGCTGCGCTGGACAGGCACTTTCCGGGGCTGAAGGAAAAATACATACGCACTTACGGGAACGCCTATGAAGTGCCCAGTCCCGACAGCCGCCGTCTGACGGAGATGTTCACCGGTTTCTGCTCCCGGCACGGGATCATGTACCGGCCGGAGGAATGCTTTGCCTATCTGAACCGCCTGCCCGAAACGCACCGTCAGCTGTCGTTTCTGGATGGAAACGGTACACTTTAGATGTGCCCGCCTGTGCCGAAAACGCCTGTAAAAGAACGCGGTATATCTTTTTCCCTGCCCGCGGCGTATAGTATCCCCTGTAAGGAGGCGGCAAAATGAAATACCGTAACGCAAAGGACATCTTTCCCGAAACGCTGCTTAGGCAGATCCAAAGGTATGTTTCCGGCGAGACCGTGTATATCCCCGCGGGAAAAGAAAAGAAGGACTGGGGAGAGACCTCGGGATACCAGCAGTACATCCGCGAGCGCAACATCCTGATCCGGCAGGCCTTTCACAGCGGAAGCACCATCGAGGAGCTGATGGACCGGTATTCGCTTTCTTACGACACCGTAAAACGCATCGTGTACAGTAAGAAGGAGGCAGCCATGCTCAAGTACAGCGCCACGCTCTCTTCCGCCCTCGAGTACGGGAAGGAAGAAAAAATGGACGCCTGGGTCCATTTGTATCTCAACGAGGAAGGCCGGAACATTCCCTTTTCGGACGGACTCAAGCTGTTCGACAGGTACTACATAAGCCCCGCCCGCTACCCGCTCAGCTTTTTCACGCGCTGCGCCGGCCCCGAGGAAAACATGAAGTACCGCATAGACAAAGACTGGTGGGCCATACGCATCGCGGAACTGGAAAAGGCCGTACAGGCCGGCAGGGACATGCCGCCTTTCATCGTTCACTACGTGGACGGGGCGTTTGAATTAAACGACGGCAACCACCGGCACAAGGTCTGCGAAAACCTGGGAATCGATACCGTGTGGGCCATCGTATGGATCACCGAGGAAGACGAATTCACGGAATTCATGGAAAAATACGACGAATACGCAAAGGGATGCACCGTCGTGCGCAGATAGGATCTGGGGGAGGCAAAATGATCTTTACCGGCAAATACGATTCTCCGCTGGGCCTGATCACCCTGGCCGGCGAAGGGGAGGCGCTCACGGGCCTTTGGTTCGAGGGACAGAAGCATTACGCCCAGGGCCTTAAAAGCGATTGGAAAGAAGAGGAACTGCCGGTGTTTCAGGACGCGCGCCGCTGGCTGGACACATACTTTGGCGGTAAGGCGCCTTCCTTCACGCCGCCCCTTTCCCCGCAGGGCAGCTTTTTCAGAAAGGCCGTATGGCAGATCCTGCTGCGCATACCCTACGGCAGCACGGTGACCTACGGCGAGATCGCCCGCACGCTCGAAAAAGAAAACTCTTTTCCCCGCATATCCGCCCGGGCTGTGGGTGGAGCCGTGGGGCACAATCCCATTTCGCTGATCATACCCTGCCACCGCGTGATCGGCGCGGATGGCAGCCTCACGGGATACGCGGGCGGAACGGAGCGGAAGAGGGAGCTGCTGGAAAGGGAGCAGGGAGTATAAGTGAGGAGGTAGGAGTTAGAAAAAGTGAGGAGTTAGGAGTTAGGAGTGTGAAGTTATGGATGAAAAGCCTGACGGCTTTTCTTTGATCCAGGGTTTCGTAACCCTTGAATCAGAAGAAATGCCCGCGGCATTTCTTACCTGAACTCCTAACTCCTGACTCCTAACTCCACACTTTCTGTAACTCCTGACTCCTAACTCATTTCTCCTGAATCCTCAGTCCTTCCGATATGCCCTGTATGTGGGCGTGGTCGTTGAACAGCTCGATGCGGGGATGGACGTATTCGCCCGGGCGCACCGGGAACGCCAGGATCGTGACGGAGGTATAGTCGTAGGGCATGACCGTGCTCACATAGGGAAAGGGCAGCGTAAGCAGATGCGAAAGCGCACAGGCGCCCGAACCGCCGTGGCTGAACAGGGCCACGGTCTTTTCTTTGTCTTCGGTGCAGAAAAAGCGGCTGCCCTCGTGGCGGTATCCGTGCTCGGACATAAAACCGTCTATACCCTCAGAGATCATGTCGAAATACCCGGTAGCCGCGTTCTTTTCAAAGTACGGATGCTGCCGCCAGTCTTTTGCGTAAAAGTCGAAATCTTCTTCGGCGATCATACACTCTCCCAGCGTCCAGGGATGCCCATTGTGGGGAATGCCCTCTCCGCCCCAGGAGATCTCGTGCATATATTCCAGCACCCTGACCGGAAGGCGCAGGCGGCGGGCGGTGCACTGCGCCGTCTGGCGCGCCCTGCCCATGGGGGAAGAGAGTATCTCTTCTATGCCCTCGCCTTCCAGCCGCGCCGCGGCGGCCTCTGCCTGGACCAGGCCCCGGTCAGTCAGGCAGTCGTGCTCGTAATCGGGTTCTCCGTGCCGGACAAAAATGATGCGCATGCTTTTTCCTCCTTTTTCAGACAGACACGCCCAGCGCTTCCAGGCCGTACATCACGGCGATGCCCAAAACGGCGCACAGGCAGATCAGCTTGATGGGATGGTGCTTTTTGAATGTGAGATACAGCGTGAGGCCGAATATTCCAAGCGCGGCGGGCAGGGCAGGCGAAAACCTGAAACCGTCCGGAAAGAACACGTTTCCGGCAATGCCCAGCGCCGCGGACGCCAGCAGGCCCACCACCGCAGGCCGCAGGCCGCTCATAATGCCCTGCACTGCCCGGCTGGTTTTGAACTTTTCGTAAAAGCGCGCCACGACGAGGATCACGATAAACGACGGAAGCACTACGCCCAATGTGGCAAACGCGCTGCCCGCCAGGCCCGCACGGTGCAGGCCCACGTAGGTGGCGATGTTCACGGCGAAGGGGCCGGGCGTGCTCTCGCTGACCGCCACGAAGGAGATCAGCTCCTCCATCGTCATCAGGCCGCGCCTCGTGACCTCCTCCCGGATCAGAGGCAGCATGGCGTAGCCGCCTCCGAAGGTGAACAGGCCGATGCGGAAGAACATCAAAAACAGATCCAGCAGCCCGCTCATGCTTTCGGTTCCTCCCGGTGCAGAAAATAGGTGACCAGCCCTACGCCCGCGCACAAAAGAAGCGCCGCCAGGGAGCTTACGCCCGCCAGCGCCGTGAGGATGAACGCCAGAGCCATCAGAAGGTAGGGAAGCAGCGCCCAGACACGGGCCGCGCCGGTTTGTTTCACCGCCCCGGACAGCTTTTGTTTGGGGCACTTTTTATACATGGACAAAAGCGCCTTCACGATCAGCGCCAGCACGCCCGCGCGTATGCCGAAAAAGGCGTACCGAACGGGCTTTAAGCCGCTGAAGCGGTCCAGGAGCGTGCCCAGCAGCGCGATGATGGCGAATGAAGGCAGCACCACGCCGAGGGTGGCGCACAGGCTGCCCCAAACGCCCGCCGTCTTATATCCCACGAAGGTGGCGGAATTGATGGCGATCGGGCCGGGCGTGCTTTCGGCGATGGCGAGGATGTCCAGCATGTCTTCCTCGCGTATCCAGCCCTTTTTATCGGCTGCTTCGCTTTTGATGAGCGGCACCATGGCGTAGCCGCCCCCGAAGGTGAACGCGCCGATCTTGAAAAACGTCACAAACAGATCCAGTTTTTTGTTCATAGCATTAGGAAGCACTGATTCAATGAGGCGGTCAGCTGGCGAGTGATTTCTTTGGCAGATGCAAGTGCAAATTTTGAAGGTTTACTGGAGGGAAATCAAAAAATCCGCGCGCCGCAAATGGCAAAAAGCCGCCGTCAGATGCGCCGGCGAATGAATCAGGGATTCCGAAAAGCGCCGTCCCCACCGGACGGCGCTTTTTCAGTCAAACGATTTCCACAAAGACGGGCTTTTCGTTTTTTACGGTGGCGGCCTTCACTACAGAGCGGATGGATTTTGCGATCCGGCCCTGCTTGCCGATCACCTTGCCCATATCGTCGGGATCCACGCGCAGCTCGATGACCACGGACTCGGGGCCTTCCACTTCGCGCACATCAACGGCGTCCGGCTTGTCCACCAGAGAGCAGGCGACAAACCTGACGAGAGAGGTCACGTCCATGAAAAAGCTCCTGTCAGAGCAGACCGCTCTTCTTCAGCAGACCGCGCACGGTATCGGTGGGCTGTGCGCCGGTGGAGAGCCAGTACTTCGCTCTCTCTTCGTCGAACTTGATCACGGCGGGATCGGTCACGGGATTGTAATAGCCGATCTCTTCGATGAAGCGGCCGTCACGGGGGGTGCGGCTGTCGGAAACGACTACGCGATAGAAGGGCTCCTTCTTCATGCCCATTCTCTTCAGACGCATTTTGACCATGGGATTTCCTCCTTGAACCATTTGGTTTCGTGTTGATATGAAATCCGGTTTTTCCGGTATTTCTCGCGGGGATAAGGCTTATTTGAAGCCCTTCATCATTTGCCTGAGGCCCTTGCCTTTGCCGTTCATGACCTGCTTCATCATGTCGCGGGCCTGCTCGTACTGCTTTACCAGCAGGTTGACCTCCTGCACGGTAACGCCGCTGCCGGCGGCGATCCTGCGGCGCCGGGAGGCGTTCAGGATGTCGGGATGCCTGCGCTCGGCGCGGGTCATGGACAGGATGATGGCCTCGTTTTTGGCCTGCTCCCTGGCCACTTTGTCTTCGTCGATCTGCACGTTGTTGAGCTTCGCGCCCAGGCCCGGGATCATCTTGAGCAGGTCGCCCACGGAACCCATCTTTTTGATCTGCTTGAGCTGGGTCAGATAGTCTTCCAGGGTGAACTGCTTCTGGCGCAGGTTCTTTTCCAGCTGCTCGGCGGCCTTTTCGTCCACGATGTCCTGGGCCTTTTCGATCAGGCTCAGCACGTCGCCCATGCCCAGGATGCGGCCCGCCATGCGGTCGGGATGGAAGGGCTCTATGTCGCCCAGCTTTTCGCCCGTGCCGGAGAACTTGATGGGCTTGCCGGTAACGGCCTTTACCGAGATGGCCGCGCCGCCGCGGGTGTCGCCGTCGAGCTTGGTGAGGATCACGCCGTCCACGCCCAGCTCCTTGTTGAAGGTGTCGGCCACCGTTACGGCGTCCTGGCCGGTCATGGCGTCCACCACCAGAAGGATCTCCTGGGGCCTGACGGCGGACTTGATGTCCTTCAGCTCCTGCATGAGCTTTTCGTCTATGTGCAGCCGTCCGGCGGTATCGATGATCACAGGGTCGCGTCCGTAGTAGCGGGCGTGCTCCACGGCTTCCTTCGCGATCTGCACCGGGTCGCCCTGCCCCTTCTCGAACACTTCCACGCCGGCCTGGCCGCCCACGATCTGCAATTGCCGTATGGCGGCGGGGCGGTACACGTCGCAGGCCACCAGAAGCGGGCGCTTGCCGTCCTTTGCGATCAGCTTGCCCAGCTTTGCGCACATGGTGGTCTTGCCCGCGCCCTGCAGGCCGCACATCATGTAAATGGTGGGCACGGAGGAGGAGTGGGTGAGCTTCACGTTCTGCCCGCCCATGAGCTGGGTGAGCTCTTCGTTTACGATCTTGATGACCTGCTGCGCGGGTGTTAGGGAGGAAAGGATCTCCGTTCCCACGGCGCGCTCGGTCACCTTTTTGATAAAGTCCTTCACCAGGGCATAGTTTACGTCGGCCTCCAGAAGCGCCATGCGCACGTCGCGCATCGCTTCTTTTACGTCCGCCTCTGTGAGCTTGCCGCGACCGGTAAGCTTTTTGAACGCGCCCTGTATTTTTTCGGAAAGGCTTTCAAACGCCACGGCATTCACCCCTGTAATGTATTTTTGCTTTACAGCTATTCGAGACCCGAAATGATCTCTTCTGCCCTTTTCAGCGCGTCCCGGGCGGTCTTCAGCTCAGCCCGGCAAAGGGCGATGCTGTTTTTGACTTCGTCAAAGCGCTTTATAAGGCCCAGTTTGTCTTCGTATTCACTCAGCTGCTTTTCGCTGCGGCTGATGCTGTCGTGCACCGCCTGGCGGCTCACGCCGAAGCTGTCGGCGATCTCCTGCAGGCTCATGTCTTCCTCCAGGCGCAGACGCACGAATTCCCGGGCGTGATCGGTGAGCAGTGCTCCGTAAAAATCCAGCAGCAGGTTGATCCTGTATCGCTTGTCCACCGGCAGTCCCCTTTCACTAAAGCCTGCTGATTATATCACCGGCAGGGTATGGTGTCAAGTTAAATATTTGACATGACCTGCTTTTACCTTCTGTATTTTCAGTTCTTCACGGAATGGTAGTCCAACGCTCCACCTCATCACCGCCTTCGGCGGAGCTTCCCCTGAAGGGGAAGCCTTATAAGCCTTCTCCTTGAGGAGAAGGTGGGCCGCAAAGCGGCCCGGATGAGGTGTCAGTTTCACACAAATCCTGGGTTTCTGAGAAAAACCGTTCTTTTGGTTCAACTTATAAAGGCAGCGCCCCGGGAACTTCCCGCGGCGCTGCGTTTAATCTGGTCGGTCAGGATTTGGATCAGCCGGCGTTTTCCGTTCCGTCGAACACCACGGCCACCTTGCCGCAGTTTCCGCTGGCCATGAGGGCGTAGGCTTTGTCGGCGTCCTTCAGGGCGAAGCGGTGGGTGATCAGGTCTTCGGGATGGATGTTCCACCTAACCAGCCGCTCCACCAGGTCTTCCATGTTGGCAAGGCTCGTTACCCAGCTGCCGTAGATGCTCTTCTGGCCGTGGATGATGTCCGGGGAGGGATTGAAGGTCACGCTGTTGCCTTCACCCACAAAGGCGATCTTGCCCCATTCGCGGGTGGCGCGGATGGCGGTCTGCCTGCCGGGATCGGAAGCGGAAGCGTCAAAGGCGCGCTCCACGCCGTGGCCGCCGTTGGCCTGCTTGATGCGGGCCACCACGTCGTCGGAGGGCTTGAAGGCTTCGTCCACCAATCCGAGCTTTTTGGCCAGCTCTATGCGGCCTTCGTTCATGTCCACGCCGAAGAGGCGGTTTGCGCCCATGGCCTTGCACAGCATCAGCGCCGCCAGGCCGACGGGGCCCAGGCCCACCACCAGCACGGAATCGTTGCCGCTCACGCCCACCTTCATGATGGCCTCGTACACGGTGCCGAAGCCGCAGGCCACCTGCGCGCCGTCGGCGTAGGTGAGCTCGTCCGGCAAGGCGATCATGTCGTTTTCGTCGCAGAGCATATATTCCGCCATGCCGCCGTTGCGCTGCCAGCCGTAAGCCGCGCGGTATTTGCTGGAGCAGGAGATCTGGTAACCCATGCGGCAGTCGTGGCACACGCCGCAGCCGTGGATGTGGTACACGATCACCCGGTCGCCCTTTTTGAAGCGGTTCAGGCCCGGGCCTTCCTCCACGATGACGCCGCAGGGCTCGTGGCCGGCGATCATGCCGTCGATGTAGCCTTCCGCGCCCTTGCCGGTGTGCTCGCGGTAGATGCAGCGGATGTCGCTGCCGCAGATGGTGGAGGCCATGGTCTTCACCAGCACCTGCCGGTAGCCGGGAGTGGGGATGTCGAATTGGTGCAGCTCTACTTTGCTGCCGCCGGGGAGGGTAGCGCCCATCATTTTCGCCATAGTCTGTACTCCTTTGCCATAATATGCTTATTCTTTCAAAGATCCGTTTTTTCCAGGATCAGCTCCGCCGAACCTTCTTCCAGGGAATTGTACCTGTCCAGATGCACGTGATCGCCCATTTTGCCTTTTGCGAGGGTTTTCAGTATTCCCGCCAGGGAGACAAGTCCCGGCGCGTTCGCGCTGATCAAGACTGTATTTCCTTCCGTCCTTACGCTGATCTCCGCGCCCGGTTCCCAGTGAATATCCATGCTTCCTCCTGAAGTCATCTCTTTCTGGTTTTCGGCTCCGGCAGTTCTGCGTACACCGCTTCCACCAGGCTGCAGAGAAACGCGCGGCTGTCCACGCTGTCCACCAGAAGCATCTGTTTCGCGCCTTCGTAGGGCGTTTCCATGGGCGCGGATGGCATCATATTTTTCGCGGACTTTGTAGGCTTTATGAGGAAGCGGTCGTCGTATATGCCGCCGATGATCTTTCCGCGGCAGTAGAGGATGTATTCTCCCATCATCGCGCGGAAGCTGATCCCGTCCACGCCTGACAGCTGCTCCAGGATGAAATCCAGATATCCCTTGCTCGATGCCATAAAAACCGCTCCTGCCCAGCCAGGCTGCCGTTATTTCGAATACCCTGTCCAGCCGGGGATCGTGCCGTTCACGTCCCACAGGTCCAGCCAGCTTTCCGCGCCGGGCCAGAGGAACACCTGACCCTTGATCAGGCGGCAGTTGCGCTCGCAGGAGGCGAGGATCTCCATTTCCTCTATCGTAAGCGGGTCTTCGGTCACGGCCTTCAGGTTGCCCAAGGCATTTTTGGCCTTGGTGGTAAAGGGGATGGGCACCTGGCCCCGCTGGAAGGCCCATTTCACGCAGATCACCGCCGGGTGCACGCCGTGCGCCCTGGCCACGGATACCACCTCCGGCATCTCGATATCGCAGATGTCTTCCGGCGTGCGGTCGCGCTCAGGCCGGGCGGGAGAACCGATGGGACTGTAGCCGATGGGCTGCACGCCGTGGTCCAGGCAGTACTGGAACAGCCGTCCCTGCTGCATCGTGGGGTGCAGCTCCATTTCGTTTACGGCAGGCCTAATCTCCGCGTCCCGCAGGATCAGTTCGAGCTTGGGGATCGTGACGTTGCTCACGCCTATGCTCTTCACCAGGCCTTCCTTCACCAGGCCCTCCATCGCCCGCCAGGAAGCCATGAATTCTTCGTGGATGTAGGGGCGGGATTCGGGGTTGCGGCTGTTCACGTCGCAGTGCGGGGCGTGATAGTTGGGGAAGGGCCAGTGGATGAGGTAGCAGTCCAGGTATCCAACCTGCAGGTCCCTTATGCTTTTTTTGCAGGCCTCAATGAGCTTTTCCGGGGCGTGGCAGTCGTTCCATACCTTGGAAAGAACGAAGAGCTCTTCCCTGGGCAGGCCGCCGTCCAGGGCCTTTTTCAGCTCCGCGCCCACCTCGGGCTCGTTGCCGTAGCAGGCCGCGCAGTCTATGTAGCGGTAACCGAGCCGCAGGGCCTCGCCCACGACTTTGGCCACGTCCTCGGCGCTCACATGGTCGCTTCCGAAGGTGCCAAGGCCGATCGCGGGCATTTTGCAGCCGTTGTTCAGTGTTTTGAAGGGAACTTTGCGCAGATCGATGCCGTCCGGCGCCATCTGGAATGTGCTCATACCTGCCTCCGTCTTCCGGTTCGTTCCGGCTGTCTTGTTTTCGCATTTCATGCGCAGTGGAAACAAAACACCAAAACCGTGATATATTGCCATATTATGTGGTCTATTTGCCCATATATTATTTGTAATTTTGGTATATTATCCGGCAAAGTGGAATGGCTCGTTTATCCGACCGCCTTTTCGTATTCGCAGGCGGCCTGGATGAAGGCGCCTGTGGCTTTCGGATCGAAGCTGGTGACCGGCTCGCTCATATAGTAGTCGTAGGAGCCGTCCCGCTTCGACGCGCCGCCCAGTCCCGCGCCCCGGCAGCACTTGGCAATAAAGTATTCCCCGTTTTTAAGCTGCCCCAGGAAATGCTTCTGGATCGCCAGGAAGCTCTCTTTTCCTTCTTCGCCAAACTCCTTCGGCAGCAGTCCCAGCCGCGCGCCTTTCAGCAGGGCGTAGTCGATCATGCAGGAGCCGGAGGATTCATGGTAGTTGCCGATCCGTCCCGGGCAGTCCAGCACCTGCAGCCATACGCCGTCCTCACGAACGGAGAGCAGCTTGCGGCTCAGCTCGTTAAAGATGTCCTTTGCCTCGCCGTATACCTTCGTGTCCTCGGGCAGAAGCTCCAGGCAGTCCGCCAGCGCCACCATGTACCAGCCCGCCGCCCGGCCCCAGGAGTGGGCGGAACGGCCGGTGACCGGATCGGGCCACACTTCGCTGCGGCTCTCGTCCCAGGCGTGGCAGGGCAGGCCCGTATCGGGATCGAGGGTATGGCGGTACACCAGGATCAGCTGCCGGGCGGCGTCTTCAAGCGCAGAGGGGTCCGGCCCGAACATCATCTCGTAGCCGATATAGAACGGCGCGGCCATATGAAGCCCGTCCAGCCACATCTGGAAGGGATAGATCTTTTTGTGCCAGAAGCCGCCGTCCGAGGTGCGGGGCTGGGTATCCAGCTGCCGGCGCAAAAGCCGGGCCGCCTTCAGAAACCGCTCCTCGCCCGTGCGCTTCCACAGGTACAGAAGCTGCTTGCCGTTGCAGATGTTGTCCAGATTGTATGTATCCAGGTCGTATTCAAAAATGCCGCCGTCCGGGGTGATGAGCTTGTCCAGGGCGTCATATACATAGCGGTAATACTGTTCGCCCTTGCCCATCTCCTCCAGCATCTCCATGCCGCGCCACACTACGCTGTAATCGTAGCTCCAGTGCTTTGTGAGCAGCCCTTCCCGCCTGATCAGGCAGTCGGCCACTTTCTTTGCCGAATCCGGCACATAACAGCGAACCATACCGCTAACCTCCTTATGCGTTTTGCGCCTCAGGCCTTTGCTTCCCGCACGCGGCAGTATTCCACGTCCGCCCAGCCTCCCCAGGCACCCTTCATGTTCATACAGAATATACCGGGCCTTGCACCCGTCCAGCCGCCAGGAGACAGGGGATATTCTTCGCCGACGGGCGTTTCACTCCCGCCCTCCGGGGCAAAGGCAAAGGCCGCTTTTCCATGCCTCACGCGCATGATAAGTTTTGCGGCGCTTCCCCTGCATTCCGCTTCGGCGAGAACTATCTCTTTCACGCTGTCCGGCACAAAGCGGCTGAGCCTTTCCGCCTTGCCCTCCGTGAGGATTATCTTTTCGCCGTCCCAGGCGAGGTAATGGTACTGCCAGCCCATCATGCCAAGTCCTGCCCGGTCGCCCGGATGAAAATGGGGCTTCAGCCGGATCTCCATATCGAAATCGAAAACCTGCATCAGCTGGCTCAAAAAATTACCCGCCTCAAACAGGCTGTCCGCTGGGGCGGCATATAGCCTGAGGCCGGGCCATAGTTCACTGTACCACGCCTGGTTCGGATTAGCCTGCCACTGCCACTTAAGGCCCAGGCCGCCGGAAAAATCGTCCGACATGGGGATGCTCGCCTTATATTCCGCAAGGCCCGTATCGCCTCCGGCCACGGGATAACCGCCGTTTCCCATCACGGGTACGCCGCCTGACCAGTCCACAGGCTGCAAATGGAGGATGCGCCCGTAGGCGCCAGCGTCCTGAAAGTGGATGAACCAGTCCCCGCCGCGTCCGTCTGTCACCCAGCCGCCCTGATGCGGGCCGTTCACAGGCGTATCGCCCTGACAAAGCACCGTGTGCCTCGTATATGGGCCGTAGATATTTTCGGCGCAAAGCGCCAGCTGGTAACCGGTGGCCACGCCGCCCGCGGGACAGAATATCCAGTACAGCCCATTGCGTTTATAGAGCTTCGGGCCTTCCACCGTTTCGTCGCCGTGTTCGACCCCGTCGTACACGGGCCGGCCGTTGTCAAGGATCTTCATGCCGTCCGGGGACATGCGGTGCAGGTACAGGATGTTTTTGATGCCGACGCGGCTGGCCGCAAAGCCATGGATCAGATAGGCGTTTCCGTCCTCGCCAAACAGCGGGCAGGGGTCGATCCAGCCCGTGACGTCCTTCACGAAATGGCATTCCCACTCCCCGGCGGGATCGGCGGCGGTGAAGGCGAACAGGCCTTCGTCCGGAAGGCACACGTACACATAAAACGTTTTGTTGTGATATCTCAGGCTGGGCGCCCAGGTGCCGCAGCCGTGGGCAGGCGCGTCGTAGCGGGCAAAGGGCAAGCGCTTTACCGCGTAGCCGATGATCTCCCACGACGCCAGGTCGCGGCTGTGCAAAACCGGAATGCCCGGCAGGTAGGTGAACGAAGAGGATATCATATAAAAGTCTTCGCCCACGCGGATCACGTCAGGATCGGAATAATCGCCCCGCAGGATGGGATTTGCATACTTCATAGACCGGACTCCCGTTTCTGAAGAATGGATCATGCCATAACTATACCGTATTTTGCAGGTCCGGTCAAGGAACAAAAAATGAAAAATGCGCCCGCGGACGCATTTTTCCCGTGTTTTCCGGTTGCTTCGGGCAGGACACGCTTATATTCATTCCGCTGTAAAGCGCATCGTGATCACGTATGTGCCCGCGCTTTCGCATTTGGGGATCAGGTCCAGCGTGTATATGTCGCTGCCTTCCAGCTTTTGGTCCACGTGCGCAAGCTCGCGGCTCAGGGCGCTTTCGTCGTACATAAGCTTTACGCCGCCCGGCAGCATCAGGCCGCCCTCCGCCTTTTCGGGAAGGCCTGGAACGATGAGCCGGTCGCGCACAGAGGCGGCGCGGGCCAGTTCGAAGGTATCTGTCACACACACCTCTCCGCTTGAGCGCTCCGCCCTGATCTTGCGGGTAAAGGATGTGAGCGCATCGGCTTTCAGGGTACCCGTAAGGTCCATGAACACCTCGTCCGCGCTTTCGCCCTGCGTCACCTCAAAACGTTTGCAGCGGCAGCGGCCGTGGCCTTCCTGCTCCACGCCGTCCACGATGGGAAAGTTGTGTCCGCCGGAGCGCGTGGCAAAGTAGGTATAGCGCTTTTCGCTGAAGTAGTCCTTGCAGTACGCTCCGCCGGCGGTATCGGCCACGGCCATCCTGTCGCCCCGGATGATCACGAAGGTGCCCACATCGTTGTGGTTGTGGCTCTCGCCGTTGTTGCCGCCCTTGGCCACCAGGTACAGTTCGTCTCCTGGCGTGCGGTAAAAGCCCATGAACAGCTCGCTTTTGGGATATACGGCGCTCCTGGGATAGGCAAGCGCCTTCTGTTCGGGCTGCATCGTCCACACGAGATACCTGAGCATCAGGTTTCCGTGTTCCCAGCAGGAATTGAAGGATTTCTCCGTGTCTCCCTCCGGACAGACGCTCACGCCCATGCTGCCCACGTACCGGCGCACGGCTTCGTCCAGCACCCCGCGCCAGTTGCAGTCCCCGAAGGGGAGCTTGATGGAGGGACCGAAGCAGCAGTCCGTGCCAAAACCCGCCACGCGCCTGAGCTTTTCGTCCTTAAGCAGGTCTATCCTGCCGCCCGTACGCATTTTGAGCAGGTCTGCAAACATCAGCGTATACTCGAAGCCGTACTGCCAGTAGCCGAAGCCCTCGGGGCTGGCGCCGTCCTCGTTGTAGCCGTTTTCATGCACCTGCATGCCCTCCAGCACCCGCATAAGCACAGGAGCCAGCGTATCGGGATTCGTGATCAGATAGATCGCCGCGATGCCGATGGAGCCCATGCACACGCCCGACCAGTTGTTGGGGTTGATCTCGAAATGCGGAAAAGGCGCAAGGCTCATAAATGGCTTCAGCACCCGTTCGAAGCATTCCTGCCGCGCCCAGCGCAGAAGGTTGTCGTCCACGATCCCTTCCAGCGTCTGGGTCATCTCAGACAGGATCGCCGCGGCGGAGCAGGAACACAGGTCCAGGCACTGGTGGCGGCTGCGGCCCATGCCGCGGATGCGCCCGGTCCCGTCCAGAGGCTCCATAGGGATATCCCAGTGGTCTTCCAGCACGTTGTCGAAGTGGTGCGCGGAAAGGGACCAGCTGTCCAGGTTCAAAAAAGCGTACAGGATATCCTCCAGAAGGGGCTTTGCGCCCGGAACGTCCGCCAGTACCGCCATCCACATGCGGTTCAGCCGCGTCCTGAGGGCGTACATGGTCCTGTCGTAATTACCCCGCTGTCCGCGCCTTTTCCAGTCCGCCAGCGCCTGATACGACGGCGCCTCAATGGGCATGACCGCATACGTCTCCACATGCTTCTGAAACGCCGGCAGGAACCAGGCGTAGGAAGGGCTGCCGGTGACGGTGTCCAGCACGCGCTTTTTTGCGTCCGCGTACAGGGAATAGGGCATATTTTCCTGAGCCTTCAAAGCGTTCAGGATCTCATACATGGAGTAATGCTTCATAACGGGCTTGTTCTCCTTAATTCATGATAAAACGATGCCAGCCTGACAGAACACGGGATTTTGAGGGTGGTTTGGAGGGGACGTACCCCTCCAACTTCATTCCGCAGGGCCAGCTTTGCCGGCCCGAGGATGAAAAATCACGGAGGGCAGCTTGCCGCCCGGGAGTGATTTTTCTTTCATTGCAGTTTTTGCGCCCGAAAACTCCGCAGAGTTTTAGCAAAAACTGGGAGCCTTTCGCTGTAACTGGAAAAAACAGACGTTCTGAAAAACAAGGATCAAAAGGCGCTAAAAGCCAAACCGCCGGAAATGAAATTTCATTTCCGGCGAAGGGCTGCTCAGCAGCCCCGTTTTATCCTTTTACGCCGCCCAACGTGAGGCCGGTCATAAAATATTTCTGGAGGAATGGATATACGCACATGATGGGAACTGTGGCGATGATGATCTGCGCCGCCTGGTTGTTTTTGGAGTTGATCTGTGCGTATCTCTGCATCTCCTCTATGGTGAGGGAGGAGAAGTTCGGCGTGGTGACCACCTGGCGCAGGTACGTCTGCAGGGGATAGTCGCGGGACCTGGCCATGTACAGCATACCGCTGAACCAGTCGTTCCAGTGGCCCACACCCGTGAACAGCGCCATGGAGGCGATGACAGGCACCGACAGCGGGATGTATACTCTGGTCATCACCTGGAAGGAGTTGGCGCCGTCCACGATGGCGGCCTCCTCCAGTTCGCCGGGCACGTTCCTGAAAAAGTTCATCACCATGAAGCAGTTCCACAGGCTCAGCATGCCGGGCACCACCAGCGCCCAGAAGGTGTTGGTGAGCCCCAGCCAGCTCATTACCAGGTACATGGGGATCAGGCCGCCGCCGGTGAGCATGGCTATGATCATCAGCGCCTTGAACAGGGGATTGAGCGGGCAGGCCTCGTTGGACTTGGACAGGGGATACGCCGTAGTCACCAGCATAGCCAGCGAAAAGCTCACGCCCACAATGACCCTTACCACCGAAATGCCGAAGGCGCGCATGAAGGCGGGATGGTCCAGCGCGTATTTATACGCGTCCGTATTGAACTCTATGGGCCACAGCGACACGATGCCGGCCTTGATGGGATCGGAGCCCGAGAAGGACAGAGCGATCAGATGGATGAAGGGCAGGATGCAGCTGGCGCCGAGGATGCCCAGTACGCCGTAGATCAGATAGGTGAACATCTTTTCGACGGGCGAGGAGCGTATCTGGCGGTTGCGGTTCATTACGAGGTTTTTGGATTTTTCTTCTGCAGTTACCATAACGTCTCCTCCCTTCTAAAAGACCTTGTAGCCCACGGCTTTTTCGGCGAACTTGTAGGAACCGATCAGCAGTACCGAACCGATCACGCTCTTCACCAGGCCTATGGCGGTGGACAGGGCGTACTGGCTGTCCAGGATGCCCAGGCGGTATATGAAGGTATCCAGCACATCCGCCGTTTTGTACACGCGCTCGTTGTAGAGGTTGAAGATCTGGTCGAAGCCCGCGTTCAGTATGCCGGGGATGGACAGGATAAGGTTCAGGGTGATGATGGGCAGTATGCCCGGCAGGGTGATGTGGATGGCCCTCTGGAAGCGGTTGGCGCCGTCAATGGTGGCGGCTTCGTACAGCGCGGGGTCTATGCCCGTGAGGGCGGCCATGTAGATGATGGTGCCCCAGCCGAAGCCCTTCCACACGTCCGATACCACCAGCACGCCGCGGAACGTGGTGTTGCTGCCCAGAAAGTACACGGGCGCGCCGCCGAAAAGCTTGATGATGGTGTTGATCAGGCCGTTGTCGGGGTCCAGCATGCTGCGCAGGATGCCCGCCAGGATGACCCAGCTCACGAAGTGGGGAATGTACACCAGCGTCTGGATCGTGCGCTTGTAGGCGGAATGCGTCACCTCGTGCAGCATGAGGCTCACGACGATGGGCGCGGTAAAGCCGAAGCAGAGCTTCAGCAGCGCGATCTCCACGGTATTTTTGACGATGTTCCAGAAGCCCGGATACATCGTGAATATATATCTGAAATTGTCAAGCCCCTTCCATCCGCTGTGGAAAACACCGGTGGAGAGCTTGAAATCCTGAAATCCGATCACAAGGCCGAACAGCGGCGCAAACTCGAATATGGCAAGGTAGATGAAGCCGGGTATCAGCATGGCGCACAGCATATAGTCCGTGCGCACGCTTTTTTTGTGATGTTTTTTTATATTCTGCGCTCTGAGCGCGGCGGAAGTCATACGCTTGCGCCCCCCTTTTTGGAGAGTTGGGAGTTAGGAGTGAGGAGTTACAGTTAGTTGGTTTATTGAAAAGTGATTCGTGAAGAGATTTCTGAAAAAAGAAATCGCGCAGCGATTTCCACCGCCGTTTTTCACTCTTCGCTTTTCATTCTCCCTCAAATAAACCGGGCTGCCCGCCGCCTGCTGAGGCTTTGGCGGGCAGCCTACATAGTGCCTTGGGTCAGTTGATAGTCAGATCAGCGGTCAGCGTTCACCTGGTCGGTGAGCAGCGCGCCGCCCATATCCATCCAGTTCTGTACGAACTCTTCGAAGGTGGTCTCCTCGGTGCCGCAGATGTAGTTTACGTAGAAGGTATTCTCATACTGCGACAGGGCGCCCCAGAGGCGGTCATAGTCCTCGCTCTTCTCGGTGAGGGCGTCGAAGATGAACAGGTTGTTGTGATACAGCTCGTAGAAGTTGTAGAAGATGCTGCCTACGCCGCCGAACAGCTTGTTGCTGCCCCATGCGGCCCTGATGGCATCCTTGTCGCCGGCTTCCACAGCCTTCAGGTACTTCTGTACGTTGTCGTACTGCTGCTGGTAGTGGGGCTGCTCGGCCAGGTACTGGGTGTTGCCGTCAAGGGCTTCCTTCACGGCCCAGCCGGTGAGGGTGTTCACGTTGGGCACGGACCAGTAGCGCACGGTGGGGTTGTGCATATGCACGCTGATGGAGGTCTCCTCGTCGACCTTCACGGTGTGGAAGCGGTCGGTCTCCTGCAGCTCGGGGTCGGTGTTCACGGAGCAGGTGTGGTTGAACAGGCGCAGCACGGCCTCAGGATGCTCGCATTCCGCGTTCACGCAGATGTAGCTGATGGAGGCGGCGGAGCCGGTGCCCTGTACGTGGAAGTCTTCGTTGGTCTCGCTGCGGGGCACGGAGATGATGTCCCAGTCGATTACGGTGCCGTCTTCATAGGTGATGGGGAGCGGCCAAGTGGCTACCCAGAAATCGCTGCCCAGGATGCCGACTTCGCCGTTCTTGATGTAGGCGGTCACGTTGTCGCTCACTTCGGTGGCGAAGGTGGGCTGAATGTAGCCGTTGTCATACAGATCCTTGAAGATGTCCAGCACGGTGTGCATGTTCTCGGTGGTGGGGCTGTAAACCAGCTTGCCGTCCTCACCCTCGATCCACAGGCCGGGATAGGCGCCGTAGGCGTTGCACACGGCCTGCATGTCGGTGTAGCCGCTGCCGGTCACCTTGTCGGTGAGCACGAAAGCGTACTTGGCCAGGCCTTCATCCACGAACGCCTTGCCCATGTCGATCAGCTCTTCCATCGTGGTGGGGATCTCAAGGCCCAGCTTTTCGCGATAGTCGCGGCGGATGAAGATGGAGCGGGATACGGTGCCGAAGCCGGAGGTGGTGATGGCATAGCGGCGGCCGTCTACGAAAGCGGCTGCCTGCGCGGACTCGGGCTGCGCCTCGATGACCTTCTCCTTAAGGTAGGGATAGATGTTCTCCTCGTAGTAGTCGGTGATGTCAGCCAGCTTGCCGGCGGCCTGCAGCTCACGGAACTGCTTCTGGTTGAGCACCAGCAGGTCCGGCAGCTCGCCGGTGACCATCGCCATGGCAAACTTGGTGTTGTAGGCTTCATCGGTGTTGGCGTTCCACATCACTTCGATCTTGATGTTGAAGCGCTCCAGCCACTCGCGGGTCCACTCGTTGTCTTCCCAGGTCCAGCTGCCGTCTTCACTGTCGGCGCCGTTTACCACCACGCGAACGGTGACGGGCTCGTCAAAGCGTCCGAACCAGGGGTCGTCGGCCGCGGTCTCGGCCATGGAAGCCAGAGACAAAAGCATGGTCAGGGCAAGCAGTACTGCCAAGAGCTTTTTCATCTGTTCAGTCACTCCTTTGTTATTTTCGGGATTTCCCCGTGTCAAGTAATAGTTTAACAAGTAAACGCCGGTATGTCAAGTGGAATCATCAATATTTTTTTTCATATTTCGCACAATACGATCAATAATTGGAAAGATATTTGACGAATTTTCTATCAAGTGTCTGGAAAAAGCCAATTTATATTCCTAATTTTGCTTGATTATTTACTTGAATCACTTGACTTTTTAGTTTGAACATGGTACAATTTTTACCAAAGAATGGGGAAGGTGCGTAAAATGTCGGAAAAGAACAAGCGCAAGCGCGTCACCATGGCGGATGTGGCCGGAAAGCTGGGCATATCCAAAAATGCCGTATCCCTCGCGCTGGCCGGCAAGCCGGGCGTGAGCGAGCAGATGCGCCGCACCATCGCCGAGACAGCCCGGAAGATGGGTTATTACGCACCGGGCAGCGCCTCGAACGCCCAGGCCTGCATCGTGGTGCTGGTGCCGCCCTATATACGTGACGACGGTTCCTTCTATTCCGACGTGTTCTGGGCCATCGAGCATGAAAGCCGCAAGACCAGCGTGGTCACCATCACCGCAGGCCTGAGCGCCCAGGCGCAAAGGGAACTCACGCTGCCCAACGTGCCCGAAGGCCTGCGCATCATCGGATATCTCGCCATCGGCAGCATCGATCCACGGTATCTGAACCGCCTGGTGGAGACCGGCAAAAAAGTGGTCAGCGTGGACATCCGCACGCCCATGCCCATCTCCTCCGTGAGCGCGGATAATTTCTTTGCCGGCAAGGCGGCTGCGGAGTATCTGATCTCAAAGGGTCACCGCTCCATCGGTTTCGCCGGTCCCGCTTTCGGCGTGCAGAGCGTGTACGAGCGCTGGTGCGGTTTCAGCCGCGCCCTGATGGATCACGGTATCCTGCCCAACGAAGACATGTGCATCCTGGGACGGCGGGACGGCCTCGAGCTGCTGGACACCCCTGAAGCGCTGAGCCGGTATTATGTTTCCCTGCGCCAGCGTCCCACAGCCTGGTTCTGCGCGGGTGACCTGATCGCCCTGTCCATGTGCCGGCTTCTGAACGCGAGCGGCCTGCACGTACCCGACGACGTGTCCGTGATGGGCTGCGACGATCTGAAAATGGGCGAATACATCCGCCCCGCCCTCACCACCATGCATATCGACCGCAAGCTCATGGGCAAGCGTGCCGTGTGGCTGCTGCTGGGCGAGAAAAACGAGCATCCGGACGACGTGATCCACATCATGCTGCCCGTCCCTCTGGTGGAGCGTCAGAGCGTAAAGACGCTGCTTGCGTGAAAGAGTTTTCTTACTGCGTACATTTCTGACAGGATCTGAAAAACAGACGGGGCTGTTGCACAGCTCCTCGTTGGAAATGAAATAAGATTTCATTTCCAACGGTTTAGTTTTGGACACATTTGAACCGTTTTATCCGAAACGTCAATCATTCACCAGCTTGTGCAACAGGTTTTCAGTTTTTTCTGAAATGCCTGCGGGCATTTCCGGGCGAAAAAACTGCATAGTAGCGATTCTTTGCTCTCGGCGGGCAAGCTCGCCTTCGCAAAAATCGCTCCTCGAGCCGGCAAAG
>JAFZPV010000015.1 GCA_017552535.1 Clostridia bacterium
CGGGCACCCTTGACAAATCTGTCTGTTTCTGGTAGAACAATTACCAAGAGCCGAACGGCAGATTCTGCCATTCGGCCCCGACCAATCTCGATCATATCACAGAAGACCGCTATTTACAGAAAGAATTTCACACCGCCGTTTATTTAGCGCTTACCATCAAACATACAAGGCCCTCCCGCATGTGCGGAAGGGCCTTCGTTTTGCTGGAACTCAGCCGACGATGCCGCTTCGCTCCACGCCCTGCACGAACTTGCGCTGCACGATCAGATACAGGATGATGAGCGGTATCAGCACGAACAGCGCGCAGGTCTTGCTCACGGCATTCTGGTACAGCAGGTTGTTGGCGAGGAAGGTGTAATCGCCCGGCACCTTGGAACTCACCGAATCCAGCGCTTCTTTCATGCTGGCGGTGCGCTTGATGTACATAAACATGAGGTTGCCGGAGTTATTGGGATCGAACCAGGACAGAAACGATATGTCGTTCCAGTTCCACACGAAGGACAGCGTGCCCACTGTGATCAGACCCGGCCCGGCGCAGGGCAGCACGATGTTGGTGAAAGTGCGTATAAAGCCCGCGCCGTCCACGTAAGCGGCCTGCTCCAGTTCCTTGGGAAGGCCCCGGAAGGTCTGGCGGAAGATGTAGATGTACAGTCCGCTTTTCAGGCCCATGCCAAGGGCAGAGAGCAGATAGACCACGCCGGGCTTGTTGAGCATGTTGAGTCCCCTGCCCTGGTTGAACAGCGGAATCAGCCCGAAGAGCCGGAAATCGCGGAAATACAGGTATTGGGGCAGGATGATGATCTGCGACGGCACGAGGATCGTAGTGATCACGCAAAAGAACAGTATGCTCTGCCCGCGGAATTTGAGGCGTGCGAAGGAATACCCCGCCAGAAGCGTGCACACCAGCTGCAAAAGCATCACGGCAACGGTGTAGATGAACGTGGTGGGCAGCGTTTTTTTATAGTTCAGGATCAGCGATGCCACATGCACGTTCTGGAAACTGAACCGGTTCGGTATCCATATGGAGGAACTGAGCCCCAGGTCCGCGGGATGCGTGACGGCCACTACGATGTTGGACAGGATCGGCGCAAGGATCAGGTAGCTCAGGCAGATCAGAAGCGTGTAGCGCATGGCGCCGAGCACGAAGCCTTTGCCCCATTTGGCCGCTTTAGCCGGGGTGACCTTTTTCGGCATGGCAAGCTTAGTCATAGTAGAACACCGCCTTTCTGAGCGGCAGCACATAGATGCCGATCACCAGCAGGACCGCCAGCAGGAAAAAGGAGCTCATGGCGGCGCTGCGCCCGAACTGCCCCTGCTTGAAGGCGATATCCTTGAAGGTATCCGCCAGGTCGCTTCTTAAGAACAGGTCACTGATGGTATACAGCGTACAGGTCAACAGCATCGGAGACACCATGACCACCGTGACCTTCCAGAAAGTCTGATAACCCGTAGCGCCTTCGATCTTCGCCACCTCGTAGAGCTGCGGCGGTATGCTCTGCAGCGCTGCCAGGAAGATCAGGATCTGGATGCCTGACAGCGACACGACTTCGAAAATGTCGTTCACCGCATTTGCCAGATAGCTGACGACCCCGCTGCCGACGCCCAGTGAAAACAGGAGCTTTGAGATGATGGCGGCGCCGTAGACCTTGTCGTCCTGGGACTGCGCCAGAAGCAGGCCCGCCGTGTTGCTCACACGCTCGATCATGAGGCCGGTGGCCATGACGATGGGAACGAAGAAGATCGCCCTCGCCGCGCTGCGCCCGAAAAATTTCCCGTTGAGCAGTATCGCGCACAGCAGCGAAAACACGATGATCAGCACCGTGTACAGCATGACCTCCAGTACCGTCTCCGTCAGGGAGCGCACGTAAGTGGCGTGCTCCAGAAGGATGTAGCGGAAGTTTTCGAACCAGATGAATTCCTCGTTCAGGCCGCCGGTCGGACGGATAGAAACGTTTTCAAAGCTGTATACGAACTCCTCCAGCATCGGCACGAGGAAGAACAGCGTAAAACCGAGCAGCCAGGGCAAAAGGAATATGATGCCCCACAGGCCGGTCTTTTTGCTGAAGGACATGCGGGCATAGGATTCCCGGAAGGTGAGCGCGCAGCCCGCTACCAGCATGATTCCCAGCACGGCGGCGGCGATCCAGCTCAGCTTACCCAGCGGATAGCTTCCCCTGGCGTTCAGCACGATGGCCGCGGTGAGGCCTGCGGCGGCAAGCGCCAGAAGCGCGATGCCCGCAATGCGGCTCTTCTGAGCGGTTATTGCTTTCATTGTATCCCCTCCGTTACCATAAAGTCATGCGCGGGCACGGAGACACCGTCGATTTCCGCCGCCTGGGATGCGTAATTGATGTACGCGGTCACGCCGTTTTCGTATGTGACGCGCCTGAGGGTGGAGGAAAGCACCTCGTGGCTTTTTACGCGCGCGTCCTTTACCAGCTGCCAGTAGGCGTTGTATCTGGCATAGGCGGTCCCGATCTCTGTGAGCCACTGTTCATACTGCGTCATGAAGAAGGACTGGGAATCCATGTCCTCGGTATGCAGGTACACGGTTTCGGGCGCGTAGGAGAGGATGAAATACGGCGCGGATTTGCTTTCGACGGCGTAGTTCAGTTCCCTCCAGATTCCGTTGTAGGCGCTCTCGTTCCAGGGCTGCGCGCAGTAGACTCTGGTGCCGTCCAGCACCAGCTGGATGAAGGGCACCGAAGCGTCCTCCACCTTATGTCCGTTGTCGCCGTTCGGAAGGCCGTAGATCATGGATGCGCAGAACATCGCATAATCGTTTGGCGCTTTCATAACGAGCTTTCCGCCGTCCGCAAGGGTCTCAAGCGCCTGCCGGACATAAGGAAGCGCGTGTACGCGGCTGATATTGTTTTTGTTTCGGTAATCCCCCACCAGCAGTTCGCCCAGATCGTCCAGGGCGATGCCGCCGGAAACAAGCTTCGCCTTTTTGAGGTTCTGCACGATCTTCTCACTGTACACCGGTATATACGCAGGGGAAACATAGAAGCTGTCTTCGTAGCCCCTCTCCTCCGCCAGGATGGGCTCGGCGTAATCGACCACAGAAGCCACGAAATCGTCCTGCCGGCGGGAAGCCTGCTTGGACTTGGAAAAGTTGCTGGTGGTGTACACCTTTTCGGCATTGGTGACCAGATAGGTCTCGCCGCCCAGATTTCTGGTATGCTCGGTAAGGTTTTTCAGATCCGTCTTGCTTCCGGCGCTGCTCTCGAGGGACATGCCTGCCAGCGACTCGTGCTTGATGCCGCCTTCCCAGTAGCCCCTCAGAAGCATCACCGGGTTTTTGACTCCGGCTTCAGAGAGGGCGGAGGCGATCACGGATGCCTGCTTCATCGTGGTAGCCACAGCGGTAGACTCGTACGGTATGCCCGCGAAGAACTTTGTTTTGCGCACCGCGCCGATGATGCCCGCAAACAGGGGCGCGTCCTTGGGCATCTCTGAAAAGCTCAGTTCTCCCCTGCCAATCAGGTAATCCCTGTAGGCATGCGCCATGCCGGTATAGCTGGCATCATCCCCGTAGAGGAATTTATAGCGTATCACGATATCGTCCGTGTAGATATCGTCGGGATAGCGGGGAGAACCGCCGGACGCTGTACCCAGCACCTGCAAAAGCTCAATGTCCCTCAGCGTGAAGGAAGAGTATACGCGGTTGAACTCATCGCTGCGGCCGGAGATATCGGCGTTTATCGTTGCCAGAGCCGCGCCCTGCTCGATGACGGCGAAGATCGCCCTGTCCCTGGTTTTGATGCCGTATACAGGCAGGCGTATGGACTCGGAGTCCGCCGTGAATACGTTCACGTTCATCAGCGGGTCGTTGCCGTATACGCGGTCCGTATAGGATAGGGCGGTCAGTTTGCCGTTGTTCAGGTTGATCAGGCTGCCGCTGCCGTCCGGCACGAAGATGTATCCTTCGTCCGACGTGCCCGCCTGCAGGAAATACGGCAAAAGGTCTATGCGCGTAACGGGATTGCCGTCCGTGAAAACGATGTCCGCACAGGGTACAGTGACCAGCAGGTCGCTTTCGTCCAGCGTATAGCGGACCGTGATGTCGATCCTGGGATTGAGCTTCTGGATCTCATAGCCGTAGGCCAGGTTGTCTTCGGCCAGGTCTTCCCGGGTGTATTTTCCCTTTTCATAGAACAGTGAATACAGGTTGTTCAGCTTGACCTTGCCGATGCTGCCGTCGTCCGTGCGGACCCACATGGTATCCCGGTACACGCGGTAGAACTCTCGGAAGGAGCTGTCGTCACGGTCGCCCCAGTAGGGCAGGAGCAGGTCGTAGTACTTCTGTACAGGGACCATTTTGGGCAGGTCGTCGACGGTGATGGTGGTATCGCCGATGGAAAAGCGGATCTCGAAGCCGTTTTCGACGTAGGAAAGCGCGTAGTTCCCGTTGCTTACCGCCATGGAGAAGCTGTCCATGGAATTGGTGGTGCCTACAAACTCGTTGACCACGTAGTATACGCGCATGTCGCTCTTTTGGTTGTTTTTCGTGGTCTTGTTGCCGTTTTGGCCGTTCATCACCTTGGTTTCGTACAGTTCGCCGTTCGCTAAGTCTTCCAGCTGCACTTCCAGGGTCTGTTCGTTAACCGAAAGGCGCAGGCGACCGTTGTCCGCCGCGGTCACGAAGGATCCCTCCTCCGCCAGGACAGCAAGGGCGAAGACGGCGAAAAGGATCAGTGCAAGACAAATCGTTTTTTTCATCCGCTTCCCTCCTCACATCTTGAGCCGGGCTTCGCGCCACACGGTGCGCAGAAAGTCCCATACGTCGGCGGTGAGCGAGAACGCCAGCATCAGCACGAACACGATCACCAGTATGGCAAACAGCGTAAGGAACACCACGGCAACGCCCTGGGTGAAGCTGTATTCGTGTATCACAACCAGGCCGATGAACAGATAGAAAGCGAGCAGCGCAACGCCTATGCCCTTGATGGCGCTGACGATGGCCATTTCGTCCAAAAGCAGGAAGTTGGACAAGATCAGCGCGATCACGCGCAGAACACAGTAGGGATACAGCGCGTACATCGTGACCATGAAGATCTCCAGGTACTTGCCTTTGCCGTTCATCAGGGACGTCACGGACCAGTTTCCGGTCACGAACAGCGCAACCGGGAAGGCCGTGACCAGCATCAGATACAGCGTGGATACCTGATAGATGTCGTTGTAGTTCACCAGAAAGCCGGTATATACGTATTCCAGCACGTTCAGAACGCAGCTGAACAGAAGCACGAACAGGCAGAACCAGATGCTGCCCTTCTTTTCGGACTTCATTTCGTCGAATCCCTTGAAGGGATGCGTCATGATATATGCAGGAAACTTCCGGCAGGCAAAATTGATTTTTCGGAGGGTCTTCATGCCGCTTGCCTCCTTTCCCTGCGGCGGCGGTAAAGCGCCTTTGCGATCTTTAGTGCGATCAGCACTCCGGCAAGAGAAAGCGCCACCGGGACAAGGTATTCTTTCAGTTTTGCGTTTCTCACCTTTTCAAGCGCCTTGGAGTAATACTTTCGGTCGTCGCCAAGCTTCAGAAATTCCATCGCGCCTTCGGCGTCGCCGCTGCGCAGCATTGCGCGCCCGATGCCTGAATACGCCAGGAACAGGTTCTGATTGTAGGAGAGGGCTTTCCGCCAGTAACTCTCCGCCATGGTGTAATCGTAATTGTACTGGGCTTCCACCGCGCTCATCAGCGCCCGTCCGTAATCCGTGACCGCAAACACCTCTATCGTTTCCGCCGTGGAATCCAGCACCATGATGCGGTCGCCGATAAAGTCCACGTCCACGGGGCCGCGGAAGTATCCTTTCCGGTTGCCGGGCCCGCCGAAAATGAACAGCAGCTTGCCGTCTTCGTTGTAGGCGAAAACGCGCTTGCGGGTATTGTCCAGGCAGATGTAAACGCCGTATTGGTTCACGTCCACGGCGACGAATTCGCTGGGTCCTACGGGCGCGCCCGTGGACGTGTACTGGTTGAGCCAAAGGTCGCCGCTGGGATAGGGATCGTCATCGTCCACGCGCAGGATGTTTTCGCCCTTGGCGTTTAAGCGCATCACCGATTCCGCCGCGGACGAGGACTGGACGGTGGCGAAGATGAAACCGTCCGGATCGATGCACAGATTGGTAAAGTCGCTGGGCAGCCACAAAGACTGCTTGGCGCGCTGGGCGCTGGTGGAAATGTTGCGCCACAGCAGGTTCCACAGATTGAACTGCACTTCATTTACGCCGTAAAAGCTGGAAAAAGTACCGTCGCTGTTGAGTTCCACGATGCCCTCGTACATGCCCTTGGCCACTACGAACATGCGGCCCGCTTCGTCCACCACCATCTGGGTGGGCCGGTATTTGACGGAGGCGTCCACACCCGTGATTCCGGGATTGTCCAGAACGCGGATCAGCTCGTGCTCTTCTGAAAAGTGCAGGATGCGGCTGCGGTTCGGTTCGCAGATGTAATAGTCTCCCTCGTCCGTTACGAAAATGCCAACGCTGCTGTCGAAGTCCGTCTTTCTGCCGTCCAGTCCGGTATAGGACGTGGAGGTGTACAAAAGGTTAAAGTCCCGGTCGAAGATGATCAGGCGCGTTAAGCAGGTGACGTAGATCTTTCCGTTCTTCATGCAGGCGGACTGCATGCCCTTGAGATTTGGCAGTTCGTCAAAGTCGCTGGACATGTAAGTGCGCTCATGCACGTACGCCGGGGGCGAAGGAACCATGCGCGAGTGGGAATCGTACAGGTAATTGCTCGATCCTTCGGCGCGGACTGCAAAGCTTCCCATCGCTATGAGAATCAGGAGGAAGAACGAGAATGCTTTTTTCATAACCATCCCTCCCCTATTCCTTTATGCCGCTGGTCGCCATGGTCTCCATGACGTTGGACTGTGAAATGATGAAAGCGATGAGCGGCACCACGAACATGAACAGGGAACTGGCCGCTACGACGCCCGTCCTGGCCACGCCGGAGCCTGAAAGGTTCTGCAGCATGGCCGCCAGGGGCTTTTTGCTCTCAGAGTATATGAAGTTGCCGGCACTGTTGCCCCAAAGGCCCTGGAAGCACACGATAAACAGCGTGATCCAGGCGGGCTTTACAGCCGGCATGATGATGCGCCAGAGCATGCCGAAATAGCTCGATCCGTCTATGGAAGCCGCGTCGATCAGGGCGGTAGGCACCTGCTCCATGAAGTTTTTCATCAGGAACAGGCCCAGCGGAAGCGAGAATGCCGGAAAGATCACGGCCCAGTAGGTGTCCACCAGACGCAGGCGGCTCATGATCATGTAGGTAGGCACCGCCGTTACGGAGGAGGTGAACATCAGGGAGTATACGATGATCCGGCTCATGAGCTCGCTGCCGGGGAAGCGGAACTTGGCCAGGGGGAACGCCGCCATGGAGGAAAGCACGATGTGCCCCACGCAGCCCGTGATCACGATGAACAGGGTGTTGAACAGATAGCGCAGGAAGGGCACGAGGGAATCCGCCAGGATCGCGAACAGTTCGGAAAAGTTGCTGGTGGTGGGCTGGATAAAGAACAGCCTCGGCGGGTAGATGAACAGCTCGTTGATGGGCTTGAAAGCATTTGACACCATGAACACCACCGGGAAGAGGGATATGAGCGCGAACACCGTCAAAAACACCAGGAGCGTCGCACTGCCGCTCACGGAGCGGTTGGTATGTTTGTCCGTGAGGAAGCGGCCGATGGCGGTATGGGAATAGCGCAGGGAGCGCACTTTTTCTTTTTTCTCACGCGCCATGTTACGTTCCCACCCTTCTGATCCACTTCTGGATGACTACGTTCAGCCCCAGCATGATGAAGAACAGGATCACGGCGATGGAGCAGGCGTAGCCCATCTCAAGCCGGATGATGCCGTAGTCGTTCAGGTGGTTGATGATCGTGTGCGTAGCATAATTGGTGGACGGAAAGCCGTTCAAAGCCACCGTGATGTCCGCTACCGACAGGGAGTTGGTGATGGACATCACCGCGCCGAACATGAGCTGCGGCTTCATGTTGGGCAGGGTAACGTACCACAGCTCCTGCCAGCGGTTGCGTATGCCGTCGATCTCCGCGGCTTCGTACTGCGCCCTGTCCACACCCTGAAGGCCTGCGATAAAGGACAGGAAGCCGACGCCCAGGCTCATCCACAGCGATACCAGTATGACCACATACATCATGTAGTCCGCGTTTTTGAGCCACAGGATCGGCTGGGAGATCAGGCCCCAGTTGATCAGGCGGGAATTGATGAAGCCGTAGGGATCGCCGGAGAACAGCTGCGTGAACACCACATAGGCGTTGCCCGATATGGAAGGCGCGTAGAAGATCACGGTGAGGATCGTTCTGAGCACCCTGGGCAGCTCGTTGATCAGCCAGGCCATCAGGAAGGAGAACACGTACCCGAACGGTCCGATGATCAGGGCCATGATGAAGGTGTTTTTGACCGCTTTTAAGAATATTTCGTCTTCCAGGATCAGGGAGACGTAATTGTTGAACCACACGAACTTCGCGCTCTGCAGCACGTTATATTCCATGAAGCTCAGATATATGGCGATGCCCACGGGCAAAACCGTGAATACCAGGAAAAACAGCATGAACGGAGCGACCATCAGGTACAGCTGCCGGTTCTTTTTCATCAGCCGGCGCGTGTACTGCCATTTGGTCATGCTCTGCGCATATCTGACGTTTTCAGTCATCCGTCCTTTCGCCTCCTTTCCCCTATTCGTCCACAGGCAGGCCGAATTCCCTGCGCTTTTTGGTGATCTCTTTGTTGATGAGCTCGTTGCATTCAAACAGCGTGTCGGCGGCGTTCTCATATTCCGTGATCACGGTGATGAACGCGTTGTACAGATACCGGCCCGTGATGTATCCGCCGGGCACCTGCGGTATGCCGTGCAGGTCGCCCAGCACCGCTTTGATGGTAGGCAGCATGCTGTCCGGCCAGACCGCGTTTGAATAGCTTTCGAGGTTTGCCACCAGGTATCTGCCGGAAGTTCCCAGCACGGCCTCCATTTCTCTGGCATATGCCGTCTGCGTTTCGGCACTGGTCCACCATTTGAGGAAGAGCCAGGCTTCGTTCACGGTGCCGTTCTTTTCCGCCATGTTTTTGATGATCATGGCTTCGCTGGTCACGCAGGGAACGTCGTGCTTTATGCCGCCGTCCTCCTGCCTCGTGCCAGGCACACGGGCCACCGTCCACAGGCCCCTGATCTCGGGAGCGGAAACCGCCAGGGTATTGTAGTAGCCAAGATCCACGATGCCCACCGGCACCTCGCCGATGCGGAAGCGGGTGGTAAAATCGATGTCCTGGGGGAAGTTGTGCTGCGTGTAAAAGCGCGTCCAGCTCTTGAAGCAGGCGTTGGCTTCAGCCGTATCGAACATGGTGGTCATGCCGTCGTCCCGGTAGATCTCGCCGCCCGCCTGGTACAAAAGCGACAAAAACACCGTGTTGATGGCGCGGCTGTTGCCCATGGAGAGCGCGGCGCCCAAAGTGGACACGGGATTGGTGTCCAGGTAGATCTCCATGTTGTTCTTTTCCAGCACCGGGATCATGTCAACCAGGTCGTCCCACGTTTCCGGCACTGAAAGGCCAAGCTGGTTCAGGATGTCGGTGCGCACGAAAAGCACGGGATAGCTCATCTGGTCCGGCAGGCCGTAAACGCCGCCCTGATACTGTGCGGCAAGCACCGCCGCATCCGAAAAACGGGCAGCGACATCGGGATAATCCTCAAACTGCGTAAGATCGTAAGCCGCGTCGCGGAAAGCGAAATTGACCGGCGCGCTGTTGGCGATCTGTATCGCCACGTCGGGCCCGTTGCCTGTGGCCGTTGCCGGCAGCACCACGTCTGCGCCGATCAGCTTCAGGCTCACCTTTACGTCGTTCTGGGCTTCGAAGCTTTCGTTGATCAGGCGCCGGATCACGTCGAACTGGTCGCGGCCCGTGGAGAGCCAAACTTCTATGCTCTTTGTGTTTGCTCCCGTATCGGCGACGCTCACGTTGTAGTCGTTGGTGAAGGAACCCACGAAGGCCCGCACGGAATGCCAGGCGCTTTCAAACACATTGGCGTCCGCACGGACTTTGGGCTCTTTTGTTCCATACAAGATGAAATAATCGATTTTGAGGGGCTGGTCGGTGAGATCCAGCACGGATTTTCCCATGGAGGTGATGCATTCCTTGAATGCCCCCAGCTGTTTGACTACTTTATTCTCATCCTGGGCGATCCTGCTGATCAGGTTAACCAGACGGGTCATGCCCGCCGTGCGTTCCGAATTGGAACCCGTGAGCAGGGTGAGGCGGTCCAGTATGCCGTTGACCCGGTCCTGAAAATCGTACAGCCTTTTGGAAAGATCGGGTATGCGGGTAAACAGCTGGTAGTCGCGGTACGAATCCGGGCTGGAACCGGTGATGGCCACGATCTCGCGGTACAGGGCGTTCAGGTCTGCCGTAACGTCGTTCAGGTCCGTTATGATGCTGCCGAGCGCGCCCAGCGACACTTCCAGTTCGATGCGGTTTACGCCTTTTTGCAGGTATATCCAGTATTCCCGCACGAGGCCGCCTTCGCTGTCGTATTCGCCGAGGGCTTCAAACTGCCAGCTGTTTCTGTCGTAGAAGCGAAGGTCGGAAGCCTCTGTAAAGGGGATCTCTCCGTTTACGGTCAGGGCACGGGTGGCGTACAGGCCCTTGAGCTCGTTCTGTTTGAAGCGAAGGCCCAGCTTATACAGGCCGTCCTGCGGGGCTTCCACATCCCAGGCCATCCATTCGCCGGGTTCGTTCCATGCGGAGCCGCCGATCATGTTCAGAACGATGTTGCTGTAATGATAGGGTTCTGACAAGGGAGAAGTGCGGTCATTCAGGGGATAAAAACTGGGGCCGCTCTTTAAAGCCGCGTCTTCCGCCTGGAGCTTTATGCCCTCCCCGGAATAATACGTTTTGCCTTCGGCCAGGAGCTTTTCCAGATACCGGTCGTATGTGTCCGTTTGGGGGCGGGGCACGAGGCTTATGGAGCCAAGGATCATGTCCTCCCGGCGCGAGACGAAGCGCAGCGTGTTTTCGCCCTGATTGAGCGCGATCAGAAGCGGACCCTGGGCGTAGCCGCCGCTGTCCTTCAGATACACTTCCCGCCACTGGGGCGTTTCCACCTGGGAAGGAAAGGGCTGGTTGCCCTTTACGGTCTTATAGCTGTCGTCCCGGTTGTTCCACAGGCGTGAAAGGGACAGCGCGCCCATCTCTTCGTACGGAAGCTCCCCGTTCACGTACAGTGCCCGCTGTATGTCCGCTCCTGTGCCCGGTGCAGGGTAATACCGTACCTTCACGGCGTACAGGGCGCTTTGGGGCACATCGGGCACTGTATACTCCACCCAGCCGGACGATCTGGTGAACAGCGCGCCGTCCTCCATCGCGTAGGCGTCTTCCATGGAGATGTCCGTGTAGTCCGACGGCGTGATCAGGATCTCCCCGCCCGCGTCCGGAAGCGCATTCGACGCCAGGAAAGCGTCGTAGGACGTCTCCCCCAGCGCTCCAAACGCCAGAGGCAGGATGAGGAGCAGCAATAAGCACAATCGCAGTTTCATGTTTTTTCCTCTTTTGGCCGTAAACTCGTTCGGGAGAAAGCCTCCGCCTTCATGAATGCTGCTTTGTTTTCGCAGGCTGAGGAGCAGAGGTTTTCTTCCGCGCCCGGTTTTTGTCGTCCTTCTAAAAAATGTCTCCGGACAGAAACCCGTCCGGAGACATCGCGCGCCAGAATTACTTCAGACCGGCGGCAACCAGGTTGGCTTCGATCTGGGGAGCGATGGCTTCCAGAACGGAGCGCATGGACAGATTGTCGTAGATCGCGTAGCGGATGGCGCTGTAGAAGCTGGTGATGTTGTCGTCACCGGTGTAGGAGCAGGCATAGATGCCTTCCATGTTGCCCAGGGTGGAGGAGCAGTTGTAGATATTGCGCTCCTTGAGGAAGTTGTAGAGGATGGCGTCCTCTTCGGTGTTGTAAGCGCCCATGTCGATGGCGGTCTCACCGGGCTCCTCGTTTACCATGGCAGCGAGCTCAGCCTGGCGCTCTTCGCTTACCCACAGATCGTAGGACAGATTCACCAGCGCCTCAAGCAGGTATTCCTTCTCGATGCCGGGGAAGTCGTTCTCGACGCCGGCCAGGACGTTGCCCATCATGCCGTAATCATAGAACGCGCAGCGGTAGTTGTCGCTCAGGGTGGTGTAGTCGCCTTCCACACCCAGCGTCACCTGGCTGCCCCAGGGATATCCCACGAAGCCCCAATCGATGCCGTTGTTGTTCATTCCGCCGTACTGCCAGCCGGCGCGGTGGGTCATGGCAACTTCAACGCCCTTGTCGAAGGTGGCAGCGGGGGTGCCCCAGTTGTCATATCCGCCGCTCTCGGTCACGTTGGGCATGCGGCATACGCCGGCGTTCCACAGCTTCTGGAGGAACTCCATGGTCTCGATGTACGCATCGCCCGCCATGGTCACTTCCAGATCGTTGGTGATGTGCGCAGTGCCGTTGCAGGTGGACGCGAAGATGGACCAGTAGTTGGGGTCGATGAAGAACGCGTAGGTGCCTTCGGGCAGCTTGCTCTGCAGCTCTACCATGTAATCATAGAAGTCGTTGTAGCTCCACTTGCCCATCATGAACATTTCGGTGGGGGTGTATTCCATGCCGGCTTCTTCGATCATGGCTCTGTTGTAGACCAGGCCCTCAGTGCCCTGATATCCGGTCACGAAGCCGTACACGCCGTCGCCGGCAGCAGCGGTCTTCTTGAAGACTTCAGGCATTTCGATGGTCTCCAGCGCCTTGGAGATGTCCTCCAGGCCGTTGTTGCCGACCATGGCCAGCAGCCACATGGCGGAGAAGTTGTTGGTGATGTGCCAGGCGGGAGAGCCGGAGGCTACGGACTGCAGCCACTCGGTGGTGAACTCGTCGTACTCCACGGTGGGAGAATAGAACTCGAATTCACAGTTGTACTTTGCCTTGGCGGCCTCGTAGATGGGCAGCCACTTGTCGATGTTGACCTGATCGGTGTCAGCGCTGTAGGGATTGGGAGAATCCCACAGACGGACCTTTACGGTCATGCCCTGCAGGTCATAGGTCTTGGCTTCCGCCTCGCCGAAGGCGATCATCATGGTCGCCATCATCGCGAGCGCCAATACCAGCGCCAGAATCTTCTTCATAGGTTCGCTCCTTTCCTTATTACCAAATGCTTGTGCATTTCGGTTTAACGTTAAGTGTCCCTGGGCGGTGCGCCGTCCGGAATCCATCCGGCATAGCCTCTATCGTTAATATTATAACTCAGACATCACATATATGCAATCCCTTTTTGCGGTTTTTCGCAGAAAATTGTATTCTGCCTGCACGCCGGGAGCGCGTGTGCCTGCCTTGACTTTTAACACAATATATAGCATAATACATTCGGTTCAATTCAAACTGCTTGAAGGAGTGTGTTTTATGGCTATCGTAACGTCAAAAGACATGTTCGCGAAGGCGTATAACGGCGGCTACGCCATCGGCGCTTTCAACGTAAACAACATGGAGATCATCCAGGGCATCACCGAGGCAGCCATGGAAGTGAAGGCTCCCCTGATTCTGCAGGTTTCCAGCGGCGCGCGCAAGTATGCCAAGCACGTATATCTGATGAAGCTCATCGAAGCTGCCATCGCGGACGCCGAGCAGAGCGCGGGCTTTGACCTGCCCATCGTTGTGCACCTGGATCACGGCGACAGCTTTGAGCTGTGCAAAAGCTGCATCGACGGCGGTTTCTCTTCCGTCATGATCGATAAATCCGGCGAGAGCTTCGAAGAGAATATCCGCATCACCAAGCAGGTCGTGGAATACGCTCACGATCACGGCGTAGTGGTCGAGGCTGAGCTGGGCACCCTGGCCGGCGTAGAGGACGAAGTCAAGGTCTCTGCCGAGGATTCCTCCTAC
>JAFZPV010000016.1 GCA_017552535.1 Clostridia bacterium
CCACCACCATCACCATCATCACCACGCAGACGGCGAGCATGACGCCGACGAGATCTTTGACGACATCGGCATCGAGACCGCTGCGAAGATCGATCTGGAGACGCTCAAAACCGCGCTGGAAGAGATCGGCGACGAGGAAAAATACGGCATGGTGCTGCGCATGAAGGGCATTCTGCCCACCACCGACGGCAAGTGGGTGCACTTCGACTACACGCCCGGCGAGAACGAGATCCGCGAAGGCAGCGCCGATTACACGGGCCGCCTGTGCGTGATCGGCACCCATCTCAAGCGCAGGGCCATCAAAGAGCTTCTTTCTCTGTGAGGTAATCCATGTCCCAGCAAGATACCGAATACAAAACTCCGATCTACCTGGTGACAGGCTTTCTGGAGAGCGGAAAGACCAGCCTGATCAAAAGCATGCTGGAGGACACCAATTTCTCTTCCGGTGAGCGCACGCTGATCATCCAGTGCGAGGAAGGCACGGAAGAGCTGGAAAAGCCGCTTCTGCGCGCGTCAAACGCCGTGCTGGAAACGGTGGAAAGCTTTGATGACCTTACCCCGAACAACCTGGCCTCCATGAACCAGAAGTACCTGCCCGAGCGCGTCATCATCGAATACAACAGCGTGTGGGGCATCGAAAACCTGTTCAAGGTCAAAAAGCCGGAGGAGTGGGAACTGGCCCAGATGGTGTGCATGATCGACGCCACCACCTTCGACAGCTACATGACCAACATGCGCCAGCTCATGAGCGAAGCGCCCAAGCTGGCGGATCTGGTGATCTTCAACCGCTGCACCGAGAAGACCGAAAAAAGCCGCTATCGCCGAATGATCAAGGCGATGAACAACACCTGCAACCTGCTGTTTGAAAACACCGACGGCAGTGCGGATGACGGCGTGGGGGAGGAAGACCTGCCCTACGACATGAAGGCCGATCCCATTGAAATCAAGGATGAGGATTTCGGCATCTGGTACATCGACTGCATGGAGCATCCGGACCGCTACAACGGTCGCACTGTGCGGGTGAAGGGGCAGGCCTTCACGGTGGACGATCTGCCCAAGCGCTCGTATCTGCTGGGCCGCTACGCCATGACCTGCTGTGCCGCGGACGTGGGCGGCATCGGCTTTATCTGCCGCTACATGAAAAAACGGCCCAAGGAGGCCGCCTGGATCACCGTCACGGCCCGCTGCGAGGCTGCATTCAGCCAGGTGCATGGGCGCGACGCCATCGTGCTGGTGGAGACTGACGTGCAGGACGCCGAAAAGCCCCAGGACGAGCTGGTTTATTTTAACCGCTAAAACCTTATCATACGCATACAGAAAATCAAACGGCAGGGAATGCTCCCTGCCGTTTGATCGCTTATGCCTGGCTCAGCCTGCCGCGTAGGCACGGTTGATGGCGGCTTGATGGTCGCCGTCCACCTTGTCGCTGCCGTGGGTCTTGCTGTTGGTAAAATGGATGCAGTAGTGCCCGTCGAAATTGTTGTCCTTGATGGTGCATTCGCCGTGAGCCATGCAGTTCATGGAGGCGGCGTATTTTTTTCCGTTCAGGGAGACCCAGATGGGCCTGCGGGTCCATGTGAGGAAATCGCTTCCGCAGGCTTTCTTCATCGCTGCGGTATCGGAGGCGGTGAGAGGCTCCACGTCCGCGTGGTTGTATCCGCCCTTGCGGCGCACCTTCCAGGAAATGCCCGTCTTCACATCGGTCACTGTCGCCACACAGCCGCGGTAGAATGCGGATTGGATGTTGCCTTTGAACCAGTCCACCTTTACGGAGTGGCCGGAAGCTGCGCTGGAGGTGGAGGTACCGGCTTTGGTGGTGCTGACGTTGCTCTTCTGCACGAAGCCGACTTTGCCGTTATACGTCACGCGGCACCAGGTGCTTTCGAACATGGCGGTGCAGGTGAGGGCGGCGGAGGTGGATACCGTTCCGTAAGAGGAAGAGGTGCTCGGCTTTTCGTAGATCTTTACGCTTTTGTCCTTTACATATACGGTCTGGTTGAGGGTGTTGGGGTTGTTGGAGACCAGGCAGGAGCTTTTGCACCAGCCGGTCACGGAGCCGTATTTTACCTTGGACCAGCTGCCGTCCGTTTCGGTCACGGTCACCTTGCAGCCGTATACGATGTTTCCGGCCTTGGAGGCGTTTGCGCTTGCCGTCTTGTAGAGCGTCACGTCGCTCACGCCCACATACTTGGTGGCTGATGTGGAAGTCGACTTGGTCGAAGACGAGGATGAAGCCGAGGACGAGGAGGACGACTTGCTGGGAGCGGTGTATTTGCTGGTTCCCAGAAGGCTGTATTTCACGTAGCCCACTTTGCTGCCGTAGGTCACGCGCGCCCAGGTGGAGTTGTATACGCCGGTGCAGGTGAGGGCTACGGTGCCCGACACCTCCCAGGAGCTGGAAGAAGTATCCGGAAGCTTGTATACCTTGCCTTCGGAGGCCTGGATGTAGCCGGTCTTTTTCATCGTGCAGGGGTTTGTGGCGGTGATGGAGGAAGTTTTTACGTAGCCGCCGGTGTTGCCGTAGGTCACCTTCGTCCAGTCGCCTTCCTTGTACCAGCCGTCCAGCTGCTGGCCGTAGCCGAGGGTGGCGAGCTTGGTGGAGCTGGTGCTTTGGGATTTATACAGAACCGCCGTGCCGGTCTTTACGTATACGGCTTTGGCTGTTTTTTTGACTTTGGAGGTGGAAACGTAACCGGTTTTGCCGTTCAGGCTGATCTTGGCCCAACCGTCTTTCGTGGCGCTCCAGAAAACCCAGGTGCCGCTGTCGACAGAGCCGAGCTTGGAGGATGAAGTGGATGCAGAAGCGTATACGGTAGTCTTATCTGTAATTTTCGCGTAATAATCTTCTGCCAGTGCAATGTCGGCCAACAAGCATAGAATCGCCATGAAAAGCGCCAGTATTCGTTTGCTTGTCACAAATATACATCTCCTTTTGCAGCTTTTATGCAATAGTTAGATACACTATAGCATAATTCTGAAATATTTGCAATACTTTTATAGAAAAATACAACAAATTCAGGAACAAAAACGCAAAAGGATTCGACTAATCCATTCATGTTTCTGAACATTCCGGTCAAAAATATGGAATAAACAGCTCTTCGCGGGGAGTCAGGGAATGTTTGTACACATTCCGCCTCATCACGCCTTAAGCGGAGTTTCCCATCCGAGGGAAAGCTTTAAATGCCTTTTCTCTGAGGAGAAGGCGACCGCAAAGCGGATCGGATGGGGTGCCGGTTCAGCGCAAGTCCCTGAGCATTCGGGAAGAACCATACAAAAGCAGTGCGGCTGCATCTCAAACGGATGCAGCCGCACTGTCTGCGAAAATAAAAAGCCGTTACAGTAGGATATCTTTCGTTTCTTCTATCCAGCGGCGTGCGATCAGCTCGTGACCGCAGCTGGAGGGATGCACGCCGTCGATGAGCCACCAGGAGGGCGGCGCCTTTTTGCAGGCTTCGTCAAAGCTGCGCTGCAGTTCAACGAATACGGCGCTGTGCTTTTGCGCAACGCGCCTGGCAGCCTGGGCGCGCAGCGCCGTTTCGGTCCTGAAATACTCCAGGCGGCCGGGGTTCTCCTCGGTGGGGTTCGTGGCGCCGCCGGGCAGCACGAAGGGCTCCAGGATCACCAGCTTCACGCCGGGAAGAGCCTCTTCAAGCTCCGTGCACAGCCAGTCGTACACCCGCTCGAACTTGCCCGCTTCCACACCGTTACGGTCGCCCAGCTCGTGCCACACGTCGTTTATGCCGATCAGGATGGAGATGACGTCCGGCTTAAGCATGATAAAGTCCTTGCGGATGCGGGCGTACAGGTCCACCACGCGGTTGCCGCTGATGCCGCGGTTCAGGCATTCGAACTCGCCGGGCCTGTCCACGCCCAAGCGGCCCTTGATGAAGGTGGGATAACCGTGCCCCGGATACGCGTCGTTGTCGCGGCTGCGGGACACGTCGGTCACAGAATCTCCCTGGAACAGTATGCGCTTCATGGAGCCCTCCTTACAGCTTGGCGAAGGGGAAGGTCTGGCCGAAGTCTTCCACCGTGACCTTCTTCATGCGCTGCTCCTTTACGGGGCGGTCAGACATATCCGTGCGGGTCTGGGCGATGGCGTCCACGGTGTCCATGCCTTCGATCACCTTGCCGAAGGCGGCGTATGCGCCGTCCAGGTGCGGGGAGGTCTGGTGCATCACGAAAAACTGGCTGCCGGCGGAATCGGGCATGCGGGAGCGCGCCATGGACAGAACGCCCCGCTCGTGCCTGAGCGGATTGTTTACGCCGTTCTGCCTGAATTCGCCCTTGATGTGCCAGCCGGGACCGCCCATGCCGGTGCCTGTGGGATCGCCGCCCTGGATCATGAAGCCGCTGATCACGCGGTGAAAGATCAGCCCGTCGTAAAAGCCGCTCTTTACCAGAGAAACGAAGTTGCCCACGCTCTCGGGCGCGGTCTCGGGGTAGAGCTCCGCTTTAAAGCAGGAGCCGTTTTCCATCTCAAAGGTGACAATGGGATTCTTCATGCCGTCAGCCTCCTATTCTGTTTACGGTATATTCTATGCCCTTGGTATCCACGCGTATGGATTCGATCACCTGTTCTTCGTCCGGCCGGTTGGACGCGTTTGTGCTTACGCCCGCGATGGCGTCCACTACTTCCATGCCTGACAGCACGCGCCCGAAGGCGGCGTACGCGCCGTCAAGATGCGCCGCGTCCGCGTGCATGATGAAAAACTGGCTGCCTGCGGAATTGTAGGGGTTGGCGCGGGCCATGGAGATCACACCGCGCTCGTGTTTAATGTCGTTAGCGGCATAGCCGTTCTGGCTGAACTCGCCGTAGATATTGTAGCCGGGGCCGCCCGTGCCGTTGCCCAGGGGATCACCGCCCTGGATCATAAAGCCGCTGATCACCCGGTGGAAGATGACGCCGTCATAAAAGCCGCTGTTGGCCAGGGCGATGAAATTCGCCACGGTGTTGGGTGCCTTGTCGGGATACAGCTCCAGCACGATCTGCCCGCCGCCCTGCATGGTGATGGTGGCGATGGGATACATGGCGGGATCGATATCCATGGGCTCGGCGATCACGGGAGGGATCTGGCGGACAAAGGTCATCGTGTAGCCGATCTCTTTGCCTTCTTCCGTAACGCTGGATTCCGAACCGGTCATGGTGTCGCCGTCGATCAGGAGCGTCATGGGGGCGTCGCTGTCGCTGCTGTACAGGGTGACCGTGCTGCCCTCGAACGTATAAGAGAAGGTGGAATCGATCTGTTTCTGACCCATCAGCTCGAGCACCAGATTCACGGTGCCGACTGCTTCGAACTCGTAGCCGATGCTGCCGTCGTACTGCTTCAGGGTGGCCAGAAGCTGCAGAAGGCTCCTGATGACCTCCTCGTCGCCCTCCACTTTGTCAAGCGTCCAGTAGCCCAGGATGTCATTGTTTTCTTCCGCCGTGCCCAAGAGCGTGCAGCCTGTCAGCAGGCAGAGGCAAAGAAATAAAGCGATCGTTTTCTTCATATGTTTTCCTTTCCGAACCGGCGTTTCCGCGCACGTGCGTTATTCCGGCAGCTTTTCGGCTTTGTATTCCACGCCTTTGGTGTCCACCCGTATGGACCGGATCACCTGCTCCGTCAGGGGACGGTTGTTGGAGGGATTGGTCGAAACAGACGCGACGGCATCCACGTTTTCCATGCCCTTCACTACCATGCCGAAGGCCGCGTAAGCGCCGTCAAGAAACCGGGAGTCCTGATGGACGATAAAGAACTGGCTGCCCGCCGAGTCGAAGGGCGTGGCGCGGGCCATGGAGATCGTGCCGCGCACGTGATACAGGTCATCATTGGCAGTAAAGCCGTTCTGGCTGAATTCGCCCCTGATGGAATAGCCCGGGCCGCCCGTGCCGTCTCCCTTCGGGTCGCCGCCCTGGATCATGAAGTCCTTGATCACCCGGTGAAAGGTGAGCCCGTCGTAAAAGCCGCTGTTCGCCAGCTCCACAAAGTTCGCCACGGTGTTGGGGGCTTTGTCGGGGTACAGCTCCACCACGATCTTTTTGCCGTTTTGCAGCGTGATCGTGGCTACGGGGTCGTTTTCGTCGCGGTACTCGATCCGGTTTGCCTGTATGTAACTGTACACGATCCATCCCGCGATGAGCAGCACCGCTATCAAGGCGGCGATCAGAGCGATGCGCTTTTGCTTTTGCCGCTGCGCGCGGCTTTTGCGTTTTTTCGCCATGGTCTATTCTCCTTTGATCTCAACTACATGCACGCTGCCGCCTTCCACGCGGAAGCGCACGTCCTTGCCTGCGTACCCAAAGCCATATATGCGCCCGGGATCGTCCTGATAGGGCGGCCGCGGGTCGAGGGACAGCGCCTCGATGAGCCCGTCCAGTTTTTCCGGAGGCAGGAGGCCCCGGAGGGACGGCGGAAAATCCACGGGCAGCCTGTCCTTCGCGTGGGCGTCCGCAAAGCCCCCGCGGGCGTCAGGCACGCTGTCGGCGTAGGGGATGTAGGGCTTGATGTCGTATACGGGCGTGCCGCTTTTCATGTCTGCGCCGGATACCGTAAGATAAGCGCCGTCCGGCGTAATGTCGACCTTTTCCAGCTTTACCACCGTGAGCCCCAGGGGATTGGGACGGAAGGGGGAACGCGTGGCAAACACGCCGCGCCTTTCGTTTCCGCCCAGCTTGGGCGGGCGCACCGTGGCGTGCCGGGCGGGCGGCACCTCAAAGCCCCACAAAAGCCACAGGTGCGAAAACTCATTAAGGCCCCGCAGGCAGTCCTCCCGGGCGTAGTTTTTTTCCATCACCACGCGGCTTAACAGTTTTTCGCCCAGGCCGCTCTGCCGGGGCAGGCCGAACTTGGTGGGAAAGTCGTTTTCCACGCGGGCGACGGGCTCGAGCTTCACGCGCCCAGCATCTCCCTCAGGTTCTTCAGGTCATACTCCAAAGCCTTTATGCAGTCTTCCATGCCCTCAAATTCCACGCTGAGCCACTTGTCGTAGCCCGCGGCGCGCAGAAGCTTCAGGCACTCGGGCACGTTTACCACGCCGTGGCCCACGATGGCGCCGCGCAGGTAGTTTCCGCCCGCCGTCGGGAACCAGCCCTGGGAGGGAACGTATTCGCCTTTGGCCTTGTAATGAAAGTCCTTGGCGTGGGCGTGCACGGCGTAGGGCGCCGCGGTCTTCATCGCGTCAACGGACGCTTCGTCCGCGCACATGAAGTTGCCCATGTCCACCAGCCAGCCGAAGTTGGGATGGTCAACCGCGTCGATCAGGCGCTTTACGCGGCTGGAATGCTGGAAGAAGTAGCCGTGGTTTTCGATCATCGTATGCACGCCGATGCCCGCCGCGAATTCCGTCACCCGGCGGTAGCCCTCCGCCACGATGGGCAGGGCCTCGTCTACAGTGTACGCCTTTCCGTCCGCGTCCTTGCCGGCGGTGGAGTCGTGGCGCATGCGCTTGGCGCCCAGGGTCGCGGCCACCTCGGCTTCGCGCCGCAGGGTCTCCACCTGGTTATCCAGCCCGTTTTTCAGAAAGTCCGCTCCCACCATGTAGGCGATGATGGGCAGGCCTTCGGCGTCGGAAATGCTCCTGAGCTCCCTGGCGAGGGAAAGCATCTCCTGATGAGACTGGCCGCCGCGCACGATTTCGATGCCGTCAAAGCCCATCTGCTTCGCTTTGGGGATGGTGTCTGTGATCTTCATGCGCCCGTCGGCCATGGCCTGGGAAAAGCTGTAGGAACTGACTGCGATCTTCATGATTTTTGTGTCCTTTCTCTTGATCCGTATCATTGCTATTGTAGCACAAACCGCGCGGGATGGCAACCGCGCGGCTTGAAAAAACGATCGGCTTTTGTTCCGGCGTTTCCGGTTCTCCGGAGAACGCCCGGATCAGTTACATCAGGTGCGTATCGATGGGCTCGAAGTCCAGGAAGGCGTCTTCGCCCGCCTCGAAGGCGCGGCGGCCTACGGGGTGGTTGTCGTGTATCTTCACCAGGCCGTCGTCCGTGTTCACGTGGTAGAGCTGGTAGGAGCCCATGAAGCAGCTCAGAACCACCTTGCAGGGAATGATGCCTTTGTCGCTTACGCGCACGCCTTCGGGGCGCAGCATCACGGTGCGCTTATCGCCGGCGGCTATGGGCTTTTCGGGCTTGCGCACGGGGAAGGAAACGCCGCAGGCCTTCACGGTCACTTCGTTTTCGCCCACGCTCTCCACCGCGGCGTGCAGGAAGTTGGCTTCGCCGATAAAGTCAGCTACGAATTCATCCGCTGGATTGTAGTAGATCTCCCGGGGCGAACCCATCTGCGCCACCACGCCCTTGTTCATGATGATGATGTTGTCCGAGATGCTCATGGCCTCCGACTGGTCGTGGGTCACGTAGATGGCGGTGATGCCGAACTGCTGCTGGATGCGGCGGATCTCAGTGCGCATGTATACGCGCAGCTTGGCGTCCAGGTTGCTCAGCGGCTCGTCGAACAGAAGCACGCCGGGCTCCGCGATCAGGGCGCGGGCCAAAGCCACGCGCTGCTGCTGGCCGCCGGAAAGCTGGTTAGTGTAGCGGTTCTCCATGCCCTCCAGGCCCACGAGCTTCAGCATGTCGAGCACGCGGGTGTGGATCCGCTCCTTGGGCACCTTGCGCAGCTTCAGGCCGTAGGCCACGTTGTCGAAGATGTTCATGTGGGGGAACAGCGCGTAGCTCTGGAACACCATGGCTGTGTCGCGCTTGTTGGGGGTCAGGGCGTTCACCGGCTGGCCGCCGATGTAGATCTCGCCGGCGTCCGGGCTTTCAAAGCCCGCGATCATGCGCAGCGTGGTGGTCTTGCCGCAGCCGGAAGGTCCCAGCAGCGTCACGAAGGTGCCGGGCTGGATGTCCAGCGTCACGTCCTTTACCGCGTAGAACTGCTTTTTCGTTTTGGGGTCCAGGTATATTTTATCGATGTGCTCGATATATACGCCCTTTTTCTCATTGTTCATCCTTCTGTGCCTCCCTTACGGCGCGGCTGGTGCCGAAATACTTGATGACAAGGTTCATGATGAGTATCGACGCGTACACGATGGCGATCAGGATCGTGGCGTACGCGCAGGCGATGCCGAAGTAGCCCTTCTCCGCGTACTCATTGATGCGGCAGGTGATCAGCAGATACTTGGGCGTCACCAGCAGTATGACCGCGGAAATGGCGGTTATGGAACGCACGAAGGTGGTGACGATGCCGCTGAAGAAGCTGTCTTTGATGAGCGGCAGCGTTACGGAGGTGAACACCTTGCCGCTGCCGGCGCCCAGGTCGTAGGCGCTCTCTTCTATGGACTTGTCGATCTGCCTCAGCGCCGAGATGCCGCTCCTCGTGCCCACGGGCAGGGAGCGCACCACGAACACGATGATCAGGATCAGCCCCGTGCCGTATATGCTCTGCATGAAGCCGGTCCGCAGCACGCCGTTGGCAAAGCCCCGGATGAAGCCCACGCCCAGCACCGTGCCGGGCACGGCCATGGCGATCATGCTGGTAAACTCTATGAAGCCCTTGGACTTGAACTTCTTTTTGACCACCAGGTAGCTGATCACCATGGAGAACAGCGCGGTGATCGGGGCGGCGATGATGGAAAGGATGAAGCTGTCCTTGAACGCCTTCATGCCGCTTTCCCTGAACATGTCGCGGTAGTGCACCAGGGAAAGGGAATAGTCTCTGCCCCAGAGCTTGAACAGGCTGCCGAAGGGGATGCATATGTACATCAGGATCACGAACACGCTCACGGCCATGCACAGCGCGGACAGGGGCACGGTAACGCTCTTGTCCTCTATCAGCATCCTGCCGCGGCTGGCCTTGCCCGTGAGGGTCGCGGCGCTCTTGGCCTCCAGCACGTACTTCTGGATCATGAAGAGGATGAAGGTGATCAAAAGCAGCACCACCGCCATGGCGGCTGCGCCGTGGGTATCGTAGGTGCCGCCGGTGATGCGCAGGTATATCGCGGTGGCCAGCGTGTCCGTGGAGCCGCCGATGATCATGGGGTTGGCAAAGTCTGCCACGGATTCTATGAACGTCACCAGGAACGCGTTGCCCAGGCCCGGCAGCATCAGCGGCAGGGTCACGGTGGTGAACACCTTCCAGCGGCTGGCGCCCATGTCGCGGGCGGCCTCCTCCATGGAGGGGTCGATGTTGTTCAGCAGGCCCTTGAGCATCAGATAGCACACGGGGAAGAAGGTGAGCGTCTGCACGATCACAATGCCCTTGATGCCGTAAATGTCGTTATCGAATATGCCCAGTATCTGCCGGGTGATCAGGCCGCTCCTGCCAAACAGGAGCATCATGCTCAGTGACAGCACGAAGGGCGGCGACACCACGGGCAGCAGGCTCACCACGTCGAACAGCTTTTTCATCAGCCGGTTTTTGACCCTTACGTAGCAGTCCACGTATGCGAACAAAAAGCCGATGAACAGTGAGCCGAAACCCGTCAGCAGGCCGATGACCAGGGTGTTTTTAAAGGCGTCTTTGAAGCCGAAATCCCTGGTGAGGGAGGTGAAGGCGTCAAAGGTCACCCTTTTGTTGGCGGAAGAGAAGTACAGTTTCAGCGCCGCTCTGGAATGCACTCTGGCTTCATCCCGGGGCAGCGTTTTGTACATTTGCACTACAAACTCCAGTATGGAGCCGTTCGCCGCGCTTTCCGCGCCGGTGACGGCTTTTTTGTAGGCGGAACTGGCGTCTTTATACTCCGCGTTGGCCTGATTGTATACCTCGCGGAGCACCTTTACTTCAGGCTCCTCGCGGGGCTTTTCGGCGCCCCTGTCCTTTGCCGCCTGCAGCGAGGCGTCGTAGGTGTCCTTGAGCCTGTTTTTCGTCACTTCCAGACGTGCCACGTCGTTGAGTTCATAGTTGTAGGAATTCACTCTGTCGGCAACGTTCTCTTTGTAGTAGGCGTAGACGGAAGCCATGCGTCCGTCCTCGGTGACCGAGTCTGCCAGCAGCATGGCGATGGGGTATACCACAAACAGGGCCAGAAAGATCACCAGGAAAAGGATCGCTCCCACCATGATAGGGTCGCCGAAGAACTTTTTCCGGTCCAGGGACCTGGCCTGGGAATTTCTTTTGGCCTTTCTGGCGTCCTGAGATGCGGCGCGCTCCTGTTCGGGTGCGCCGCCCGTATCTGCTTGTTTAAACAATGCCATTATGTGTGTCCTCCCGGTACGGCTGCGGGAATATGGGGCCTGAAAAAGACCTCTGTTGATAAAAATGCGGGGCCGGAGCATATCCCCCGACCCCGCGGAAAGGCAGGATTATTCAGTCTTGAAACGGTCGTCCGCGCCGCCCAGGGCATTGAGGAATTCGTCGCGGTACTTGGTGGTGTTCTCCTTCGCGTCGGCGAAGTCATAGTCGATCACGTTGTCGGGATCGAGGCCGAAGGGCTCGATGGCCTTGGGCTGCTCGGCGTTGGTGAGAACCAGGAACTGGAAGCTCTCCACGTCGTCGGCCAGCTCCACGCACTCGGGAGACAGGGCGTACTCGATCCACAGCTTGGCGGCGGCTTCATGCGCGCAGCCATCGAAGATGGCGGTGGAGCCGATCTCGAAGCCGGTGCCTTCCTCGGGGAGGATCAGATCGATGTTGGTGTAGCCCTTCAGGATCTGGGTGATGCCGTCATGCAAAAAGCCGATGCCGATCACGCACTCGCCGGGGCCTACGTTCTTGGAGGGGCCGCTTCCGCTCTTGGTGTACTGGGCGATGTTCTTGTCCAGCGCCACCAGGTAGGCGATGCCCTCGTCGTGGCCCTTCAGCTGCACCATGGTGTTGATCACCAGCTTGGCGGTGCCGGCGGTGTTGGGGTTGGAGGACCAGATCAGGCCCTTGTACTCTTCCTTGAGCAGGTCGTCCCAGCCTTTGGGGGCTTCAAGGTTCATGCGGGCGAGTTCCTCGGTGTTGACCATGATGCCCAGGATGCCCTTGTAGATGCCGTACCAGTAACCGTCGGGATCGCGGAAGGCGGGGCCGATCAGGTTCTTGGAGTTGACTGCCTCATAGGCCAGCAGATAGCCGTCCTTGGCGGTCTCGTTGTAGGGATCGTTGGTGCCGCCGAACCATACGTCGGCAGAGGGGTTGTGGTTTTCCTCGATGATCTTGCCCTGCACCTGGGTGGTGGACAGGCGCTGCGCGCTGGTCTTGATGCCGGTGAGCTCTTCAAAGTGCTTGGCAGCGGCCATTACATACGCTTCTTCGGCGCAGCCGTATACCACCAGTTCGCCTTCGGCCTGGGCTTCCTCGATGAGGTCCACCAGGGAATCGTCGCCGCACAGCAGCTCGCTGAGGGCTTCGGGATCAAGCGCGTCCGCGGAGGCGATGGAGCAGCAGCCCAGCGCCAGCAGGAGCGACAGGATAACAGCCAGAATCTTCTTCATGAAACTCTCTCCTTAATATGGATTGTCAGGGCTTTTGCCCCGTGCGTTCATATTATATAACCGTGTGCCGGGTTTGTCAACAAACAGAAACGCCGCCCTTTATCCCGCGCCGTCCCCGCTCAGGTAAGCCCGTGTGAAGTCGTCCGCGCTGTCAAAGCGGTTCACCTTCAGGCTGGCCTTTTCGTATTCCTTCAGGTAAGCGTTCAAAACGGCGTCGAAAGCTTCCAGGGTGCGTTCAAGGGAGCACGGGTCGTATGCCGAAAGCGCGCTGCAGGTCTGGATATCGGTCTCCTCCCCGATATCCGCAAGCATCTGGTGAAGGCTCTCCAGCGTCATGAAGGCCAGGTGCCTGTCCCCGGTCTGAAGCGCCAAATGCATTTTGCCGTGCCAGTTGGAAAACATCTCCTCGTATGTTCCCCGCAGAGCGTCTTTGTCCGCGGGCTTCTTTCGCGGCTTCAGCGCCAGCCTTTCGGCGTCAAAGCAGGCAGAAAGTGCTTTCATCAGGAGCGTGAGCCGGTCCTTTAGCTCCTTGAGCGTCTTTGCGGTCACCACACCTTCGATCATGCCGCACAGGTCCGCCGGGCGTTTTTGCAGGGCGGCCAGTTCCTCGTACCGGCGGTGCACGCCTTTTCTGTAATACGTCCTGTTCAAAAGGGCGAGCGAGTCTTCCGCGCAGTAGAGCGCGCCGCCCGCCTGCACGCGGGCCTCCGGGAGGCTGCCTGACGCCATGGCCTGCGCATAGCACAGGCGGGCTTCTTTCAGGGTGTCTTCCGCCCGTTTCAGGTCCGCCTCCGCGAATGGCGCGTCCATCAAGCGCTTTGCCTGATCCCGGAGCGCTTCCAGTTCAAACAGATACTTTTCGTCCGCGCAGTATACGATACTGGCGTCCATCAGTTTGGAGATGTGGGGATGCGTGTACTCCGCGTCCCGGCGAAGGCTGTCCCATCCGGTGCAGTATATATCGTAGCCGACGCCCGCGTCGTCCAGTATGAACGCCGTCTGCAGCGCCCATCCGCGGTCGTCGTTTATCAGGATCAGCAGATCCAGGTCCGACAGCGGATGCACGTCGCCTGTCTGGAAGGAACCGTAGACCCCGATCAGCGCCACGGCGCCCGGGCAGAGCGACCTCTCCTTTTCCAGCACAGCGTTTATGATCTTCTGATTGCGGACTTCCTGTGTGTCCATGCGCGTCAGTTCCTTTCCTGTACGGGGCATTCTTCTTGTCTTAGCCCAAGCAGATCCAGGGCGTTTGAGCCGAGAATGCGCTTCTTCTCTTCTTCCGTAAGCTCCAGCCGGTCAAGCGCTTTCAGGGTCTCCGCCTGTCCGCCCCAGGGGCTGTCGCTGCCAAACAGCGTGTGATCGGCGCCGAAAGCGCGTATCACCGCCAGGGCACTTTTTTCGTCCATGAGCATAAGCTCGTCTTCCCGCCAGGGATATCCGTCTTCTCCGGGTGTGATGCGGCCCATGGAGAAGGACGTGTCGATGTACAGACCCATGCCCGTCAGCAGGGAAGCGGATTCCTCCCAGCGCCGCCATCCGCCCATATGGGCCAGCACCAGCTTGAGCGGGCCTGTCGACCTTAACGCGTTCAGGATCATGCGGGCGGAAGCGTGCTGAACGCCCGGAAAGCCGATGTCGTTTCCGGCGTGGATCAGCACGATGAGCTCCAGCTTTTGGCAAGCCTCCAGTATGCGCAGGTAGCGGGCGTCGTCAAAGTCCACGCCCTGATACACCGGGTGCAGCTTTATGCCCATGACGCCTGCGCTTTTCAGGCGGGTCAGCTCTTCTTCCGGCCGTTCAAAATCCGGATGCATGCAGCCGAAGGAGTATATGCCCGTGTGTCCCGCCTCCCGGTTTATGAGGATGGAGGCGTCGTTCACGTGCTCCACCTGCCTGAAATTGGTGGCGACCGGCATCACCAGCGAGATATCGATCCCGGCTTTCTGCATGGAAGCCTGAAGCCCCGCGACCGTTCCGTCTGTGAAAGGACGGGTATGGGACGCGCTTTTCAGCTTGTCCAGCGCTTGAGACGCGATCCGGTCCGGAAATGTATGGGTGTGAAAATCGATGATCATGCTTATCCTCACAAACGCCGCGGCGATTTTCTCGCCGCGGCTCAAACAACAGTTTTGCTTTATTTTTCGTCGCCCAGGGCCTCGGTCTGGCGCACCAGCACCTTTTTGTTGTAGCAGGAGAAGGCGTCTTCCACCAGCGCTTTGTCCGGCTTGGGCGTGAGCAGGCTCACCAGCGGCACGATCACGAAGCCCGCCAGCATGCAGAACGCGCCCGCGTTGATGGGGGACTGGAGGATCTTCGGGAAGGAGGAGCGGATGAACATGTTCAGCAGCATCACCACGGTGGAGAAGGCCATGCTCGCCCAGCAGCCCAGCTTGCTGGCGCCCTTCCAGTACAGGCCGTAGAGGAACGGGGCCAGGAATGCGCCGGCCATGGCGCCCCAGCTCACGCCCATCATCTGGGCGATCAGGTTGTTGGAAGAGGGCGCTTTGTACTGGTATACGGCGATCACGGCGGAGATCAGGATGAACACCACGATCAGGCCGCGCATCACCTTTAACTGCTTTTTCTCGTCCATGTCTTTTACCACGCGGCCCTTGATGAGGTCCAGGGTCATGGTGGAGGAGGAGGTGAGCACCAGGGAGGACAGCGTGCTCATGGATGCGGAGAGCACCAGGATGATGACCACCGTCAGAAGGAAGCCTTCGGGCTTGAGGGCCGCCTGGAGCATCGTTGGGATGATGGCGTCAAAGCCGCCCGCGGGCGCCACGCCGTCCACGGTGAGCGCGTCTGTGAACAGCCGTCCGAAGCCGCCCAGGAAGTAGCAGCCGCCGGCCACCACCAGCGCGAAGAGGGTGGAGATGATGGTGCCCTTGGCGATGGCGCCCTCGCTCTTGATGGCGTAGAACTTGCCCACCATCTGCGGAAGGCCCCAGGTGCCCAGGGAGGTCAGGATCACCACGCCCAGCAGGCTCAGGGGTTCAGGCCCCAGGAAGGAGTTGAACACGCCTCGGGCTGTCTGCCCTTCTACCAGCGCTACGGAGGGGTCTTCGATCTCGCTCAGGCCCTGCAGCGCGGCCAGGAAACCGCCCTGGGAGGAAAGCACCGCCGCGATCACGGCCACGATGCCCACCAGCATGATCAGGCCCTGGATAAAGTCGTTGATGGCTGTGGCCATGTAGCCGCCCGCGATCACGTAGATGCCCGTAAGCACCGCCATCACCGCCACGCACCAGATGTAGGGAATGTGGAAGGCCATTTCGAACAGGCGGCTCAGGCCGTTGTACAGCGACGCCGTATAGGGGATCATGAAAATAAAGATGATCACCGAAGCCGCCAGTTTCAGCGAATCGGAGCCGAAGCGCTTGGAGAAGAATTCCGGCATGGTGGCGGAGGACAGGTGCTGGGTCATGATGCGCGTGCGCCGCCCCAGAATCACCCATGCCATCAGGGAGCCGATAAAGGCGTTGCCCAGGCCGATCCAGGTGGAGGCGATGCCGAATTTCCAGCCGAACTGGCCCGCGTAGCCTACAAAAATGACCGCCGAAAAATAAGAAGTGCCGTAGGCGAAAGCCGTAAGCCACGGTCCAACCGAGCGCCCGCCCAGCACGAAGCCGTCAACGTTTGTGGAATGCCGTTTGCAGAACAGGCCGATGCCCACCATCAGCCCGAAAAACAGAACGACCATCACGATTCTCAAAAGCATATGATATCTACCGCCTTTCCCGCCGCACAAGCGGCTTTGGTTGTTTAATACTTTAACGCATAAAAGCGCTAAAGTCAAGATGCTGTTTTGTTAAATGTGAACGATGGGGAAGAGCTCCGGATAACGGCCCCGCCGCCCCGGCGAAAATGCCCCGGGCAGACCCGGAAACCCGCTTTCGTGTAATTTTCATGAAAACTGCGCTGCCCCTCTTGCATTCGGGTCCGGTTTTTGATATAATCTCTCCCGTTGAGCGCAAGAGCTCGCACTTTCGGCCATGAGGAGAAGTCGCCTAGCTTGGTCGAGGGCGCACGACTGGAAATCGTGTAACGGCCAAAAACCGTTCGAGGGTTCGAATCCCTCCTTCTCCGTGGAAAAACGACGTGCTGAGGCGCGTCGTTTTTTCAGTGAAATCCGCCCTGCAGGTGAGATCACCTGCGGCGGTGGATTTGCCCTTTGGCCGGTGCAATGCGCCTTGATGGCGCGCGGGCGGATTTCATATCACTTTTCCGCGGCAGCGGAAAAATATCGCGGTCTGCGCATGCAGACCATTTCACATCGAGCGCAGCGAGATACTTCACAAGCGTTCCTTCTTCTGTTTCGTTTTGTTCGCCGGCGGCGGAGGAAATAAGAAGCTTCCGATCAGCAGGAATTTCCGGAGGTAGTATTCATGACCATCGATCTTCGCATCACCCCTTTCAGCTTCAGGGGATCGTATCTGGTTATCTCACAGGTGGGAGAAAACTGGTGCGGCTGCACGAACGAAGCGGGCCTGTACTTAAGAACGGTGCGCGGCGCCGCCGGGATGCCGCTGATCGCCCGGATCACGGTGGAGCGCGATGGGGAAAGCGCGGCTTTCGAGCCGGAGCTACATGGCGCGACGCTGGTTCTGAAATGCGGCAGGGGAAAGGCGGAATTCTGCTTTGACGATCCCGAGACCCTGCTCGTGCGGGGAAGCGCCGGCCTTGGCATCACGCTGGACTTCATGTCCGACCGGGGAGCTTTCGATTACATCTACCGCTTTTCCCGGGACGGCCGCGCCTTTGAGATGGCCAACTGCTTCAAAAACGCCTGCCGCTGCCTGATGCGCGTGCAGAAGGGAGAGGCGTCCCTCGATCAGGTCTGGAAGGAAAAACGGGCTTCCAGGACCCGCCTGACCGTTTCCGGCAAAGGCGGATTTCTGCTTGCCCTTAAGGAGATACAGACCGAATGGGACGGCGAATGGAAGGAATTTGACTTTGACGGAAGCGCGAACAGCGCCCGGGAAGACCTGAGCGCTTTTGCCGCTCGCATGCCCAAAGTGCCTTCCGGATACCGGAAGACTGCCGAACAGGCTGCCTATCTCTTGTGGGCCAGCATTGTACATAAGGACGGCTTCTTTTCGCGGGACGCCATGCTGATGAGCAAAAACTGGATGAAGAACGTGTGGAGCTGGGACCACTGCTTTAACGCCATCGCCCTGTCCTACAGCGCGCCGGACGACGCCTGGGATCAGTTCATGCTGGTGTTCGACCGGCAGGACCCCACGGGCCTTCTGCCGGACAGCATCAACGACGCCCGCATGGTGTGGAATTTCTGCAAGCCGCCGATCCACGGCTGGGCGCTCAGGTGGATGATGAAGAACATGGAGCTGACGGAAAAGCAGCTCAGGGAGGCCTACGCGCGCCTGTCCAGATGGACCGGCTGGTGGACGCGCTGCCGGGACTACGACGAGGACGGGCTGTGCGAGTACAACCACGGCAACGATTCCGGCTGGGACAATTCCACGGTGTTTTCCGTGCAGCCGCCCGTCGCCGTACCGGACCTGCAGGCGTTTCTGATCATTCAGATGGACGTGCTGTCGGAACTGGCCCAAAGGCTCGGACGAAAGAAAGCCGCGCAGCAGTGGAAGCGGCGGTCCGACAGCCTGCTCAAAAGGCTGCTGGATGATATGTTCCCGGACGGACTGCCCAAAGCGTTCCAAAGCGGCAGCCGCGAGCCTGTAAACAATCACAGCCTGCTGACGTACGTATGCGCCGTGCTGGGGGAAAAGCTGCCCGAGCACATACGCAAAAACATCGTAAACGTTCTGATCGGCGGGACTTTCAGAAGCGAACACGGCTTCGCCACGGAAGCGCTGAACAGCCCGGACTACCAGAGCGACGGCTACTGGCGCGGGCCCATATGGGCGCCAAGCACCATGCTGATCGCGGACGGGCTGTACCGCTGCGGTGAAAAGCAGCTGGCCCGGGATACCGCAAGGCGCTTTGCGGACATGGTGAGCGCTTCGGGCTTTGCCGAAAACTTCGACGCCGTCACCGGAGCGGGCCTCAGGGACCGGGCCTATACCTGGACAGCCAGCGCGTTTCTGGCCATGGCGCACGAATACCTGTGAAACGCGAAAGCGGAGGAAAGACGGAAATGAAACTCATCAGGCTGACGGACCGCATCTGGTATTATCCCTATGAGGCGGAGCGCGACAGGCCGAATCTCGGCTACATCCGGGGCGACCAATGGAGCCTCGCCGTGGACGCGGGCCATTCCGCCCTGCACACGGGGGAGTTCTACCGCGCGCTAAATGAAGCGGGCCTGCCTCTGCCTGAAGTTACGGTGCTCACCCACTGGCACTGGGACCATACCTTCGGCATGCACGCCGTGCACGGCCTCTGCGTCTCAGGCGAGCGCACAAAGCAGCATCTGATCGGATTTAAGGAAAAGCTCCGGGCGGAGGGCACGGAGATGTTTTTCGCCATGCACGAAAGCATCCGCCGGGAATACGCTTCCGGCCAGAACGTGGTGGTCACTCTGCCGGACATGGTGTTTACAGGCGAACTTACGATGGACCTGGGCGGCTGCTCGGTGCGGCTGTTTGGCACCGAGTCGCCCCATACGGACGATTCCACGCTGGTATTCGTTCCCGAAGAGCGCGTACTGTTTATGGGTGACGCGGAGGGAGGCGTTTTTCCAACCTGGGAAAAGGACCCTGCGCTGTGTCAAAAGCTGGCGGACACCGTTCTGCCCATTGACGCCGGCATCGTGCTGGAGAGCCACTGGGAGCCGGTATCCAAGCCGGAATTCATGAGGGATCTGATGGAAGACGCGCAGGCCTGACGCCGGCGCAGGGAAGGGACATGGCATGACGGATAACCGTATCCTGTGGGCGGAAGCAAAAAACAGGCTCGCCGCGGCGCTATCGTTTCTGGGCTTCGCCCCGGAACTGGCGGAGCTGATGGCAAAGCAGCTGGGCAGCCCCAAAGCAATCGACCGCATGACGAAATACATTTACCTGGCGCGTCCCCGCTCGGAAGAGATGCTGGTGGACGAGATGCTGGCCATCTGCGACGAGATCGACGCCTGGCGCCGCAAAAAGACCGGCCAGGAGGCGCAGGAGAATTATTACGCCCTGCGCGAATACGGCGGGCTCGGACGGGACGATAAAGAGGTAGAAGAATAGAAGCGTCTGACCTAACGGCCCAGTGCTTTGTCTGGTTCATTTCAAACAAAAAGACCTCCGGCAAAACCGGACGGTCTTTTTGCGTATCTGATATCGTCAGTCTCCCTGAGCCAAGCGAAGAGGGAGCTGAACGGACCTGTCGGACTGATCCTGCTGCATGCCCAGGCGCTCCTTTGCCTTCAGGGAGAGGTTTTCGGGCTTCGTTTCCCGCTGCAGCTCGAACTGCACGGTGTTCAGGCGGTTGGTGATGGTGCTGTTGAGGGTGATGGCCGCGCGCAGCTGACGGTCCGCCTGGCAGGCGCGGGCTTCCTGCACTACAAGACGGGTGACCAGGGCGGTAAGAACGATGAGCAGCGCCAGGGCGCGAACGAGAGTGCGCGTCTGGTTTGCGCGCCTCTTCGCGTGCCGGGTCGTCTGCCGCGCCACCCGGTAGGGGTCCTGTCCCTCGCCTCTGTAGACCGTCATTTCGTCCTCCGTTTATATTCTGCATCCGGCTTGCACCGGACGCCTTTCAGACACACAATCTTCCTGCCTGGAAACACACTATTCATATTATATACAGAGGCATTTACAATATTGTATGGATTCTAAAAACAAAAATAAAACAGTTATGACAAATCTATAAACAAACCGACGTCGGTTTGTAAATGAGTTCGAAAAATCGAAACAAGCCTGCCCGGCCTGCCTAATCCCCGGAAACTTTGGGCAGTTTGGAGTGGCCGCGCCCCTCCGATTTCAATCCCCAGGACCGGCTTTGCCGGCCCGGGGAGCGACTCTACGCCGGCAACGAAGCAAAGCGAATACGACCGGAGCAAAGAATCGTTTCATTGCAGTTTTTTACCTGAGATGGCTGCGGGCTTTCAGTAAAAACTGTGAACCTGTTGCACAAACGGGGAAGGATCGACGTTTCACAAGAACTGGTTCAAATGCAGCCTGAGCCAGGCCGCCGGAAATGAAATCCCATTTCATTTGCATCGCAAAGTCTTTTTCCTGTTAAATCCCCGCTATCGAATTGACCTTGCCCGCGCATACTGCTATAATAGGTTCAGATCCTGAGATAAAGAGGAGTAAGCGCCTGCTGACCATCAGAGAGGACGGTTCACCGGCTGAAAGGCCGTCCGGGACGCAGCGGTGCCGAAGGTCGCTTTGGAGGAGAAGGGATGAAGTCATCAGTCCCTTCCGGGCGCGCCCGTTACAGCGGATAAGAGCAAGAAATATTGGTGGTACCGCGGCCTTGGGCCGCCCAATAGTACCGCCGTTTTTTCTGTTTATAAACACATACGGATATACGCTGAAAGGAAGGTCGACCCGCATGGAACAGCAAAAGCAGTTTGAAATGGCCAAGGTGTACGCGCCCAGGGAGATGGAGGACCGCATCTATGAGATGTGGGAAAAGTCCGGCGCGTTCAAACCCAAAATAGACAAGAGCAAAAAGCCCTTCACCATCGTCATGCCGCCGCCCAACATCACGGGCCAGCTGCACGTAGGCCACGCCCTGGACGAAATGCCCCAGGACGTGCTCATCCGCTATCACCGCATGAAGGGCGACCCCACCCTGTGGCTGCCGGGCACGGACCACGCCGCCATCGCCACCGAGGTGAAGGTGGTGGAGGCGCTGCGCAAGGAAGGCCGCTCCAAGCACGACCTGGGCCGCGAGGCCTTTATCGACCGGGTATGGGACTGGAAAAAGGAGTACGGCGGACGCATCGTGAAGCAGCTCAGAAAGCTGGGCGTCAGCTGCGACTGGTCCCGCGAGCGCTTCACCATGGACCAGGGCCTGTCCCGGGCCGTCCGGGAGACCTTCGTGCGCCTGTACGAAAAGGGCCTCATCTATCAGGGCTGGCGCATGATCAACTGGTGCCCCTGCTGCCAGACTTCCATTTCCGACGCGGAAGTGGAATACGAAGAGCAGAACGGCTCCTTCTGGCATCTTTTGTACCCGGTGAAGGAGACCGGCGAGATGCTGGAGCTGGCCACCACGCGTCCGGAGACCATGCTGGGCGATACCGCCGTTGCCATCAACGCCGAGGACGAAAGGTACAGGCACCTGCACGGCTGCCACGTGGTGCTGCCGCTCATCAATAAGGAGATCCCCATCGTGTGCGACGAGCACGCGGATATGACCAAGGGCACGGGCGTTGTGAAGATCACCCCCGCCCACGACCCCAACGACTACGAGGTGGGCAAGCGCCACGACCTGCCCATGGTGCGCGTGTTCACCTACGACGGCCATATGACCGGCAAAGCGGAGGCGGAAGAAAACGCCCGCCTGATCGCCGAAGGCCGCGCCACAAAGGACGAACCCGTGGTGCTGGACTGCGGCGTTTACGCCGGCATGACCACCATGGAGGCCCGCAAGGCCATCGTGCGGGACCTGGAAAACCTGGGCCTGCTCAAAAAGGTGGAACCCCTCACCCACGAGGTGGGCACCTGCTACCGCTGCCACAACACCATCGAACCCATGGTGAGCAAGCAGTGGTTCGTAAAGATGGCGCCCCTCGCCAAACCCGCCGCGGACGCCGCCCGGAACAAGGACATCGTGTTCGTGCCCGAGCGCTTCGAGAAGACCTTCCTGAACTGGATGGACAACACCCGCGACTGGTGCATCAGCCGCCAGCTGTGGTGGGGCCACCGCATCCCCGCCTTCTACTGCGACGCCTGCGCCAAGGTGCACGTGTCCCGGGAAGACCTGACCGTGTGCCCGGACTGCGGTGCGCCCCTCCGCCAGGATGAGGACGTGCTGGATACCTGGTTCTCTTCTGCGCTGTGGCCCTTCTCCACGCTGGGCTGGCCGGACGACACCGAGGACTTCAACTACTTCTATCCCAACAGCGTGCTGTCCTGCGGCTACGACATCATCTTCTTCTGGCTGGCGCGCATGGTGTTCTCCGGCATCGAGCAGACCGGAAAGTGCCCCTTCCCGGTGGCGCTGATGCACGGCCTGGTGCGCGACGCGCAGGGACGCAAGATGTCCAAATCCCTGGGCAACGGCATCGATCCGCTGGAGGTCATCGAAAAGTACGGCGCGGACGCGCTGCGCTTTTCCCTGGAGATCGGCGTGGCCCCCGGCGCGGATGTAAGGCTGAGCGAGGAAAAGATCGAGACCTACCGCAACTTTGCCAACAAGATCTGGAACGCCAGCCGCTTCGCCCTGATGAACATGCAGGACTTTGCGCCCAAGGGCGTGCCTTCCAAAGATAAACTGGCGCTGAGCGACAAATGGATCTTAAAGCGCTTCAACGATATCGTGCGCACCCTGACCGACAACATGGAATCCTTCGATCTGGGCATGGGCGCCTACAACCTGTACGATTTCATCTGGTCGTATTTCTGCGACTGGTACATCGAGATGGCCAAGCACGAACTGAACGGCGAAGACGCCGAGGCCCGCCTGGCCACGCAGGAGACCCTGAACTACGTGCTCACGGGACTGCTAAAGCTGCTGCATCCCTACATGCCCTTCATCACGGAGGAGCTGTACTCCTACCTGCCCGGCCACGAAGGCATGCTGATCGAAGCCTCCTGGCCCGAGGCGAAGCCGGAGTTCGACTTTGACGAAGAAGCCGCGCGCATGGACGCGGTGATGGACGTGATCCGCGCCGCCCGCAACCTAAGGGCGGAGATGAAGGTAAACGCCTCCAAGCGCGCCACCCTCATCCTGAAGCCTGCCGCCGGCATGGAGCCTGCCTTCCGCCTGGCGGAAGGGTACCTGAACCGCCTGGCCGCCGCCAGCAGCGTGGAGTACCTAGGCGCGGGCGATCCCACGCCGGAAAAGGCCGCTTCCGCGGTGACCGCAGGCACGGCGCTGTTCATCCCCATGGGTGAACTGGTGGATGTGGAAAAGGAACTGGCGCGCTTAAACAAGGAACTGGAAAACACCCTGGGCGAGATCAAACGCAGCGAGGGTAAACTGGCCAACCCCGGCTTTATTTCCAAGGCGCCCGCCGCGCTGATCGAGCAGGAAAAGGACAAGATCGAAAAGAACAAGGCCCACGCCGAGGTCCTGCGGGAACGCATCGGCCAGCTGGCGTAAGGAAAAACAGACAAAACCATCATGCCAAACGACATTTCGGCATCGCTCAGGGCAAGGCTGGCGCTGGAAAAGGCGGGCTTCCGCTTTACCCACTCGCTGGGGCAGAACTTCATATTCGATGAAGCGCTTTTGGATGAGATCGCGCGCTGCGCGGGAGCGGACGAAGGCGTGAACGTGCTGGAGATCGGCCCCGGCGCGGGCCTGCTCACCTCGGCGCTCGTCAGCCGCGGCGCGCGCGTCCTGGCCATCGAGCTGGACAGGGCGCTTGCGCCCGTGCTGGAGGAAGTGCTCGGGGGGACGGACCGCGCCCGCGTGGTCTTTGCGGACGCGATGCGCGCGGACATCCCTGCCCTGGCAGACGAAGCCTTCGGCGGTCAGGAATACGTCGTGGCGGCCAACCTGCCCTACTATATCACGGCGGATTTCATCGCCCGCGTCATCGCGCTTAACAGGCCGCCCCGCAGCGTGACCGTGATGGTGCAGCGCGAGGCAGCCGAGCGCATTCTGGCAAAGCCGGGGGACGAAAAGTGGTGCGCGCTGGCGGCGCTCAGCTCGTTCTACTGCACGGGCGAATGGCTGATGGACGTGGGCCGGGACGCCTTTACGCCCCCGCCGCACGTGGATTCCGCCCTGATCCGCCTGACCAGGCGGGACGAACTCGTTGTGAACCGGTCAGACGAGCGCGCCTTTGCCGGCTTCATCAAAAGCGCCTTCGCCATGCGGCGCAAGACCCTTGCCAACAATCTGTCCGCCGCCTACGGTTTCAGCAAGACGAGTGTTGAGGCGGCGCTTGAAAACCTGGACCTGGACAAACGGACGAGAGGGGAAAGCCTCACCCTCGAATCGCTTTCGCAGCTGTTTTACGCGCTGAAAGGAGATGTATGAAAAACAAGGCCGAACGGAAAGACAGACTCAAACTGATCTTCTTTTTTCTAAAGGGCGCCAAGGCCTTTTTCGCGGTGAGCATCCTCTCCGCTGCCGTGAGCGCCCTGGCGGACATGATCTCTCCGCAGATCATCCGCATGACCATAGACAACGTGATCGCCCAGAAACCCGCGTCCTACGCGCCCGTCGTGATGCGCCTGGTGAACGCGCTGGGTGGTTTTGCGCATTTCAGGACCCACATCTGGATCGTGGCGGCGGCCATCATGTGTGTTGCCCTCGTCAAGGTCATCAGCCAGTACACCTTCCGTGTATACAACACGAAGGGCAGCGAGACGCTGGTCAAGACCATGAGGGACAGCCTTTTTGGCCGCATCGAGCGCCTGCCGTTCTCCTGGCACATGAAAAACAAGACCGGCGACATCATCCAGCGCTGCACGTCCGACATCGAGACCATGCGGTCCTTCATTTCCGAGCAGATGACAGGCATTTTCCGCATCCTCATCATGCTGGTGATGAGTCTGATCTTCATGTGCTCCATGAACATCTGGCTCACTCTGGTGGCGGTGATCCCCATGCCGCTCATCATCTGGTACTCCCTGCGCTTCCACAGGACCGTGCACGACGAGTTCCAGGTGTGCGACGAAAACGAAGGCAAGCTTTCCGCCATGGTGCAGGAGAACCTCACGGGCGTGCGCGTGGTGCGCGCTTTCGGCCGGGAAAAGACCGAGCTGGACCGCTTTGAAAAGCAGAACCGCTACTACACTTCCCTGTGGGTAAAGGTGGCGGGCAGCCTGGCGGGCTTCTGGAGCACTTCCGACGTGCTGGTGGGCCTGCAGATTTTGGGCATCGTGGTGGCGGGCGCGCTGATGTGCATCCACTCAAACATGCAGCCCGGCGAATACGTGTCGTTCATTTCCTACAACGGCATGCTCATCTGGCCCATCCGCCAGCTGGGGCGCATGATCAGCGAGCTGAGCAAGGCCAGCGTCTCGGTGGAACGCGTGCACTACATCATGAAGAGCGAGGAAGAAAAGGACGCGCCGGACGCTGTGGACGCGCCCATGACCGGCGACATCCGCTTCGACAACGTGACCTTCGCCTACGAAAACTGCCCCGAGATCCTGAAAAACGTTTCCTTCACCGCGGAAAGCGGAAAGACGCTGGGCATCCTGGGCGGAACCGGCAGCGGCAAAAGCACGCTCATGTTCCTTCTGGATAAGCTCTACGATCTGCCGGAGGGAAACGGCACCATCAGCGTGGGCGGCACGGACATACGCCGCATACGCACCCAGTGCGTGCGCAGCCATATCGGCATGGTGCTGCAGGAGCCCTTCCTGTTCAGCCGCACCATATCCGAAAACATCGGCATCACCAACGACGGTCTGACGCTTTCGGACATCCGCGAGGCCGCCCGGGACGCCTGCCTGGACGAGGCCGTAACGGCCTTCTCCCAGGGCTACGATACCAAGGTGGGGGAAAGGGGCGTCACCCTCTCCGGCGGACAAAAGCAGCGGGCAGCCATCGCCCGGATGCTCACCCAGAAAACGCCCATCATGATCCTGGACGATTCCCTCTCCGCCGTGGATACGCAGACCGACGCCAAAATCAGAAAGGCGCTGGAAAAGCACTTCGGCGGTTCTACCGTGATCATCATATCCCACCGCATCACCACGCTTTCCCGCTGCGACAGGATCGTGGTGCTGGATAAGGGCACGGTGGCGGAAACCGGCACTCACGACGAGCTCAAGGACGCGGGCGGCATATACAGCCTGATCTATCAGAGCCAGTCCGGCCTGGGAGAGGAGGCGGAAGCATGAGCGAAAACAATGAAAAGCGCACGCACCTGAAGTTCTTCGGCATCGGCAGGATCATCCGCTTCCTGAAGCCCTTCCGCACCACCATGCTGGTGATGGCGCTTCTTGGCATCGTCACCAGCGGCATAGACGTGCTGGTCACCCAGTTCCAGCGCTACGCCATCGACCACTTCGTGGGCGGCGGCACCACAGATACGCTGTGGATATTCATTATCGTATACATTTTCGCCATATGCCTGCAGGCGCTGGCCACCTACATCTCCTGCAAAAAGGCCATGACGGTGGAAGTCAGCGTGAACCGGGACTTAAGGCAGAGCGCTTTTACGCACCTGCAGACGCTGTCGTTTTCCTACTTCAACCAGAACAGCGTGGGCTACATCCACGCGCGGGTGCTGAGCGACACGTCCCGCATCGGCTCCCTGGCTTCCTGGAGCTTTATGGACGGCGTGTGGCACACCTCCTACCTGATCCTGGCTGCGGCGGTGATGCTGGTCATCAACTTCCGCCTGGCGCTTCTGGTGCTGGCGATCGTGCCGCTGGTGGCCGTGCTGTTCAGCTTCTTCCAGGGCAAGCTGATCCGGGCCAACCGGGAGATCCGCGAGATCAACTCCAACATCACCGCCAACTTCAACGAAGGCATCGCCGGTGCCAAGACCGTGAAGACCCTGGCCATCGAGGAAAAGATGCAGTCCCGCTTTACGGCGGAAACCGAGCATATGCGCCGCAAGAGCGTGCATACCTCGCGGCTGAGGGGCTTGTTCGCCGCCACGATGAACCTGGCGTCCTCCGCGGCGCTGGCCATCGTGCTATGGAAGCACGACCTGATCGCCGCGGACGAAGTGGGCACCTTCTCCATGTTCATGAGCTATGCCCAGGGCATGATGGAGCCCATTCGCTGGCTGATCGATGCCATCAGCGACCTCATCACCACCCAGGTGAACATCGAGCGCTTTACCAACCTTCTGGCGGTAAAGAGCGACGTGGTGGACATGCCGGAGGTCGTCGAAAAGTACGGCGACAGCTTCTATCCCAAAAAGGAAAACTGGGAGAAGCTGGACGGCGACATCGAATTTGACGACGTGACCTTCCAGTACCCGGACGGGGACGAAAAGGTGCTGGAGCACTTCTCCATGAAGATCCCCCAGGGCGCCAACATCGCCATCGTGGGCGAGACCGGCGCGGGCAAGAGCACGCTGGTGAACCTGGTGTGCCGCTTCTACGAGCCCACGGAGGGCCGCGTGCTCATTGACGGGCGGGACGCACGGGAGCGCAGCCAGCTCTGGCTGCATTCCCACATCGGCTACGTACTGCAAAACCCGCACCTGTTCTCCGGCACCGTGCGGGACAACCTCCTGTACGGAAACCCCGACGCCACCCCGGAGGAGATCGACAGAGCCGTGCAGCTGGTGAGCGCCGACGAGGTGATCGCCCGCCTGGAAAAAGGACTGGATACCGACGTGGGCGAGGGCGGAGACCTGCTTTCCACCGGCGAAAAGCAGCTGATATCCTTTGCCCGGGCGATCCTGGCCGATCCGCGCATCCTGATCTTAGACGAAGCCACCGCTTCGGTGGACACCATCACCGAGCAGAAGATCCAGTCCGCCATCGATACGGTGATCGAGGGCCGCACGTCCATCGTGATCGCGCACCGCCTCTCCACCGTGCGCGGCGCCGACTGTATCCTGGCTGTGCGCGACGGCAAAATCGTGGAAAAGGGCACCCACCGGGAGCTCATCGCAAAGAAAGGGTACTACTATGATATGTATACCCGCCAGTACGAGGACGAGGAGGCCGCCAAGATCCTGGACGCGAATTAGGGAGCGGCTCCGCAAGGACGGAAATGGATAAGGGCAGACAAACTGCTCCGTTCATCTGCAACACTCCCAAATAGGAAAGAGAAAAGGGGAAAGAGGAAATCAGATAGTTGGGCGCACCCCCACAAACTGATTTCCTCTTTCCTCTTTCCTCTTTTTCTATTTTCCCTCCAAAGGGGAAGTCTGTAAATAATTGATGAATCATCGCAAAAGGGGTTGACTTGTTAGCATAAGCTAATTATAATGCACGTTGTTAGTAAAAGCTAACAAATGAGATTACAGTCTTTGCGAGGGTGGTGAACGGGATGATTCCGCTGAGCTACGCGACTCCGGGAGAGGAATCGGTGATCAAAAGGATCGGCGGCAGTCCGGAGGTGAAAAAACATCTGGAGAACCTGGGTTTCGTGGTGGGCGGCACAGCTACCGTCATCACGTCCCTGAACGGGAATGTGATCGTCAAGGTGAAGGAATCCCGCGTGGCCATCAACGACGAGATGGCCCGAAGGATCATGATATGACAGGAGGCGCAGCACAATGAACAATCTGAAGCAGGTGCCGGTAGGCGAGAAGGCGAAGGTCGTAAAGATCCACGGCGAAGGAGCCGTGAAGCGCAGGATCATGGACATGGGAATCACGAAGGGCGTGGAGATCTACGTGCGCAAGGTCGCGCCGCTGGGTGACCCCATCGAGGTCACGGTGCGCGGGTATGAGCTGTCCCTGCGCAAAGCGGACGCCGAGAGCATCGAAGTCGATTCTTTTTTGGATTAAAGTTAGTTATAGCTAACCGAAGGAGGCTGAATGATGGATATTCGCATCGCCCTGGCGGGCAACCCGAACAGCGGCAAGACCACCCTTTTCAACGCCCTTACCGGCTCCAACCAGTTTGTGGGCAACTGGCCCGGCGTCACGGTGGAGAAGAAGGAAGGCAAACTCAAAAAGCACAGCGGCGTGACCGTAACGGACCTGCCGGGCATTTACAGCCTTTCTCCGTACACGCTGGAGGAGGTCGTGGCCAGGAACTACCTGATCAACGAGCGCCCGGACGCCATACTCAACATCGTGGACGGAACGAACCTGGAGAGGAACCTGTACCTGACCACCCAGCTCGTGGAACTGGGCATCCCCGTGGTGGTGGCCATCAATATGATGGACGTGGTCAAGAAAAACGGAGACAGGCTCGATTCCAAAGAGCTTTCCCGCCAGTTGGGCTGCAGGGTGATGGAGATCTCCGCACTCAAGGGAACGGGCATTGCAGAAGCGGCCGAGGCTGCCGTGGAAGCGGCCCGGAAGACGAAGACCGTGCCGCAGCACTCCTTCTCCGGTCCGGTGGAGCACGCGCTTGCGCATATTGAAGAGGCGGTCGTGCACAACATGCCCGAGGAGCAGCAGCGCTGGTACGCCATCAAGGTGTTCGAGCGGGACGACAAGGTGCTTGAGCAGCTGTCGATCGCACCGGACACCATGAAGCATATCGAATCCGATATCCAGGCCGCCGAGAAAGAACTGGACGACGACGCGGAAAGCATCATCACCAATGAGAGATACGTATACATCGGCCAGGTGATCAAATCCTGCTACCGCAAGCATAACGCGGGCAGCCTGAGCACCTCCGACAAGATTGACAAGGTGGTAACCAACCGCTGGCTGGGCCTTCCGATCTTCGCGCTGGTGATGTTTGCCGTATACTGGATCGCCATGGTGGCCGTGGGTGCGCCCGCCACAGACTGGGCCAACGACAGCCTTTTCGGTGACGGCTGGCACCTGTTCGGCAGGGGCGCTGCGCAGTACGAAGAGGCGGCGGACGAATACGGCAGCGCCGTGAACGCCGTGAACGCCTTCGGCTTTGAATTCGACGCGGAAGCGGACGACTTTGACGGCGAGGCCGTGCTGGGCGAGCTTCAGGCCTTTACTTCTGAAGAAGCCACCGCCGTCATCCAGGTGCAGGACGAAGAAACGCTGGCCCTGTCTGACCTGACCGTGTATTTTGACGCGGTTCCCGAAGATGCTGACGAAGATGTGAACGCCATGAGCTTCAAGGACGCCGTGAACTATCTGCAGGAGAAAGGCTTTGACGAGCCCGACCCCGCTGATTACGGAACCTGGGTGCCCGGCATCCCGGCCCTGATCGAGAGCGGCCTTGACAAGATCGGCGCCGCGGACTGGCTGAAGGGACTCATCCTGGACGGCATCGTGGCGGGCGTCGGCGCGGTGCTGGGCTTCGTGCCTCAGATGCTGGTGCTGTTCCTGCTGCTCGCGTTCCTGGAGGCCTGCGGCTACATGGCCCGCATCGCCTTCGTGCTGGACCGCATCTTCCGCAAGTTCGGCCTGTCCGGCAAATCCTTCATACCCATGCTGATCGGCGTAGGCTGCGGCGTGCCCGGCATCATGGCATCCCGAACGATCGAAAACGAGCGCGACCGGCGCATGACCATCATGACCACCACGTTCATCCCCTGCGGCGCGAAGGTGCCCTTCATCGCCATGATCGCCGGCGCGATCTTCTCCGGCTCCGCCTGGGTAGCCACCAGCGCCTACTTTATCGGCATGGCGGCCATCGTCACCAGCGGCATCATGCTGAAAAAGACCCGCCGCTTTGCCGGTGAGCCCGCACCCTTCGTGATGGAGCTGCCCGCGTATCACTGGCCCACGCTGGGCAATGTGCTCCGCTCCATGTGGGAGCGCGGCTGGAGCTTCATCAAGAAGGCCGGCACCATCATCCTTCTGTCCACCATTCTCGTGTGGTTCTTAAGCCGCTTCGGCGTTGCGGACGGCACGTTCCGCATGCTGGAAGAGGAAGAGTTGGAAAGCTCCATACTGGCCAGGGTCGGCAGCGTGATCGCCTGGATCTTCGCGCCGGTGGGCTTTGGCAGCTGGCAGGCGACGGTGGCGTCCATCACGGGCCTCATCGCCAAGGAGAACATCGTCGGCACCATGGGCATACTCTACGGCGGCACGGAGGCGTACGCCAATCTGGCCGCGTCCTTCAGCGGCATCGCTGCGTACTCCTTCCTGGTGTTCAACCTGCTGTGCGCGCCGTGCTTCGCAGCCATCGGCGCCATCCGCCGCGAGATGAACAATCCGGGCTGGACCTGGTTCGCCATCGGCTATCAGTGCGGTTTCGCCTATGCCGTCGCCCTGATGATCTACCAGTTCGGCTCCCTGTTTACCGGACACGCAAACGTGATCGGCTTGATCGCCGCCCTCGCGGTGCTTGGCGCGATGGTGTACATGCTGTTCTTCAAAAAGTACAGTGAGGCTACAAAGCTGACCAGGAGAGTGTAAGAAGATGTTTCGCGCGCTTGCGGAAAACGCCGGTACGATTGCTGTTTCGCTGGCGCTGGCCGGGCTGGTGGCATGGATCATCGCACGGCTGCGCAGGAACAGAAAACAGGGCAGGTCCTCCTGCGGCGGCTCCTGCGGCTGCTGCCCGATGTCCGGCTCCTGTCACAAAGCACATTAGAACCCGATAGCATGAAAGGAGATGCGGAGAACACGATTCCCGCATCTCCGCCTTTCAGGAGGAAGAAAATGAAAAAGACCACGCTCAGGATCGACGGCATGATGTGCGGAATGTGCGAAGCCCACATAAATGACGCGATCCGCGCCGCTTTGCCGGTGAAAAAAGTCACCTCTTCGCACGTGAGAGGCGAAACGGTGATCCTGTCCGATAAGCCGCTCGACAGGGAAAAGCTTGCGCGGTGCGTGGGGGCAACAGGGTACAAAGTGCTTTCCGCGTCGGAAGAGGAAGCGGAAAAGAAGGGCCTGTTTGCCAGACTTTTCAAACGCTGAGAGGTCTGCCGGCACGAAAGCATGCTGAAGCGGACACAGGAGAAGATGTTATGAGCAAAGCGACGGACCGGTATCTGTATGCGATCCGGACACTGTATGCCCAGCGCCCGCGCGTCCGCTCGGTGGATGTGGCGAAGCAACTTGGGCTTACGAAGGCCACCGTCTGCGTGGCCGTGAGGCAGCTGAGCGACAGGGGGCTTTTAAAGGTGGAAAGCGACGGCCATCTGCAGCTTTCGGACGCGGCAATGCTCCGTGCCGGCGAGCTGTGCGACCGGGTGTCCTTCTTTTGCAGGGTGCTTTCAAGTGCAGGCGTGGAGCCGTCTTTGGCGATGAAGGACGCAGTGGCCTTCGGCTGGGAGATGAGCGAAACGTCCTTCGAGGCTTTTCGGACTATGCTGCCCCGGTGAAAATTGCTATTATATGAAGCGAGGAGAAGACCGTACATGGCGATCGTTGAATTCAAGGGAGTATCGAGGGTTTATACCAACGGTGAGCACGAGCAGTGGGCGCTGAGGGACGTGGATCTGAGCCTGGAAGCGGGCAAATTCATCGTTGTGCTGGGCCCGAGCGGCGCCGGCAAAAGCACGCTGCTGAACCTGCTGGGCGGACTGGACAGCCCCACGGAAGGCACCATCACGGTGGGCGGCAAAGACATATCAAAGCTTACCCCCAACGAGCTGGCTGAATACCGGGCGGCGTATGTGGGCTTCGTTTTCCAGAGCTATAACCTGATCCCCACCCTGACGGTGATCGAAAACGTGGCGCTGGTAAAGGAGATCGCCCCCGATCCCCTTTCGAGCCACGATATGTTAAGGGCGGTAGGCCTGTACGACCACATCCACAACTTTCCGTCCGAGCTTTCCGGCGGCGAGCAGCAGCGCGTATCCATCGCCCGTGCGCTGGTCAAAAACCCGAAGATCCTTCTGTGCGACGAGCCGACTGGCGCGCTGGACAGCGAAACGGGCGTGATGGTGCTTAAGCTGCTTCTGTCCATGGCGCGGGACATGGGAAAGACCATCGTGATCGTCACCCATAACCAGAACATCGCCAGAATGGCGGACGTGGTGGTGCGGGTGAAAAACGGCACCATCCGCTCCTGCGAGGAGCAGGCGCATCCCCTGAAAGCGGAAGAGGTGGATTGGTGATGCTGCTGAAAAAGCTGTTCCGCACGCTGTGGCAGTACAAAGCGCAGTTCATCTCCATGGTGATCATGATCGCGCTTGGCGTGGGCGTGTTTCTGGGCTTTAATATAGAGTGGTATTCGCTGGAGCGCAACACCAAAGAGATCTATGACGCGACAGGCTTTGCGGATTACCGTATGTATTCCGAGTCCGGCTTTACGGCTGACGATCTTCAGGCTGTGTCCGGCATCGAAGGCGTGAAGGACGCAGCGCGGTTTCTGTCCGTCAATACGCTGGTCAAGGGCGATACGGACGTGATCGCCCTCACCGTGAGCAAGAATATGAACGTTTCGGGCATACTGCTTATGGAAGGTGAGCCGTACTCGCCCTCCGACCCGGACGGGTTCTGGCTGTCCGACAAGTATGCTCTGGCCAACGGAATAAGCCTCGGCGACAGCCTGACGCTCACCTACAAGACCCTGAGCGTCACGGGCACGGTGAAGGGACTGGTAAAGTCCTCGGAATACCTCATCTGCCTGCCGGACGAGACCCAGCTCATGCCGGATTACAGCTCTTACGGCTATACATACATTTCACCCGTCATGCTGCAAAACGCCATACCGCGCCTGTTCCGCGGCCTGATCGGCGACAGTATGTACTACCAGATCAACGTGCTGAGCGATCTGGACAAAGCGGAATTCGTTCAAAAGGCCGACCGGGCGCTGGGGGAGACCTATCTGGTTTTGTCCAGGGCGGAGACCATATCCTGGGCGGAGGCCCAGGGCGAGGTGAACGAGGGCAAAACGATGGGCTCCATACTGCCGGTGCTGTTTCTGGCCATCGCCATTCTGACGATGGTGACCACCATGCACCGCATCACCGCCAGCGAAAAGACCCAGATCGGCACCTTCAAGGCCCTGGGCTTCCGGGACGGGCGCATCTTAAGGCATTACAGCACTTATGCGCTGATCATCGGCATAGCGGGTTCGTTGCTGGGCATCGGCGTGGGCTACGGCCTGGGCTGGTACATCATGAATCCGGGCGGCGCCATGGCGACGTATATCGACATGCCATCCTGGCACCTGTACGCCCCGGGCTTTACATGGATCACGATCGTTCTGATCAACGTCTTTCTCACGGTGATCGGATACCTGTCCGTGCGCAGGATGCTGGCCGGAACGGCTCCGGACGCCCTGAGGCCCTACACGCCAAAACGCATGAAGCATATGCGCATAGAGGAGACGAAGTTTTTCAAAGCCCTGGGCTTCGGCACGAAATGGAACCTCCGGGACTGCCTGAGGCATAAGTCCAGAACGTGCATGACGCTGTTCGGCATTGTGGGCTGCATGATCCTGCTGGTGGGCGGCCTGGGCATGCGGGACACGATGGACGCCTTCGTGGATTCGTTCTACGAAAACGCCATCAACTACCGGGTGCGGGTGAACCTGGACGCGGAAAACATCACCAATGAGCGGGCCCTGGAACTGGCTGAGGAACTGGAAGGCGACTGGAGCGCCGTGCGCCAGGTGCAGATCGGGGACCGGGGATATGCCCTGGAGATCTACGGCATCAGCCGGGACAAGGTGCGCTTTCTGGACGAAAACATGCGGTTTATGACCCTTGCGGACGACGGCGCGTACATCTGCCGGCGCATCGCCTCCGATTACGGCGTGAAGCCCGGAGACGAGATCGGCATAGCGCCGTTCAACAGCTCCGAAACCTACACGCTTCGGGTGAAGGGCGTGCTGTCCTCCATGAGCGAGAGCATCACGATGACGGCGGGGTACGCGGACAGCCTCGGCATCCGCTACACGCCCGGCACCGTCTATACGGACCGGGATGACATCGCTCCCGACGCGCATATCCTGAACACCCAGACCAAGCAGGCCATCATGGATTCCTTCGATACCTTTATGGACCTGATGAACACCATGGTGTTCCTTCTGGTGGTCGCCGCCGTGGTGCTGGGCATCGTGGTACTGTACAACCTGGGCGTGATGAGCTATACCGAGCGCTACCAGGAGATGGCCACGCTCAAGGTGGTGGGCTTCCGGGACGCGAAGATCGGCCTGCTGCTGGTGGGGCAGAACCTGTGGCTCACGGTGATCGGCATACTGATCGGCCTGCCCGCGGGCTGGGGCGTTCTGAAATACCTGCTGGATGCGCTCGCGTCGGAATACGAGATGAAGCTGGTGATCGGGCCGGTAACATACATCGTGAGCATCCTGCTCACCTTCGGCGTATCCTGCCTCGTTGGCCTGATGGTGGCCCGGAAGAACCGGCACATCGATATGGTGGCGGCGCTGAAGACGGAAGAGTAAGAAAGAGGAAATAGGAAAAGAGGAAAGAGGAAATTAGATGGTTGGGTGCACCCAACTAACCAATTTACTCTTTCCTCTTTTCTCTTTCCTATTTATCCCTGCAATCCCACATATGCCGCGAGGGCGAGAAAGCCAGCGCAGGCCAGGAACATCAGGGCGATGTACCATTTTGTGCGCCTGCCTGCGTCCGGCACCCTGCTGCGGGAATGGGCGGCGCGGTTTTGCCTTACGGCGCGCCGGAAGCGCTCGTCGGTGGTCATGTTCACCGTCTTGCGGCTCAGGTCTGTCAGCACGTGGCTGCGCTCCCTGCGGCAGCGCGCGCATTCGTCCAGGCTCAGGGGATTGATGCGCCCGCATACGCAGCGCCAGTATTCGTCCTGGGTCTCGGGGTACATCAGCGCGTCCTCGCCGGCGGTGCGGCGCAGCCGCGTAAGCTCCGCGCCCTCTAGCGCGTGCTGTTCGCCCACGTTCACCAGGTCTCCGTCACGAGGCGTCCAGTCCGGCGCGCCTTCAAAGCAGACACGGGAAAAATAGATCTCCAGCCGGTCGGCATACTTTACAAGAGAGGAGGACAGCGAAAGCCGGAAGCGGCTGCCGCCCGGTATGGCCAGGCAGTCCACGTTCACGGTGTCGTTGGCGCCCTGCTGCGTTTCGTCCCGCGACCAGCGTACCGTGCCGGCATACGCCGTTACGGTGAGGTCGGACACGTTGAACAGGTCGATATACGCGCGCACCGAGCCCGTATCGTCGTGCAGCAGCTCGTAGCCGCGCAGCTCGATGGGGCAGGACAGATCGATGATCACAGGCGTTCCTCCGGCTTTCGGGATTTGTATATTATAGCCGAAAGATGTTACGAAATGATGAACGTTTTCTTCCAACTGCCCCGTATACGCAAAATCCGCAGATAAATAACTTGAACGTTTGTTCAAAACGTGTATAATATATAGTGCTCTCTCTTTACGAGGGAACCAATACTGTTGGAGAAAGCCTCAATGAGCGAGATTCTGCGTATCCGGGGCGGCCGGCCCCTGAACGGCGACGTATGGGTCAGCGGCAGCAAAAATGCCGCGGTGGCCCTGATACCGGCTGCCCTTCTGGCCGATTCCCCCAGCACCATAGACAATATACCGGATATCGACGACGTGGATTGCTACCGGAACATCCTGGAGCATCTGGGCGCGAAGGTGCGCTTTGAAAAAGGTTCCATGTACATCGATCCCAGGGGCGTGAACAAAAACGAGCTGCACAGCGAGATGGTCAGCCGCATGCGCGCCTCCTATTACCTGGTGCCCACCCTGATGGGGCGCACGGGCAGGGCCGTGGTGCCCATGCCCGGCGGCTGCAACATCGGCAACCGCCGCATCGACCAGACTGTGAACGGCCTGACCATGCTGGGCGCGAAGGTGGACATTTCCGACGGCGTCACGATCCGCGCCGAAAAGACCGACATGTACGGCGGAAACGACGTGCGCCTGGCCATGCCCTCGGTGGGCGCCACCATAAACACCATGCTGGCCGCCGTGACCGCGCCGGGGGAGACGCATATCTACGGCGCCGCCAAGGAACCCCACATCGTAGACACCGCCAACTTCCTTTCCTCCATGGGCGCGAAAGTAAAGGGTGCAGGCACCGACGTGATCCGCATCACCGGCGGCGTGCCCCTGCACGGCTCCAACTATACCGTGATCCCCGACCAGATCGAGACCGGTACGCTGATGATCGCGGCCGCAGCCACCCACGGCGACGTGCGCATCCACGGCACCATCCCACTGCACATGGAGGCCCTCACCGTAAAGCTTCTGGAGGCGGGCGTGGACGTGCGCAGCCACGATGACGTGATCGAAGTTTCTTCCGCCGGCATCCTGAGGCCCATCAAACTCAAGACCCAGTACTATCCGGGCTTCCCCACGGATCTTCAGCAGCCCATGACGGCCCTTCTGTCCGTGGGCTGGGGCACCAGCCAGGTGACGGAAACGATCTTTGAAAACCGTTTCGTCTACCTGGACGAGCTTCGCCGCATGGGAGCGAGCATCGACCTGGTCTCCAACGCCACCGCGGTCATCCAGGGCGTGGAAAAGCTCAGGGGCACCGCCGTGACCGCCACGGACTTAAGAGCGGGAGCGGCCATGATTGTGGCGGCCCTGATGGCGGACGGCGTAAGCGACATCAGCGGCGTGCAGTTCATCCACCGCGGATATGAGCACATAGACGAAAAGCTCCGCGCCCTGGGCGCAGAGGCCGAATTCGTCCAGATATAATCAATAGAGAAAAAGACCTCGTGCGAGGTCTTTTTTTGGAGGTATACGGCTTATGTACGAGGATATCATCCGCCGCCTGGAGCCCGTGCAGGGCAGGGTGGACGCCGTTCTGGACACGGACGCCTTCAACGAGATCGACGACCAGTTCGCCCTTGCCTACCTGCTGGCCTATCCCGAAAGGGTAAACCTTCTGGCCGTCACCGCTGCCCCCTTCTTTAACGAGCGCAGCACCTCTCCGGAGGACGGCATGCTCAAAAGCTACGACGAGATCATCAAGGTATCGCGCCTGTGCGGGCGGAACGACGCAAAGGAGCTGGCGTACCTGGGTGCAAGGAAATACCTGCCGGACGAAAACACGCCGGTGGACTCTCCCGCGGCCCGGCGCATTGCAGAGCTCGCCCTTCAGCACGGTGCTGACGAACCGCTGTACGTGGTGGCGATCGGCGCCATCACCAACGTGGCCAGCGCGCTGCTCATGGAGCCTGCCATCAATAACCGCATCGTCGTCGTTTGGCTGGGCGGCCACAGCCTGGAATGGCCGGACACCGCGGAATTCAACATGCGCCAGGACGTGGCTGCTGCCCGCGTTGTGTGGAAAAGCGCCGTTCCGCTGGTGATGCTGCCCTGCCAGGGCGTGGTGAGCGCCTTCTCCGTGAGCGGGCCGGAATTCGAAGCCTGGCTGATCGGCAAAAACGAAAAGTGCATATATCTGGCTCAAAATGCCATTTCCAGCATGGCCTTCTGCCAAAACAGGCCCTGGAGCCGCGTGCTGTGGGACGTGTGCGCGGCGGCGTATCTGGTGAATGATAACGAGCGTTTCCTCCGCAGCCGCCTGATCCGGGCGCCTTTCCCGCAGTACGACAACCACTATTCCCAAACCGAATTCACGCCTCATCCCGTCCGATACGTGTGGGCGGTGAACCGTGACGGCCTTCTGACCGACATGATCGAAAGGCTCACGCGCCTGACGGCTCCATGAGCAGATTAGGAAGATACATATGATCACCACGATCCAGGTCAATACGATAGACGACGTGATGCGCCTGATCAGCGATCAGACGCGCAACGGCGACATCAACCGCCTGCGCAGCGAGTATTATTACCGCGGCCAGCCGGATGCCCGCTACCGCATGGTCACCAGCCTGTGGCGCAACTGCGGCAGCCGCCAGCACGAGCTGGAGCCTTCCATCCTGCGGTATTTCACCAAGTACGCCAGCATCGAGGACCCCACCCTCAAGGAATCCGTATGGAAACAGATGATCGTGGGCCAGCATTACGGCCTGCCCACGCGCCTGCTGGACTGGACGCGATCGCCCCTGGTGGCGCTCCACTTCGCGGTCACGGAGACGAACCTCAAAAAGCTGGACGCCAGGGACTGCGCGGTGTGGCGCATGACCATGACGGACATGAACCGGGAACTGCCGGAAAAGTACCGCCGCGCGCTGGAGGAGACCAAGAGCACCACGTTCTCCGTGGAACTTCTGACGCGGGTGGCCCATTCCATCGCCGAATACGATGAAGACATGGGCACGAGCACCCTTGTAAATTTGGAGCCGCCGTCCATCTCCCAGCGCATCATCAACCAGTATTCCTTCTTTTCCGTGATCCCGGCGGGCATCACGGACATCGAGGCCTTCCTGGACGCCCACACCCGCGAGACCGTGAAATACGTGATCAGCAAGGACATCCGCTGGGATATCCGGGACCTGCTGGACCAAATGAACGTGAACGAGCGCATCATCTATCCCGGCCTGGACGGGCTCACCAAGTGGATCACCAGACATTATTATGTGAGGGACATGTGATATGACCGTATGCGGATTTATCGGAACCGGAAACATGGGAGGCGCCCTGGCGCGCTCCATGAAGGGACGCGCCAGACTGCTGCTCAACAACCGTACGCCTTCCAAGGCGGAAGACCTGGCCCGCGAGCTGGGCGGAGAAGCCTGCAGCGCCAGCCGCGCGGCGAAGGAGGCGGACTTCCTGTTTTTGGGCGTTAAGCCCTATATGGCGAAGGAAGCTCTGTCTTCCGTACAGAAAGATCTGGAAAAACGCGGCGATATGCCCGTGATCGTGTCCATGCTTTCCGGCGTGACGATCGCGGAGCTGGAAGGCATGCTGCCCCGGCCCGCGCCTGTGGTGCGCATCATGCCCAACATCCCCGTGGGCACGGGGGACGGCGTGACGATGTACGCCAAAAGCGCCCTCGTGAGCCAGCGGGCGGTAGCGGATTTTCTTGAGATCATGGGCGCAAGCGGCGTGCTGATCGAAATGCCCGAAGCCTCCATGGACGCCGGAGCGGCCCTTGCGGGCTGCGGCCCTGCTTTCGCGGCCCTGTTTGCCGAAGCCCTGGCGGACGGCGGCGTGGCCTGCGGCTTAAAGCGGCAAGACGCCCTGCAGCTGGCGCTTTCGATGCTGGAGGGCAGCGCGGCGTATATGCGAAAGACCGGCATGTATCCGGGACAGATGAAGGACGCCGTGTGCTCCCCGGGCGGCACCACCATCCAGGGCGTGCGCGCGCTGGAGGAAGGCGGGCTCCGCGCCGCGGCCATGAACGCCGTGATCCGCGCCTTCGAAAAGACCCATAAATGATGGCGGCGCAGCAATGAAGAGATTCGAACACGTGATCGTCGCGGGCATCGACGGCGCGGGCGCTTTTATACAAAACGCCAAAACGCCCTGCATGGACGCGATATTCGCCTCCGGCGCGCGCACGTTCCGGGCGTTCGCCTCAAGGCCTTCCATCAGCGCCGAGTGCTGGGGCTCGATGCTCACGGGCGTGAGCCCCGCCCTGCACGGGCTCACGAACGAATGGATAAGCCAACACGCGTATCCGACGGACAGCCGCTTTCCCACCCTGTACAAGCGCGTGCGCGGAGCGTATCCGGACGCGGCGGTCGCCGCGTACTGCGACTGGAGTCCGCTTGTGACAGGCATCGTGGAGGCGGACGCAGGCGTGGACTGCCTGTCGCTGCGGGACGCGGAGCTCATCGGCCCGGCCTGCGAATACATCCGTTCCCGCAAGCCCGCATTCATGTTCGTCCACATGGACAGCGTGGACGGCGCGGGGCACAAATTCGGCTACGGCACGCCGCAGCACTTGAACCAGATCGAAGTGTGCGACCGTTACGTGCAGCTTTTGTACAGCGCCTGCCGGGACGCGGGAATGCTGGACAGCACGCTGTTTCTGGTGTTGAGCGACCACGGCGGCACCTGCGACGAGCGCCCGGAGGGAGGATACTCCGGCAGCCACGGCGGCTGGACGGAAGCGGAGAGGCGCATCAGCTTCCTGGCGGCAGGCCCCGGCATTCAGGCTGGTGAGATCGGCGACATGAACATCCGCGATACGGCAGCCATCGTGCTGTACGCCCTGGGCATTGATATGCCGGCTTTCGACCCAAACGGCTGGACGGCCCAGCTCCCCGAAAACCTGTTTGCGGGCGTACAGGTACCGTATATCGACATCTCCGGCGAGACCGGCGCGGTCCCGCGGGTGTCCAGGGTGCGGCACACCTCGCAAACGGCAGAATGACAAAAAAGAAGTCCGGAGGGCGCTAAGCTCTCCGGATTTCCTGCTGTATCGGATAAATAGTTCGTTTTTCGCTTTTCAGATCCCAAGCTCCGCCTTGAGCGCCTCCAGGCTCTTGTAGCCCAGGGAGCTCTTGACCAGCTTGCCGTCCTGCATGAGCACCACCAGCGGGATGGACATGACGCTGAACTGTGCGGCCAGTTCGCCTTCCTCGTCCACGTTCACCTTGCCCACTTTGAGCTTGCCTTCATAGGCTTCGGCCAGCTGGCTGACGACGGGGCCCAGCATGCGGCAGGGGCCGCACCAGGACGCCCAGAAGTCGATAACGACGGGCAGCTTGCTCTCCATAACTTCCTGCTGAAAGTTTTCTTTTGTGATCCTGATCTCTGCCATGACGGTTCCTCCTGTTTTGTTTATTTGCTTTTGTAGTACAGCATGCAGTGGCAGAAGCCCTCAAAATCGGGATCGGCGATCTGATCCCGGAACTCCTTGCACATGCATTTGGTGTCGGGGGTCTTTTCCAGCCTGCAGGGGCAGTAGCCGTCCTTGAGCTTCAGGCCCTCCTTTACGGTCTTTACGACCTCTTCGTCGGGGTTGAGCGTGATCTTCATTCGTTCGCCTCCTTTATAAGCTCCTTGAGGATCATGACCAGCGTGTGCTTGCTGCCTTCGCCGCCTGCGCCGGTGCAGGCGGGGCAGCCGTCCGTGCAGGGACAGGCGTTCAGCATGCGCAGCGCCTCCTCAAAAAACAGCGTATTCATTTCGTACACCCGGTCGCTTAGCCCGATGCCGCCCGGAATGTGGTCGTACAGGTACAGCGTGGGCTTGTCCGAAAAGGTGTCCTTTACGTGGTACACCACCGAAATATCCGTCACGGCGCACATCAGGAACATGGGCGCGATGTGCCTTAGCAGATAACTCAGCGACACCATGGCGTTTTTGAGCTCGTCCTTGCCGTATTTTTCTTCCAGGCCGTCCGGCAGCGTCCACCAGCAGGCCGTGGTCTGCATCTCCAGCTCCGGCAGGGTCACCGGGCCCCAGCCCAGGTTTTCGTGGGTGTCGAAGCGGATCTTTTTGAACACGGTCACGATGGAACTCACCAGCACCTCGCCCCGGTGCCGCGTGAGCAGGCCCGCGTTTTCCGCGTCGAACTCGTCCAGCACCTTCAGGCTCGTGGTGAGGTCGGCGTCGGTGTAATAGCCCACGTCCACCCGGCGGATGTAGGCTTTTTTGTCGTCAAAGTCCAGCTCTTCCACCTGGTACTGCTGGCCTTCGTGCATATAGATAGCGTATTTGTGCAAAAGCATCGGCACGGTGTAGCGGTCCATTTCGCCCACCACCCGGTGGTGCTTGGGGTCGGATATGTCCACGATCACGAAGTTCTGGTCCGTGGCGGAGCGCAGGTTGATGCCTGCCTGGGGGAATTCCTCCGCCATCCAGTACCATTTGTCCGATACCTGCCTTAAGATGTTCTGCTCCGAAAGATAGGAGAGCAGCTCGCCTGTCTCCTCCACGTTTCCGAAGCGTTCGCCCTGGCTGAAGGGCAGCTCGTAGGCGGCGCACTTCAGGTGATTGAGCAGGATGTACAGGTTGTCCGGGTTGATGAACGCCATTTCCGGGCTCTGGTCGAAATAATAATCCGGATGGTTGATGATGTACTGGTCCAGCGGATTGGAACTGGCCACCAGTATCGTGAGGCTCTCGCTCTTCCGGCGGCCCGCCCGTCCCGCCTGCTGGCGGGCGGAGGCGATGGTGCCGGGATAGCCGCACATCACGCAGCAGTCCAGCTGGCCGATGTCGATGCCCAGCTCCAGGGCGTTGGTGCTCACCACCATGTCCACGCGGCCCGCGCGAAGCTCACGCTCGATCTCGCGCCTCAGGGTGGGCAGGTACCCGCCGCGGTAGCCGCGCACGCGCCCCGCGTTGCCCAGGGGATCGCGCACGGCGTCCTTGGCATAGCGGGTGAGCACCTCCACCGCCAGGCGCGAGCGCCCGAACACGATGCTCTTTACGCCGCTTTGCAACAGGCGAAGGCAGATCTTCCGGGTCTCGGGGATGCTGCCCGCCCGTATGCCCAGCTGGCGGTTCACCACGGGGGGATTGTAGAAGATCACGTGCTTTTTGCCGGAGGGCGCGCCGTTTCTGTCGATCACGTTTATCTCGCGGCCCGTCATAACGCCGGCCAGCTCGCCGGGATTTTTGATGGTGGCGGAGCAGCAGATGTAGGTGGGATGCGCGCCGTAAAACGCGCATATGCGGTCAAGGCGGCGCAGGACGTTGGCCAGGTTCGAGCCGAACACGCCGCGGTAGGCGTGGATCTCGTCGATCACCACGTATTTGAGGTTTTCAAACAGCTTGACCCATTTGGTGTGGTGGGGCAGTATGCCCTGATGCAGCATATCCGGGTTTGTGACCACCACGTGGCCGGCTTGGCGGATGGCTGTGCGGGCGGAAGCGGGCGTGTCGCCGTCGTAGGTGAAGGCCTTGATGTCCGCGCCGAGGGCTTCAATCATGGAGTACAGCTCCGCCACCTGGTCGCTGGAGAGGGCTTTGGTGGGGAACAGGTACAGCGCGCGGGAGGCGTCGCCCTTCAGGATGGACGACAGCACCGGCAGATTGTAGCACAGAGTCTTGCCCGAAGCGGTCGGCGTGACCACCACGAAATCCTTTCCCGCCAGGGCCATGTCCAGCGCCTCGCGCTGATGGGAATACAGCCGGTTTATGCCCCGGGCGCGCAGCACCTCGCACACGCGCCCGTCCAGCTCTTCGGGAAAGTCCGCGTAGCGGGCTTCGTTTGCCGGGAGGGTGCGTATGCAGGATACGTTCGCCATAAAGGCTGGGTCGTTTTTCAGCTGTTCCAGAAAGGCGTTTACGGTCATGAGCTTTCCTTAGAGTGTGGAGTCAGGAGTTAGGAGTGAGGAGTTTGTTGGGGGAGAGGCTGATGTCGGGGGCGTGCTTTGGTGTCAGACCAGAACCGTCTCGATGCCGTCCAGGGCGGCGCGCACCAGGGCATCGATGTCCAGCTTTTCCTCTTCCTTTTCCACGCGGTCCAGGCGGGGCTTGGTCACAGGGTGCCTGGGGGTGAACACGGTGCAGCAGTCCTCGTAGGGCAGGATGGAGGTCTCGTAGGTGCCGATCTTTTCGGCGATATGGATGATGTCCAGCTTGTCCATGCCGATCAGGGGACGGAACACGGGCAGGTCGGTCATCTGCTCGGTGCACATCAGGGCTTCCATCGTCTGGGAAGCCACCTGACCGATGGATTCGCCGGTGATCACGGCCTGGCAGCCCTGCTGTTTGGCTACCTCGTTTGCGATGCGCATCATGAAGCGGCGCATGATCACCGTGCCAAGGCCTTCCTCGCATTTTTCGTGGATGGCCATCTGGATGTCGGTGAACGGCACGATGTGCACGCGCATGCCGTACTCGTATTCGCCGATGATTCGGGCGAGGGAGAGCACCTTTTCCTTCGCACGCTGGCTGGTGTAGGGCGGGGAGGCGAAGTGGATCGCCTGGCAGTTCACGCCCCTGCGCATGATCTGGTAGCCCGCCACGGGGCTGTCGATGCCGCCGGACAGAAGCAGCAGCGCTTTGCCCGCCGTGCCCATGGGCAGCCCGCCCACGGCCATCAGCTCCCGGTTGCACAGGTAGGCGTGGTCGCGGATCTCGATCCACATCTCGGTCTGGGGCTTGTGAACGTCCACGGTGAGGGACGGGTTCTTTTCCAGTATCCTTTCGCCCGCCAGAACCGCCAGCTGCTGGCTGTTCAGGGGAAAGTGCTTGTCGCTGCGGCGGCATATCACCTTGAAGGAACCGGTGACGCCTGTCATCATTTCCGCGGCTTTGGCGAGTATGGGCTCAAGCTCCTTTTCCATCTCCACAGCGGGGCTCACGGAATACACGCCGAACACGCGGCTCACGCGCCGGGCGCATTCGCTCATATCCGGGGCGTCCGCCACGTATATGCGGCCTTCTGACAGCCAAACCTTTGCGTTCATGCCGGAAAGGACCTTTTTGATGTCCTCCACCAGCATCTTCAGAAAATAGGGGCGGTTCAGCCCCTTCAGGTGCACTTCGCCGAAACGCACCAAAAGTACTTCGCGCATGAAAAATAAGTCTCCTTGCCGGATTGGTGTGTTTTTATCGCTTGCGGAAGGTCAGCGGCGCTGATATTTCACCAGCACTTCGTAGGCCTGCTTCACTTCCCTGACGGCGGTATCGATGTCTTCTTCGCTGGTGTACGGGCAGAGGCTGAAGCGCACGGCGCACTCCGCCGTCCTGGCCGGAATGTGCATCTCGCTCAGTACCCGGGAGATCTTTGTTTTGCGGCTGGAGCAGGCCGAGCCGTTTCCAACATATACGCCTTTTTCCTCCAGCGCGTGCAGCATGGTCTCGCCCCGCACGCCGGGGAAGCTCACGTTCAGGATGTGGCACGCGCCCTCTTCGGGCCGGGGACCGTTGATCACAGACGCCGGCACGGCGGCTTTAAGCCCGGCTGACAGGCGCATTTTGAGCCTTGCCATATGCGCCCGACGGTCCGGCAGGGCCAGCATTTCGTCTATGGCGCGGCTGAGACCCAGTATGCCGGGGGTGTTTTCGGTGCCGCTTCGCATCTGCTCTTCCTGGCCGCCGCCGATGTGGGAAGGTCTGAGCCTCAGTCCCCGTTTCGTTACCAGCGCGCCCGTGCCTTTGGGAGCGTGCAGCTTGTGGCCGGAAAGGGTATACATGTCGATCAGGTTAAAGTCAATCTCTTCCCGCATAAAACCCTGCACGCCGTCCACATGGAGGCGGCAGGAGGGGCAAAGCTGATCCCTCAGCCGGCTGATGAGCGGGATGTCGTTCAAGGCGCCGGTCTCGTTGTTCACCTGCATCACGCTCAGCAGCGTAAGCCCCTTTTGAAGCTCTTTCGCAATGGCGTCCGCGTCCGCGCGCCCGTCAGGCAGAACGGGGATGAACACCGTTTCGCAGGCGCCCGCCTCCGCCAGGGTTTTGGCGCATTCGTACACGCTGGGGTGCTCCACGGCGCTCACCGCTATGCGCACCGGCGCCCGGCTTACGCCTACCGTGCCGGCCAGGGCCAGGTTGTTGGCCTCGGTGCCGCCGGAGGTAAAAATGACCTTTGCGTCTTTACAGCAAAGCGCGCCGGCGATCTTCTCCCGGCACGCGCGCATGCGCTTTTCCACGCCCAGCGCCGGGGCGTACAGGGAGGAGGGATTGTACCACTCCTCCTCCAAAGCGCGCGCCACTTCAGCTGTCACCTGCGCGGAGGGCCGCGTGGTGGCGCTGTTGTCCAGATACACGGGCATGTTACTTATCCTGCCACACTCCGTATCCCAGGTAGCCCTTCGAGCGCATCATGGCCTGCATCTCCTGGCTGGGCTCGATGATCACCAGGCGGCGCACGGCGTTTTTGGTGAAGTAGAGGTAGACGAGGTCCGCGTCGCGGTTCAAAAACCAGTTGTGGCGCTTGATCTCTTTGTTGTTGAGATAGCGGCTGAAGGCGGGGACCGTGACCGATCCGCAGCTTTCCACAAGCTTGAGCGGGATCTCCGCCAGGTATTTGCGCTTGGAGTTGTTCAGCACCTGGCTGATGTCCAGCGTGCCGTTGGTGAAGGTGTATTCGTATTCCACCCGCAGCGTGTCCTTTTTGAGGAACAAAAGCACCGCCAGGCCGATCAGGATCAGCGAGAACACCAGCGAAGGCCACTGGAAGCCCTGCCCGATGGTGCCCAGCGCCGCGTACAGATTCACGATGCCGATAAAGCCGAAAACGACGATCGTCGCCCAGCACAGATAGTATACCGCGTTGTTGAGGCCGCTTTTGCGCTTTACAACGATCTCTTCCTTAAAGTTGTCCATTGCCATGGGTATTTCCCTCCGGTCGATCAGAATCGGGACGCTTTTCTTCCGTCCGCGCCTATTCTACCACGTTTCCGGCACAAATGCAAATGCAATATGCGCCGGATCTCATTTTTGTTCCGCGCCCGCGCGGCCCGCCTCCCAGAAAGCCACAGCTGCCGCGGCGGCCACGTTCAGCGAGTCCATCCCGCGCTTCATCGGTATTTTCAGCGTCACATCGCAGGCGGCCACGGTGGCGGCCTTGAGGCCTGTTCCCTCGTTTCCGAGGATCAGCGCGGGCTTTCGGGCGGGCATCCTTGTCACGGGCATGCTTTCGTCCGTCAGCGCCAGTGCGCAGGGCGTAAAGCCGAAGCGCCTGATGACGCCTATCCCGCCTTCGTCCAGCTCTTCCGTGCGCGCCCAGGGCAGGCGGAACACCGCGCCCATGCTCACACGAACGCATTTGCGGCTCAGGGCGTCGGCGCAGCCCGGAGACAGGAGGAGCGCGTCCATTCCCAGCGCGGCCCCCGAGCGGAAGATCGCGCCCAGGTTCGCCTCGTCCGCGACGTTCTCAAGCGCCGCCACGCGTCCGGCGCCCGGAAGGATCGTTTCGGGGCTTGCGGGAGAAGGACGCTTCATGGCGCACAGCACGCCCCGGTGCAGCGCGTAGCCGGTGAGGGAATGTATCCACTCGTCCGGCGGGGCGTATACGGGCACGCCGCCCGCCCGCTCCGCGAGATGCGCGGCTTTGCCTTCCAGGTGCCTTCTTTCCATCAGCAGGCTCACGGGCTCAAGCCCCGCGTCCAGCGCGGCCTCGATCACCTTTACGCTTTCGGCGATAAACACGTCCCGCCTGATCTCCTGCCGGGCAGTCAGGCCCTTGTACAGAGCAAGCTCCTCCGAAGAAGGATCAGGGCTTAGGATGATTTTCGCCATCTGCCGCCTCCGCAAGCCCGTCAAAGCGCATGTCCGGCCCGTAATAGAACGACGGATACACGGGCTGGTTGTAGCAGGTGTTCTGCCAGGCCACGCCGCAGCGATATTGGGTATCCTCAAGCAGGGTGAACAGCTTGTGATGCGTCACGTCCGTCGGGGTGTATATGCGCAGGGCGCTGTCGTCCTCCAGCCGCAGGATCACCTGCTCCCGGAAATCGCCGAAGATGCTCGCGCACAGGCAGGGGTTGCCCTTGGTGTAGTTGTTGGTTACGCAGCCCTCGGGCGTGAGCATCGCGCCGTGCGTAAGGTCGCTCACCTGGCCGCTGCCGTCGTGCTTCGTATAGTCCACGCTGCCCAGTACCTGGGTGGTGAGGTCCGCGGCCCATTTGACGGAAAAGTTGGTGCCGGGCAGCCGGGGAACGTTGAGCACCCGGCCTTTGCAGTCGCGCATGTCTTCGCACCACACCTGCCATCCGCGTTCTTCAGGTAGCATTTTTCCGATCATGCAGCGCCCCAGGTCCCGGCTGGAGGGAACGCCGTATATCACCTCTCCGTCCCGGGCTTCCACCAGCGCGTGGCCGTAAGGCGCGTTGTCGCCGTCCTCGAACACGTGCATCACTTCCAGGCCCGGCGTGTCCGGGTCGATGACCGCCGCGTGCATGGAGTCGCCGTGCCCCCAGTTGAGAAAACGCCCGTCCGGCAGGAAGCCCTGCCCGCTGTACAGCACGCTGCCGTCCTGGTCGATCACGCAGGCGCCGTATATGATCTCGTCGCAGCCGTCCGAATCCACGTCCGCCACGGACAGGGAGTGGTTGCCCTGGTTCACGATCATGCCGTACACGGGATCGCTGCCCAGCGCGCCTACAGGGGTGGGCGCAAAGGGATTGCGCATGGGCACGAAGCCGGAATCCACGCCCCACACCTTATGAAAATGCCCTTCGAAGAAATCGTAGGCGGCCAGGGTGGTGCGGGTATAGTAGCCGCGGCACATTACGAGGTAGGGCCTTTCGCCGTCCAGATAGGCGACGCCCGCCAGGTAACGGTCGTTGCGGTTCATGGGCTCCACCCGGTTCCAGCTGTAATCGCCCCACATCAGCCCGTCGTCCACGCGGGGATAGGGGTAGGGGATGGTCTCAAGCTCTTCGCCGTTCCCGCCGAACATGGTTAAGTATTCCGGCCCTTTGAAGATAAAGCCCTCAAACTTCCACAGCTCGTTTTTGGGTGAGCGCTTCGGTGCATACTCGTTGATGAAGTAATCCGCCAGCTCCTCGGCGTCCCTGCGCCGCAGGGGATAGATATAGCGCTTCTTCAGCCCGAAACAGTCTTCCGCCCGCTGGGCCCACATCTTCCGCCTGACCTCCGGATGCTCTGGCCAGTTCAGAAAGGTCTGTATCAGGTTTTCCCGGTAGTCCGCGGGGGAGCAGGCGTACCTGTCTTCGTGACTCCAGCCCGCCTCCAGATCCGCTTGGGGCATGGTGATGAACCGCCTGCTCTTCACGCTGCCGTCTTCCGCGTACACGGTCATGAGGGTGCCCGGTGCGGTCTTTACCGCCATTTCCGCCCTGCCGTCCATGTTGAAATCGTACACCATGAACTGGGTGTAGTGGGCGCCGGCGCGGATGTTGGGCCCCATGTCCAGCCGCCACAAAAGCTGACCGGAAAGGGTGACGCAGTCGATGATGCAGTTTCCGGTATAGCCCCTCTGGCAGTTGTCCTTCGCGTTGGTGGGCTCCCAGCGGAAAATGAACTCGAACTCGCCGTCTCCGTTCACGTCGCCTACGGACAGGTCGTTGGGATGGTATTCGTACTTTTCCCCGGAGGGAGATACGCCGCCTTCCGGCCTGTGCACGGGGATGTCCAGATAATTGCTGCCGCTTTTCCATACGGCGGTGTCCGGGCAGCGCGCGCCCTCGGCGCCGTTTGAAACAGGCGCGACGCTGTACACGTCGTCCGTCTTGCCGTCCGGGTCGAGGTAATTCGTGCTGTCTGTCACCAGCGCGATGGGGGACGCGTTGCGGTACACGCGAAAGTCCGTGCCCGTAAGACCCGTATCGCAAAAGCCGTGCACCTCGCTTTTGAACATGCGCCAGCTCAAAAAGATGCCGCCCTGCTGCGCGCGGCAGGCGATGAGCCCGCGGCTGAGCTTTTCCCGAAACGGCTTAAGCCTCCTGCCCACGGGGGAAGAAAACACGCCGCTCATTTCAGTCACGCGGTCATTTTCATCCAGCGCCTCCACCCGGAAATAATACTTCCGGTGAGTGGAGATGTTGATCTCACACTCATTTTCTTCGCCCTGCCATACCGGATCATAGCGCATGTTTTCGGTATACCGGTCGGACATGCACGCCCGGAAGGACGCGGCGCTGCCTTCGTATTTCCATTTGAGCCTGACGCTGTAAGGCCCTGCCGCAAGGGCTTTCATATCGGTAAACATTCGATCACCCGCCTTTTCTCAGGTGCGCCCGCGCGGCCCTGATCGGAACGTGCGGACACGCTTACATCAATTCAACGGGCGCAGGCGGGTTTCCTGCCCCGGACGGGGCGGCGGCTGTGTAAAAACCCACGAAAGACGTATTGACGGGCGGAAGCGGCGTACAGTATAATGGCATAGGGAAAGCCCTGCCGCGCGGGCTGCCGGTCGGCGGGCGCTTCTCCGAACAGACAGAAAATGCAGGTAACCTGTATGACGCGAAAGTATAAGGCCATACGAATCGCCGCCCTGATCGCGGCGGTCATGCTGATGACGGCCATGTGGTTTTTCTCCTCCCAGACGGGCGAGGAGTCAGGGCGTTTGAGCGGCGCCGTGACGCGCTTTCTTTTGAAGCTCGTGCGCCTGGAGCCCACGCCGGCCAGGCTCGACCGTATCGGCTATATCGTGCGCAAGGCGGCGCATTTCAATCTGTTTCTGTGCCTGGGGCTTGCGCTGGGCGTGGCTGCCGGCTCTCCCCGAAAGCCGTTCCGGGCGCTGTGGGCGGTGCCGGCTGCCGCGCTGTGCGCGCTGGGCGACGAGACACATCAGCATTTCGTGGCGGCCAGAGCCGCCATGTGGCAGGACTGCCTTCTGGACAGCTGCGGCGCGCTCACGGGCGCTGCTTTGGCCCTGGGCATATGGGCGCTGGCCGCGAGGCGGCGGTCAAAGCGCACAAAAAGCAAAAAGCCTATTCAAAACCAGTGAACAATTGATATCAAAACTTACAAAAAAGTTCATTTTTCTTATCTTTTCAAACAGCACTCTATCTGCTATAATCAATCCAGACATGCTGTGAACGCGGTGTGCCCATCGCGCCCAAAGGCGCACAATTCTAAAGGAGGAAATGGTAATGAAGAAGCTTCTCTCGATTCTCCTGTCCGTTATGCTGATGGTATCCCTCGTGGCCTGCGCCGAGGATATCCGCGTGGCGATGATCACCGACTACGGCGACATCACCGATCAGTCCTTCAACCAGACCACTTACGAGGCCGCCAAGGCCTGGTGCGAAGCCAACGGCGTGGACTTCACTTATTATAAGCCCGCCGGTGACAGCACCGCCGAGCGCGTCGCCATGGTCGAGAAGGCCGACGACGAAGACTACAACGTCATCATCATGCCCGGCTACGCCTTTGGCGCCACCATCGCTGAAGTGCAGGACGAGTATCCCGGGATCAAGTTCGTGGCACTGGACGTGAGCGAAGGCGATCTGGGCGGCGCGGAAGTGGCCGACAACGTCTACTGCGCTGTGTATCAGGAAGAGCTGTGCGGCTACATGGCCGGCTACGCTGCCGTGAAGCTGGGCTACACCAAGCTGGGCTTCCTGGGCGGCATGGCGGTTCCCGCCGTGGTCCGCTACGGCTAC
>JAFZPV010000017.1 GCA_017552535.1 Clostridia bacterium
CAAAGCGCATGGAGATCGGCGCGGTGATCGCCGCCGCTCCCGCTTGCAACGTGCGGCGCGAGCGCCCCGCCCCCGGGGATACCGTGATACTGCTGGGCGGCTCCACGGGCCGTGACGGCATAGGCGGCGCGACGGGGTCCAGCAAGGCCCACAACGCGCATTCGGTAGAAACCTGCGGCGCGGAGGTGCAGAAGGGCAACGCCCCCGAGGAGCGCAAGCTCCAGCGCCTGTTCCGCAATCCCGAGGCCTGCCGCATGATCAAGCGGTGCAACGATTTCGGCGCGGGCGGCGTGTCTGTGGCCATCGGCGAACTGGCGGACGGCCTTCTGATCGACTTGAACGCCGTGCCCAAAAAATATGAGGGCCTGGACGGCACGGAGCTGGCCATCAGCGAATCCCAGGAGCGCATGGCCGTGGTGGTGGACAAACGCGACGTGTACGCCTTCCTGGCCCTGGCCGCCAAAGAGAATCTGCAGGCCTGCCCCGTGGCGGTGGTCACGGAGGAAAAGCGCCTTGTGATGGAATGGAATTCCAAGCGCATCGTGGATATCAGCCGCGAGTTTTTGAACTCCAACGGTGCGGAAAAGCACATTTCGATCTCTGCCGGTGCGCCGAAGATCGATAAAAAGCCCTTTGCCGGCGGTTTTGCCCAAAACATCAGGCACATGGCCTCCAGCCTGGAATGCTGCTCGAGGCGCGGCCTCAGCGAGCGCTTTGACTCCACCATCGGTGCGGGCACCGTGCTGATGCCCTTCGGCGGCAAAAGGCAGCTCACGCCCATTCAGGCCATGGCCCACAAGATCTCTGTGGAAAACGGCCACACCGACGACTGCTCCCTCATGGCCTGGGGATACGATCCCGCCCTGTCCTCCGCAAGCCCCTATCACGGCGCGTACTGCGCGGTGGCGGAATCCGTGTGCAAGCTGATCGCCTCCGGCGCGGAATTCAAAGACGTATACCTGACATTCCAGGAATACTTTGAAAAGCCCGGCCGGGACGGCAGGCGCTGGGGCAAGCCCTTCGCCGCGCTGCTGGGCGCGTTCAAGGCCCAGATGGTCCTGGGCATCGGCGCCATCGGCGGCAAGGACTCCATGAGCGGCAGCTTTGAAGACCTGGACGTTCCGCCCACGCTGGTGTCCTTCGCCGTGACCACGGACAAAGCTGAAAACGTGGTCTCGCCCGAATTCAAGCAGTCCGGGCACCTTGCGGTGCTGCTCGCGCCCGAATACGACGAAAACGGCCTGCCCGAAGCGGAGTCCCTCAAGCGCCTGTTTGCCAGGGTAACGCAGCTTCTGCGTTCAGGCAAAGCCGTTGCCTGCTATACGCCCGGGCGGGGCGGCATCGCAGATGCTGTGATGAAGATGAGCTTCGGAAACGGGTTCGGCTTCGATTTTGCCTCCGGCCTTCTTTTGGAAGACCTGTTCGAGGACCGCGCGGGCCGCTTCATCCTGGAAGCAGCCGAACCCATCGAAGGTGCCAAAACGCTTGGCAGGATCAACAGCGAAGGCCGATTCTCTTTCAAAGAAGAATCCGTCGGAGCGGACGAACTGCTTTCGCTGTACGAAGGCAAGCTGGAAGGCGTGTTCCCCTGCAACATCCCCGCGCTGCCGGGCAAGGCGAAGACCTATAGCTTCCGGGCGGACGCGAAGGAGTCTTCCCGCATACGCGTGGCGCAGCCGCGGGTGCTGATACCGGTGTTCCCGGGCACCAACTGCGAGTACGACAGCGCGAAAGCCGTGCGGGACGCGGGTGCCGTTCCCGAGGTGCTGGTGCTCAACAACCTGACGCCCGCTGGCATCACAGATTCCGTAAACCGCTTCGCGCAGGAGTTGAAAAGATCGCAGATCGTGTTCATCCCGGGCGGTTTCTCCGGCGGCGACGAGCCAGACGGCAGCGGCAAGTTCATCACCGCTTTCTTCCGCAGCGCCGCCATCCGTGACGGCGTGACGGAGCTTCTGGATGAGCGGGACGGCTTGATGTGCGGCATATGCAACGGCTTCCAGGCGCTGATCAAGCTGGGCCTGGTGCCCTACGGCAGGATCATCGACGCGGACGAAAACTGCCCCACCCTCACCTACAACGTGATCGGACGGCACCAGAGCCGCATCGTGCGCACCCGCGTGGCCTCCAACAAGTCCCCCTGGCTGCGCTTTATGCACGTGGGCGACGTGGTGAGCGTGCCCATATCCCACGGCGAAGGCCGCTTTGTGGCCAGCGACGAGCTGATTGGGCGCCTCGCCGCAAACGGCCAGATCGCCACGCAGTATGTGGACGAAAATTGCGAAGCCACCTACGACGTGCACTTCAATCCCAACGGTTCCGCCTGCGCCGTGGAAGGCATCACCTCCCCGGACGGGCGCGTGCTGGGCAAAATGGGCCACAGCGAGCGCGTTGGCGAAAACCTGTATAAAAACGTTCCCGGCAACTACGACATCGGCATGTTCCGCGCAGCAGCGCAATACTACCGTTAACAGGAGGACATATGGCACATCTTACGGATATCGAGATCGCACAGAGCTGCGAAATGCGCCCCATCGGCGAGATCGCCCGGCGCGCCGGCATCGACGAAAAATATCTGGAGCCCTACGGGCGCTATAAAGCCAAGGTCGACCCTTCGCTTTTGAAGGATACCGACCGGCCGGACGGCAGGCTGGTGCTGGTGACGGCCATCACCCCCACCCCAGCCGGCGAAGGCAAGACCACCACCACCATAGGCCTCGCGGACGGCCTCAAGCGCATCGGCAAGAGCGTTACCGTGGCCCTCAGGGAGCCCTCCCTGGGTCCCGTGTTCGGCGTAAAGGGCGGCGCGGCGGGCGGCGGCTATGCCCAGGTGGTGCCCATGGAGGACATCAACCTGCACATTACCGCTGATTTCCACGCCATCGGCGCGGCCAACAACCTGCTGGCCGCGATGCTGGACAACCACATTCAGCAGGGCAACGCCCTGAACATCGATCCCCGCCGCATCACCTGGAAGCGCTGCGTGGACATGAACGACCGGCAGCTGCGCTTCATCGTGGACGGACTGGGCGGAAAGGTGAACGGCACGCCCCGCGAGGACGGCTTCGACATCACCGTGGCCAGCGAGATCATGGCGGTATTCTGCCTGTCTTCCTCGATCACGGACCTCAAGGAGCGCCTGGGCCGCATCATCGTAGGCTACACCTATGACGACAAGCCCGTGACCGCCGGCGACCTGAAAGCCACCGGGGCCATGACCGCTCTGCTGAAGGACGCCATCAAGCCCAACCTGGTGCAGACCCTGGAGGGCACGCCCGCTTTCGTGCACGGCGGCCCCTTCGCCAACATCGCCCACGGCTGCAACTCGGTGATGGCCACGCGCATGGCGCTGAAGATGGGCGATTACACCGTGACGGAAGCCGGCTTCGGCGCGGATCTGGGCGCGGAGAAATTCCTGGACATCAAGTGCCGTATGTCCGGCCTTGAGCCCGACGCCGTGGTGATCGTGGCCACAGTGCGCGCGCTCAAGCTGCACGGCGGCGCCAACAAAAAGAGCCTGGACGCCGAGAACCTTGCGGCGCTGGAAAAGGGCATTCCGAACCTGCTCAGGCACGTGAACAACATCAAAAACGTCTACCGCCTGCCCTGCGTGGTGGCGGTGAACCGCTTCCCCACCGACACGGACGCGGAGATCGGTTTCATCATCGGCAAGTGCCGGGAGCTGGGCGTGAACACGGTCCTGTCCACCGTATGGGCCGAGGGCGGCAAGGGCGGCGAAGACCTGGCCCGCGAAGTGGTGCGGCTGTGCGAAGAGAAGAAGGGCGATTTCCGCTTCTCCTACGAGCTTGACGAAAGCATCGAAGACAAGCTCACCCACATCGCCCAGCGGATCTACGGCGGCGACGGCATCACGCTTTCGCCCGACGCCAAAAAGCAGATCAAACAGCTGACGTCCCTCGGCTTTGGAAACCTGCCCATCTGCGTGGCGAAAACGCAATACAGCTTTTCGGACGATCCGACGAAGCTGGGGGCGCCGGAGCATTTCCGCGTGAGCGTAAAGAGCGTGAAGGTCTCCGCTGGCGCGGGCTTCGTGGTAGCGCTCACCGGCGACATCATGACCATGCCGGGCCTGCCCAAAGTGCCCGCCGCCGAGATGATCGACGTGGACGAAAACGGGCGCATCACGGGTCTGTTCTAAACCCTAAAAGCATTTGTACCCTGCCGCCGGATGGCGGCAGGGTTTTTTGTTCTTCCCGGAAGCTCAGGAACTTGTGCAGCCCGACACCTCATCCGAGCCGCTTCGCAGCCCACCTTTCCCCTCCAGGGGAAGGCTTATGCACCTCCACACAAAGGTTCTCCATCGGGGGATGCTCAGCACTGCGTAAAAGGGATTTCTCTTGAAAGAACAACATTGTGTGCATTGCCAAAGGCTTCCCCTTGAGGGGAAGCTCCGCCGGAGGCGGTGATGAGGTGGAATGTAAGATTACATTCCCTGACTTTCCGTGGAGAGCTTTTTCGTCCGACAAAACGCCGGGAGAAGCGGTGCTTCTCCCGGCGCGTTTGGTTATGCCTTCAGGTCTTAGTCAGCGTACTGCCTCTGGTAAGCCGCGTCGGCTACCTCCAGCAGCTTGCTCAGACCGATGGTCTCGAGCTCGGCCTTGAACGCCTCGGGGTCGGAGATCATGGAGTCACGGCCCAGGACGTAGTTGGTGCGCTGCTCGTTGACGAAGCTCTTGATGGTGGCGCGGATCTCGCTGATCTCTTCCAGCTCGTCGGTGGTGAAGTTCAGGTTCGGGCAGTATACGCCGTCCAGGGTGGGCGCGAACTTCTGATACACACCGGTGATGCTGTTCTGGCGCACGCCGCCGCTGTTCTCCCAGTTGACTTCGTAGCCGTCCTCATACTTGCTGATGAAGCCGCCGTGATAGTCGGAAACACCGGAGAAAGTGGGCATCTGGTCGAACCAGTTTACGTTCTGCGCGGTCAGGAACACGTTCACGATCTCGCCCAGATGGCTGTCTTCGGAAATGTAAGTGGGCTCATAGCCTTCCAGGCTGGTGGAGATCTCCGCGTTGGGATGCTTGGCCAGGTAATCCTCAGTCTTGATCCAGTTCTCGCCTTCCACACCGAAGCGGCCCAGCATATACGCCTCTTCGCAGAACATACTGTCGCCTACGCGGAACGCGAGCTCGGGGTTCTTGCAGAAGCTGGTCACGAACCACAGGGGGCTGGTGGAGGACTGGTTGTAGCTTACGTACCTCACGCCTTCGGGACCGGTAAGAGGCTCAGCGGGCCAGAAGCGCAGCCTGGCTTCCACCAGTTCCTCGGTGTCGCTGCCGAAGAAGCCCAGAGAGGAATCAAACAGAGCTCCGACCTTGTTGCCTGCGGTGCCGGCCACAGCCTTGATCTCGGGACGGCCGTAGGTGAAGGATTCGGGAGCCATCAGCTTGTCGTCCACCAGGCCCTTGATGTAATCAACGGCCTCGAACCACTCGTCCTGGGTGTAGGAAGCTTCCACGTGGCCGTCTTTGATGAGCCACATATCGCGGTCGTCCTCCGCCACGAAGGCGTTGGTGAGGAACTTCACGGGGTTGGAGCCCCAGGAGGAGGGAGAACCCAGCAGCGGGATCTCGTCATTGGGGTCGCCGTCGCCGTTGGCGTCGTTGTCGCGGAACGCCTCGAGCATCTCACGGAACTCGTCGGTATCGGTGGGCATTTCAAGGCCCAGGTTGTCCAGATAGGTCTTGTTGATCCACAGCTTATACTTGGTCTCGTTCTGGGGAGAAGCCTGGATCTTCGGCACCGCGTACACGGAGCCGTCGGAGTTGGTGATGTTGGTGATCAGGTTCCAGGTGGGGAAGCGCTCCACGGCGCTGTCGATGTTCACGCCCAGACCGTCATCCAGGTATTCCCTGAGGTTGACGAACTTGCCCTTGCTGCCGTAGTTGTACGCTTCGGCAACGGACAGGCCGTACAGCACCACGTCGGGCAGTTCTTCGTTGGTATCCAGCATGATGGTGAGCTTCTGCTTGGGCTCTACCTCGGGCAGGAACTCAAACTGCAGGTCGACGTTGCACTTTTCTTCCACCCACTTGGTGAAGGTGTTGTCGTCCCAGTCGGACACGTGGGCGTTGGTGCACACCAGTACCTTGAGCACGTAGGGCTCGTCGCCGGTCCAGATGGGATACACGCCAGGCTCGGACAGTCCGCCTTCGGCCAGCGCGGGTACGCACAGCGCCAGCACCAGGACGGCAGCCAGAACGATGGACAGGAGCTTGGACTTCATCTTAAAATCCTCCTTTTTGATATATTCAACGAAGTTTGCCTTCGTTTGAATCAGCCTTTCACGGCGCCGATCATGACGCCCTTGACGAAGTACTTTTTAACAAAGGGATACAGTACCAGGATCGGCAGCGTGGAGATCACGATAAAGCAGTATTTGAGCAGATCCTGCAGCGACTGGTTGTACAGCAGCTCCTCCGCGCTGGAGGCCAGGGCCTCGGTGTTGAAGGAGTTTTTGATCAGGATGGCCCTGAGCACCATCTGCAGCGGCATCTTGTTCTGGTCCTTCAGGTACAGGAAGGCGGTAAAATAGTCGTTCCAGTGGCCCACGGCGTAGTACAGCGCCAGTACCGCCATCACCGTGCCGGACAGCGGAAGCACCATCTGGAAGAAATACTTGAAGTCGGAACAGCCGTCTATCTTGGCAGCCTCCTCCAGCTCGCTGGGAATGTTCTTGATGAACGTGCGGGCGATGATCATGTTGTACACGCTCATGGCACCGGGGATGATCATGGAGGTGCGGCTGTTGATCATGCCCAGGCCCCTTACCAGGATGTAGTTGGGTATCGTGCCGCCGCCAAAGAACATGGTGAACATGAACAGGCCCGTGATGAAGCCGTGCCCGGGCAGGCTCTTGCGAGCCAATGGATAAGCGCACATCATGGTCACGGAGAGGTTGATGGTGGTGCCCACGATGGCGTATATGAAGGTGTTGCCGTAGGCGGTCCATATGCCCTTATAGTCGAACACCGCCCGATATCCCTTCAGGGTGAAATCCACCGGCCAGAAGGTGACCCAGCCGAAAGCCACGGCGTCCTGGGAGGAGAAGGAGTTGGCCACCACGTTGATCAGCGGCATGATGATCAGCAGCGTAAAAAGGCCCAGGATGGTGTAGGTGATGGTGTAGTACGCTTTGTCCCCCGTGGAGATCCGGATGGGGTTGGCGTGCCTGATCTTTTCATTCTGATGTCCCGTCATGATCCCCGCCTCCTTACCAAAGCCCGCTGCCGCTCACCTTGTCGGCGATCTTGTTCACCGTGAGCAGCGCGATCAGGTTGACCACGGAGTTGAACATGCCGATGGCGGTGGCGTAGCTGGTGTTGCTGGGTCCGCTCTCAGCCGTGAGGCCCACCTTGTACACGTAGGTGGAGATCACTTCGCTGGCCACCAGGTTGGTGTCGTTCTGCATAAGATAGGCTTTATCGAAGCCTATCGTCATCAGGGAGCCGCAGCGGAGGATCAGGGTAATGGCGATAGTGGGGATGATGGTGGGCAGATCGATGTACCATACCCTCTTTAGGCGGGAAGCGCCGTCGATGGTGGCGGCCTCGTGCAGCTCGGGGTCCACGGCAGAAAGCGCCGCCATATAGATGATGGAGCCCCAGCCGGTGGACTGCCACACGCCCGAAAGGATATACAGTATGCGGAAGTTCGGCCCGCCGATGAACATATTGGTGTCGAAGTTTATGCCCATACGGTACAGCACGTTGTTGATCATGCCCGTATTGATGTCCAGCACACGGTTCATGATGCCTACCAGCACCACGGTGGATATGAAGTGCGGCATATAGGTGATGTTTTCCACCGCGCTTTTGTATTTGCGGGCCAGAACGGAGTTGAGCAGGAGGGCGAATATGATGGGTATGGGAAAGGTGAGCACCATCTGCACCACCGACAGGTACAGTGTGTTGCCCACGACCCTTTCGAACTGGTAGGATTTGAAGAACTTTTCAAAATTGGCCAGCCCCACCCAGGGGGAACCCAATATGCCCACGGAGAAATCGTATCTCTTGAAGGCGATGGTGGCGCCGTACATGGGAACGTATTTGAAGATGATCAGCCACGCGAGAGGTATGGCCAGAAAGCAGTACATCTGCCAGTTGTCCTTAACTCGCAGGGATACAGGCCGCTTCGGCTTTGACGACAGCGCCGCGGGGTTCGCTTTGTCTTGCTGAACAGTCATCATGTCACCTCAAAAGGAACGGATGTGCCTGGGGAGGTTTTCTGTCAGGCTACAGGCAATTATAGTCCTTTGTTAACAGAATGTCAATAGCGGTCACGGGCTTTATTGTCCGGACTGTGCTTTTCTAATACATTTTTATGTGCACATTGGCAAATTTCCGCATAACAAGCAGATATGTATGCAGCCGAGAGTTTTCATACCTCGCCGAAAACACCAGGGAGGCAATGCTTCTCCCGGCGTTGCTCCAATAGGCGATTATTTCAAGCTAATAGAATGTGGCCTGCCCAAGCAGCTTTGCGCCGCGATTGGCGATGATGACGAGAATGATGTTTACGACCGACTTAAACAAGCCCACTGCCGTTGAATAACTGAAATCGGTATTTAGTAGGCCGATTTTATAGATATAGGTCTCAAAGACCTCGGATGAACGTATATTGAGTGGGTTTTGAAACATATAAATCTGCTCAAACCCGTTATTCATGATGTTGCCGCATTGCAGAATGAGCTGTATGGAGATGACGCTCGCGATGCCGGTGAGGGATATATGCCAGACTTTCTGAAAGCGGTTGGCGCCGTCTACGGTCGCAGCTTCGTACAGTTCGGGATTGATTGCGGACAGAGAAGCAAGATAGATGATCGTGCCCCAGCCAGCCTCCTTCCAGATTGTAGTGCCCACGATAAGACCTCGGAACATGGCGGCGGAGCTTAAAAACGGCACAGTGTGCCCGGTCATGCGTTTGATCAAGATGTTTACAAGGCCGTCGGTTTCAGACAGGAACGTGATAGTGATGCCGCCGATTGCCACCCAAGAGATAAAATGCGGCAGATACATGACCGTCTGGCCGATCCTTTTGAACGCTGTGCAGCGGATCTCGTTCACCATGAGGGCCAGGATGATGGGAACCGGCATGTTGATGCACAGGCGCAAAATACTCAGCAGGATGGAATTGCGGAACGTGTCAAAAAAATCCGAAGTAGCGAATACCTTGGAAAAATACAGGAAGCCGACCCACTTACTTGCGAAAATACCTTTGGTATAGGAGAAGTCCTTGAAGGAAATGATGACGCCGTACATTGGCGTGTAGCAGAAGATTGCCAGATAGACAAGTCCCGGAACACACATCAAATACAGATAGCGTTTCTTAATGATATACACTATCAGGTTCAGAAACTTTTCACGCGCTGTTTTAGGCTGCTTGATCAGCATCATTCTGGGCATTACATTCTGCCTCCGCCTTTGGAAATTGCCTCCCCCACCTTTCGACGAGGGAGGCAAGCATCAGATAGTATTGTCAGGTGCCGTAACTTTGCGGTTTATTCCTTGGGTCCGCGCACAGCGGCTACGATCTCTTCGACTTCTTCCCAAGCCGGGCAATACACATTGTACAGCCAATCTGTGAACTCTTCGCGGGTGATGCCGCCCACGATGTACTGCACCATCATCTCGTCGTTGAGCTTAGTAGTCAGTTCAGCGTTCTTGGTCTTCAGGTCAGCGTAGCCGGGGTAGGTGTCGATGTTGTCGTATACGATGAAGCCGTGGTTGAGCTCGTTATAGCGCTTCATGTACTCGGCTTTTTCCTCGGGGGTGTTGCCGCCGAAGGTGAGCTTGCCGTAATTCGGCCAGCTCTGCTGGACCATCAGGTAGGAAAGAGCGTTGATAAGACGTTCTTCGTGGCCGGGTTCTTCCTTCTCTTCCTGAGTGAAACCGACTTTACTGCGCAGTACGGGATCCCAGCTCTTGTAGTTGATGCCTTCGATACCGTTATTCAGAAGATGTACGCCTTCTTCGGTGCAGCCGAAGTTGAGGAAACGGCAGGCGGCATCAACAGCTTCTTCGGAAGCGTTCTTGCTGATGCAGAACACACCCCAGCAGGACATGGTGATGTAGTGGAAGTAGTTTTCCGCGTCCGCGGCGGTCGTTCCAGCAGGCTGGAGGGGATAGCCGGCTACGACTTCACCATCGGGATTGTTCTGATAGAATTCATTGGTGGCGTTGGATCTGTACTGCATGGTGTGATCCAGCGAAGCAGTCTTGATGAAGCAGCCCACCTTGCCGGTCTTGAAAGCAGCCTGGTCAGCGTATACGTCACCGTCGAGATAGAACTCAGGATAGATACCGCCGGCCTCGTAGAGGTCGTGATACCAATCCATGAGATCCATGAAGCCTTCCTGTGCGGGAATGACTTTATAAGCTATGGTCTCAGGCTCAATTCCGAAGCCTTCACGGATGTTCTTGTCGAGAAGTCCGCCACCCTTATCACCCAGCTGGGTGACGAAGATGCCCCAGGTGTCGTCAACGCCGTTACCGTCGGGATCCTGAGTAGACACGGCCACGCAATACTCAAACAGGTCATCAGCCGTTACCGGGACTTCCATATCCAACTTCTTGAGCCAGTCACCGCGGTAGGGGATTGCATCGGGAGTCAGCTGCTGCATACGGGGCAGACCGTACAAGCCGTTGTCAAGAGAGGGCACGCGCCCATAAGCGAGGTCATTTTCGTTCAGCCAGGTGAACGCGTTGGGAATCTTGTCAGCGAGCTCTTCAAGATTCCAGATCAAGCCTTCCTTCGCCCACTTCTGGAAGTTGACGTTGGAGGAGTTGTCCCACAGATAGAACATATCCGGAATGTCACCCGCCGCGATCTGGGAAGCGATGAGGGAGTTGTACTGCGCGGCGTCTAGAACGGAGATGTCCAGTTTTACGCCAATGCGCTTTTCAAGCTCCTTCAAAATGGGGTTGTTCTCCAGCTGGATGCCGGGGAGACGGTCTGTCACGGTGATGGTGGTCACCTCACCGTCCCATGCGGACGGTTCACTGACTGCGGGGTCATAGACTGCCAGTGCTGAGCTGCCAAGGGCAAGCACGAGCAAAAGCGCCATGAGGGTTACGAAGGTCTTTTTCATTTGGCTTTCCTCCTTGTTGGTGATATTAACGGGAAACGTCATTCCTTGACGCCGCCCAAAACCAATCCTGTCATAAAGTATTTCTGCAAAAACGGGTATACGCACATGATCGGCAAAGTCGCAATCATGATGATAGCCATTTTCGCTGTGAAAGTATTTGCCTGCTGGCTTACATCGGTCACGCCCTGATTGACTTCATCGATCATGTCGGTGGCAATGAATTCGCGCAGCACACGTTGCAGAGGATATTTATTGGGCTTGTAGATGTACAGGATGCTGTTAAAGTAGCTGTTCCAGTAGCCCACGATGGTGAATAAGCCCAGCGTCGCCAAGATGGGCATACACAGCGGAAGGACGATGCGCACCAGGACCTGAACGTCGTTCGCCCCGTCGATGAGAGCAGCTTCCTCGATGGAACCGGGCAAACCGTTCATGTAGTTCTTCATCAGGATCAAATTGTAGCAGCCGCAAAGGCCCGGAAGAATCAGACTCCACAGGTTGTTTTTTAGTCCCAGTGTACGGCACACGAGGATGTAATTCGGTATCATTCCACCGGAAAAATACATGGTGATAACCCACAGCGTCAGGATGAAATTACGCCCCTTCAGGTCCTTTTTCGTAAGTGGGTACGCCGTGACGACCATCAGAGTCATGGTCAGCGGCGTGCCCACAAAGACGAGGAAAGCAGTGTTCGCGTAGCCCGACCAGATCAGCCCGTATTTAAGCACCAAATGGTAACTGGTCCATGAAAACTGCGTAGGCCATGGGATTTCCGGCTGTCTCAGATAAAGAGCGTATGGCTCGACGGAATAAACGATGACATACCAAAACGGCAAAAAGCACAGCACCGAAAACAAGCCAACAGTAGTATAGCAAATGATGGCCATGGCTCTGTCGTCCATGCGCAGCTTAATTTTGTTGTTTACTGTTTCGACTGGATTGCCAGTGCTGTTCACCCGAAACTTTCACCGCCTTCTGGAACCCGCGGAGTTGATGCGTATTTAGAATATTGTTATGTTGACGTCACGTTAATGTTAAACCACAATTGCGCGCTTTTGTCAATCTTTTTTGCCCTATGCACAAAGATAATTCCACGGTTTATGGAATTATCCTGTAAATGCGCACTTCCCATTAAAGGTTTTTTGTTTTTCAGATTTTAGTGCCGTTCTTCACCTTCAGGTAATCGTTGGTGAGGATGCAGTCGATGCCCATGTCCAAAAAGCGCCGGGCTTCTTCGGGATCGTCGGACCAGAAGACGTTCAGCTTTATGCCGTGGGCCTTGGCTTTTGCGATCATCTCTTCGTTAAAGTAGGGCTTGAAGAGCTGCACGCGGTCGATGCCCATTGCGATGGCCCGGTCCACGATCTGATAGTGTTCCCTCTCCCCCACGCACAAGCCGATATCCGGCGAAAGCTCACGCATGCGCATGAGGATCGTATCGTTGGCGCTCATAAAGTACACGTAGCGGCGGTTGTCGTATTTGTCGATCAGGCGCACGATGTTCTGCAGGAACGCGTCGTCTGCGGGCTCGTAGTCGCTGGGGCTTTTGATGTGCACGTTCATGATCACGTGGCCGGCGTACTTCTGCAGAATGTCCTCGAAGCGCACCACGCCCAGGCCCCGGAACACCTCGCTGTGGCGCGAGCCGAAGTCCAGCGTCTTCAGCTCCGCCAGCGTTTTTTCGTACACCTTGCCGCTGCCGTCGCTCACGCGGTCCAGCGTGGAGTCGTGCAGGGAGATGATGTCGCCGTCCAGCGTGGGCCACAGGTCGAACTCGATCTCCTGCGCGCCCAGCGCCACCGCCATGCCGAAGGCCGGCATGGAGTTTTCCGGCGCCGCGGTGGAAAAGCCCCTGTGCGCGCACAGCCTGGGATACGCAAGCGTCCTGTCGTCCGGGATCACGGCGCTGCCCGCTGCCCGGTACTTCCAGGGCCGGCGGCCCTTTTCGGTATAGTCGTGATGCAGGCCCGGCGGGTTCATGTAGCCCATGGGCTTTAAATACTTTTGGAAGGGGTCGAACTCGAATTCGATCGTCCCGCGGCCCTTCTCCTTGTAAGCCAGCACATCTCCGCTGGGCGAAACGGCCATGGATGAGCCTGCCGTCGGGCAATCGTCCCCCAGGGACACGCCCGCGCGCAGCACATAGGCACCCGTGTTGTAGGCGGCAAAGCGCGCGTTGATCAGCGCAGCCTCGTGGGTATCGCTCCTCTGCTGGGCGCAGCCGATCAGCACGTGGGGCTTTTTCTGGGCGATCGCCGAGAACATCTCGTAGAAGTAAAAATCGTAGCAGGTGAGGAAGGCAAAGCGTATGCCTTCCATTTCAACGATGTACGGCTCGCTGTAGCGGTAGGTGTAATCGCTTTTCAGGCCGAGCTTCGTGACTTCGCCGGGCGTCAGGTGCTGCTTTAGGTACTTGCCGCGCAGTTCGCCCGCGCGGTCGAAGGCGAAGGTGGTGTTTAAGTATTCGCCGTCCACAAGATCGGAGGCGTTCACGAACACGAAGGCGCCCAATCGCTTCGCCGTTTCGGCAGCCTTCTGAAGCAGTCTGCCGGTGTTTTCTTCGTGCGCCTGCACGTATTCTTCCCGCGTCTCGGGGCAGAAGGTCATGTCCGCGTATTCCGGCAAAACGATGATGTCTATGCCCAGCCGGCATCCGTCCAGCATTTGTATCGCTTCGTCCGTGCCCCGGCGCGCGCCGTCCAGGCCGGCGTAAAACCCGCTCTGATAGATCAATCCCTTCATGGCCTTGCCTCCCGTTTCAGCAAAATCCGTATTTCTTTTCCAGTCCCAGGTATTTCAGGAATTTTTGTATGTGCTCGTCCCAGTACTCCCAGGTATGTTTGCCGGGGTCGGACTCGTACACATATTCAAAGGGATTGCCCGGTATGGCGTCGAAGAATTCCTTCGTGTGCAGGGCAGAGGGCAGGATAAAGTCCTCGGTGCCGCAGCTGTGGTATATGCGGGGCAGCGGCATCCCGTCCGCAAGCGCCTTCTGCGCCGAACCGAAAACGTCTTCCTCGGTGCCCTTTAAGTCCCGCGAGCCGTAGAGCATCTCGCTGCGCTGCCTGCTTTTGTCGGTGGGCTGGGAGCCGATGCCGTTGATGCCGCCCGCGGACAGGCAGCCGATGGCGGCATAGGACTGCGGATTGGCCAGGCCGATCTTCATGGCGCCCGCTCCGCCCATGGACAGGCCGGCGATGAAATTGTCCTCCCGGCGGTCGCTCAGGGGAAAGAAGGAGCGCATGGTGAGCGGAAGTTCCTTTGCGATATAGGTATAGTAATTTCCGCCGTGGGCCATATCCGCGTAGGAGGACAGGTGGACGCAGGGCATCACCACCGCCAGCCCGTACGCGCCGGCGTAGCGTTCGATGGAGGTGCGTCTTTCCCAGATGGTCTCGTCGTCGCTCATCCCGTGCAGAAGCCACAGCGTGGGATACCGCTCCGGTTTGCCTGTATCATGCTCAGCCTCTCTCTGGGGAAGGATCACGTTGCAGCTTACGCACATGCCCAGCGACTGCGAGAAAAAGTATGTCTGCACAAGCGCCATTTTACTTCTCCTCCTTTCCAGTTTCCAGCCAGGCAAGCACCGACTGGATCTTTTCGTCCCAGTATTTCCAGCTGTGGTTCCCGTCGCCTTCCTCGTACGTGAGGTCGTAATCCATGCCCCTCAGACAGTTGCGCAGGCGCACGTTCTGCCAATACAGCCCATCCTGCAGGCCGCAGTACATATACAGGCGGGGCAAATCGGCGTTCTTCTCCCTGAGGCCAGACGCCAGGGCGAACAGGTCGTTTTTGGAGCCGCGCACCTGATCGCAGGGGCCGAACACGTCTTCCCAGTACGCCCGGTTTGCTCCGGCGGACTGCTCGGCCATCTCCGCCACGTCCACCGCGCCGGAAAGGCTGGCTGCCGCGCCGTATTTCTCCGGACAGCTTAAAGCCAGCTTGAGGGCGCCGTAACCGCCCATGGAAAGGCCGCAAACGTACGTATCCTCGCGCCTGGACGAGATATTGGGAAAGAACCGGCGGCATATGCGGGGCAGCTCCTCGGAAAAGTAGGTGAACCACTTAAAGCCCCATGCCATGTCCGTGTACCAGCCGCGCTGCGTTTCAGCCATCACCACCGCCATGGGCTTGTCGGCCACGTAGCGTTCGATGCTTGTGCGCCTCTCCCAGATGGTGTGGTCGTCGCTAAGGCCGTGCAGAAGGTACATCACCTTCCACTTTTCGGCTTCTTCCGAGCCGCCTACGCCGATCTGCCCTTTGTTGCCCTCGGGCAGGATCACGTTCATCTGCGTGCACATGCCCAGAGTCTCCGAAAAGAAATTTACATGCAACAGCGCCATATATACCTCGCTTCCGCGCTTTATGCGCATAAAAATGCAGGCGGGAGAACACACTCCCGCCCGTTTTGATCAGTCTATCATTTCCAGTTTCACGGTCACGTCCAGCTTTTCAAACCTGGAAAGCGGCTCGCCGTCCTTGTCCTTGTAGCGCACGATGCTCAGCGTCATGCTTTCGCCCGCCGCCAGCTTGTCCACGATCTTGGTGTACTCGCGGAAGTTGTACACCCTCGTGCCGTTCACATGGGTGATCACATCGCCCGCGCGCAGGCCCGCCTTGCCCGCAGGACTGTTCTTTTCCACCTCGTTGATCAGAAGGCCCCTGGGCGGATAGTTCTTGAGGGGCTCCTCCGGGCCGGCGTTGTCGGTGACGCTCACGCCGAAACGCGGGCGGTTGTAAGCGCCGGTTTCGATGATGGACTGGGCGATAGGCCAGGCGATGTCGATGGGCACCGCGAAGGACAGGCCTTCGTACACCACGAAGTCTTCGCCGTTGGCGTCTTTATAGTAGTAACCCATGTATTTCATGAAGGGGATGCCCACCAGTTCTCCGTCCATGTTGAGCATGGCGCCGCCGGAATTGCCGGGGTTGATGGCAGCGTCCATCTGGATGAGCCCCACGGCGCGGGAGGAATCGTAGTCGGCGTCGTCGCGGTTCAGGCCGGACACGATGCCCACGGTGAGCGTGTTGTACAGCGCCTCCGGAACCACCGGAGAACCGATGGTGCACACCAGATCGCCCACGCGCAGCTTCGAGGAGGAGCCGATGGCCACGGGCTGGATATCCAGTTCATCGTCAACCTTTACCACCGCTACGTCGCAGGCCTCGTCTCCGCCCACCACATACGCCGCATAGGTGCGGCCGTCGCCGAAACGGATCTCCAGTTCGTCCGCGTCGTCCACCACGTGGTAATTGGTGAGGAAATAGCCGCCCTCCTTCACCAGCACGGCGCTGCCGGAGCTGATGTCTTCCTTGGTCACCGCGTCGGTCTTGGCGTCCCACACGTTGCTGACCACCATCAGCACCGCCACAGACGGGGATACCTTTTCGAATATTCCGGGCAGGGGGTTGCTGCTCAGCAGCACTTCGGGCACTGCGTACGCGTAGCAGCCAAGCGTCATAACCAGGATCAAAAGTGCGCACAGGATCTTTTTCATGGTTCTGTTCTCCTACTTCAGTGTAACTATGGTCACGCCGTCCTCGCCTTCGCCGTACCGGCCCAGGCGGAAGGAGGCTACATCCGGGATGCGTTTAAGGGCGCTTTGCACCGCGCTCCTCAGGGCGCCCGTCCCTTTGCCGTGGATGATGGAAACGCTGCGGATGCCGTTGAGCCGCGCGCCGTCCAGGAACAGTTCCATCTGGGCGATGGCTTCCTCCGTGGTCATGCCGCGCAGATCGCACTCCATTTCGCCGCGGCGCGCGGACACGCTGATCTGCGTGGACGGCACCCTGCGGGGCTCGTAGCGGTGCTTTCTGGGGTCCTCCGGCGGTTTTTCCGCCGCCAGGGTCACTTCGGAAAGATTGGCCTTCAGCTTGATCGCGCCAGCCTGGACGCTAAAGTCTCCCTTTGCGTCGGGCGGGGTCAGCACCGTACCCTGGGTGCCCAGGCGCAGAAGCATCACCCGGTCGCCCGCCTTGAGGGATTTGGGCTTTTCGCCGGGTGCCTGGCTCAAGGGCTGTATGGAATCGCTCACCTCATCGATGCCTTCCTGCAGCACGCCCCTGAGCTCGTGGAGCTCGTGCTCCTTGAGCACCTGGGCGCTGCGGGCCTTTTTGAGCTCCGATATCACGCGTTCGGCTTCGCCCTGGGCCTTGGTGAGCACGCTTTTGGCCTGCGCCCGGGCCTTCTGGATCATCTCGTCCCGCTGGCCCTCCAGTTCCCGGCGCGCCTTTTCGGCTTCCGCGCGCAGGCGCTGGGTCTCCAGGTGGGCTTCCTCCGCCAGCTTGCGCTCTTTTTCGGCGATCTGGCGGTGGTATTCGGCGTTGGCGATCACGTCTTCAAAGCGGATCTGATCCCGCGTGAGGCGCTCGGAAGCGCTTTGGATGATGTCTTCCGTCAGGCCGAGCTTGCGGGAGATCTCAAAGGCGTTGCTCTTGCCCGGCACGCCGATCAGCAGCCGGTATGTGGGCCTTAGGGAGTTGACGTCAAACTCCACCGAGGCGTTCTCCACCCCCGGCGTGCTCAGCGCGAAGGCCTTGAGCTCTGAGTAATGGGTGGTGGCCAGGGTGGTCACGCCCTCCCGCAGAAGCATTTCCAGTATGCTCATGGCCAGGGCCGCGCCTTCGGTGGGATCGGTACCCGCACCAAGCTCGTCGAACAGCACCAGGGAATTCTTCGTGCGGTTTTTAAGGATCGCCACGATGTTGGTCATGTGGGACGAGAAGGTGGACAGGCTCTGTTCGATGGACTGCTCGTCGCCGATGTCCGCAAACACCTCGTCGAACACCGCAAGCTCGCTTCCAAACAGCGCCGGCACCTGCATGCCCGCCTGCGCCATGAGGGTGAGCAGGCCCACCGTTTTGAGCGTAACGGTCTTGCCGCCGGTGTTGGGGCCCGTGATCACCAAGGTGGTGAAGTCCTCGCCGATCCACAGGTCAGAGGGCACCACCTTGTCCGGGTCGATCAGGGGATGCCGCGCCTGCTTTAAGCGGATGCGGCCATTTTGGTTGAGTTTGGGCGGAACGGCTTTCATTTCCCGGGCCAGGAACGCCCGGGCAAATATCACGTCCAACTGCGCCATGACCGCTATGCTCTGGGCGATCAGGGGCGCGTCCGGCGCCAGGCGCTGGGTGAACTCCGTCAGGATGCGCTCGATCTCCCTGCGCTCCTTTAATGTAAGCTCCTTAAGCTCGTTTCCCGCCTCCACCACGCTCATCGGCTCGATGAACAGCGTGGAGCCGCTGCCGCTCTGGTCGTGCACCAGGCCCGGCACATACTGGCGGTATTCCGCCTTGACCGGGATCACGTAGCGGCCGTTGCGCACGGTGACGATGGTGTCCGACAGGTATTTCTGCATGGCGGAGGAGCGCAGATAAGCGTTGAGCTTGTCGCGCACCTTGTCGTTCACCGCGCGGATGTGGCGGCGGATGTCCCTGAGCTCCGGCGAGGCGTTGTCGCTCATCTCCTCCTCGGAGATGATGGCGGCCAGGATATCCTCCTCCAGCATGCGATTGGTGGCGATCGCGGAAGCCATTTCCGTCAGGATGGGCGTGTCCTCCCGCTCCGTGACCAGGGCCCTGCGCACGGCCCGCAGGCAGGTGAGCACCTGCGCGACCTCCAGAAGCGCCTTCATGGACAGCATGGAGCCCACCTGGCTGAGCTTTAAGTATTCGCGGATGTCCTGGAAGGCGCTCATGGGGTTGCCGCCCGTATAGGCGATCACGCTCAGGGCCTCTTCCGTTTCGGCCTGGAGCTTTTCCACCCGGCGCATGTCGCCGGAAGGGCGCAGCTCGCCCGCCGCCTCCTTGCCCATGTCGGACACGGCATAGAGTCTGAGCATGTCCAGGATCTTGGGAAATTCCAGTACCCGCAGGTATTTATCGTTCATGTACGTCTCCGTGTCATTCGGTCTTTCTGAAATAATGTCCGGTGGTGTGGGGCCTGTCTGGAACGGCGGCCTCCTCCCCGCGGGCCAGGCGCGCGTACAGAAGCAGGGTCTGTTCGGCCTGGGCGGGCGTTTCGTCCGTGAAGAGCAGCCTCCACACGGCGCTTTTGGGAAGCTCCACCGTTCGGGAAGCCACATCCAGCGGCACGCTGTTGAGCAGGTCGATCACACAGCCCCGGTCGGAAGCCAGGCGCCTTAAGGGGAACACCGCTTTCATGCGGTCCGTCAGGCTGCAGGCGTCCAGCCGCTTATCAGGCGGGTTCAGGTCGCAGGCGCGGCAGGAAACGTGCTGTCCGCCCCCGCGCGCCGCGTTCAGCGGGCAGTGCCTTAAGTGCATCAGCGGCAGCCGTCCGTACACCGCCAGCTCCCGCCGGCCTCCGATGGAAGCGATCTCCCGGCAAGTCAGCTCCACGGACGGGGTGTATATGCTTCTTTCCGCCCCCAGGAACCTGAGGGCCGGCTCGTTTGCCAGGTTCAGTTCGAAGCTGAAGCGCTTTTCTCCCGGCCAGGTAAGGTCCATCTGACCCACGTTGGTGATGTATACGCCCTTCAGGCTTTCCGCGCGGTCAAGCGCTAAGCGGTTGAGCTCTTTAAGCGTGTCGGTGTGCATCACCGGCGGCAGATACAGGTACATGCCGTCCATATCGGCTTTCCCAAGCGCCTCTGCCCGGGTATCGGCAGGAAAATACACCAGGTCGTCGGCGCCTGCGCGCTCGAGCCTGCGCAACAAGGCGCAGTCGGCGCTCTGCACCGCAAGGCGCGGGCGGTCCGGGTTTTCATCCGGCAGCGGATCGTCCCGGTACGGATGTATCTCGCCCGTAGCGCCGCGCTTTTGTTTGATCCTTTGGAAGGACAAGCTTTCGAGGCAGCTTCTCCGCAGGGCGTTCACAGCCGAAACGGGCACGAAGGCGTCTTCGTCAGCCGCCAGTTCGATCGTGTCCATGCGGTAGGGCGTGCCGCCCGTTTTGGAAAGCTGCTCCCGTATGCGGGCTTCGTCAAGCCTGCCCTTGGCGGCCTTTTCCACCGTCTGGCCCGCGCATTCAATAGTGCGCTCGCCGTCTGTAAGGCTGAGGCTGATCGGCTGGCCCACCCGAGCAGTGAGCACCGCGTTTACCGCCACGGTCTGCTTTTCGCCCTGGCAGCTCAGGCGCGCTTCTTCCATCTGCTTTTCGCTGGTCAGGCGGATCACTTCGCCCGTGACCGAAGACGGGTTTTTGACGCTCAGGCCGGCTAAACCCTGCAGACGCACAGGCACGTCTTCCCCTTTTTCAGGCCGGACGACCAGCGTGTCCGCATTCAGAACGTCCTTGGCAAGGCGGATCTCCCGGGCGCTCACGGCCCTGCCGACGCCCACGCCCCAATGGGACGGGCGCCTTACGGAAAGGAACTCCCCGTCGCGTATCCCCTCGGCGTAGCCCCGCGTAAAGCCGCCGCGGTTAAAGATCTGCCTCAGCTTTTCTTCGTCTTCCGGGGTAAAAGCATCCCCGTCCAGCAGGCGGCGGTAGATGCCCGTGACCACAGCCACGTATTCCGGCCGCTTTAAGCGCCCCTCGATCTTGAGGCTCTTTACGCCCGCACCGGTCAGTTTTTCCAGGAAACCTGCGCTCATCAGGTCCTTGGGCGAAAGCAGATACCCCGAAGCCTGGCGCGCACCGGAAAGCGTATACTCCATGCGGCAGGGCTGCGCGCAGGCGCCCCGGTTGCCGCTGCGGCCGCCCACGAGGCTGGAAAACAGGCACAGCCCCGAGCAGGCGACGCAAAGCGCCCCGTGGCAGAACACTTCGATCTCTATGCCGGTTTCCGCGCTTTTGCGGATCTCGTCCAGATCCATCTCGCGGGCCAGAACGGCGCGCTCGAAGCCGCGTTTTTTCAGATACTCCGCGCCCTGGGCGCTGGAGACGGCCATCTGCGTGCTGGCGTGCAGCCTGAGCCCCGGCACCATCTGCGAAAGCACCCGGCACACGCCCGCGTCCTGTACGATGGCGGCGTCCGCGCGGCAGGCCGCCAGGTCTTCGGCCATGCGCTCAAGCTCCTTGAGTTCGCTCTGCTTGACCAGCGTGTTCACCGTCACGTAGAGCTTTTTTCCCCGCTCGTGCAGGTAATCGGAGGCGCGCTTCAATTCGTCCGAATCGAAGTTGCCCGCGCCTCGCCGGGCATTGAGCGTCTTTCCGCCCAGGTATACCGCGTCTGCGCCGTTCTGCACGGCGGCCACCAGCGAATCCCACTGGCCCGCGGGAGAAAGCAGCTCCGGGACGCTCATTTTCCGTATATGAACTGATGCAGTTCCTTCGTGTTCTCTTCCACGTCCATGTCGTAGAGCATGGCCTCGTCGTTGCGCCTTTCTTCTTTATAAGTGCCCTGTTTCGGCAGGCGCATCTCCTCCGCGCCCTCGAAGCCCTCGCGGTTGAGCACCAGGGCGCCCAGCTCCACGATGGTGTTGAGGTTCAGGTTCGTCTGGAAGCTGTCGAGGCTGCTGGAAACGAGGATCATGATGTTGCTCAGCGACGTGCCCTTCATCTTGACCAGGAGGGTGTTGAGCACCTTCCTCTGGCGCCGTGCGCGCTCGTAGTCGCTGTCCAGCTTACGGATGCGGGCGTAGCCCAGGGTCTGCATGCCGTTCAAATGCACGTTGGTGCCGTAGGTCTTGAGCTCGGTGGCATAATACTCGGCCTCGGCGGCGGCGTACTCCATCCTCTTATGCTTGACCTGCAGCCAGTACTGCTCCTTGACGTTGTGGTTGATCTGACCCATCTCGCCTTCGGTGATGTTCATCTCCACGCCGCCCAGCTTTTCGGCGATGGCGGCGAAGCCTGCGAAATCCACGAATGCGTAATACTGGATGTTCATGCCGAAATACTGGTTCACCGTGCGCATGGCCAGTTCCGCACCGCCGAAGAAATACGCCGAATTGATGCGCACCGTACGGCCCTTGATCTGAACGGCGGTGTCCCTCATGATGGAGGTGAGCTTGATCTCGCCCGTTTCGCGGTTCACGGAGCAGATCATCATGGTGTCGGTGCGGCAGGACTCGCCGGGCACGCGCAGGTCTGCGCCCAGAAGCAGCACGTTGAGCCACTTGTCGTCCAGGCCCTGGGTGAGCGCCAGGTCTTCCACACGCACGGAGTTGCCGTCCTTCTCGCTCAGGCCGTCGGCAGGGCCGTCGTCGGTGAGGTCTGAAAACAGGCTGCCCAGATCGTCATATTGATTGTCGGTATTCGGCGCTTTGGTGGGCGCGGGGCTGACCAGAGCGATCAGCTTCGAAGAAAAGCCGCCCAGATCCACCACGCCCCGCCAGTCCGCAAGGAACGCGGCAGCTGCTAAGAGCACCAGTATGAGCAGCACCGCCAGAATGGCGGGCAGAGCGCTGCCCTTCTTTTTCTTCTTTCCGGAGGCAGACTTCTTTTTTCCGCCCTGTGCTTTTTTGCGCGCAGGCTCGTAGACGCCGGTCTCCTCGGTGATTTCGTCCCTTTTTGCGGTTTTCTTCGCGCCGGACGTGCGCTTTTCTGAGGCGCGCCTGTATTCTTTCGTGGGCGCGTCGTCCGCTTTGGACTTTTTCTTTTTTTTCTTCGGGCTTTCGTCTTCGTCGATATATTCGTAAGGCAGCTGATCGTCCTTCATGGGGTACGCCTCCGCAGTTATATGATAGCATTTTGCATTATACTACCAAATCACCGGTTTTACAAGTAATGATTCTGCGAATGTCGTCTGGCTCCGCGCGGTAAAATTTGGCGGCGTTGTTGACAAACCGCGTGCCGTATCCCATAATGTGCCTATAAACGAAAAGAGGGAAAGCGGATGGACTGGACCCAAAGAACGGAAATGATCCTGGGCGCCCAAAGCATGTCCGCCCTGAAAAGCGCCCGCGTGGCCGTGTTCGGCTTAGGCGGGGTGGGCAGCTATGCCGCGGAAGCACTGGTGCGCGCCGGCGTCGGGCACATCAGCCTGCTGGACGGCGATGTTTACGAGCAGAACAACCTGAACCGGCAGCTTTACGCCACGATGGATACCCTGGGCAGGCCCAAGGCGGAAGCGGCCCGGGAACGCGCGCTTGCCATAAACCCGGAGTGCGACGCGAAGGCGCTCAGCCTGTTTTACAGCCAGGAGAACGCGGACAGCGTGGATCTCTCCGCTTTCGATTATGTGGCGGACTGCATAGACACGGTAAAGTCAAAGCTGCTGATCATCGAGCGTTCGGTGCAGGCAGGCGTGCCCGTGATCAGCTGCATGGGCACCGGCAACAAACTGCACCCGGAAATGCTGAAGATCGGCGACATATCCGAAACCAGCGTATGCCCCCTGGCCCGGGTGATGCGGCGCGAGACGCGCAGAATGGGCATTGAACACCTCAAGGTGCTGTATTCCACCGAGACGCCGCTGACCCCCGCCGGCGGCGGGCGCACGCCCGGCTCCGTGTCATTCGTGCCCTCCTGCGCCGGGCTCATGATCGCCGGGCAGATCGTGCGGGACATCATCGGGCGCTGAAGCATCGGGATAGCAAAAGTAACATTGACCGCGTATAATCGTTTTATCAAACACAGGAGGCGCACATGAAGCCCTTTATCGGCATCGACATCGGCGGCACCAAATGCGCCGTCACGCTGGCCAGGGCGGACCGGGGCATACGCTTTATCGGCAAAAAGCGCTTCGATTCCCGCGCCTGGGAAGGCCCGGAAGAAATGTTTGAGCGCATCTTCGCTTACACAGACGAACTTCTTGCGGAAAACGGCCTCTCCTGCGGCGGCATACAGGCTGTGGGCGTGAGCTGCGGCGGGCCTCTGGACAGTTCGAAGGGCGTGGTGCTGTGCCCGCCCAACCTGCCCGGCTGGGTGAACATCCCCATCACGAAAGAACTCGAAAAGCGTTTCGGCGTGCCGGCTTTTCTGCTGAACGACGCCAACGCCTGCGCCCTGGCGGAGTGGAAGCTGGGCGCGGGCCGGGGCTGCCGGAACATGATCTTTCTCACCATGGGCACCGGCATGGGCGGCGGCGTAATCGCCGAAGGGCGGCTTTTGGCAGGCGCCAGCGACATGGGCGGCGAGATCGGCCATCTGCGTCTGGCAGAGGACGGCCCCGTGGGCTTCGGCAAGGCCGGTTCCTTCGAAGGCTTCTGCTCGGGCGGAGGCATCGCCCGGCAGGCGCAGGAATACACGCGCCGGGCGCTTGAGCAGGGCCGCGCGCCCGCCTGGACGCGGGACGGCGTAAGCACGGAAGAAATAAATGCCGGCCTCATCGCCGGATACGCGAAGAATGGCGACGCCGACGCCATAGCGATATACGAAACCGTGGGCCGGTGGCTCGGCAAAGGGCTTTCGCTTTTGACGGACGCCTTCAACCCCGAACGCATCGTGATCGGCAGCATCTTCGCCCGCAGCGGAGAGCTTCTGTCAGGGCCTATGCATAAGGAAATGCAAAAGGAGTGCATCCCCTATTCGCTTAACGCCGTACAGGTGGTGCCCGCAGCCCTGGGCGAGAGCCTTGGCGACTGCGCCGCCATCATGACGGCGCTGAACGCCCTGGGCATCGATCCCATGTACGAAGCCGAAGAAACGGACGAACGGGTGCTTTTCCATTACAGGCGGCTGTTTGAACGCTATCCGCGGCTGTCGGGGCTGAAGCAAAGCGTGATGGACGCCTACCTTGCCCTCAGGGACTGCTTCGAAGGCGGGGGCAAGCTGCTCCTGTGCGGAAACGGCGGTTCCTGCGCGGACGCGGAGCACATCGCGGGCGAGCTCATGAAGGGCTTTTACCTGAAGCGCCCCGTTTCTTCCGAAGAGCCCCTTTCCCGGCTGCAGGGCGCGCTGTGCGCCGTGCCCCTCACCGGCAGCGGCGCGCTGGCCACCGCCTTTATGAATGACGTATCCCCCGAATACGTGTTCGCCCAGCAGGTGCTGGGCCTGGGCAGGAGGGGCGACGTGCTTCTGGCCATATCCACCTCCGGCAATGCGAAGAACGTGCTGGCAGCCGTAAAGACCGCAAAAGCCCTGGGCATCGGCACCGTGGCACTGACGGGCGGAACGGGCGGGCGCCTGGCCGAAGAGTGCGGTCTTCATATCATCGCCCCGGCAAACAGCCCCGCAGACGTGCAGGAATGCCACCTGCCCATATACCATACGCTTTGCGCGATGCTGGAAGCGCATTTCTATAAGGAGTAAACCGATATGCTGAAACTGGAACACATCACCTGGTCCACGCCGGACGGCGTGAAGATCCTGGACGACGTGAGTCTGGAAGTGCCGGACAAAAAGCTCATCGCCATCACCGGCCCCAACGGCGGCGGCAAGACCACCCTGGCGAAGGTCATGGCGGGCATCCTCACCCCGGACAGCGGCCGCGTGCTGCTGGACGGGCAGGACATCACGAAGCTGGACGTGACCCAGCGGGCGCACAAAGGCATCGCGTTCGCTTTTCAGCAGCCCGTGCGCTTCAAGGGGCTCACCGTGCGTACGCTGATCGAGATCGCAGCGGGCGGGGAAGTGAGCTATACCTCCCTGTGTGACCACATGGCCGCGGTGGGTCTGTGCGCCCGGGACTATCTGGACCGGGAAGTGAACAGCACCCTGTCCGGCGGCGAAATGAAGCGCATCGAGATTGCCACGGTGCTGGCCCGAAAGGCACGCCTGTCCATATTCGACGAGCCGGAAGCCGGCATCGACATCTGGAGCTTCGCCGGCCTCATCAAAACTTTCGACGCCCTTCGCCAGAGGCCGGAAGGTACGCTGGTGATCGTGAGCCACCAGGAAAGGCTCCTGCGCATCGCCGACGAGATCATCGTGCTGGCGGGCGGAAAGCTCACCCGGCGCGGCGCCGGCGAGGAGATGCTCATGTCCCTCATCAGCAGCGGCGACGCGGGCACCGTTTGCGAAAAGAAGGAGGCGATGATCGGTGAATGAGATCACGAAGACCCTGCTGGACCTGATCAGCGACTGGGACGGCAAATTCAAGGGCGCCTACAACCTGCGGGTGGACGGCACCTGCGCGGGCAGGCAGTCCTCCGACAACATCGCGATCCTTTCCAAAGAGGACAAGCCGGGGCTGGAGATCCGCATCCGTCCGGGCACGAAGGGCGAGAGCGTCTCGATCCCCGCCTGCGTGACCCACGGGGATGTGGACGACCTGGTATACAACGATTTTTACATCGGCGAGATGGCGGACGTCACCATCGTGGCCGGCTGCGGCGTGCACACCACCACGGGAGAGCCCGCGCGGCACAACGGCATACACCGCTTTTTCCTCTCCCCCGGCGCCCACGTGAAATACGTGGAAAAGCACGTGGGGCTGGGCAGCGGCGAGGGCCTGAAGACCATCGACCCCGTGACGGAGTGCTTTCTGGAAAAGGACAGCGTGCTGGAGATGGACACCTCCCAGATCGGCGGCGTTGACCGCACCACCCGCGAGACCAAGGCGACCCTCGGGGAAGGCGCGCGCCTGATCATCCGCGAGCGCCTGCTCACGGAAAAAGACCAGACCGCCGCCACCCTGTTCACCGTCACCATGAAGGGCGACGGCAGCGCGGCGGACGTGGTATCGCGCTCCGTGGCCAGGGATACGTCCCGGCAGGAATACGTTTCCACCGTGATCGGGGAAGCGAAGTGCACGGGCCACACCGAGTGCGACGCGATCATCTCCGGCAAGGCGCAGGTAGACGCCTCGCCCCGCCTCTTCGCCAGAAACGAGGACGCGCAGCTGATTCACGAGGCCGCCATCGGCAAGATCGCGGGCGAGCAGATCCTGAAATTGCGCACCCTGGGCCTCACCGAACAGCAGGCCGAGGAAAAGATCGTCGAAGGGTTCCTTTCTTAAGCGGCGGAGGCAGTCATGCGCACGATCGTCATTTGGGGCGCGGGCCGCATCGGGCGCGGCTTCGTGGCGGACATCTTCCGGCAGGCGGAAGGCTTTCGGACGGTATTCGTGGATATCGATCTGCCTTTGGTGAACGCACTGAACGCGGCAGACGGCTATACCGTAGCCAAAGCCACCCGGGACGGGATCGAAGAGACCTTCGTGAAAAAAGGCTATGAGGCGGTGCACACATCCGATACAGGCCGCCTGACGGCGCTGTTTTCGGAAAAGGATCTCCTGCTGGATATCGCCGTGCACGAGCCGAAGCTCGAAGAAGTGACCGATATGCTCGTGCCCCTGATCGGACACCGGTCGCGCATGGGCCTTGCCATGGACGTGATGATGAACGTGAACATGGCGCGCCCGGACGAGCGCTTCCGCGCCCTGATGCGCGAAAGGCTGGGCCCGGAAGAAAAGGCTTATTTTGACCGGAACGTAGGCGTCACGGGGATCTTCGCCATGTGCATCTCCCCCCTCGCGCCCGCGTGGCTCAAAGAGAAAGACCCTCTGGCGCTGTGGAACAACGGCTGGCCCACCCAGACCGTGAGCCAAAGCGCCCTGAAATGCCCGCCGCCCAAAGCGCCCCGGCTCCTGCTCACAGACGACATCGAGCGCGAAGAGACCCGCAAGCTCTACACCCTCAACATGGCCCACGCCTTTCTGTGCTATCTGGGCCTGCCCAAAGGGCTCACAACGTCGCTGGAAGCCGTCAGGGACGCAGAACTGCGCGCACAGCTCCTCTGTGCGCTGGATGAATCCGCCCTTGGGCTTCGGGCAGAGTTCGGCTTCGGCTCCGAAGAAATGGAAATCTGGAGCCGCACCATCGTATCGCTTCTGGAAAACCCGTACATCGAGGACGGCCTGCAAAGGCTCGGAGCGGACACCCGCCGCAAGCTCGGTCCCCGGGACCGGCTCACCGGCCCCGCACGCCTGTGCCTGAAGGCCGGGCATCCGCCAGAGCACCTCGCCCGGGCGATACGCGCGGGCTTCGAATACGACAATCCGGACGATGGTACCAGTGAGGTGCGCGCATATTACCGTGAATCCGGCCTGGCCGCTGCGGTAAAAAAATACTGCGGTCTGAAACCTGACGATCCACTGTTTGATCTCATCATAAAAGCGTGAAGCCCTTCAGCCGGGCTTCACGCTTTTATGATGCATTCCTATCTTGCTTTTGGGTATTCGTTGCACAGAAGGCGGTACGGCGCTTCGTCCTCTTCGATGGCGGGGAAGCGCCCAACGGGCGGGTTGAAGCGGTTGTCGGTGTTGTCGTCGTTGCACTGGCTCACTTCGCCCAGCAGCACGCTGCCGCTGCCTTTCTCCACCTCGAACTCGTGATAGAGCCTTTGGGGAATGAAGATGCTTTCGCCGGGCGTGAGCCTCACCTGCGTGCCCGCGGGCACGGTATACGAGCGGCCGTCCGTGCGGATGCATACGTCCCCTGCCCTGTCCACGCTTTCGTCCGGCAGACTGCCGAACACGCGGATCAGCACGTTTCCCCCGCCGCGGTTGATGATGTCTTCCGTCTTGTACCAGTGAAAATGATTGGGGCACCGCTGCCCTCCCTTTAAATACAAGAGTTTCTCGGCGTAGACCTTCGGATACTTTTCGGGTGCCGTCCGCAGGCCGTTGCGTATGGTGATCAGGGAAAAGCCCACCCGGTCAAAATCTCCCGAGCCGAAATCCGTGATGTCCCAGCCCAGCATGCAGTCACGGACCTCGTCGTACTCATGGCCCAGCGAAAGCCACTTTTGGGGCGTGAACGAGCAAAACGGCGGCAGGAAGCAGCTGTACTTTTCGCACACGCTTTCCATCTCTTTGAGCGCTTTGTTGATCTGGGAACGTTTCATAGCTTGCCCTCCTGCGAAAAGTTATCCGGCGCGAACGCGGGCTTTCCCGGCGGGAACGCTTCCGCAAAGCGCCACACCTCGTCCCGGCTCCGCATGCCGCTCACCGCGTCCGCTTTGGTCAGGCTGCAGGCGGCGCAGGCACAGGCGAAGGAAAGGGTCTTTTCATCGTCCCAGCCGCCGTATATGCCGTACAGCGTGCCGGCGCAGAAGGCGTCGCCAGCCCCCACGCTGCCCTCGACCGCGCCTGCCGGCAGGCACAGGGACGGGCTGAAAAAGAACCCGTCCCGGCTCAGGCAGAAGCCGCCTTCCCTGGCATGGACCACCACCTTGCGCTTTACGCCCTCCGCAAGCGACATTTCCATAGCCTTTCGGACAGTGCTTACCTTCAGAAGGCCGTTTTCGTCCCGGGCGCTCAGCCCCCAGGCGGAGCAGCACTCGATCTCGTTGACGATGAGGTAATCGCAGTATTTGAGCGCCGGAAGCACGGTTTTGGCGTAGTCCATGCCGCTGTCCGTGACCATGTCAACCGAGGTGCGGATTCCCTTTGCCTGCACGGAGCGCAGGTAGCGCGCCATCACCGTCCCGTATTCGGGATCAGGCGCGTCGAAGCGGTCCAGAAGCAGGATGTATGCGATGTGCATAATGTCGCAGTCCAGCTTATCCGCCTCCGCGTCCGAGGGCGAGAACAGGGCGTTCGCGCCGCGGGCGTGGAAGAAGGTGCGCTCGCCGCCGGGCAGACTCATCACGTCCGAAAAGCTGGTGGGAACGTTGTCAAGCGTCCGTATGCGGCTGGTATCCATGCCCGCCTTTTGAAGCTCGTCCAGCAGGAAGCGCCCGTATTCGTCGCTGCCCACGCAGCCTACGCCGCTCACAGGCAGGGACGGGTCTATGCGCTTTAAGTCTATGCCCACGTTGGGCACGCTGCCGCCCACCCCGCGGGACACGGAGCGTATGCTGGACAGCATGCCGATGCCGGGATAGCGGTCGATGTTCTTTACCACGTCCGCCACCAGGTTGCCCGCTACGGCGATGCCGCGCCGCAGGGGAAATTCATTCGTCTTTGAAAAAACCGCCGTTTCCGCGCTCATGCTGTTCATCTCCCGCTTTCGTATCAGGCAAGGGATTCATACCAGGCGACCGCCCTGTCCTGCCAGCCTTCCATGCACATGCCCGTGCCGTCCCCGAAGCCGTGGCCGCCCTCCGGGCCGATCTCCAGCCGGCAGGGAATGCCTTTCTTTTCCAGCGTCCCGGCAAGCAAACGGGAATGCTCCGGCTTTACCAGTGTGTCCCCTGCCGTCAGGAACAGGGCGCAGGGCGGAAAGCCCTCAGCGTGGCCGGGGATCTCATAAGGCGAGGACACTGCCTCTTCGATGGAGCAGCCGAACAGCCGGGCCGGTTCCTCCGGCTCATAGGCGCCGTCCCGCAGGCAGATCGCCCAGCTGACCAGGGGATATACCGGAAATACCGCCCGGGGCGCGGGCAGGCCGAAGGCCGCATAGCCTTTTTCCGGAACGTTCCACAGGCACACCAGATAGCCGCCCGCGGAAAACCCGCAGGTGATGTATTGGTCCCGTTTGAGCTTCCACTCCTCCGCGTGCGCCCGCGCAAGGGTGAGCGCCCGCGCAAAGTCCCGCATGTTCCTGTCAAGCAGCCTTTCGCCGGCCGTTACCTGATAGGTGAGTATCAGCACGTGATAGCCCAGGCGGTTGAAGCGGGCGGCCACCGGCCAGCCCTCGGTGAGGTTCCACACGTGCACGAAGCCGCCGCCCGGCACCAGCAGGATGAAGGGCCTTTCCTGCGCCTTGGGATCGTCGGACGGAAAAAACACCAGGTTCGCGCCTTCGAGGGACGCGTCCTTTTCGCACTCCTCCGGGCTGTATAGAGGATAATACCAGTTTCCGTCCTCCGAGGCTTTAAAGAGCCGCTCGAAGCCGGCCTCCAGGTCGGAGGCGAAGTATCCTTCCCGCAGCCGGGCAAGGGGCATGGACCATACGTCCTCCCCTTTGAGATCGCGGCCCCGGATGGCGCCTTTGGCGACGGGCGCGATCCTTGCGTCGCTCAGAAGTTCGCCTAAGGTGCTGCCTGAACGGATCATCCCGCTCATCTCCCTGCTTTTCATCGCTTGCCCCATGATTATACTGTATTTTTCTCCCCTTTTCAAGGCCGGCAAATGCGAAAGCCGCACGGCAGATTGGCACAGCCGGCGCAAGCTTTGCGCATACGGGCGCACGCGCTGCTTTCCTTTACGGGGTCTGCTGCCTTGCGGCGAATGCGCTTTGGGTGTATAATGCAGGCATCAAGAAAAATGGAGGCATCCATATGAACAAGCCGTTCGCACTCGATACCGCGCTTTCTTTCGATCCGTATCCCGGAGAGCCCAGCCGCGACGGCGTGCAGGGCTGCGAAGTCACGTCCGAAGGCCGCGTGCGCTTCCGCATCATCGCGCCGGAGGCAAAGCAGGTCTGGATCAATCAGTTCTTTGACAACGACTTTTACCTGGACCGTGCGGCGGACGGAGCCTGGGAAGGCGAGTTCGACATGGGCAGGGGGTTTTTGTACTTTTTCCTCAAGATCGACGGCGCGGACGTGCTCTCGCCGTATATGCCCATCGGCTACGGCTGCTGCCGGCCGATGAACTTCGTCTTCGTTCCCGTTTCTGACATGGAGGGCTGGGACGATCTGGAGGGCATCGAACACGGCGGCGTGACGAGGCGCTACTATTTTTCCTCCGTCACCGGAAAAACGGAGATCTGCCTTATATACACGCCCCCGTTCTTTGACGCGTCCCAAAGCTTTCCCGTCTTGTACCTGCAGCACGGGTACGGCGAGAACGAGACGGGCTGGACCTACCAGGGCCATGTGAACCGCATCGCGGACCGGCTTTTGCACGAAGGGCGCATGAAGCCCATGCTGATCGTAATGGGCAACGGTATGGCGCAAAAGGACGGCAAGGCGCAGAATACACTGTATCCGGAGATCCTGGTAAAGGACCTGATCCCCTTCATCGAGGATAACTACCCCGTAAAGAAAGACAAGTGGAGCCGGGCGATGGCAGGCCTGAGCATGGGCAGCTACCAGACCAGCATCGCCACCATGTCCCACCCCGAGCTGTTCGGCTACGCTGGCATCTTCAGCGGCTTCATGCGCGCCCCCTGGAAGCCGGAGTGGGAAAAGCACATGGACATCCTGAACGACAGGGAGACCTTCAACGCCTCGTACAAAGTGTTCTACCGCGCCATGGGCACCGAGGATACGTACTTTGCCCGCTTCGCTGAGGACGACGCGCTCCTGGAAGGCCGGGGCCTTAACATCCTCAGGGAGACCTTCCCCGGCGGACACGACTGGACGGTATGGCGGCGCTGCATCTATTCGTTCCTGCCGAAATTATTTTAAATGTATCGGTGGAAATGAAACAAGGTTTCATTTCCACCGGTTGAGTTTTGGATGCGTTTGATTGTATATTTTCCGAAACGACTGCTTGTTTCCGGCTTTAACGACAGGTTTCCAGTTTTTGCTAAAACTCTGCGGAGTTTTCGGGCGCAAAAACTGCAAGGAAACGATTTTTGCTCCCGGCGGGCAAGCTCGCCTTCGCAAAAATCGCTCCTCGGGCCGGCAAAGCCGGCCCTGCGGATTGAAATTGGAGGGGTAGGCCCCTTCAAAGCACCTTGGGGGCTGTTGCTTCGTGCAGCAGCCCCTGGCTTACGCAGAGAACTCTTTGCTATTCAAAGCGCAGTTCGATGCTTTCGTCACCATGGTAAATGGGTTTAAAGATGTCGCCGTCCTCGTAGGTCACCAACGTTATGCCGAGTGCATCCGGTGTGACGAAAAGCTGCTTGGCGTCAAACTCATAAAGCTGCGACCAGCGACCGTCCTCCATCTGTTTTGCCTCACCTATCAGTGCGCCGCCGTTGCCGTACCAGTGCTTTTCGTTATCGACAGTGATGTCGAAACTATAGAGCGGTCCGTTGCCCTTGCCGCTGTCCATAACCGGCTCGTCGGTGATGTAGAGGATGTCGATCAGTGCAGAAGCTGGCGTAAGCAGCGCCCGCTGGATGCGGATCTCATAGCCGTCGAACACAAAATCGGTCTCGCCCGCCGGGACGCGCAGGAAACTTGTGTCGGTTTCACCTACCTCAAAGCTCAGCTTGAAGGCCTCAGCAACTTCAAAGCTGCCGCCGCCGACCAGCCGGCCTACATAGTCCTCCCCGTCCTCCCCGGCTTCGCCGAGGGGCGCGAGGGGACTTTCGATGCACCCGTCCTCCGCGATCTCATAGGGGCCGATTGCCCGCAGGATCGTGAAACTCAGCTCGCAGTCGCGGCTGCTCCCCTCGGGCAGCTCGCCGATGGCGACATTTTCGGACTGTTTTGCGTCGAGAAAGAATTCCGAGACGTTAGACATCAGCCTGTAGTCCGCACTCTTGCCGCCGAAGGTCGGCCAGTCGGACAGCACGTAAAGTCCCTCTTCGCCCGTCAGGTTCTCCATCGTCCAGTAAAGCGCGTAGCTTTCCCCGGCCTCGTCATAGATTGCCTCGTTCACGCTCACTCGGACGACGTCGCCCTCGTAGATCGCCTGCACGGGCTGGATCATCCCGGTGATCTCCTCGTTCGTCCTCCCGTCCTCGCCCGAGAACCAATTGCCCAGATGGCCTGTCACGGCGGCGAGGGCTGCCGTGCCGATCAGCAGCACACAGAGTGCGGCCACAGCGGCCAGCGTAAGTTTTTTCTTCATGTGTTTTTGTTCCTCCTGTTCAATGCTTTGCCATATGCGGCTTTGGTGCGCTGCGTCTAAGCGAATTGCGCAAAGGCGGCGATCCATGGCCGTTCTGATCTGCGTTTCTTCAAATTTCATCGTACCATTCCTCCAGTTCGCGCTTCAGTATCGCCTGCGCCCTGTTCAGCCGTTCATAGGCAGTCGAGCGGGATATGCCCAGCGCCTGCGCCGTTTCTTCCGCTGAAAGGCCCTGGTACCAGCGCAAAAGTACCGCCTCGCGAAGGCGGGGTCTGAGCTTCATCACGGCTTTGGTCACAGCATCATCCCGCATGTCAAAGGAGACCTCCAGGTCGCTTAACTGGTCGAGCGACACAGACCGGTCGATGTGCCTGAACCAGGCGCCGCGGCGAATGTCCCTGCAGGTGTTGATCGCAATGCGCATCAGCCAGGTCCTTTCGCTGCTCTCGCCCCGAAAGCGCCCGAAACCCTTCCAGGCCTTCAGAAAGGTCTCCTGCACCGCGTCCTCAGCCAGGCTCCGATCACCGAGATACGAATAACACATGCGCAAAAGGCTTTCCCCGTATTGGCTCATCGCCTCCCCGAGCCAGCGTCTGCGCTCATTGTTCTCCATCCTCTCCGGCCTCCTTTCACCTGATTAGACGATAACAAAGGCGGCTTTGTCCGGATTTCACAATATTTATTTTTTGGCACGACCCCGGAGTTTTTCGGGGTTTGCAAGGCGGCTCATTTTTTACCGGAATACTGGCAAACTGTTTCTTTTGCCTTTTTGCGTTTTGCGCGGTTGATTTGTACGGCGGCGATGTGATATAATGATAATAGGATAATATGTTTTCAATTTCGGCATGGAGGCTGTTATGAACAACGAAGTACTGAAGGCCATCGCTGACCGGCGTTCCATCCGGGCATACACCGGTCGGCCCGTTAATGACGAAGAACTGGGCGCGCTCATAAGCGCGGCAACCCAGGCTCCCAGCGCGGTCAACCGTCAGCCCTACCATTTTACTTTTGTGCGCGATAAAGCCGTTCTGGACGAATTCTGCCAGGCCTGGAGAAACGTGAGCCGGCAGTTGAATCCCGATAATCCGCCCTCGGAGGACTTTAACGTCTTTCGCGGAGCGCCCTGCGTGTGCTTTATTTTCTGCGATCCTTTGAACAGCTGGTCTTTGGTGGACTCCGGCATCGCCGTAGAGAACCTCGCCCTGGCCGCCCACTCCATGGGGCTGGGCAGCGTGATCCTGGGCATGCCGAAGATGCTGTTTGAAGCAGCCGGCGAAGCGTGGCTCCAAAAGCTCGACTGCCCCGCAGGCATGCGCTTTTCCGTCGCCATCGGCATCGGCACCCCCGCTGCCGGCAAGGACGCGCACCCCGTGCGCGAAGGCCTCGTGACGGTCAAAGGATGATGAAGCGGTTCTGGTACATTTTGTTCGCGCTGCTGCTCACGCTCTGCGCCCTGGCGGACCGGCCCGCGCCCCGTTCGATCTCGCTTTCGCAAAGCAGCATGGAGATCGACCTGGCCGAGGCAAGCGAGTTCACCCTGGAAGCCAGCGTGTCCCCCGACGGCGCGTCCACCAACTACAAATGGTGGGTGTCGGACAAAAGCGTGCTCAGCGTGGAAGACGGTGTGGTGACGGCGCTCAAACCCGGCATAGCCAACGTGTACGTTTCCGTGCACGGCTTTTCAGACGTCCGGGCGGTATGCGAGGTCAAGGTGACCGACAGCCGCGCTCCCGAGCGCCTCATCGTGTACCCCTCCTCCATCTCGGCGGAGCCCTCCAGGGGCGTACAGATCCAGTGCGTAGTGATGCCCCAGGATGCAGGCTGCGAATTTGAATTTTCGTCCAGCAATCCCTCCGTCGCGTCCGTTTCAGAAACGGGCTATGTGTCCCTGCTCTCCCCTGGCCGCGCCACGATCACGGTGAAGAGCGCCTATTCCCCTTTGGTCAGCGCTGAGATCCGCGTGACGGCGGAGTACAAAGAGCGCATCCGCAGCATACGCATATCGGAAAGCTCGCTCACGCTGGAAAAAGGCGACGCCTATGCCCTGAACGTGAACATCCAGCCCGAGAACGGCAGCCGCGCCGTGGTGTTTGAATCCAGCGACGAAAGCGTCGCCAAAGTGGACGAAAACGGCCTGGTGACCGCGGTGGGCTTCGGTTCTGCCCTGATCAGCGCTGCATCACACCGCGATCCCTCCGTGGCCGCCAGCCTGCCCGTGACCGTGACCGACGCCATGCGCCCGGAAACGCTGAGGGCCGAATGCAGCGCGGGGCTGCTTCTGTCGCCGGGAGATTCAGGCGAAATGATTGTGGAGCTGGGGCCTTTGTCGGCAGACCTTTCCTACACCCTTTCCTCCTCCCGGGAGGATATCGTCAAGCTGGAAGGCAGCACCGTAACCGCCCTGAAGCGGGGCATGTCGGTGATCACGGTGCAGAGCGTTTACCGCGAAGACCTGAAGGCAGAGCTTACCGTGATCGTGGAGGACGGCACGAACGTGCTGTTCATGCCCCTTCGCCGCACGGACGAAAGCGGCATACAGGACAACCTTGCGCACATCGACAGCATCAAAAAATGCGCCCTGCAAGGCTTAAGCGAGCTTCGGGACGCCGGGGAGATCAACGCCGCGGAATACAGAAAGCGCGTGAAGATCGTGGAGAGCGCCTTCGAGATGTACGCCTTCCCCTGGACGGTGGACCAGACGGTAAAATACTGGGAAGCCGCCAACAGCGAAAACGGCGCGAAGGATTTTCAGCCCGGCGTGATCTACTACGGGCTTCCTTACACCTCGGGCACCAACCACAACCGCACCTACAACGTGGAGCGCGCCCTGGAGCAGAAGCGCTACCTGCCCGTGGAGGGCAAAGACTATTACCTTTTGAACCGCAGCGTGGAAGACTACGCCTCCGGCTACGCAGGCAACGACTGTTCCGCTTTTGTGGCCCAGGCGCTGTGGGGCTACACCATATACAACGGCGATCCGGTCAAAACGGGCACGCTGTACTACGACGAGCGCCTGCGGGCTTTTGACGACTATAAGGCCCTGAAGGCCGGAGACCTGCTGGTGCGCCACTCCATACACGTGGTGATGTTCCTGTACTGGGCGGACGAAGATCACACCCAGGCGGTGTTCATCCAGCAGGGCGGCAGCGAGCCGGCCATCAACACGGTGAACGCCTACGTGCAGGACGTAAGCTATTATACCGATAACTTCTACCGCCTGCGGCGGCCCCTGTTTGAATAAAACGCGGAAAGGAAACCCATGATCGACGTATGCCTGCTGGGCACCGGGGGCATGATGCCCCTGCCCGACAGATTTCTGACTTCCCTGTACGTGCGCACGGACGGACAGGTGCTTCTGATCGACTGCGGAGAGGGCACCCAGACCGCCATCCGCACCGCAGGCCTTCGCTTTAAGCCCATCCGTGCCCTGCTGCTCACGCACTTTCACGCGGATCACGTAAGCGGTCTTCCGGGCCTGCTGCTGACGCTGGGCAACGAAGACCGCGCCGAGCCGCTGGATATCTACGGTCCGGCGGGACTCAAGCGCGTGGTGGCCGCCGCCCGGGTGATCGTGCCAGAGCTGCCCTACGAACTCAACTGCCACGAGCTGGAAGCGGAAGAGGAAATCACGTTCGAGGCCGCCGGCCTGACCGTCACGGCCTTTCCCGCGGACCACGGCATGCCCTGCCTCAGCTATGCCCTGGAGCGCAGCCGCCCCGGAAAGTTCGATCCCGAAAGGGCGAAGGCCCGCGGCGTGCCGCTTGGGCTGTGGAGCCGCTTGCAGAAGGGCGAAAGCGCGGAAGGCTTCAGGCCCGAAGACGTGCTGGGCCCCGACCGGCGCGGCATCCGGCTACTGTATTCCACCGACACCCTGCCTCTGGAGCGCGTGAAGGCCCTGGGCTTTGACGCTGACCTCATGGTGCTGGAGGGCATGTTCGGCGATCCTGCGAAAGCCGAGCGGGCCCAGTTCACCCATCACTCCACCATGCAGCAGTCGGCTCTGCTTGCCCGGGACGCCCATGCCAGGCGGCTGTGGCTCACCCATTATTCCCCCGCCAATCCCCATCCCGAAGAATACGAAGAGGAGATCAAAGCCCTCTTTCCGAACGCCGTGATCTGCCGGGACGGGCAGAAACTGACGCTGGAATTCGAAGATTAACAGGGCTATTGCATAAGTCAGGAGAATCCACCAGGTGGTTTGGAGGGGTTTACCCTTCCAATTTCAATCCGCAGGGCCAGCTTTGCCGGCCCGAGGAGCGATTTTTGCGAAGGTGAGCTTGCCCGCCGAAAGCAAAAATCGCTACATTGCAGTTTTTTCGCCCGGAGATTTCCGCAGAAATCTCAGAAAAAACTGTGAACCTGTTGCTGAAGCCGGAAATGATCAGACGTTTCGCATACAGATCAGGCAAAAGGTTTCAAAAACCAAACCGCCGGGAATGAAATCCCATTTCATTCCCGGCGATGGGCTGCCCTGCAACCCCGTCCCGTCATCGTATCACGTTTCCCGTCAGGCGCAGACCGCTTCCTGCCTCCTCCAGCTCCATGAACGCCGCGCGCTCGTCGGGCGTGCGGTTTGGCATGTGGATGGCCAGGTATCTGCGGCCGTCAAAGCTTTCAAAGATCATGCCGTGGCCGCCGTCTTTGTCGAACAGCGGCTCTTTGTCCACCGTCCATTCGCCGGAAAGCCTGCCGTTGTCAGAGCGCGCGCAGCCGATGGCGTAGCCGCCGGGAGACAGCGTGCTCCACAGCATCAAAAGCGTTCCGTCCGAGGTGCGGTACATGTTGGGCCCGTCCGTCACATAGCCTCGGGTGCCGCTGGAGTGATTCACCGCGCGGCTCCATTTCGCCTGTGAGGCTTTGAACATCAGCTTCGGTTCCCCCGCCGGCGCGCTCAGGTCGTCCGTGAGCGGCATATACAGGATCTCCCCGTCGCCGATCTGCACCCATTCGTGGCAGAACACGAGATACGGCTTTGAATCCTCCACGTACAAAGTGCCGTCCAGGCATTCCCAGTCCGGGGGCGTGAGCGCCCTTTCGCTCCAGGGCCGGAAGGGGCCTTCCGGCGAATCCGCCTTGAGCACGGCGGTGCCGCGGCAGACGCCGGGCGCCTTGAAGGACGCAAAGAGATAGTATTTGCCCCGGTACGCGTGCATCTCCGGCGCCCAGAAGTTCACCTGGCCCCAGTAGCCCTGCGGCCTGTCGAATACGTTGCCCAGGCACATCCAGTGCTCAAGGTCCTCGCTTGCGTAGGCGTCAAAGCCCCGGCCTTCGCTTTTCCAAATGTCGTGATCCGTGGACCCGTACAGGTAGTACCTGCCGTTTTCGGCGTATACGAAGGGGTCCCGGATCTGGATGTCTTTGAGCAGCATACTGCCACCTCCCGACCATATTATGCGCCGGAACCGCCCGGAAATCAAGCCTTGAGCCCAAAAACTTCCGCAAACGGTTGCAAGCAGGCCCAGGCTGTGATACAATGAAAACAAAAAAGGAGTCAGGCATATGTTCAGAAAAACGATCGCGCTCATCCTGGCGCTTCTTACCCTGGCAGGCGGCTGCCTGTACGCGGAATACGATTACGACGACAAGCTCACGGTGGTGGCGATGCTGGGCGACAGCAGCGACTTCGTCCAGGCGGTGGAAGATGCCCTGGTGGAGGGCGGCTACCTGAACGAGAAGTACGCCGACGGCTATTTTGACGAGTATACCGAAAAGGCCGTAAAGCGCTTCCAGCGGGAAAAAGACTATGAGCCGGACGGCGCGCTCACCAAGATCCAGTTCTACTGGCTGAGCCGCACACACTACAACGACTGGTTCGACACCTCCTACATCGTGTACATCACCAACGGCGGAAGCCGCTACCACACCTACACCTGCAGCGCCCTGAAAAACAGCCTGGAGCTGATGCCCATCAGCATCAACGTCGCGGAAGGCTATGGATACCTCCCCTGCCGCCGCTGCAAGCCCCTGGGATACTGAGTCAAACTCCCGCGGAGCTTTCCGCGGGAGTTTGACAAAGAGGAAATTGGCAAAGAGGAAAGAGGAAATGATATGGTTGGGTTCACCCAACAAGCTCATTTCCTCTTTCCTCTTTCCACAATTAACATTCCCTTGCTTTCTCCCCGGCGATGTCCGTGTATAATATTCCCGATAACATGCCTTATCAAGAGTGGTTGAGGGACGGGCCCTGTGAAACCCGGCAACCGGTCTGATCCGGTGCCAATTCCCGCAAGGCGAAAGCCTTGAAAGATGAGGCGAGCGCTCCGCGCGTATGTGTGAGACTCGCCCCCTGATGAGGGCGGGTTATTAGTTTACACAGAAACAGGAGAATGCCCCATGCGAAAGCTCTTTACCTCCGAGTCCGTCACCGAAGGACATCCCGATAAGATCTGCGACCAGATCAGCGATTCCATCCTGGACGCCATCCTGGCGCAGGACCCCAACGCCCATGTGGCCTGCGAGTGCGTGGCCACCACGGGCCTTATCATGATCATGGGCGAGATCAGCGCCGCCTGCCATGTGGACTACGCGCAGATCGCCCGCGCCAAAGTGTTGGAAATCGGTTACGACCGTGCCAAATACGGCTTCGACGGCGAAAGCTGCTCCGTGCTGGTGTGCGTGGACCAGCAGTCCCCCGACATCGCCATGGGCGTGAACAACGCGCTGGAAGGCCGCGGCGAGAACGCCATGGAGACCGGTGCGGGCGACCAGGGCATGATGTTCGGCTACGCCTGCAGCGAGACCGAAGAGCTCATGCCCATGCCCATCGCCCTGGCCCACCGCATCACCCGCCGCATGGCGTACGTGCGCAAAAACAAGCTGGTGGGCTATATGCGGCCTGACGGCAAGGCCCAGGTCACCGTGGAATACGAGGACGGAAAGCCCCTACGCGTGGACACGGTGGTGCTCTCCACCCAGCACGACCCGAACGCCACCCACGAGCAGATCGAAAAGGACATGATCGACCTGGTGATCCGTCACGAGATCCCCGCCGAACTCATCGACGAAAACACCCGCTTCTTCATCAACCCCACCGGGCGCTTTGTCGTGGGCGG
>JAFZPV010000018.1 GCA_017552535.1 Clostridia bacterium
AATTTCATTTCCGGCGAGGGGCTGTTCCACAGCCCCTTAAACCCGGCTATTCTTTTTGATGAAGGTCACCAGTTCGTCCACCTGGCAGAAGGCCATGCAGATCACGGTGTCGGCGCCGCCGTAGTAAATGGCGATGCGGCCGGTGTCCGCGTCGGTGAGGGCCGCGCAGGGGAAGGCCACGTTGGGCACGTCGCCGATCTGCTCGTAGGGCTTCTGGGGAGAAAGCAGGTAGGGCTCGGTGCGGTAGAGCACCTTCCAGGGCTTTTCCAGATCCAGCAGGCACGCGCCGAAGGAGTATACGAAGCCGTTGCAGCTGGTGAGCACGCCGTGGTAGAACAGAAGCCAGCCTTCGTCGGTCTTGATCGGGATGGGGCCCGCGCCGATCTTGGTGGACTGCCAGCCGCCCTTGGTGCCCATCACGTAGCGGTGACGGCCCCAGTAGCACAGGTCGGGGGACTCGGAGTAGAAGATGTCGCCGAAGGGCGTGTGGCCGTTGTCAGAGGGGCGGGACAGCATGGCGTAGTTTCCGTTGATCTTCTCCGGGAACATCACGCCGTTGCGGTTGAAGGGCAGGAAGGCGTTTTCCTTCTGGTAGTAGGTCTTGAAATCCTGGGTGGTGGCCACGCCGATGGTGGGGCCGTGGAACCAGTTGCACCAGGTGACCACGTATTCGTCGCCGATCTTGCAGCAGCGGGGATCGTAGCCGTAGCGGAAGGGACCCACTTCCTCCGCCTGGGGATTGAGCAGCACGAAGGGTTCGGGATCGATGTCCCAGTGGATGCCGTCTTTGGAGTGGGCGGAGTGGATGCGCATCTCGCGCCGCTTGTCGTCCACGCGGAACACGCCGGCAAATTCGCCCTCAAAGGGCACGACGGCGCTGTTGAAGATGGAGTTGGAGCAGGGGACCGCGTCCCTGGGCACGATGGGATTCTCGCTGTAGCGCCACAGCACGTCGGAGCAGCCGGCGGGCCTGTCCTGCCAGGGGATGTTGGGAAGAGAAGCGCCGATGATCTTTGCCATGTCTGTTTCCTCCGGTCATTTTTATTGTGGGTTGGCGGTTCTGAAGAAGCATTATGGGAAAAGTTTGGAGTTTGGAGTCAGGAGTTAGGAGTTGCGGTGGCTTTGCCTCCGGCAAAGCTTTGAATCATAAAAATGCCTTCGGCATTTTTTCCACAACTTCTAACTCCTAACTCCTAACTAATAACTCACCCTAAAACGTTCTTTATCATTCCGTCCAGCCAGTCGCCCTCGAACAGTTCGATCATGCCCTTGTCGCAGGCGGCGGCGAGCTTGGGGTTGATGGGGAGCCGGGCGGTCACGCTGGTATTGGCCAGGCGGGCGGCCTCCTCCAGGCGGCTTTCGCCGTAGGGGAAGATCTTCTTTCCGCAGTCCGGGCACTGGATATAGCTCATGTTCTCCACAATGCCCAGCACCGGGATGTTCATCATTTCGGCCATGTTCACGGCCTTCTGCACCACCATGCCCACCAGCTCCTGGGGCGTGGTGACGATCACGATGCCGTCCACGGGCAGGGACTGGAACACGGTCAAGGGAACGTCGCCGGTGCCGGGCGGCATGTCGATGAACATGATGTCGTTGTCGCCCCAGTTCACGTCCGTCCAGAATTGCTTCACGGTGCCCGCGATCACGGGTCCGCGCCAGATCACGGGATCGGTCTCGTTTTCAAGCAGCAGGTTCACGCTCATCACTTTGATGCCCGTGGCGGTCTCGGCGGGAAACAGCGAAACGTCGTCGCTGCCGGCTTCTTTGGCGAACTTAAACATCCTGGGGATGGACGGGCCTGTGACGTCCGCGTCCAGCACGGCGGTCTTATAGTCCATGCGCCTGGCCAGCGTGGCCAGCAGGCCGGTGACCAGGCTCTTGCCCACGCCGCCCTTGCCGGAAACCACGGCGATCACTTTCTTCACGCGGCTCTGGTCGTTGAGCTTTTCTTTCTGTATGGCGTTTTCCCTGCTGGCGCACGCGGCCGAACAGGTCTCGCAGTTATGGGTGCATTCCTCTGCCATGTCTTTCCTCCGAAGGTCTTTGCCGTATTCGATCGGGATACTCTGCCTGCGCGGGACCGCCGCAAAGGAGAGTCCCTTCTGCTATTATATCATACCGCCTGCGAAAAGCAAGTGAAATGCTTGGAAATACGCCGGAAATGAAGGGGGGTTCCCGGGGCCGGCATTTGAATGCAAAAACACAGGCGCGGGAGACACGCCCCCGCGCCGCATGCTGTTTTATATGTTTATTGTTTTTCCTGCGCTTTCAGCCATTCGCAGCACAGCCTGGCCTCGGTGAGGCCGTCGGGCTGCAGGCTTTCGCTCTCCACCACCATAAGCATATTGTTGGCTTTGGCGGTATCGTACACTTCCCGGAGAGGGGCCTGTCCGTAGCCCAGGGGCTTGCCCTCGCCGCCCCTGAAGCCGTCCTTGATGTGGATGAAATCGATCCTGTCCTTCAGGCGCTCCAGTATGCCTTTGGCGGAAAAGCCCGTGGCGTTATAGTACCAGAAGGTGTCGATCTCCAGCCGCAGGTCAGTACGGCACACCAGCTGCTCGTGGATCATGGAGCCGTCGCGGTTGGGCTGAAACTCGTGGGAGTGGTTGTGATAGCCCAGCTGTATTCCCTCCTTGGCCAGAACGGGCGCGTAGGCGTTGACCTTTTCGATGAAGGCGTCCAGCTTTTTCTGGTCGCTCAGGTCGTGGCCCGGAATGATGTAGTGACGGTTGCCCAGGGTCTTGTGGTACTGTACAGTGGCGTCAAAGTCCTCATCCAGTTCCTTAAGGCCCGTGTGCGTGCCGGACACCTTCAGCCCGTATTCCTCCAGCCAGCCCCTGACTTCCCTGGCGCTGTGGCCGAAAAAGCCCGCAAACTCCACCCAGCGGTAGCCGATGTCGGCGATGCGCTTGAGAGCGCCCCGCAGATCGTCCTTCGTGATGTCCCGTACCGAATACATCTGTATGCCGTATTCCATATTCGCGCATCCTTTCCGCGCCCGCGCTGCCCGCGGGCTGTTGCCTGAATTATACGTCCCGGGCGCGTTCAAGGTCAATACCCGGGGCGGTTTTTTCCGCAGGTTTTGGTTTCGTAAGCCGTTTATCTCATGGCGGAACGTATCTTTTGCCAGGAGTTCCACATGGTCCTGCCGGAAACGGCCAGGAAGATCGCCGCCAGTACTGCCAGCACCAGAACCACAGTGCCCACCGCTATCTTTTTGTCCGAAGTGCCGGCACGCTTCACAAAAAAGCGGCAGCTGTTTGCCAGGTACACCAGTGCTTCAAAACAGAAGCAGCTTATCGCAATGTTTCCGTTCAGCTCCTCGGTGCTGGTTTCTGTTATCACGCCCCCGCGGCGGTAGTAATAGGTGTGCTCCAGGCTCTCTATCGGCTCAAGCATGAGCCCATTGTACACGCACAGCAGTATACAGGCAGCTGTGAGCGCATACAGTATCAGCCCGGCAACGGCAAGCTTTCGCCTGTTGTCCGGCGGATTTGGGGTCTTGCTCATGGGCAGCAGAACGCCGGAGACCAGCAGCTTTGACGTGCGCTCACTGACGTTCACAAAGCCCGGAAACAAAAGCTGTTCATCGTACACCGCCGCGAGGCGGCAGATGCACAGCATACACATAAAAAGAAGGACCGATGTCATACATGCCTCCCGATCGGAGTACCCCGCGCTGCACGCGGGCTGCTGCCGGCATTATACGTCCCGGGCGCGCCCAGGGTCAATACTTGGGGCAGTTTTTTCTCTTTACCGCGTAAATTGTATATGCGCGTATTGCACGCCGGCGGATTCTGTGCTAAAATAGCATCGAAAATACCGGGCATGTGTTTGCCGTTAAGAGGATAGATATGTTTATCGGCTATTACAACTACACCGTTGTGCTCACCTATCTGGGTCTGAGCTCCGCCGTCGTGGGCATGGTCGAGGCCATGAAGCACGACTATAAAACCGCCCTCATCTGCCTTCTGATCTGCGGCGTGTGCGACATGTTCGACGGCATGATCGCTCGCACCAGCAAAAAGCGCAGCGAGGACGCCAAGAGCTTCGGCGTGCAGATCGATTCGCTGTGCGACGTGATCTGCTTCGGCGTTTTCCCCGTGGTGATCGGCTATTCCCTTTGCCCCATGAACTGGTTCACCGTGCTGTGCTCGGTGTTTTTCGTGCTGGCTGCGGTGATCCGGCTGGCCTTTTTCAACGTGCAGGAGATCAACCGCGTGGAAAACAACGAGGGCAAGCGGGAATACTATCTGGGTCTGCCCGTCACCGCCAGCGCCCTCATCATGCCCGCGGTGGCCCTGGTCACCTCGCTGAACGCCGTGAACTGGGCGTATCTGTATCCCGTGTGCCTGGCGCTCACCGGCATCGCCAACATCACCCGTTTCAAGGTGAAAAAGCCCTATCTGGCAGGCATCGTGTTTTTGCTCATCATCGGCGCACTGATCTTTTATCTCACCTTCCGCTTCGGCGGCAACATCACCTGCATGAAGCCGGGCATCAGCGTCTGATATGTTCGAGGATATCTATTCGCGCCCCCTGGGGCGTTTGGCGGCGCGCGTGCTGGCGGCGCCGTTTGTTTCTTTCCTGGCGGGGGCCTTTATGGACAGCCGCCTGTCCAGGCCCTTCATCCGGGGCTTTGCAAAGCGCAACATGATAGACATGAGCGAGGTCCTCAAAACGGATTTTTCCAGCTTCAACGAGTTTTTTACCCGGGAGCTCAAGCCCGGGGCGCGGCCGCTGTGCCCGGACGCAGACGCGCTGATCGCCCCCTGCGACGGGCTTTTAAGCGTGTACGATATCGGGCCGGACAGCCGTTTCGATATCAAAGGGCACCTGTACACGGCGTTCTCCCTCACCGAAAACCAGGATATCGCCCGCGCCTTCGACGGCGGCAAGTGCCTGGTGTTCCGCCTGACGCCCAGCCATTACCACCGCTACATCTGGCCCTTGAACGGGCGCGTGACCGGCAGAAAGCACATACGCGGCCTGTACCATACGGTGCGGCCGGGGGCGCTGGAGCACACCGAGGTCTTCAGGACCAACACGAGGGAGTATGCCCTGTGCGAAACGGATTTCGGCAGGCTTTTATACATGGAGGTAGGCGCCATGCTGGTGGGGCGCATCGTGAACCGCGCGGAGCAGGACGTGTTTTCCCGCGGGGAAGAAAAAGGATATTTCGCCTTCGGAGGCTCCACCATCGTGATGCTTCTTGAGGCAGGGGCCGCCGAGCTGGAGGGGCGGTTTTCGCCGGACGCGGAAACGCCCGTGCGCGCCGGTGAGAAGATCGGCATCAGGAGGAAAGACGCATGAAAAAGCTGGCCGGCCTGATCAGGCGCATTCCTCCTTACGCACGCACGCCCATCCTGGTCACCCTCGTGACCCAGCTGATGTGCTATTATTCGCCCATGATATTCGGCGTGAGTCCCACGCACGTGCTTTCGTCCGCCCTGGACGAAAGCATCCCGGTGATCCCGGCGTTCATCTATATCTACGTGCCGGCGTTTTTTTTCTGGATCGCCAACTACTGCTATATCTACTGCTTCAGCGTAGACTTTGCCCGGCGGCTGCTCACGGCGGACCTGATGTGCAAGATCGTGTGCGCGCTGTGCTTTGTGCTGTACCCATGCACCCTCGTCCAGCCGGACCCGGAAAGCCTGCACGGCATTGGGGCGTGGCTTCTGAAGCTCATTTATCACCTGGACCAGCCCACGAACCTGCTGCCCTCCATGCACTGCTACATCAGTGTGCTCATCGCCCTGCCCCTGATGTGGAAAAAAGACACGCGCACGCCGCTGTGGTACCGGGTGTTCTCAGCCGTGCTTGCCCTGGCCATCTGCCTTTCCACCCTGTTCACCAAGCAGCACGTGGCGGCGGACGTGTACACCGGCGCGCTGATGGCGGTTGCCGCCTGGCTGATCTCCCGGGTGGTATGGGGCTTTATCGACAGGCGCCGCGGCGCGAAAAGGCAGACGAACGCCTGATCAAAGCCCTTACTCAACATACACTTAGCAAACAATAAAAGCTTTTCTTATTGCAGGAAAGCTTTTTTGCGTGTAGAATTATTTGGAAACAGAATCGTCTTTTGAATATGTCCTGAAGGGGGTCTGAATATGGCAAACAAAATCCGGCGGGTGCTGAATATCGTTCTGGACGCCTGCGGCTGCGGCAACGCCCCGGACGCGGCGCAGTACGGCGACGAAGGCGCCAACACTCTTTTGCATGTGATACAAACCAAAAACCCGGATATCCCCAACCTTATGGAACTGGGTCTGGGCAACGTGCTGGGCTTTAAAAACGCGGACGTGCCCGTGGGCTGCTACGGGCGCATGACCGAAAAGGCCGTGGGCAAGGACACCACCTCCGGCCACTGGGAGATCGCGGGCCTTACGCTTCAGAAGCCCTTCCCCACCTACCCCAACGGCTTCCCGCCCGAGGTGATCGAGGCCTTTGAGCGCGAGACCGGCATGCAGGTGATCGGCAACAAGCCCGCTTCCGGCACGGAGATCATCCAGGAGCTGGGTGACGAACATTACGTGACGGGCAAGCTCATCGTGTACACCTCTGCCGACAGCGTGTTCCAGATCGCGGCCCACGAGGACGTGATCCCGCCCCAGGAGCTGTATTACATCTGCCGCACTGCGCGCCGCCTGCTCAAGGGCGAGCATGCCGTGGGCCGCGTGATCGCCCGCCCCTTCGTGGGTTCCTCCGGCAACTACACCCGCACCGCCAACCGCCGTGACTTCTCGGTGGATCCCTTCGGCGACACCATGCTGGACGTGGTGAAGCGCGCCCACATGGACGTGATCAGCATCGGCAAGATCGAGGACATCTTCAATCACAGGGGCATCACCTTCTCCGACCACGCCGCCGGAAACGACGCCTGCATCGTGGCCACGCTCAAGGCGCTCAGAAAGCCCGGCTGGAAGGGCCTGTGCTTTGTGAACCTGGTGGATACGGACGCGCTGTACGGCCACCGCCGCGATCCAGACGGCTTTGCCGAGAGCCTGGAAGCCTTCGACAGCTACATCCCGGACATCATGAAGGGCCTGGGCGACGACGGCATTATGATGATCACCGCCGACCACGGCTGCGATCCCACCTACAAGGGCACGGATCACACCCGCGAGCAGGTGCCGCTGCTGGTGTGGGGCCTGGGCATCGAGGAAGGCATGGACCTGGGTGTACGCTCCACCTTCGCGGACGTGGCCAAGACCACGCTGGACATGCTGGGCATCGACAACAGCCTGGACGGCACAAGCTTCTATCCGGACATCCGGGTGGACTGACAACCAAATTGAAAGATATCCCAACAGCCCTGCGGGCATACCGCCGGGCCGTTTTTGTATGCATTCTTTGCGTTGCGCAAACGAGGGGCAGTATGTTATAATCTGTACTGAGACCGGCGGCAAGCCGGGTATATGGGAGGAAAGACCCGTGGAACAGAGAAACAGCATGCTGAAGGATATCGACCTGCGCGTGAACGAACTGCTGGACCGGATGACCCTGGACGAGATGATCATGCAGACCGACCAGTATTTCAGCCCGGGCTTTACGCGCCGCAATAAAAGGGGCGACGCGGAAAGCGTGGACACGGAAAAACTGCACGAGCTATTGAAAGGATACAGCGTTGGCTCCATCCAGGCGCGGGAAATGACCCCGGCGCAGATCAACGAGCTGCAGTCTTACGCGGTGGAGCGCACCCGGCTGGGCATCCCGTTCCTGTTCAGCGAGGAGGCCCTGCACGGCCTGTGCCACCGGTCTGCCACGGCGTTTCCGCAGCAGATCGGTTTGGCGGCCACCTTCGAGCCGGAGCTGGGAAGGCGCATGGGCCGGGCCATCGGCACCGAAGCCCGCGCCATGGGCATACATGAGACCTACAGCCCCGTGATGGACCTGATCCGCGATCCCCGCTACGGAAGGGCAGAGGAATCCTACGGCGAGGATACGTTCCTGTGCGCGGAGTTCGCCCGGGAGACGGTCACGGGCATGCAGGGGGAAAACCTCTCCGATCCGGACGCCATCGCCGCCGAGCCCAAGCACTACGCGGGCTACGGGGCGCCGGTGGGCGGTATCAACTGCGCGCCCTGCGCCATGGGGCGCCGGGAGGTGTTCAGCGACTGCCTGCCCGTGTTCGAGGCGGCTTTCCGGGACGCGGGCGCCGTGGACGCCATGTGCTCCTACAACGCCATAGACGGCGTGCCGGTGTCTGCGGATCACGAGCTGCTCACCGAGGTGCTCAGGGACCGGTGGGGCATGCGCGGCTTCGTGCGCAGCGACCTGACCGCCGTTGCGCGTTTGTATGACAACCACTATGTGGCGCCCAGCCGCAAAGAGGCGATCGCCATGGGCCTGGAGGCGGGCGTGGACCTGCAGCTGTACGATTTTCCCCACGAGGAATGGCGCGAGGGCATCCGGGCGCTGGTGGAAAGCGGCAGGCTGGACAAAGCTGTGGTGCGCCGCGCGGCGGGCCGGGTGCTGCGGGTCAAATTCCTGCTGGGCCTGTTCGAACATCCCTACGTGGACGAGAGCCGCAGGGAAAAATACGTGCATATTCCTGCGCACCTCAGCCTGGCAGAGGAGATCGCCCGCAAGAGCATCGTGCTGCTCAAAAACGAAAACGGGCTGCTGCCGCTGAAAAAAGACATAAAGCGCATCGCGGTGCTGGGGCCTTCCGCCGAAAACGCGATGCTGGGCGACTATACCACCGAATACAAGACCGGCGTTTCGGTGCTGGAAGGCATACGCGCCTGCCTGCCCGAAGGGACCGAGATCCTCTTTGACAGGGGCTGCCATTTTCGGGGCGACGCGGTGCAGCCCATAGACTCAGACTGGCTGCGGGACGAAAACGGAGAAACCGGCCTCACGGGGCGCTACTTCGACGGCCGCGAGTTCCGGGGAGAGCCGCTGCTTACGCGCCGCGACCACATGATCAACTTCAACTGGATCATGAACAAGCCCTGCGACGAGGTGGACGCCTACTGCTTCAGCGTGCGCTGGACGGGCTTCCTCGTGCCGGACGAGACCTTCGACGGCTTTATCGGCTTCGGCACCCAGGACAGCATGCGCCTGTACGTGGACGGAGAGCTGATCCTGGACGGCTGGGGCGAAAAGAAGCGCTCCGACCGGTCCGTGCCCTTCCGCTTTGAAAAGGGGCGCTCCTACGCGCTCAGGATCGATTTTACCAACGACCGCCGGGGTGCAAAGGTGCTGTTTGGCTTTAACCGCGAAAAGGAGGACTTCTCCCGGGCGGTGGAACTGGCCCGGCAGGCAGAGGCAGCCGTTGTGTGCCTGGGCGACAATCCGGATACCTCCGGCGAGAATCTGGACCGGGCGAGCCTGGATCTCCCCGGCAGACAGACGGAGTTTTTGAAGGCGGTTTACGCCACCGGCACCCCGGTGGTGCTGGTACTGCAGACGGGCAGGCCCGTGTCCATCGTGTGGGAGAGTGAGAACATCCCCGCGATCCTGGAGTGCTGGTTCCCGGGAGAGATGGGCGGCCACGCCGTGGCGAAGACGCTGTTTGGCGAAAACAATCCCGGCGGACGCCTGCCCATGAGCTTTCCAAAGTCCGTGGGCCAGGTGCCCTGCCACTATTCCCGCCGTCCCGGCGGCGGAAAGCGCTATGTGGAGATGGACTGGCTGCCGCTGTATCCCTTCGGCTACGGCCTGAGCTACACGCAGTTCGAATACGGTGATCTTGCCCTCAGCGCGGACATAATACAGGCGGGCGAAGCGGTCACGGCTGAATTCACGGTCAGAAACACCGGCAGCAAAGCGGGCGACGCGGTAGGACAGATCTATCTGAGGGATATGTTCTCCTCCACCGTCAAGCCGTACATGGCGCTGGCGGGCTTCAAGAGGGTATACCTGGAGCCGGGCGAGGAAAAGCGGGTGCAGGTAATGATAACGCCCCGCAGCATGCGCACGCTGGGCCGGGACTTCGTGTGGCGCGTGGAAAAAGGAGACTTCCGGGTGTTTTTGTGCGTAAACGCCGAGCAGCCGGTGGAGCATAAGGATTTCAGGGTGGAGTAAACAATGAAAAAGCTCGCGGTCTTTCTGGCGCTCATCTTCCTTGCGCTGCCGTGCGGCTTCGTGAACGCCCGCGGCGAAACGGCCCAGGCAGCAGGCGAATCCGCCGCCGCGTCCCGGCAGGGCGCCGCCATGCCGGAGATCTGGCGGGAGGTCTTCAGCCGCCCGTGGTACGATCAGAGCCTGCTGTACAACCTGCCGGACGACTTCAGGGACGCGCTGCTCGATACCCGCCTGGTATACACCGACGGCGTGTACTGCTACTATCTGTTCGATATGGGAAGCCGGTATTCCGACAGGCTGTACAGATTCTTCACCAACGGCGACAGGCTGTTCGCTGCGGACGAGGAAATGCATATCCAGTATGAATACGAACCGCTTGACAGCGCCGCAGGCGAGGCGTTCCGCGGCAACGCGGACTGGCAGCTGTTCTATGAAGTAAACAACTGCGGCGATTACTATAAAGAGCTGGGCAGCCACTACTTCAAGCATCTTTTCCTGGCCCCGGACGGCAGCTTTACCTACTGCGGCGGCGGATACGAGGCTTTTTCCGGCCAGGATGCCGGCAGGGAAAACCTGGACGAACTGGTTTCGGGCTTATGGAGCCTGGACGCGGAGAATTTCACGCTGTGCCTCTTTCCCGACAGGTTCTCGGAGAACTATTTCCTCCATGAAAACGACGGCCTGAACGACCTGTTTCACATTTTTACCCCGGACAACGGCTATACCTGCGGCTGCGTGATGTTTGATTGCGAATACGTGTACGCCAACGGGCCGGGCATCCTGATGTACGTCATCGATCCAAAGGTCGATGAGCAGATGGCTTTTTACTGCCTGACCGAAAGACCTGAATACGGCCCGGATTATTGTTTTCACTATTTCCAGACAGCCGGCTGATTTATGACCGCCCGAAACGAGGCGTCCGGGCCTGTATGCGCTTTTGCGCGCTTGACTTTGCTTTGCCTCCCGGGTATACTGTATCCGTTACCTGTTCTTGACGGCTTTGGCCGTTGGAATATTTGCATGAGGGGGATCATTCTATGAAACGTTTGCTTGCAGTGGCGCTCGTGCTGGTTCTCGTGTTCTCTGCGGTGCTCACCGCGCATGCCGAGAGCGTACAGGACGCGCTGGAAAAGGCCGCCAAAATGACCAACGAAGAGCTTTACGCCAAGGCGAAGGAAGAATTCGCCGCCGGCGCGCAGCTCAACTTCTATTCCACCACCTCCTTCGCGGAGAAGGCCGCGGCCAACTTCATGAAGGCCTACCCGGACCTGGACGGCAAGGTGATCTACGCCGAGATCGACGACGGCGAGACCTATACCAAGCTCACCAACCAGATCGGCTCGGGCGTGAAGGATTCGCCCGATATGGCGCTGGTGCAGAACGGCCCCGACCTCAAGGTGAACCTGCTGGAGGACGAGCTGAGCTACAACTACTTCCCCGAGGCGCTTAAGGACGTGGTGCCCGAGGCGTACCAGGAGCCCACTGTGGTCACCTTCATCAACTCCCTGATGATCTACAACAACAAGGAAGGCTCCGTGGGCGTCAACAACGTGTGGCAGCTGGTGGAAGAGGACTGGAAGGGCCGCGTGTTCTTCAAGGACCCCACCAACGAGACCGTGAACCTCAACTTCCTCATTATGCTCACCAGCCCCGAATGGACCGAAAAGATGGAAAAGGCCTACGAGGCCCGCTACGGCAAGGCCTGGGCCAGCGACGAATTCGAAAGCGCGTCCTATGAATGGATCGACGGCTTCCTGAAGAACGTCAACTACACCTTCACCTCCGCCTCCAAGATCGCTACCGGCATCGCTTCCGGCGCGGCGGGCAACATGGGCATTTTCGTGTTCTCCAAGCTCCGCAAGGTGGCGGAAGAGGACCGGGCGAACCTCACGGTGCTGCAGTTTGAAAACGACGTGGACTGCTTCTCCGGCTTCATGTACAACGTGTACGCCACGGTGTGCTCCGATACCGACTGCCCCTACGCCTGCGCGCTGTTCATCAACTGGCTGCTGAGCGAAGAGGGCTTCGCGGGCGAAAAGAGCTGGAACTCCAGCCAGGGCTACTACAGCCCCAACACCACCATCGGCAAGCCCGAAGGCCTCGAGGACCAGGCCTACGTCTACTGGGACGGCAAGCTGGTGTTTGAGGACCTGGAATACATCGACGGTCTTGGCGCGGCCTATACCGACGTGTACCGTTTCATCAACGTGCGCGTGAGCAAGTAAATACCTTTCTTCGGCGGGGGCATCGTCCCCCGCCGTTTTTCGGCTTTTCACGGAAAGCCCGGGTTTGTTCGCCCGGCATTCCACCTCATCACCGCCTTCGGCGGAGCTTCCCCTCCAGGGGAAGCCTTATATGCCTTCTCCTTGAGGAGAAGGTGGGCCGCGAAGCGGCTCGGATGAGGTGTCGGTTTACGCAAGTCCCTGACTTTCCGGGAAGAACCCGTTTTTCTGCTGACAGCTCTTAAATCCTCTGAAAGGATATGGTCGTATGAAAGCGATCCAGCCGGACCTGAGGCGCGAGCCGATGCGGTACCGCCTCAGAGCCTTCTTCGCAAAGCCCGCCAACCTCATACTGCTTCTGTTCATCGCGGTGCTGGCGGTGCTTTCGCTGGCGCCCATGGTGACGATGCTCACCAATATGTTTAAGGTGCACGCGGGCACGGAAAAAAAGATGCTGCGCCTCAAGGCGGGCAGCTTCACGCTCAACCACTTCGAGATGCTGTTCAAAGACAGGGAATGGGGCAAAGCCAATTTCTGGACGCCCCTGCTCAATTCCCTGATCGTGGCCTGCGGCTCCGGCCTGCTGGGCATACTGATCGGCGGAACGGTGGCCTGGTTCGTGACGCGCTCGGACCTCAAGTGCAAAAAGTTCATCTCTGCCGTGTTCGTGTTCCCCTACATGATGCCCGCCTGGACGCTGGCGCTGTTCTGGACGAACATGTTCCAGAACAGCAAGGTGGGCGGCGGCGTCGTGGGCATGGTGGAATCGCTTTTAGGAGTGTGCATGCCCCAGTGGTTCGTGTACGGCCTGTTTCCGATGATCGTGGTGATCGGCCTGCACTATTCGCCCTTCGCCTACCTGCTGATCGGCGGCATACTCAAAAACATGGACGCCACGCTGGAGGAAAGCGCCACGATCCTGAAGGCCAGCCGCTTTACCATCATCCGACGCGTCACGGTGCCCATCATCATGCCGGCGGTGCTCAGCACGTTTTTGCTGATCTTCTCGTCCGGCTTTGCCAGCTACACCGTGCCGGTGTTCCTGGGCTCGGCCACGCGCACATTCACCCTTTCCACCAAAATGCGCGCGCTGATCCAGGCCGGCTATGAGGGGCAGGGCTACATCATCGCCTTCATATCCATCCTTCTGGGCACGCTGATCCTGGGCGTGAACCAGTACTTCACGGGCAAGCGCAAGTCCTTTACCACGGTAACGGGCAAGAGCGGCCAGGTGTCGCTGGTAAAGCTGAAGGGCGCCAACTGGCCCGTGAGCGCGCTTCTGATCGTGCTGACGCTGTTCTTTGCCATCATGCCGCTCATCTCCTTTGCGCTGGAGAGCGTGATCCGCCAGCCCGGCAACTATTCGCCCTCCAATATGACCCTCACCTTCTGGATCGGCACCGAGGCATCCGCCTTTGAAACGGGCATGCCCAACGGCATCCTGATGAACGGCACCATGTGGTCGGGCCTGGCCCGCCAGGTGGGCCTTGCGCTGGCGGTGGCGCTGGTGGTGGGCACCTGCGGCATGCTGATCGGCTACGCGTGCGTGCGCAGGCGGGGCAGCTTCCTCTCAAAAGCGGTGGAGAACCTGGCGTTCTTCCCCTACCTCATGCCCGCGATGGCCTTCGGCACCATCTACCTGGCGGTGGCCACCAGCGCCTCCTTCAAGTGGATGTACGGCTCCTTCTTCCTGCTGGGCCTGGTGGCGGCGGTCAAGTTCCTGCCCTTCGCGTCCCGCTCGGGCGTCAACTCCATGATGCAGATCTCGCCCGAGATCGAGGAAGCCGCCACGATCTTCGGCGTGGGCTGGGTGACGCGCATGGCGCGCATCCTGTTTCCCATACAGAAAAGCGCCATCATATCGGGCTATCTTCTGCCCGTGATCAACGTGATGCGCGAAGTGGCGTTGTTTACGCTTCTGGTGCCGTATCCGCGCTATCTGCTCACCACCATGCTGTTCTCGTTCAACGAGACCGGCTACGCGCAGTACGGCAGCGCGGTCACGCTGCTCATCATCGTGATCATCATCGCGATCAACTCGCTGGTCAACAAGCTGACGGGCGCGTCGTTCGACAAGGGAATCGGAGGTTAAGCACATGCCCCAGATCATATTGGAACACATCAACAAACGCTTTGACAAATTCGTGGCCGTGGACGATCTGAACCTGGTCATCGAAGACAGGGGCTTCGTGACCCTGCTGGGCCCCTCGGGCTGCGGCAAGACCACCACGCTGCGCATGATCGCGGGCCTGGAAACGCCCACCTCCGGCCGCATCCTCATAGACGGAAAGCCGGTATACGATTCCGAAAAGGGCATCAACCTGCCTCCCAACAAGCGGGATATCGGCTTTCTGTTCCAGAACTACGCGCTCTGGCCCCACATGACGGTGTACCAGAACATCGCCTTCGGCCTGGAGATGCTCAAGTGGGACAAAAACCGCATCCGCCAGCGGGTGGACGAGATGCTGAAGCTGCTCAAGATCGACCAGTTCGAAAAGCGCTATCCCGCGGAACTGTCCGGCGGCCAGCAGCAAAGGGTGGCCATCGCCCGCACCCTGGCGCCCAGCCCCCGCGTGCTGTTCATGGACGAGCCGCTGAGCAACCTGGATGCCAAGCTGAGGGGAGAGATGCGCACGGAGCTCAAGCGCCTGCACACCGACACCAACTCCACCTTCGTCTACGTCACCCACGACCAGCTGGAGGCCATGACGCTCTCCACCCGGGTGTGCCTGATGGAAACGGGCGTGCTGCAGCAGTACGCGCCGCCGCTGGAGATATACAACAAGCCCGCCAACACCTTCGTCGCGGGTTTCGTAGGCAATCCCACCATGAACTTTATCCCCGCCAGGGTCACCGGCAGGCGCGATGACGGCGCGGCCCTGGAGTTCCTGGGCAGGAAGGCGGCGTTCATTTCTTCAGACCTCGGCGAGATCGGCGAAGATGCGATCCTTGGCGTCAGGCCGGAATTTCTGCCCATCCGGGAAGACGGCGCATTGGAGGCGTCCATCTATTCCACGCTGCCCGCGGGCATGGAGACCACGGTGAAGGCCAATTGCTCAGGCACGATGCTCACCAGCGTGGTGTTCGGCTCGGTGGACTACGAGGTGGATTCCGCGGTGCGCATGGACATCGTGGGAAGCGACATCGTCCTGTTCGACGGAAAAACCCAGAAAGCAGCCGGCTCGGGCAGGATTGTATTCGGCTGAGCTTCCGGAAAGAACCAAAAAAACCCGCAGCCGCCGGCATGGCCGGCGGCTGCGCTGCGTTTTGGCTTGGATTTACTGGGGACCGGGCTGTTCCATCTGGGCGCGTATGCTTTTGATCGTCCTGAGCAAAAAGACGATGCTGGCCGCGAGGGACACCACCTCCGCCACCGGGAAGGAGATCCACACGGCGTCCAGGCCCCACAGGCGGCCAAACAGCCACGCCGCGGGCAGGAGCACCAGCAGCTGGCGGAAGATGGATACGAGCATGGAGTGGGCGGGATTGCCCACCGCCTGGAACACGGAGCCCACGATGATGCAGAAGCCCGCCACGGGGAAGGTGGCCGCGATGATGCGCAGGCCCACCCTGCCGATGGAAAGCAGGTCGTCGCTGGCCTGGAACAGCCCCAGCCACACCTCCGGCATGATCTCAAACAGCAGCATGCCCACGGTCATGATGCTCATGGAAATGGCCACGGCGTATTTTACGGTCTTCCAGAGGCGGTCCGGCTTGCGGGCGCCGTAGTTGTAGGAAATAATGGGCACCATGCCGCTGTTCAGGCCGAACACGGGCATGAAGATAAAGGACTGCAGCTTGTAGTATATGCCGAAAAACGCGGTGGCCGTGTCGGTAAAGGAGATCAGGATCAGGTTCATCAGGTAGTTCATCACCGAGCCCACGCACTGCATGATGATGGAGGGCAGGCCGATCTTGTAGATCTGCTTTACCGTGGGGCCGTGCCAGCGCATCTTTTTCACGTCCAGGCGCACTTCCTTCACTTTTGCCAGCACGAACACGAGGGCCAGGCCGCCGGCTACGAACTGGCCGGTCACCGTGGCCACCGCCGCGCCCGTGACCTCCAGGGCGGGAATGCCCAGGCTGTCCACGCCGAAGATGAACACGGGGTCCAGAATGATGTTGGTCACCGCGCCGCACACCTGGCACAGCATGGCCAGGCGGCTGCGGCCCGTGGCCGTGAGCATGCGCTCAAAGGTGGACTGCAGGAAAAAGCCCATGGAGAAGCACAGGCACACCGTGCAGTAGGAGGTGCCGTAATCGATGATCTTCTGCACGCGGGCTTCTTCGGCAAGACGGGCGGCTTCGTCCGCGATGAGGGCCGCCGCTTTCAGGGACGGGCCGTTGATGGAACGGAAATAGAATCCGGAAAACACCAGGCCGATCACCGCGAACACCAGGCTGGTGACCACGGACAGGAACACGCCGGTGTTGGCGCTTCTTTCCGCCTCCAGGGGCTGTTTGGCGCCCAGGTAGCGGCTCAGCATGGCGTTGGTGCCCACCGCCGTGCCGATACCCACGCCGATCATCAGCGTCTGCAGCGGAAATGCCAGGGATACGGCGTTGAGCGCTTCCTGGCTCAGGCGTGAAACGTACAGGCTGTCCACCACGTTGTACAGGGCCTGCACCAGCATGGAGATCATCATGGGCAGGGCTGTGGCCATCAGCAGCGGGCCGATGGCGCGGGTGCCCATCTCGTCCCGTCTGGCATTTTCCTTTTGCATATCTTCCTCCGGAGCAAATGATGGCTGTATGATACACCCAAATTGAAATGTCCGTGAGAATAACAGATTAATTATCGCTGACGCAGGCGGTATTTTCCGAAAAACGCCGGGCCGCCGTGCGCAAATGATAGCGGGCTTTACATTCGGGTGGTATTCTTTTGGCAAACTGCAATATGGGGAGACTGCATGTATTACGCCATCATCGACCTGGAATGGAACCAGTACCATAATCCGCTGTGGACGCCCGAGAGCCGCTCAGGCGTCATCATGCACGAAGAGATCATACAGATCGGCGCCGTGAAGACCGACGAGAGCATGACGCCGGTGGACACCTTCAACCTCTACGTACGCTTGGGCGGCCGCAGGCGCCTGGACCGGTACGTGAAAAAGCTCACCGGCATCGGCGAGAGCCAGATCGCCTCGGGTGAGGACTTCCCCGTGGCGGCGGACATGTTCGCCGCGTGGCTGGCGGACGTAGACGCGATCTTTTCCTGGGGGCAGGACGACCGGCGCGTTTTTCTGAACAACCTGGCCTTCCACTCCCTGAACGCCCCGGCCTGCGCCTGGTACGACGCGCAGCGCATCTACGCCGCCCAGCGCCCCGAGCACGGGCCGCTGGCCCTGAAGCACGTGGCGGAAGCGGAGGGCGTGCGGGTGAACCTTTCCCTGCACGACGCCATGAACGACGCGGTGCTCACCTCGGTTTGCATGAAGGGGCTGGACATAGCAAAGGGCATCGAGGAATACGACCACGTGAAGAACCCTCCGGCGCCCGGCATGCTCAGGCCCATCTCCACCGCCAGGACCCACCGCCACCCCAGCCAGCAGGCCGCCTGGGAAGAGGCCGTCGCGTCCCTGATGCACTGCCCCAGGTGCATGCAGGCGCTCACCCTGAAGGAAGGCGAAAAAGGCACGCTGGAGCGCTGGTACAAATACGCCGAATGTCCCGACCACGGCGAGTTCATCCTGCGGGGCGAATTCATGGGCGTAAAATTCAAGACCCTCAAGCTCTCCTTCTACGAAGCCACGGAGGAAGCCCGGGCGGCGGCTGAAAAAGAGGCTGCGCCCGCGTCCGCGCCCGCCAGAAAGAGAAGCCGCCGGCACAGGGGCGGAAAAAAGAACAAGGACGCCGTGCAGGCCCTGACCCCGGAGGAGCTTCTGGCCCGGGCGGTGGCCTTCGCCGCGGAAAGCCACAAGGAGCAGCTGCTTCTGCCCGGCGCGTCCCCCTACATCGTGCATCCCATGGAAGCCTCCTCCATCGCCGCCACCATGACCGACGACAGCGCGGTGCTGGCGGCCGCGGTGCTGCACGACGTGCCTGCCATGTGCCCCGGCGTGAGCATGGACCAGATGCGTTCCCTCTTCGGCGACCACGTGTGCGGCCTGATCGAATCCGCCCGCGCGGGCAGCGAAGATTTGCAGGCGGGCCGCGCCCCGGAGGGGCTTTCCAATGAAGAGCTGATCGTGATGCTCTCCGACGCCCTGTCCTCCCTGCGGGCACTCAGCCGCAACGTGCGCCTGGCCGGCGACAAATTCTGGGAGGGCATGGCCCCGGAAGCCAGAGCCCAGACGGCGGCGCACTTCAAGGGCTTTCTCAAGGTCTTTTCGCCCCTTAAGACCGGCGCTGCTTTCCAGGAGTTCAAACGCCTGATCAGCGCGACCTTCGCAGCCAAAGCCGAAGACAAAAAGGCAAAGTAAACACCTGACAAAGCAGGCGGCTCCCCTCGTTTTCCGTGAGGGGAGCCGCCTGCTTATTCCTGGAAATCCAGGGATCTGTGTAAAACCGACACCTCATCCGAGCCGCTGCGCGGCTCACCCTCTCCTCAAGGCGAAGGCAAATAAGGCTTCCCCTTCGAGGGGAAGCTCCGCCGGAGGCGGTGATGAGGTGGGGACAAACATTCTCTGACTTTCCGTGAAAAATGGATTAGTCTGTACAGCCTCAGCCGATCTCCGCCGTTGCTTCGATCTCCACCAGCGCGCCTTTGGGCAGGGCGGCGACCTCCACGCAGCTGCGCGCGGGGCAGGACGCAAAAAAACCGGCGTAGACCTGGTTGAAGGCGGCAAAGTCGCCCATGCTCTTTAAGAAGCAGGTGGTCTTTACTACCCTGTTCAGCGAGCTTCCCGCTTCTTCCAGCACGAAAGCGAGGTTGGAAATGGCCTGCCTGGCCTGTTCTTCGATGCCGCCGGGCACCAGAAGGCCGGTGGAGGGGTCGAGGGGAATCTGCCCGGAGGTGAAAACGAGCTTTCCGGATACGATCGCCTGGGAATAGGGCCCGATCGCGGCGGGGGCTTTGTCGGTATGGATCGGCTGCATGATGCTCCTCCTTTTGCATATGGGGCCTGCGCGCAGGGCAGGGCTACGGCTGCTGTTCCGGCGCGTCCTTCGCCCCGACCTCGTCCCGAAGCTGCTCCATGGCGCCCAGCTTTTTGTTGAGGGCGCGGGTGCGGGCGCCCACGCCGTCCAGTTCGCCCGCTGCCTGCTCCAGCCGCAGGCGGGCTTTGTCGATGATGTCCCCGAAGGCGTCAAATTCCTTGCGCACGCCGGAGAGCATGTCCATGATCTCGCCGGAGCGCTTTTCCACCGCCAGGGTGCGGAAGCCCATCTGCAGACAGCTCAGAAGCGCGCTTAAGTTGGCCGGGCCTGCCGGCAGCACGCGGAAGCGCTGCAGCATGGCTTCGGTGAGGCCGGGCGAAGTGAGCGCCTCGGCGTAAAGCCCCTCCGTTGGCAGGAACATCAGCGCGAAATCCGTGGTGACGGGCGGGTCGATATATTTGGAGGATATGCGTTTGGCTTCCTCCATCAGGGCGTTTTCCAGGGCCTTTTTGCTTTTGCGCTCTTCCTCCGCGTCGCCCTTCTCCCGGGCCGAGAGCAGCCGCGCGTGGGCCTCCATGGGAAATTTGCTGTCTATGGGCAGAAGCACCGGCGCGTCCTGGTCCCGCCCCGGCATGCACACGGCGAATTCCACCCGCTCCTGGCTGCCCCGCTTGACGCAGGCGTTTTCCAGCCACGCGGAGCGGGGAAGGTCCTGCTCCAGAAGCGCGCGCAGCCGCACTTCGCCCCACACGCCGCGGGTCTTCACGCCGGAGAGCACGCGCTTTAAGTCGCCCACGTCTTGGGCCAGGGCCTGCATCTCGCCAAGGCCCTTGTACACGCTTTCCAATTGGCCGCTCACCAGGCGGAAGCTCTCGCCCAGGCGGTTTTCCAGCGCCTCGTTCACGTCGCGACCCAGGCGGGAGGCGATGGCGTCCAGCCGGCGGTCGGAGGCCTGCTGCATGCCGCTCAGCTGCTCGCTGATCTCCCGGCGCATGCGCTCCTGCCGCGCTTCCATGCTGTCGGACACCCGGCTCAAGGTGTCCGCCGCGCCGCTCACGGCCTGGCTCATGCCCTTCACTCCGCCGTAGAGCCGGCCTTCCGTGACGGAAAGCTTTTTGTCCAGGCGGCTGAGCATGGTGCCGGTCCTGAGCTGCTGGGCCCTGAGCGCCTTTAAGGCGATCCTGCCCAGGATGATAAAACCGACCGCCACGGCGATCACCGCCGCCCAGCCGGGATGGGAATCGACAAACGACATGCTATATCTCCATATATCTGTGTATGCGCTTCAGGCCCCGTTTTCCCAGGCAAAGCGCTGGGCCACCCGTATGCCGTCCAGGGCGGCGGAACTGATGCCACCGGCGTAGCCCGCGCCTTCGCCGGCAGGGTACAGGCCCAAAATGGAGCTCATCAGGCTGTCCGGGTCCCGCAGGATGCGCACGGGGGAGGAGGAGCGCGTCTCTACGCCCGTAAACACGGCGTCCGGACTGGCGAAGCCGCGTATGCGCCTGTCAAATTCGGGTATCGCGGCCCTCAGATCCCGCACGGCGAAATCCGGAAGGCAGAGGCTGAGATCCGTCCAGGCAACGCCGGGCAGGTAGGAAGGCAGCACGCCGCCCGCCTGTGTGCTCTTTGTGCCCTGCATAAAATCACCCAGCAGCTGGGCGGGCGCTTTATAGCTGCCTCCGCCCAGTTCGAAGGCGGCCCTTTCCCAGCGGCGCTGGAATTCCACGCCCGCCAGCACGCCGCCGTCGGGCGGAAAGTCGTCCGTCCTCACGTCCACCAGCAGGGCGCTGTTGCAGTTTTCGCCGTCACGCAGAAATACGCTCATGCCGTTGGTCACCACGCCGCCCTTTTCACTGGCGGCGGCAATCACCTGGCCGCCGGGGCACATGCAGAAACTGTATACTCCGCGGCCTGAAGGCGCGCGTGCGCTCAGCTTGTAGTCGGCCCGGCCCAGGGCGGGATGGGCGGAAAAACGCCCGTACTGCGCCCTGTCGAGCCAGTCCTGCCTGTGCTCCAGCCGCGCGCCGACGGAAAAGGGCTTGCGCTCCATGTTCACGCCTTCGTCCTTCAGCATGTAAAAGGTGTCCCGGGCGCTGTGCCCCACGGCCAGGATCACGCCGCAGGTCTCCATGACGCCCCGGTTTGTAACGGCGGCGCGCACGCGCCCGCCTTCCGTGATGAGCCCGGTCAGACACGTTTCAAACCGCACGTCCCCGCCCAGGCGGATGATCTCCTGCCGTATGCCGGAAACGGCCTTGCCCAGCCGGTCCGTGCCCACGTGGGGCTTGGCTTCGTACAGGATCTCTTCGGGCGCGCCGAATTCATGCAGGGTCTCAAGCACCCAGCTCAGGCGCGCGTCCTTTACGCCCGTGTTCAGCTTGCCGTCGGAAAACGCGCCCGCGCCGCCTTCGCCGAACTGCACGTTGCTGTTTTCGTCGATCCCGCCCCCCGCAAAGAAAGCGGAAACGTCATTTTTTCGCTCCTCCACGCGTTTTCCCCGCTCCAGCACCACGGGCCTGAGCCCGCGCTTTGCCAGCGTCAGGGCGGCAAACAGGCCGCAGGGGCCCAGGCCCACCACCACCGGCGGATGCCGGGGCGGACAGGCGCACACCGGCTCCGTCCAGGGAACGGGCGCGGGCGCTTCGGCGGCGTTTTTGGGAAGGAACGCAGGCGGCCTTTTCGTCTGTGCGTCCAACGTGACGATGATATGGATGCTGCCCTTGTCCCGGGCGTCCACGCTGCGCTTTACCAGGCGGACGGACAGGATGTTTCTGACGTCTGTCTTCAGCGCCTTTGCGGCTGCGTTTTCAAGCGGCGAAAGCGCTTCGTCCGGGGTCAGGCGCAGGGATTGTATGCGGATCACAGCGATTCGGCCGCCTTTCTGCCCGCCAGCATGCCGCTGGCCCAGGTCCATTCCAGATTGAACCCGCCGCAGGGACCGGCAACGTCAAGCATCTCGCCGCAGGCGTACAGCCCCGGCACCAGGCGGGAGCCCATGGTGCCGGCGTCAAAGCCGTCGGTGCGCGCGCCGCCCAGCATCACCTGCGCCTGCGCCATTCCGCCGGTGCCCGTGACGGGGATGCGCCAGGCGGACAGCTCCTCCGCCAGGCGGCTGAGCTGAGAAGCGGAAAGATCCTTTGCACATAAAGCCGGGCTGATGCCTGCGCGGCGCAGGGCCGCCAGGGCGATCATGCGGTTCACCTCTCCTGTGAGCAGTTCCCCGCAGCTGCGGCTTGGAAAGGCGCTTTGCCGTTTTTGAAGGATGCAGCGCGCGTCTCCCGGAAGCGGGGAAAGCTTCAGCACGGGGGTTTTGCCGGCTTTAAGAAGGGGCGCGGCAAAAAGGGACAGCTGCATTGCGGCGATGCCGCTTACGCCGTCTTCCTGAAACAGGCATTCGCCCGTCTCCCGCGCCAGCTCCCTGTCGCCGTCCAGAAGGGAGAAGCTGCCTTTCAGGCGGATGCCTTTCAGGCCCTTCACCTGTTCCTTATGGGTCTTCAGGCATACCAGGCCCGGCAGGATATCCGTGAACCGGTGGCCGAGGGGCCCGAGCAATGTGCGGAAGCTGTCGTTTTCCCCAAGCCCCTTGCCCGCCAGGCCGCCGGTAGCGAGGATCACGCGGCGGGCTTTGATCTCGCCTGAGCTGCTGCTTATCAGAAAACCGTCCTTTGCGGGGCGCACGCTTCTGACCTCGCAGCCGCACATCTCCGTTACGCCTTTTTCCGCCAGGGCTAGGCGGAGCACGTCCAGAACGGAGGACGCCTGGTTGGTGGCGGGATACACGCGGCCCTCTTCTTCCTCTGTCAGGGCAAGGCCGAGGCCGGCCCAGAAGTCTTTGTACTTCTGAATGTAGGCCTCCAGCGCGGGCGCAATAAAGCCCGCGTCGCCCAGGTAGCGCGCGGGGGCAGATGCAAGGTTCATCAGATTGCAGCGGCCGTTGCCGGTAGCCAGAAGCTTTTTGCCGGTGCGGCTCAGCTTTTCCGCCACACATACGGCAAGGCCGGGCCTTGCCGTCTTGGCGCTGACGGCGGCGGCAAGGCCTGAGGCCCCGCCGCCCACGATGAGGATATCGGTATGCATGATGTTTACGAAATGATGCCCAGTTCGTCGGTCAGCCGGCGGTCGGTGGCCAGCGTGAGGCGGTGCAGCGCGCGGGAGCAGGCGGTGTACAGGCGGCGCCTCTCCCCGTCGGACATACGCGCATAGGGCCAGACCACGATCACGGCGTCAAACTCCAGCCCCTTCATCAGGTGGTAGCTGCCCACGGCGATATCGCCGGGATCGGACAGGATGTCTTCGTCGCTGCCGTCCAGCAGGTGCGCCTTTGGGATAAAGCGGGAGATGCGGTCGGCTTCCTTCAGCGTGCGGGTGATGACGGCGATGGAGCCGTAGCCCGCGTCCACGTATCTCTGCACGGCCTCTTTGACGGCTTCGTCCGTGAGGGGCACGATCGTGGGCGCTTCGCCTTCGCGGCCGAAAGGCTGCAGCTGCTCGGCGTCTGGCAAAATGGCGTTGCACAGCCGCGTGATGTCCAGCGTGGAGCGGTAGCAGCGGGTGAGCTCCAGCATGGGCGCGTCCTTCAGGCCGAAGCTCTCGTTCCACATGGCGGGGTCCAGCATGGGCATCGCCGGACAGGTGCGCTGCTTGGGATCGCCCAGAAGCGTCACGTGGGCCAGCGGAAAGTAAGCGCTTAGCATGCCCAGCGCACAGGCCGTATAGTCCTGTGCCTCGTCCACCACCAGGTGGCGTATGCTCTTGTCGCCGTGGGAGAAGCCCAGCAGCAGCATGAGATACGCGATGCAGGGCGCGTCCTCCCACCACACGACGCCGGCGTCTGCGTTGTCCAGCGCCATGCGGTACAGCCCGCTCGGGGCGTTTTTCAGGCTCTCGGCGTACAGGTGCGGTACGGAGACGGTGAGCATGTCGCGTATCTCTTTCCGCACGGGCTGCAGCCGGTGGCTCACGGCGAAGCGGCTGGCCACGTCCAGGTCCTTGCCGCGGTAGCGTGGGCGGAGCTGCTCTTTGTACTGCTGCAGAAGGGAGGTCTCCCAGCGCTCCAGCCGGCTGTCCAGCACGCTTTTGAGCCTCTCCAGCCGCTGGGCGGGCAGAAGGGCGGTAAAATCCTGCCGGTACATGCGCTCCAGCTCGTCTTTGCGGATGAGGTTCGTGTCTTCCAGGGCAATGTCCCGGAAGAGGGGGCCCGTTTCGGAATAGGCTTTGGCAAAGTCTTCCAGCAGGCGCTTGAACTCCAGCCCGCTTTTATACCGGACGCTCTCGCGGCGCGCCTGGTTGCTTTCGTCCAGAAGGATCTCCGTCTGGATCAGCGGCTTTTCGATCCTGCCGGGCACCAGGTCGCATACCAGCTTGTACAGCGTCACGGCGGGGGCGTTCTCTTCGCCCAGTTCCGGGAGCACCGTGGAAATGTATTCCGAAAACGAATTGGACGGGGACAGGATCAGGATGCGGCTGGCCTCCAGGCGGTTGCGGTAGCGGTACATCAGAAACGCGATGCGGTGCATGGCCACGCTGGTCTTGCCGCTGCCCGCGCCGCCGATCACCGACAGGAGCTTTTCGTTGCCGTAGCGGATCGCCCGGTTCTGCTCGGTCTGAATGGTGGCTACGATCTGGCGTATGCGCCGCTGGGTGGCGCCGGAGAGGATGTCCAGAAGCAGCTCGTCTTCGATGCTCACGGCGGTGTTCACGTAATACTTGAGCCTGCCGTCCTCCATTTTGTACTGGCGTTTCAGGGTCATCGTGCCCCTGATCTCGCCGGAGGGGCTGTCGTAGGTCACGGGGCCGGGCAGATCGTCGTAATACAGGCTGCACACCGGGGCGCGCCAGTCGTGCACCAGCAGCTCGTTGCCGGGGCCCTTCAGGCTGTACAGGCCGATCACGATCTTTTCGTCCTCTTCCTGGCCGTCTTCCCGGAAATCCACCCGCGCGAAGAAGGGGTTTTTGAGCATCTGACGGTAGCGGCGCACCAGGTCGTCGTTGAGCGCCTTGCGTGCCAGATACCGGTCCACTTCGCCGGCCAGCTGCTGCATATCCTGCTCGCTCAGGGCGGTGGGCTTGAGCCTCAATTCCTCCCAGGCGTCTGCCATGAGCTGTTTGATCGACGCGATATGGTCTTTGGAACTGTCTGTGGAATTTGCAATGGCTGCCAAAAGCAACTGCTGCACCTTTTCGGTGTATTCCTGTTCTTTGCGTAGTTCGCTTTCGGACATCATATGCTTCACCTGCCGTAATGTTGATGTTTCAGTATACCACAGCGCCCTTTTTTTGTAAAGCAAAAATGTTGTTTTTATGAATATATCTTAAAGAGCGGGACAGCGCAACAGTCCTTTGCAATCGCGGGCGGCAGATGGTATAATGGTGCCATTCCATGACCTGGAGCGTGATCGTATGGCGGACGGAAGACCCAACATCGTATTTATCATGACGGACCAGCAGCGCTTCGACGCGATGGGCTGCGTGAATCCCTTGGTGAAGACCCCGAATATCGACGCCCTGGCGAAAAACGGCATCCGCTTCAGCCAGGCGGTCAGCCAGTGCCCCATGTGCGTGCCCAGCCGCAACAGCATGATGTTCGGCCTGTACGCCTCCCAGACGGGCGTGCGCAACAACGGCGGCGCGCTGCTGGACGAAAGCCGCCTGCCCGCCGTGCCCCTGCCCCAGCTTCTTCACGACGCGGGCTATTTCTGCGCGGGTTTCGGCAAGACCCACTGGAACAACACGGTCAAGGGGCAGCCCGGCTCCCGGCGGGGCTTCGACGTGCGCGCGGAGGGCCAGCCGAGGTACAGCGTGCTCTGGGAAGAAGGCGCCGTGATGATGGACGAGGAAGACCCCGAGGGGCTCCAGGCATACTATGAAGAGACGAAGGAATTCGGTTCCGGCGAGGAAAACGGCGCGGGCTACATCGGCAAGGTGAGCACGCTGGACAAGGTACATCACCGGGACGGCTTCATACAGAAAAAGTGCCTGGAATTCCTGGACGGATACGAGCCGGATGGCAGGCCCCTGTTTTTATATTTTTCCCTGATCAAGCCTCACGCGGGCTTCAACATCCCGCCCGAGTTCGAGGCGATGTACGACATAAACGACATACCGGATATCCCGTCTCCGCCCTGGGACGCGGAACCCCAGACCCATATCCTTTCAGCCATGCGCGTAAGCCCCAATCTGTACCGGGCCCACTACGGGCGCAAGGCTGTGCTGGACGGGCGCACCAAAGAGGAAAAGCGCCTGACCACCCTGCGCTACTGGGCCAACTGCTCCTTCATGGACGATTACATCGGAGGGGTGCTGAACAAGCTTAGAGAAAAGGGCCTGGACAAAAACACGCTGTTCGTGTTCGTGTCGGACCACGGCGAGATGCTGGGGGAGCGGGACGGGCGCTTCAGCAAATACTGCCTGTTCGAATCCTCCGTGCGGGTGCCGCTGATCCTGGCGGGAGATTATCTGGACCAAACGCTCCGCGGCACCGTGGACGGGCGCTGCGCCATGCTCACGGATATCGTGCCTACGCTGTGCCGGGCGGCTGGCATACGGCCCGACCTGCGCCTGCCGGGCTGTGACCTGCTGGGCGAAAAGAAGCACCGGGGCGGCTTTTGCGAGTTCCACGGCGGCGGCGGAGAGGATACCCAGACCGCGCCGGCGTGGATGTGGAGAAACGAAAACTATAAGCTGATCGTCTACCGTGACGGCACGGTCTTGGACGACGGTGAACCCCGCGGGGAACTGTACGACCTGAAAAACGACCCCCACGAGTGGTTCAACCGCTTTGACGACCCGGCCCTGGCCTCCGTGCGGGAAACTATGCTCATGGAGCTGACGGCGCACGTCGCCCAGGCCTTCGCCAAAGCCCCGGCTTTCGGCAGCTATAAAGGTCTTTCGGTGCTGGAGGAAAAAAAGTGAAGCTCCAAGCAAAGCGGATGCGCCGCTTGATATCTTTTTGGAAATAGGGTATACTGAATATGCTTGCCGTATTGGCTGTGAATTTTCATTGAAGGACCGGCTGGGATCGGAACGATCCCGTCCGGCACGGAAAAGCTCGAAAGGGATGATGTATATGATGTATCCGTTCCTGACGCTGAACGACGATACCGAGATCACGCACTCTGAGATGAAGTCAGACGGCCGGGTAAAAGTATATATCGAAACTCCGGACGAAAAGGACGGTTTTCACAACGCCGTGTGCTGGCTGCCCGAATACAGCTGGGAATGCATCCATGGGTATACAGAAGAAGAGATGTCGTTTTTTCAAAAGCTGATAAGGCACAATGCGCACCTGATCATCGAGTTTTCGCAGGATGGAGGCGTATTGAATGCCGCAACTGCTTAGGATCGGTCCCTACATCCTGTATTTCTGGTCTAACGAGTCGGAGCCGCTTGAACCGGTCCACGTGCATGTCGCGGAGGGAAAAGCCGTCAGCAATGCCACAAAGATCTGGATCACCGGTACCGGCAAGGCGCTTTTGTGCAACAACAATTCCCAGATACCGGAACGCATCCTCAACAGGATCATGAGAGTGGTGGAAGCCAACAGCGCGGAATTCATTCAGGCCTGGACGGACCATTTCGGGGAAACCCGCTTCTATTGTTAGGATCAAAGGGGCTGTTGCACAGCCCCTCGTTGGAAATGAAATAAGATTTCATTTCCAACGGTTTAGTTTTGGACACATTTGAACCTTTTTATCCGAAACGTCAATCTTTCACCAGCTTGTGCAATAGGTTTTCAGTTTTTTCGCCCGGAAATTTCTGCGGAAATTTCCGGGCGAAAAAACTGCAATGTAGCGATTTTTGCTCTCGGCGGGCAAGCTCGCCTTCGCAAAAATCGCTCCTCGAGCAGGCAAAGCTGGCCCTGCGGATTGAAATTGGAGGGGTAAACCCCTCCAAACCACCGAGTGGGTTTTCCCTACTTATGCAACAGCTCCGTTGTTTGTCCTCAAGCAGATGCCAAATGCCTGCAGCACCCCCGATAAGTTAAATCAAAGTTAATTAGCACTCACCTCTTGACAGTGCTAACAAAACGAGTATAATAGCATATGAACAAAGGAACAGCGATCCCTCAGACCACCGTCCCAATGCTCAGGCAGAACATATCACAGGGCCCGGCCCCGAAGGGCCGCCGCCAAAGGAGGTAAGCGTTATGTTGATGCCGAGTATCTTTGCTGAGAATTTGTTCGATGACTGGTTCGATTTCCCCTCCGTGCGCGATATCGACCGCAGGCTGTACGGTAAAAACGCGGCGCGCGAAATGAAGACGGACGTACGCGAGCACGACGATCACTACGAAGTAAACATCGATCTGCCGGGCTTCAGGAAGGAAGACATCACCCTGACCCTTGAAAACGGCTACCTCACCGTAACCGCCGCCAAAAGCCTCGACAAGGACGAGACCAACAAAAAGGGCAAGGTCATCCGCCAGGAGCGCTGGGAAGGCACCATGAAGCGCAGCTTCTACGTGGGCGACGCGCTGACCGAAGAAGATATCGGCGCAAAGCTCGAACACGGCGTGCTGACGCTGAACGTGCCAAAGCGCGATGCCAAAAAGGTTCCCGAAAAGAAACTGATCCAGATCGAAGGCTGAGCTGGAATTTCAGAAAACCGGCCCGCGGCGGAGGATGCTCCGCCGCGGGGTGTTTTTGGGAGCGGCACAGAATGCAAGACCCCGTTCCGGAAATCAACACGCTTTGACTTTTTGAACACGGTGTATTATAATGACTGCACTGACGGAAAAACAGGCCGCATTCCGGCAGGCGCGTGCGCAGGCCGTGCCTGCCCGGCTGAAAGAAAGCGGCCGCTTGGAAAGGGGATGTAAACGTGGAACCCAGGCAGCACAGGGAGGACCGGCGGGTGCGCCGCACCAAAAAACTGCTCACGCAGGCGCTGACGCAGCTGATGGCGGACAAGCAGATCAAGGAGATCACCGTCAAGGAGCTGACGGACCTGGCGGACATCAACCGGGGCACGTTTTATCTGTATTACCGGGACATATACGACATGCTGGCCAGGATCGAGGACGATATGTTCTCGGCGCTGGAAAAGATCATTTCCGACCGGGTGCGGCAGGGAGGTGCAGAGGGCGTCATGTCGATCCTGACGGAAGTGTTCGCCTTCATCGCCGAGAACCGCGAGATGTGCTCCGTGCTGCTCAGTGCCAACGGAGACATGAGCTTTCTGCACCGCCTGAACGGCTTTATCCGGGAGGAATGCCGCTGTCTCGGCCCGGCGTGCGAAACGGACGATGCGGAGTTTGAATACAGCTACAGCTTTGCGGTGTTCGGCTGCGCAGGGCTCATCCGCGCCTATCTGAGCCGGGACTGCCGGGAGAGCGCCGCCCGGATGGCCGAGATCGCCTGCTCCATGCTGCGCAGCGGCAGTATGGAACACCTGAAGGATTGGGGAGACCGCGGATGAAAAAACTGCTGGCTTATCTGAAGGCGTACCGCCGGGAGAGCATACTGGGGCCGCTGTTCAAGCTGCTGGAAGCCTCCTTCGAGCTGATCGTGCCCCTGGTGGTGGCTGCGATCATCGATAATGGCATCGGCGGCGGGAACAAAGGCTATATCCTGCGCATGTGCCTGGTGCTGGTGGCGCTGGGGCTGATCGGCCTTGTCTGCTCGGTCACGGCCCAGTATTTTGCCGCCCGGGCCTCCGTGGGCTTCGTCAAAAAGCTCAGAAGCGCCCTGTACGCGCATATCCAGCTGTTCAGCTATGCGGATCTGGACAGGATCGGGGCGTCTACCCTGATCACCCGCATGACCTCGGACTTGAACCAGGTGCAGACGGGGCTGAACCTTACTTTGAGACTTTTCCTCCGCTCCCCCTTCGTGGTGTTCGGGGCGATGATCATGGCTTTCACCATAGACGTGAGGGCCGCCCTGTGGTTTGCCCTGGCGATCCCCGCCCTGAGCATCGTGGTGTTTGGCATCATGCTGGTCACCATCCCCCTGTACCGGAAGGTGCAGGAGGCGCTGGACCGGGTGCTCCAGGCGGCGCGCCAGAACCTGCTGGGCGTGCGCGTGCTGCGGGCTTTCGGCCTGGAAGAGAGGGAAAAGCGCGCCTTCGACGAAAAGAATGACGCCCTGAACGCCATGCAGCGGCACGTGGGGCGCATATCGGCGCTGATGAACCCGGTGACCTACGTGATCATCAACCTGGCGATCCTCGCCCTGATCCGCACCGGCGCGCTGCGCGTGGAGGCGGGGCTCATCACCCAGGGCGCGGTGGTGGCGCTGTACAATTACATGTCCCAGATCCTGGTGGAGCTCATAAAGCTTGCCAACCTCATCATCAACATCACCAAGTCCGTCGCCTGCGCCAGGAGGGTGCAGGCCGTGCTGGATATGCCCGCGGGTCAGAAGACCCTTGCGGACGCCCCCAAGGGGGACGCGGCTTATCGCGTGCAGTTCGCGTCCGCGGGCTTCCGCTACAGCGCTTCAGGCGAAGAGGCGATCTCGGACGTGAGCCTCAATGTGAAGCCGGGCGAGACCGTGGGCGTGATCGGAGGCACGGGCAGCGGCAAATCCACCCTGGTCAGCCTGATCCCGCGGTTTTACGACGCCACGTCGGGCCAGGTGTTCGTGGACGGACGGGACGTGCGCACGTACGATATAACCCAGCTCAGGCGCATGATCGGCGTGGTGCCCCAGAAGGCCGCGCTGTTCAAAGGCACGATACGGGACAATCTCCGATGGGGAGATCCGGATGCCGGCGACGAAGATTTGCTTAAAGCCGCGGCGCTGGCCCAGGCTGAGGACGTGCTTGCCGCCAAAGGCGGCCTGGACGGACAGATCGAGCAGGGCGGGCGCAACCTTTCCGGCGGGCAGAAGCAGCGGCTCACCATTGCCCGGGCCCTGGTGAGAAGACCCTCCATCCTGATCCTTGATGACAGCGCCTCGGCGCTGGACTACGCCACCGACGCCGCCCTCAGAAAGGCGCTGTCCTCGCTGGATTACAGGCCCACGGTGTTCGTGGTCTCCCAGCGGGCCTCTTCCGTCATGCACGCGGATCAGATCGCCGTGATGGACAACGGCCGCCTTGCGGGCGTGGGCACCCACGATGAGCTGATGAAGACCTGCGGGGTATACCGGGAGATATACGCCACCCAGTTCAGACAGGAGGACGAAAAGCCATGAGCAAACAGAAGGCTCCCAAGGGCACGCTCAGGCAGGTGCTCTCCTATATCCGGCCTTACCGGGCGCTGGTCGCCCTGTCGGTGGCGCTGTCGGCGCTGTGCGTCGCCCTTACGCTGTACGTGCCCGTGCTTCTGGGCCGGGCGATCGACCATATCGCGGGGCCGGAGCAGGTGGATTTCGGCGTCATCCTGCCCATCCTGAGCAAAGTGGCCCTGATGGTGGGCGTCACGGCCCTGGCCCAGTGGCTGGTGAACACCGTAAACAACCGCGTGACCTATCAGGTGGTGCGCGAGGTGCGCTCCCATGCCTTTGCGCGCCTGCAGGTCCTGCCGCTTTCCTACCTCGATTCCCAGCCGGCGGGCGACATCGTGAGCCGGCTGATCGCGGACGTGGACCAGTTTTCCGACGGCCTGCTGATGGGCTTTACCCAGCTGTTCACCGGTGCGGTGACGATACTGGGCACCCTGGGCTTCATGCTGTCCATCCGCCCGGGCATCGCGCTGGTGGTGGTGGTCCTGACGCCCCTGAGCTTCGTGGTGGCCAGGTTCATCGCCTCCCGCAGCTATTCCCATTTCCGGCGCCAGAGCGACGTAAGGGGTGAACAGACCGCCTTTATCGACGAGATGCTCACCAACCAGAAGGTGGTCAAAGCTTTCGGGCAGGAGCAGGAAACGATGAAGCGCTTCGACGAGATCAACGGGCGCCTCGAAAAAAGCTCCCTCAGGGCCATATTCTTTTCGTCCCTCACCAACCCCTGCACCAGGTTCGTGAATAACGTGGTATACGCCGCCGTGGCGCTGGCGGGCGCGCTTCTGTGCGTGAGCACCGCGGGCGAGCCGGAGGCCTTCACCGTGGGCAGCTTAAGCGCGCTCCTGGCTTACGCCAACCAGTACACCAAGCCCTTCAACGAGATCAGCGGCGTGGTGACGGAACTGCAGAACGCGCTGGCCTGCGCGGCGCGGGTGTTCAGGCTGATCGGACAGGAGGCGGAGACGCCCGACGCCCCGGACGCCCGGACGCTTTCGGACGTGCAGGGCCGGGTGGATATCGAAAACGTTTTTTTCTCCTATACGCCTGAGCGTCCTCTGATCGAGGGATTCGATCTGAACGTGAAGCCCGGGCAGCACGTGGCCATCGTGGGCCCCACGGGCTGCGGAAAGACCACCCTGATCAATCTGCTGATGCGCTTTTACGACGTGAACGCCGGTTCCATTTCCGTGGAAGGCACCGACATACGCTCTGTTACCCGCAAAAGCCTTCGCGCCGGCTACGGCATGGTGCTGCAGGACACCTGGCTGCGCGCGGGCACGATACGCGAAAATGTGGCCATGGGCAGGCCGGACGCGAGCGACGAAGAGATCCGTTCCGCCTGCGAAAGGGCCTACGCACATTCCTTTATCATGCGCCTGCCCCGGGGCTACGATACGGTGATCGGCGAGGACGGCGGCGCCCTGTCCCAGGGCCAGAAGCAGCTTTTGTGCATCGCGCGGGTCATGCTGTGCCTGCCGCCCATGCTGATCCTGGACGAAGCCACCTCCTCCATCGATACCCGCACGGAGATGCGCATCCAGCAGGCCTTCCTCAGCATGATGGAGGGAAGGACCGCCTTCATCGTGGCCCATCGCCTGAGCACCATCCGCGAGGCGGACGTGATCCTGGTGATGAAAAGCGGCCATATCGTGGAGCAGGGCAGCCATGCGGAGCTGCTGGCCCGCAACGGCTTTTACGCGCAGCTGTACAACAGCCAGCTTGCGGGATAGGGCGGCAAGGTTTTACGCAATTTTATAATGAATGATGCCAAAAACGGGCGGGGCGGTTTGAAATTTGTTTCAACTGATGCTATAATAAACGTCAAATCGCTCCTGTATCCAAACGGTATGAAGAAAGCGAGGACAACGATACTTGAATAACAGACGAAAAGGCCTGATGCGCACGTTTTTGATCTACGCCGTCATCATCGCCGGAATCTTCCTGGTGGTGTACATGACGGGCACGCCCGCGCAGATCGCCGAGCCTGAAAAGCTGAGCTATTCCGAGCTTCTGGGCCGCATCGAAAACGACCTGAAGCTGAAGACAGGCGACGAAAAAGCCGATCCCGCCAAGACGGTCTCAAGCGTGCTCATCGTGTCGGACCAGCTCTACGGCCTCAGGGACGGCTCCTCGATCCCGGCGTCGCGCTTCGGCACGAAATACCATGATTTCTACGCCACGCTGCCTTCCTCGGATCAGTTCTATACCGACGTGCAGGCGATCTATTCGGCGCAGATGGGCAAGACCGTGAGCCCCACCGAGTACCTGTTCACCTTCGCCACCGCCGAGCCCGAAGGCGCGAGCATCTTTTTGCAGCTGCTGCCCAGCCTCATCTCCATCGCCCTGTTCGTGGGCATGATGATATTCATCTTCCGTATGCAGAGCGGCGCCAACCGCGGCGCCAACACCTTCGTGCGCGGACGCACCAAGCTGGTGGACCCCTCCACCAACGCCATCCGCTACGGCGACGTGGCGGGCGCGGAGGAGGAAAAGCAGGAGCTCAAGGAAGTCGTCGACTTTTTGAAGGCCCCCGACAAATACACCAGGGTGGGCGCCAAGATCCCCAAGGGCGTGCTTCTGATCGGCCCTCCCGGCACGGGCAAGACCCTTCTGGCCAAGGCCGTCGCCGGCGAAGCGGGCGTGCCGTTTTACACCATCTCCGGCTCTGAGTTCATGGAGATGTACGTGGGCGTGGGCGCCAGCCGCGTGCGCGACCTGTTCGACCAGGCCAAAAAGAACGCGCCGGCCATCGTGTTTATCGACGAGATCGACGCCATCGGCCGCCAGAGGGGCGCGGGCCTGGGCGGCGGCCACGACGAAAGGGAGCAGACGCTCAACCAGCTTCTGGTGGAGATGGACGGCTTTACGCCCAATTCCGGCGTGATCGTGATGGCGGCCACCAACCGCTCGGACATCCTCGACCCGGCGCTTCTGCGCCCTGGCCGCTTCGACCGGCAGGTGCTGGTGAATTACCCGGACGTGAAGGGCCGCGAGGAGATCCTCAAGGTGCACTCCCGGGGCAAGCCCCTGGCAAAGAGCGTGGATCTGCACACCGTGGCCGTGATGACCCCCGGCTGCACCGGCGCGGACCTTGCCAACATCATGAACGAGAGCGCCCTGCTCACCGCCCGGAACAACAAAAGCGAGATCACCATCGAGGCCATCGAGGAAGCCATCAACCGCGTGTCGATGGGCCTGGAAAAAAAGTCCCACGTGATCCCCGAAAAAGACAAGCAGATGGTGGCTTACCACGAGGCGGGCCACGCCATCGTGGCCTACGTGATCCCCGAGTGCGAAAAGGTGCAGGAGATCACCACCATCCCCCGCGGCATGGCGGGCGGCTACACCAAATACATCCCCGACGAAAAGACCCATTATGCCACCAGCGCGCGCCTGCGGGCCCACATCGCCTCCGCCATGGGCGGCATGTGCGCCGAGCGGCTGATCTACGGCGATATCACCACCGGCGGCACCTCCGACATCAAGCAGGCCACGAACCTGGCCCGCAGCATGGTGACGGAGTACGGCATGAGCGAGCTGGGCCCCATCTTTATGAGCAGCGAGCACGAGGTGTTCCTGGGCCGCACCTTCTCCCAGACCTCCGCGGGGATCAGCGAAAAGCTTTCCAGCGCCGTGGACGACGAGGTGAGAAAGCTGCTGGAGGAAGGCGAAAGGCGCGCCACCGAGATCCTGGCCGCCAACCGTGACAAGCTGGACGGCCTGGTAAAACTGCTGATGGAGAAAGAGCGCCTCAACCGCGAGGAGTTCGAATCCTACATGGAAGACAGGCCCTACGATCCCGAGCGGGCCGAGGCCTTCCGCTTCTACCGCGACCCGGGCGAGGCGAAGGACGAAAAGGCGCCTGAAGCCCAGCCCTCCGGCGGGGAACAGGCCCGGCCTTCTTCTGGCGAGACCGCAAAGGCAGCAGACGGGGCGGACGGCGAAAACAGCGGCGGGGACGGAGAACCCCAAACCGGCTCCTGGCTGCCGGACCTGTAGAACGCGGCCGGGGACCCGGAAACGATCCCATAGGCTTGGAGGGGCTCCGGCCCCTCCGCTTTTCATAATCGCTGGAATCGCGAAACGGCAAAACTGCAAAGGAGATACCGCATGAAGACCAATCCCGTAAAGGGCATGAGGGATTATCTGCCCCAGGAGATGCGCGTGAGGGATTACGTGCAGTCCAAAATACTGGAAACCTACCGCCAGAGCGGCTTCGAGCGCATATCCACCCCCGTCATGGAGGACATGGAAAACCTGGACAAAAGCGACGGCGGCGACAACCTGAACCTGATTTTCAAGGTGCTCAAGCGCGGCGAAAAGCTGGAAGAGGCCCTTGCGCAGGGAGACGAAAAGGCGCTGTGCGACATGGGCCTGCGCTACGACCTCACTGTGCCCCTGAGCCGGTTTTACGCCGCCAATTACGGCACCCTGCCCAGGCCCTTCAAGGTCATCCAGACCGACCGGGTGTTCCGGGCGGAGCGCCCTCAGAAGGGACGCCTGCGCGAATTCGTGCAGTGCGACATCGACATCCTGGGCGACGACAGCCCCCAGGCGGAGGTCGAGCTGATCGACGTCACGGCCCGGGCGCTCAAAAACATCGGCTTCCAGGATTTCACCGTGCACATCAACGACCGCAGGATGCTCAGGGGCATGCTCTCGGGCATGGGCTTTGCGCCTGACACCCTGGACAGCGTGTGCATCAGCTTCGACAAGCTGGACAAGATCGGCGCGGAAAGCGTGAGAGACGAGCTCCTCGAAAAGGGCTGCCCCGAAAGCGCGGTCTCAGCGCTGCACGGATTCCTGCTGAAGGGCGACATGCGTCCGGAGACGGTGCGCGCCATGCTGCCGGATACGTCCGCAGCGGACAGGCTCATGTACATCATGGAGACGGCCCGGGCCATGAGCGACGGCTACAAGGTGGAATATGCGCCTTCGCTGGTGCGCGGCCAGGGCTATTACACGGGCTGCGTGTTCGAGATCAGCTGCGCGGGCTTCGCAGGCGCGGTGGCGGGCGGCGGCCGCTACGACGGTATGATCGGCAAGTTCCTGGGCCAGGACGTGCCCGCGGTGGGCTTCTCCATCGGTTTCGAGCGCATCTGCGGCATCCTCATGGATGAAAATTTCTGTGCGCCCGCGCCGAAAAAGCTGGCGCTTTTGTACCTGGAGGACGTGCCCTTCGGCGAAGTGCTCGCCAAGGCGGCCAGGCTCCGCCCGGACTGGACGGTAACGGTGCTCCGCCAGCAGAAAAAGCTGAGCAAGCAGCTGGGGCAGCTGGAGGCCCAGGGCTTTGAAGCCGCGGCGTTCTTCGACAACGAAGAGATCAAGCTTTTCGGCACGAAGGACTGATCCCATGGCAAAGACGGCGAAAAAGGCATCCGCCGGCGCGCCGGCGGCGCTGAGGGTACTGCTGATCCCCTTCGCGTTCCTGTTTTACCGGGCGATGGATCTGTTTGACCTAAGGTCGATGGAGTTCATCCGCCGCTTTATGGATGCCTGGGGCGTAAAGGATTATACCCTCAATATGCTCTTTGCCCTTCTTTCGCTCGCCGGCCTCGCGGTGCTGGCTTTCAGCCCGCCCCGCCGCCGCTGGCTGCTGGCGCTGGGCTTTGCCCTGTTTCTGGCGCCCGTATGGTATCAGGGGCCGGACAAGGTGGGCGCGATGGGAGCCAGGGCGTATACGGCGTTCGAGTTCGAGCCCGTCAGGCTCGGCATCTCCCTGGCGCTTACCCTGTGGGCGCTGGTGCTGGTGCGCGGCGACGCGAAGAGCGAATGGACCAAGCTGATCGTCGCTTTGCCGCTCATGGCCGCGAACTATTATTGCTGGAGAAGCGGATCGGCCCCGCTGGACTGGTACGGCTTCGCTTCCGTCATATCGCTGTCGGTGGTAGCGGGCTGTGCGGTTGACATGGTGATGAACGGCTTCAGCCTGCAGGCGCTTCTGCCCGTGATCGCGGTGGCGGGCGAGGTGGCTGGCATGTATCTTTTGACGCGCACCCAGTCGCTGTGGATCACCTCGGCGCTGGGCCTGGCCTCGGCGGTGTTCCTTCTGGCGCGCTCTCCGCTTAAGGAGCGTTCGCTCGGAGGCGTTCTTGCGTCCCTCGCGTTGCTGCTGAACGCGCTTCTGGGCCTCATCAGCATGAATGCCTTCTGACCCAAAAACGCCGAACCCGCCGGAACGCGGCGGGTTCGGATTATGCATGGAAGGGTCATTCCGGAATATCGGCAGTAATGTTCCAGGCCCTGATGTGCCAGCGGCCGTCGCGGAACGCCAGTATGCATACGGAGGCGTTGTCCACGCGCAGGGGCGGTACGTGGGTTGGGGTAGAAAGCACCCAGGCGGCGCAGGCCTTTATGAAGCCCGCGTGGCACACGGCGGCACAGCGCACGTTTTCCTCCCGGGCGACGGAAGTGAGGAATTCGCCTGCTCTGGCCCGCAGATGGCAGCCGCTTTCGCAGTCCATGCCCAGGGGCGCGTAATCGAAAGCCGCCCGGCAGGCGGGATAGAGGTCCGGAAACAGCGCCAGCATGTCTTCCTTCGTTTTGCCCCGCATGGCGGTGTTGTCAAGCTCCCGGATCAGGGAACTGAATACGAAGGGTGCGTTTGGAAACACGATTCGCGCCGTCTGCTGCGCGCGCCTTACGTCGCTAACGTAGATCCGGTCAAAATCAAGGCCGCTCACGAGCTGACCGGCGCAAAGCGCCTGCCGGCGGCCCTTCTCCGTAAGGTTCACCGGGGACCAGCCGGAATGAGTGCCGTCGTAGTTGGATTCGCTCTCGCCGTGGCGTATCAGATACAGCTCCATGTTCGTCCTCCCGCGCGTTTTATCCATTGTACCGCGCCCGTGTAAACATCCTCCGGGCATTTTCGTCAAAATCACATTATCTGAACAGGTTTTGCGGGGCACGCACGGCGGAAAAGCGGGAGCGGACAGGAATCAGGCGGTTTGATTTTTTGGGCGGGCTATGCTACAATAGGCCGGGGAGGCGATACGGTATGCGCAAGGCGTTTGACATGGCTTTTCGGCACGTGGCAGTGTTTCTGATGAGCGTGTATACTTTTTTCCGCTTCGGCGCCCGAAGGCGCGTGATCGACAGGCCCACACCGGGCTCGCTGATCGTGTGCAACCACAGCTGCATATGGGACTTTTCGTTTCTGCTGCTGGCGCTGTTTCCCGGCGCGAAGGAACGCTTTCTGGCCACCAGCGTGCAGTACGACAAGTCGCGCCTCACGAGTTTTGTGTTCAGGCATCTTGGCATCATCCGCAAGCAGCAGGGCGCCCGGGACGTGCAGAGCGTGCGCGAAATGATGCGCGCGGCCAAAGAAGGCGGCATGGTGGTGGTATACGCTGCGGGCATGACGTCCTTTGACGGACGGCAGGCCTGGAACGCGCTGCCCGGCGCGGGGTCGCTGCCCAGGCTCCTGCGGGGAGACGTTTATACAGCCGTGGCCCACGGCGGGTTCATGAGCGCGCCGCGCTACCACGGCACCAGGCGGCGCGGACGGGTGGAGATCGAGATAAAGCGCCTCTATACGGCTGCCGAGGCCGCCGCCCTCAGCCCGGAGGAGATCCAGAAGGGCATCAATGAAGCCCTGAGCTTTAACGACTGGGACTGGCAGGAAAAAAGGATGGCGCCCTTCCGGGGCATCCGGAACGTCAAAAACGTCACCCGCACCCTGTATATGTGCCCCGCCTGCGGGCGGGAAGGCACGCTTTCGGAGGGCAAACGGGAGATCACCTGCTCCGCCTGCGGCCTGAAGGTCAGGCGGGACAGATACGGCTTCTTCACTTCAGAGAAAGGCGCCTGCCCCCGCCGCATGGACGAGTGGGCGGACATGGAGATCGAAAGCCTGAAAAAGCAGATGGCTTCCGGGGATCTCTGCCTGGAAGCGGAGAACGTCACGCTTATGCAGGCGCAGGCCGGCAGCGCCAGCCGCGAGGAACTGGATACGGGCAGCCTGAAGCTCAGCCGCGAGGGCCTTGCCTTCACGGGGCGCGGGGGCACGCAAAAGTCCTTCGGCCTTAGCGAGTTCCAGTTTCTGATCTTTGACGACATCGACGTGATGCAGCTCAACACCGACAGCGCCAGCTATCTGTTCCGTTTTTCAGACGTCCGGCTGATGACCAAGTGGTTCTTCATGCACCGGCTCATGGTGAAAGGAAACGAAGCATGACCGAGATCCCTTCCCGCTACGGAAAGATAAGCGTCCTGTACGAAGACAACCAGATCATCGGCGCCGTGAAGCCCTGCAACCTGCCCTCCCAGGGCGATTTAAGCGGCGACGAGGACATGCTTTCCCTGCTCAAGGCGTATATCGCCTGGGCGTATCACAAGCCGGGAGCGGCCTACCTGGGCCTGGTGCACCGGCTGGACAGGCCGGTGGGCGGGGTGATGGTATTTGCCCGCACCTCCAAGGCGGCGTCGCGCTTAAGCGCCCAGTTCGCTGCCCACACCGCAAAGAAGACCTACCTGGCGGTGCTGGAGGGCGAAATGAAGCAAAAGACCCGCCTGGAAGGCTGGCTCACCCAAAAACAGGGCCAGAACGCGCGCGTCGTGCCGGAGGGCACTTTGGGCAGCAAGCGGGCAGCCCTCACCAGCACGCCCCTTGCCTGCCGGGACGGCCTCACGCTGGTGCAGGTGGAGCTGGAGACCGGGCGCAAGCACCAGATCCGCGCCCAGCACGCTGCCGTGGGGCTGCCGCTTTGGGGCGACAACCGCTACGGCCACGGCCGGCCTGGCCAGCAGATCGCCCTGTGGGCCTGGAAACTGGAACTGGACCATCCCACCCGGAACGAGCGCGTGATGATTTGCTGCCCCCCGCCCATTGCAGGCGCGTGGGCGAAGTTTGAAAACGAGATCAATTCCCTGAAGCTTCAGCCCGGAGAAGATCTGCCCCAATAAACGATAAGGAACGAACCATGACCCCTAAACGCATCTGTATCCTGATCTGTGCACTGATCGCGGCGCTGGCGCTTTCCGGCTGCGGCGCAAAAAAAGACGAGGCCGCTGCAAACGGCGAAAGCAGGCCTGTGATCGTGTGCTCCCTCTTTCCCCAATACGATTTTGCCAGCAGCATCGCGGGGGAATACGCCAGCGTATCCCAGCTGCTGCCGCCCGGCGTTGACAGCCACGACTACGAGCCCTCCGTAGGCGACATGGTGGCCTGCGACAAGGCGGACCTGTTCATCTATACCGACGACGAATTGGAGACCTGGGTCAAGGCCCTGAAGGGCGGGCTTACGCACGTAAGAACCGTGCGCTGCGCTGAGGGCATCGACCTGGAAGCGCTTCACGAAGAGTGGGAAGAAAAATACGAGACCGCCCACGAGCATGAAAGCGAAAGCAGCCACGCCCACAAATACGACGCACATATATGGCTGGACCCCGTGCTGGCAATAAAGATGTGCGAAAACATCCGGGACGCCCTGACCGAGCTGGACGGAGCGCACGCGGAGGCGTACCGGGAAAACTGCGCCTCCCTGGTGAAGGAGCTTGAAGACCTGGACGCGCGCTTCCGGGCGGCATTCGAGGCCCATCCGGACGCGGCGCTGTACTTCGGCGGCAAATTCGCATACAGTCATTTCATCCGCCGCTACGGCGCAAAATACTATACCGCCTACGACGACTGTTCCGACGAAGGCGAACCGAGCCTGGGACAGGTGGTGCTCATCAAAAAGCAGATGCGCGAGAACCACGCGAAATACATCTTTACGGACGAAATGTCTTCCGGGCTGGTGGCCCGTGAGATCGCCCGGGACGTGGGCGGGCAGACCCTGCTGTTCCATACCTGCCACAACCTGTCCGCGGACGAGCAGGGAAAGCGCTTTGTGGACGTGATGAACGAAAACCTGGACCATATCCTGACCGCCCTGAACGGAGAATAGAATGAACGCGGATATCCTGTTGAGCGTCAAAGACGTTTCCATGAATTACGGCACAGGCCGGCAGGACGCCATCGAACACGTGAGCGTGGACGTGAGGCGCGCCGAGATCCTGGCCCTGGTAGGCTCCAACGGCTCTGGCAAAAGCACCCTGATGAAGGGTATGCTCCGCCTGATGCCCTTCACCTGCGGCGAAATGGAGCGGAAGAAAGGCCTGCGCACAGGCTACATGGCCCAGATGCACACCGTGGTGAGGGACTTTCCCGCCACGGCCCGGGAAGTGGTGCTTTCCGGCACGCGGCAGGAAAGGTTCTCGCCCTTTTATACGAAAGCGCAGAAGCATAAAGCCGAAGAGGCCATGCGGCTCACCGACGTGACGGAGCTGGCGGACACCTACCTGGGCGCTCTGTCCGGCGGGCAGATGCAGAGGGTGCTCCTGGCTCGCTGCCTCGCGGGCGACCCGGAGCTGCTGATCCTGGACGAGCCCTGCTCGGCGCTGGACCCGGAGGCCACAGACGAGCTGCTCAGGACCTTCGTCTCCCTGCGGGACGAAAAGCAGGTGTCCATCGTGATCTCCACCCACGACTGGGACTTCGTGCGCCATCACGCCGACCGGGTGCTGGTGCTGGACCATCATGTGGAATACCTGGGCGACATAAGCGGCTGGAACGGAAAGGAGGATGAGCATACATGCCATCACTGACCCTGTGGGACATCCTGTCCGATCCCACCACGCTCAGGGCCTTTGCCGTGGGCTCGCTCATGTCCCTGTGCCTGGCGGTGATGGGCGTGATCCTGGTGCTCAAGCGCTACGCCCTGATCGGCCACGGCCTGGGCGAGATCGGCTTTGCCTCCACGGCCATCGCGGCGCTGATCGGTCTGGGCGGCTACTCCCTGGCCGTGTCCGTGCCGCTGGTGTGCTTAACCAGCCTGCTCATCATGTACTTCGACCGCAAAAGCGGCATGGGCGGCGACGTGTTCATCGGCATATTCTCCACGGTGGCGCTGGCCGTGGGCGTGATCGCCGGCAAATTCTCCAGCGGATACTCCATGGAGTCCAGCATGTTCGGCAGCATCCTGGGGGTGTCCGCCGGATATATGGCGGCGGCCGCGGCCCTGAGCGTTCTGATCCTGGCCGTGTTCATACTTCTGTACACGAGGCTGTTTTCCGTCACGTTTGACGAGACCTACGCCCGGGCCAGCGAGATGAAAGCAGACAGCTACCAGTTCGTCATTTCCCTGCTCACGTCCGTGGCGGTGGTTATGGGCATGCGGGTGCTGGGAGCCATGATGATCTCCAGCTTTATCATCTTTCCCGCCCTCACGGCACGCAGGCTCAGCGGTTCCTTCAAAAGCATGATCGTTTTCGCCGCGGCGTCTGCTTTCGTGAGCTTTACAGGCGGCATGCTGCTTTCCGTGCTGTCCCAGCTGTGGCCCCGCCACCTGCCCGTAGGCGCCTGCGTGGTGATGGTGAGCCTTTTCGTGATGCTGGCGGCCATGGCGGTTTCGTCCCTGAAGACCAAGAAATAACGAGGTATCATACATGCCCAAGCCCTTTGAATTCGAGCTTCTGCACGTGTGCAAGCAGACCGGCGCGCGCCGGGGCAGGCTTTATACGCCTCACGGCGTGATCGAAACGCCCGTGTTCATGCCCGTGGGCACCCAGGCGACGGTAAAGACCCTCTCCCCGGAGGAACTGAAGGACCTGGGCGCGCAGATCATCCTGTCCAACACCTACCACCTGCACCTGCGCCCGGGCGAGGACCTGGTTAGCGAGGCGGGCGGACTGCACCGCTTTATGAACTGGGACAGGCCCATCCTGACGGACAGCGGCGGGTTCCAGGTGTTTTCGCTGGCGTCGCTTCGCAAGATCACCGAAGAGGGCGTGATGTTCGCCTCCCATCTGGACGGCAGCCGGCATTTCTTCTCGCCGGAGGTCTCCGTGGGCATACAGGAAAAGCTGGGCAGCGACATTGCCATGCAGTTCGACGTGTGCTCCGCCTATCCCTGTGAGTATTCCGAGGCTGAAAAGGCCATGAGGCGCACGGTGCGCTGGCTGACGCGTTGCGTGGACGCCAAAAGGCGGGATGACCAGGCACTGTTCGGCATCGTGCAGGGTGCTTTTTACCGGGACCTGCGCGTACAGTGCGCCCGGGAGATGGCCGAACTGGACCTGCCCGGCTACGGCATCGGCGGCCTGAGCGTGGGCGAACCCAAGGAGATCATGTACGACATCCTGGAAGCCCTCAATCCCGTGATGCCCCAAAACAAGCCGCGCTACCTGATGGGCGTAGGCTCCCCGGACTGCCTGATCGAGGGCGTGATGCGGGGCGTGGACATGTTCGACTGCGTACTGGCCACCCGCGTGGCCAGGAACGGCACCGTATTTACCCGTTCTGGGCGGCTGGTGATCCGCAACGCCTCCCACGCCCGGGAGTTCATGCCCCTGGACGAGAAATGCGACTGCTACGCCTGCCGGAACTATTCCAGGGCCTACATCCGCCATCTGCTCAAGGCGGAGGAGATCTTCGGCCTCAGGCTCTGCTCCGTCCACAACCTGCGCTTTCTGACCAAGCTCATGGAGGACGTCCGCAAGGCGATAGAGCAGGACGCGCTCAGGGATTTCACAGAGGACTTTTATGCCAAGCACGGCAGAGGAACCTGGTAAAAAGGGCTGTTGCACAGCCCTTCGCTGGAAATGAAATGGAATTTCATTTCCAGCGGTTTGGTTTTTGGAACATTCTGTCCGATTTATATCCGAAACGTCTGATGATATCCGACCTCAGCGGCAGGTTCACAGTTTTTTCTGAAATGCCTGCGGGCATTTCCGGGCGAAAAAACTGCAATGAAGCGATTATTTGCTCTCGGCGGGCAAGCGCGCCTTCGCAAAAATCGCTCCTCGGACCGGCAAAGCTGGCCCTGCGGATTGAAGCTGGAGGGGTAAACACCTCCAAATCACCTGGCAGATTCTCCCGACTTTTGCAATAGCCCCGTGAAAACCGCGCAGAACAAGGCCCCCGGCACGGACAGCGGTCCGCGCCGGGGGCCTTGCTTTTGGCAGAATAACAGACAGATATTCGGGAAGAAAGAATTATCCGCGCTTTGTTTCCTGTACGGTCACGCTGTCCACCGTGTAGCCCGCCACGCTCACGACCTGGCGCAGAAAGTTCACCCTGGGCGGAGCCTTCGTGTATACTTCGGCGCGCGCCTGGTTCAGGTCCACGCGGGCCAGAGTGTCCGTCAGGGCGTTCAGGGCGTTTTCCACACGGCGGGCGCAGTTCTGGTAGGTCATGCCGCTGACGGCCAGAACGGTCTTATATGGGTAATTGCGCAAGTCGGGATCGGCGGGCGCGAGCTTTGTAACGCGCCGGACCTTGTCGCCGCAGCAGGACGAGCCTTTGCGGGCGCGCCGTACGGTGCTTGCCACAGCGGCGCCTGCCAGCAGGGCGATGAGAACGACGGCATACACGGTGTTCACCGGTATTTTCCTCCTTCGTTGCAGCGGTGCGGGCAGCCCTGGCAGCAGCCCCCGCAGCCGCTGCGCGCGGCTTTGCGCCTGAGCCGTACGGCGGCGCACAGCATGGCGGCCACCAGCAGTAGAAGGGCGAAATCGATCAGTTTCATATCCTTGCCTCAGAAGATCAGTCCGATCAGGCGCACGATCAGCGCCGCCGCATAGGCGAACAGGCACTGGAACAGCACCACATACAGCGCCCACTTATGTCCAAGCTCCCGGCGGATGGATGATATGGCCGCCACGCAGGGGGTGTACAGCAGGCTGAATACCAGAAGCGAAGACGCGGCGAGGGTGCCGATCACCTCTTTCACGCCGCCTGCAAACAGGATCTCCATCACCGACACCATGCTCTCCTTGGCCATAAAACCGCTCACCAGCGAGGTGACGATGCGCCAGTCTCCCAGGCCCAGGGGCCTGAACAGGGGTGCGATAAAGCCGGAGACCGCCGCCAGCATGCTGGTGTGGGAATCCTCCACAAAATTGAAGTGGAAGTCGAAGCTCTTCAAAAACCACACGGCCACTGTGGCGATCAGGATCACGGAAAAGGCTTTCTGCAGAAAGTCCTTGGACTTTTCCCACAGCAGCTGCAGCACGTTCCTGAGCCTGGGCAGGCGGTAGTTGGGCAGCTCCATCACGAAGGGCACCGCTTCGCCCTTGAACAGCGTCTTTTTGTACATAAGCGCCGTCAGTACGCCGGAGAGGATGCCCAGCACGTACAGCCCGATCATGATCAGGCCGCCCCTGCCCGGAAAGAACACGCTCACAAAAAAGCCGTAGATGGGCAGCTTCGCCGTGCAGCTCATGAAGGGCGTCAGCAGGATGGTCATCTTCCGGTCGCGGGCGCTGGGCAGCGTGCGCGTGGCCATCACGGCGGGCACCGTGCAGCCAAAGCCGATCAGCATGGGCACGATGCTGCGGCCCGACAGGCCCAGGCGCCTGAGCAGCTTGTCCATCACGAAGGCCACGCGGGCGATATAGCCGCTGTCCTCCATCAGGGATATGAAGAAGAACATGGTCACGATGATGGGCAGAAAGCTCAGCACGCTGCCCACGCCCTCGAATATGCCCCCGATCACCAGGGAATGCACCACTTTGTTCACGCCGGCGCTTTCCAGAAGGCCGTCCGCCCATAGCGTGAGGGCTTCGATGCCCGAGGCGAGAATGTCCTGCAAAAACGCCCCGATCACGTTGAAGGTGAGATAAAAGACCAGTCCCATGATGGCGATGAACAGCGGGATCGCCGTCCATTTGCCCGTGAGGAAGCGGTCCGCCTTCTGGCTGCGCAGGTGCTCCCGGCTCTGGCCGGGCTTTTTGACCGAACGGGCGCATACCCGGCGGATAAAACGGAAGCGCATATCCGCAATGGCGGCGCTGCGGTCGAGGCCGCGCTCCTTTTCCATCTGCAGGGTGATGTGCTCCAGCATCTCCTTTTCGTTGTCGTCCAGGCCCAGCTGGTCCAGGATCAGCTGGTCGCCCTCGATCAGTTTGGAGGCGGCGAAGCGGGCGGGCAGGCCGGCGGCCTGGGCGTGGTCCTCGATCAGGTGGATCACGGCGTGCAGGCCGCGGTGCACCGCGCCGCCCTCGTCCCCGGGGGCGCACAGGTCCTGCTTCAAGGGCTTTTCCTGATATTCCGCGATGTGCACGGCGTGTTTGACCAGCTCGTCGATGCCCTGGTTCCTGGCGGCGGAGATCGGCACCACGGGCACGCCAAGCATGCGCTCCATGGCGTTCACGTCCACGCTGCCGCCGTTGGAGGTCACCTCGTCCATCATGTTGAGGGCTACCACCACGGGCGTGTCCGTTTCCAGCAGCTGCATGGTGAGGTAAAGGTTGCGCTCGATGTTCGTGGCGTCCACGATGTCGATGATGGCTTTGGGCTTGTCCCGCAGCACGAAGTTGCGGCTCACCAGCTCCTCGCTGGAATAGGGAGACATGGAATAGATGCCCGGCAGATCGGTGACGGAAGTATTGGGATAACCCCGGATCGGGCCGTCCTTGCGGTCCACCGTGACCCCGGGGAAATTGCCCACGTGCTGATGCGCGCCGGTCAGCTGGTTGAACAGGGTGGTCTTGCCGCTGTTCTGGTTTCCCACCAGCGCGAAAGAAAGGACCGTGCCCTCGGGCAGCTTTTCGCCCTCGCCCTTCTGGTGGAATTTGCCTTCCTCGCCCAGGCCGGGGTGGTCGTCTTCGCGGCTGGCCTCTTCGGGTTCTTCGCCTTTTTCCAGAGCATGGGCGTTTTCCATCTCGATGCGCGACGCGTCGTCCAGGCGCAGCGTGAGCTCGTAGCCGTGCAGCCTGAGCTCCACCGGATCGCCCATCGGGGCGTATTTCACCACGGTGATCTCCGTGCCCGGAATGATGCCCATGTCCAGAAAGTGCTGCCTGAGCGCGCCTTCTCCGCCGACGCTCTTCACGACGGCGCTCTTTCCGATGCCAAGATCCTTCAGGGTCATGAAAAAGCCTTCTTTCATTCGCACACGTTGGTTAGTGCCATCTAACTACGATTAGCATATGCTAACTTATTGAAAAAGTCAACCCTCCGCCGGCCGGGCTTGAACATTTAACAACAGCGCCTGTTTTTTTCTTTGCGCATGTAGACCGGACGGGAAAAATGTGCTATACTTGCCAAAACCAAAATGGGGGAATGTTTTATGAAGAGCACCTACATACCCGAAGGATACAAAAGCCTTCTGTCCATCCAGGACACGGAAAAAGCCATAAAATATGTAAAAGACACCTTTGAGCACATCTTTGCGGACAGCATGGGCCTTCTGCGCATCAGCGCGCCCCTGTTCGTGAGCGCCGATTCCGGCCTGAACGACAACTTGAACGGCGTAGAGCGCCCCGTTACCTTCGGCGTGAAGGAGATCGAAGGTTCCGAGATGGAGATCGTGCATTCCCTGGCCAAATGGAAGCGGCAGGCGCTCAGGGACTACGGCTTCGGCATGCACGAGGGCCTGTATACCGACATGAACGCCATCCGCCGGGACGAAGAGATCGACAACCTGCACTCCGTCTACGTGGACCAGTGGGACTGGGAGAAGGTCATCTCCCGGGAGGACCGCACCAAGGACTACCTGCGCGGCACCGTGAAGGTGATCGTGCGGGCCCTGGCCGCCACGGAGCTGGCCGCCTGCGCCATGTTCCCGGTGCTCGCCCCTTCCATCCAGCCGGACGTGAGGTTCGTCACCTCCGAAGAGCTGGAAGAAAAATACCCCGATCTCACCCCCAAGCAGCGGGAAGACGCCGTGGCGCGCCTGTTCGGCACCGTGTTCATCGAAAACATCGGCGGAAGCCTCAAAAACGGCCTGCCCCACGACGGCAGGGCACCGGACTACGACGACTGGAGCCTGAACGGCGACATCATCGTGTGGAACGAGGTGCTGGGGCGTTCCTTCGAGATCTCCTCCATGGGCATCCGCGTGGACATCGAGGCCATGGAAAGGCAGCTGGAGCTCTCCGGCCACAACGAGCGCCGCAGCCTGCCCTTCCACAAGGCGCTTCTGGAGGGCAACATGCCCCTCACCATCGGCGGCGGCATCGGCCAGAGCCGCATTTGCATGCTCATCCTCAAAAAGTGCCACATCGGCGAGGTGCAGGTGAGCCGCTGGGACAAAGACACGATCGATATCTGCCGCAAAAACGGCGTTGTGCTGCTGTAATGCCCGCCTTCCGGCAAACATGTTAAATATCCCGTCAGCGCTTGCGCACAGGTGCGTGTTGTTGTATAATGACAAATGCGCATCCTTGCCCTGATATAGACCGTGTCAGGGCCGTACAGTCCAAAAGGAGGTTAATGGAATGAACAAATACGAAGTGATGTACGTAATCGACACCGCGCTGGAAGACCAGGCGCGCACCGACGTCATCAATCGCTTCTCCGGCATCGTCGAATCCAACGGCGGCAAGGTGGAGCGCGTGGATGAGTGGGGCAAGCGCCGTCTGGCCTACGCAATCAACTACAAGACCGAGGGCTACTATGTGCTGATGTACATGTCCGCTCCCTCCGATCTTCCCCGCGAGCTTGAACGTAATTTCAAGATCTCCGACGCGATCCTCCGTTACCTGGTGACGCGTCTCGAAGGCGAAATCCCCGCCAAGCGTGAGCCCGTGAAGGCTTATGTGGCCCGTGAGGATGCTCCCGCCGCCGAACCCGCCAAAGAAGAAGCTCCCGCCGCCGAGGCAGCTCCCGCTGAGGCCGAAGCTCCCGCCGCTGAGGAAGCCGATGCTGAGGCTCCCGAGACCGAAATCGAATAACACGAGCATACCGAAGGCAGGCAGATTATGAACAAAGTAATCCTGATCGGCAACCTCGCCCGCGATCCCGAAATGCACACCACCCAGGGCGGCACCAACAAGTGCTCCTTCACCGTGGCCGTGCAGCGCCGCTTTGCCAACCAGCAGGGCGTGCGCGAAGCGGATTTCATCCCCGTTGTTGCATGGCGTCAGCTGGCTGACACCTGCGGCCGCTTCCTTACCAAGGGAAGAAAAGTGGCCGTGGTGGGCAGCCTCCAGGTCCGTTCCTATGATGCGCAGGACGGCAGCAGGCGCTTTGTGACCGAGGTCGTGGCAGACGAGGTGGAATTCCTTCCCTCTTCTTCCGGTGACGGCGCGCAGCGCCCCCATACGGACGAAGCCGCGCCCGTGCGCGAGCAGGCTCCGGCGGGCTACCAGCCCAGCCAGATGGAAGAGGCCGAAGACGACGAGCTTCCGTTCTAACGCGCTTTCGGCAACAGACGTAAGGAGGATTAAACATGTCTGAAGACAGAAACGATCGTACCGTGCGCCGTCCCCGCGGCCACAAGCCCCGCAGGAAGGTCTGCATGTTTTGCGTGGATAAGATCCAGCACATCGATTATAAGGATATCGGCCGGCTCCGCAAATTCACCTCTGAGCGCGGCAAGATCCTGCCTCGCCGCATGACGGGCGTTTGCGCCAAGCATCAGCGCCAGCTCTCCACCGCCATCAAGCGCGCCAGAGCCATCGCTCTTCTGCCCTACAGCGCGGACTGAGGATCAAGATTACAATGGAGGGGGAAGCAATTCCCTCTCCATTTGTTTTGTACCGGCTGAAAGCAAACAGACCGCGCTGCCTGAGCCGGCACGGGGGAGAAAGAATGGATTATCCGAAAAAAGGACGCTACCGCCACTTTAAGGGCGGGATGTACGAGCTGATGTACATCGCCCGGGACAGCGAGACCGATGAACCCAAAGTGGTGTACCGGGCGCTGTACGACTGCCCGGACACGCCGCTCGGGGAAGGCATATGGGTGCGGCCCCTGAGCATGTGGACCCAGACCGTGGAAGTGAACGGCGAAACCGTGCCCCGCTTCCAGTATCTGCCGGATGAAGGCGCCGAACTGACCGGCGCGTGCCGGGAAGGCGAACTGCCCTGCGCGGACGAAAGCGCGCCTTCCGGGCGCGAGGACATACGCTCTATCCTCCGCCAGACCTACGGATACGAGGATTTCCGGCCCGGACAGGAGGAGGCGATACGCTCCGTCCTTTCCGGCAGGGACACCCTGGGCGTGATGCCCACCGGCGCCGGCAAGAGCCTGTGCTACCAGATCCCGGCCCTGGCGCTGGAGGGTATGACGATCGTGGTGTCGCCCCTCATCTCCCTGATGAAGGACCAGGTACAGGCGTTAAGGCTCCTGGGCGTGCCCGCCGCCTTCATCAACACGTCGCTGAGCGAAAAGCAGATCTCCGAAGCGCTCAAGCGCGCGGAGGCGGGCGTGTACAAGCTGATGTACGTGGCGCCGGAGCGCCTGCTCACGCCGCGCTTCGAAAGCCTGTGCCGCAAGGTGAGGATCGCCCTGGTGGCCATAGACGAAGCCCACTGCATCTCCCAGTGGGGGCAGGACTTCAGGCCCTCCTACCTGGATATCCCCGCGTTTTTGCAGCGCCTGCCTGTGCGGCCGCGGGTGTGCGCCTTCACGGCCACCGCCACCGAAAAGGTCCGCGCAGACATCAGGCGCATACTGGGCTTGAAGGACCCGTACGAGCTGGTGACGGGCTTCGACCGGCCCAACCTGTATTTTTACGTGGTGCGCGCCGGTGACAAAATGAAGGCGCTCACGGAGCTGATGCACACGTATTCGGGCATGAGCGGCATCATCTACTGTTCCACCCGCAAGACCGTAGAGGAGGTCTGCGACGCGCTGGTGAAAAGGGGCGTGCGCGCCGCGCGCTATCACGCGGGGCTCAGCGAAGAGGAGCGCAGGCTTTCCCAGGAAGCCTTTTCCATGGACGAAACGCCCGTCATCGTGGCCACCAACGCTTTCGGCATGGGCATAGACAAAAGCAACGTGCGCTTTGTGATCCACTACAATCTGCCCAAAGATCCCGAAAGCTATTATCAGGAGGCCGGCCGGGCCGGGCGGGACGGCGAACGCGCCGACTGCGTGCTTCTGTATTCCCCATCTGACCTGGTGACCCAGGGCTTTCTGATCGACCATCTGGGGGAAGAGGCGGGCATAGACGCACAGACCGCCGCCGTGCTCAAAAAAGCGGCCCGGGAGCGCCTGAGCGCCATGAAGGAGTACGCCGTGAGCGGAAGGTGCCTGCGCCGCAGCCTGCTGGGCTATTTCGGCGAAGAGGCGCCCGAAAGCTGCGGGTTTTGCGGCGAGTGCGACGGGCTTACGCGCCGGGCGGACGCCACGGACGCGGCGAAGGCGGTCCTGTCGCTGGTAAGCGCCCTGCGCCCGTCCTACGGCGAGGGGATGCTGGTAAAGATCCTGCGGGGTTCAAGAGCGGAGGACGTAAGAAGCCGGAACCTGGACAAAAGCCCGTACTACGGCGTTCTGGGCAGCCTGGGCGCCTCCACCGTGAGCGAAGTGATCGAAAAGATGGTGTTTCAGGGCATCCTGGCCCGCACCGGGGGAGAATATCCGGTGCTGACCAGGGGAGAACAGGCCGGGGATCTCGAAAACGGTTCCGTTCAGGTGGAGATCAGCTTTGCGCCGCCCGCGGAGCGGCCCCGCAGTGCGCGCGCCCGTACAAACGCGGATGGCGCAGAGTCGCTTATGGGCCGCCTCAAAGCCCTGCGCACGGCCATCGCCCGGCGCAAGGGCGTGCCGCCCTACATGATCTTTTCGGACGCGACGCTCAGGCAGATCGAAGAAAAAATGCCCCGCACGGCGGAAGAATTTCTGCGCATCGGCGGCGTGGGAGCGGCCAAGTGCCGAGCATACGCCGCGGCGTTCATCGCCTGCGTGGTCGGCTGGGAGGAGGAAAACGGATGAACTTCTGCGTGATCGGCGGCATGAACATGGACGTGACCGGATACTGCCTGGACGCGTGCGTCATGCACGATTCCAACCCGGGGCACATCCGTTTTTCCCCCGGCGGCGTGGGCCGCAACATCGCGTGCTGCCTCGCGGAGGCGGGTCACGCAGTGGAACTCATCACCTGCGTGACGGACGACCTTCCCGGCAGGGCCCTGCGGGAGGACTGCGCCCGCAGGGGCATAGGCCTCAGATACGCTCTGGCAGTGCGGGGAAGCGCCTCATGCTATATGTCCCTGCACACGCCGGACGGCGACATGCTGGCGGCGGTGAACGACATGGCGGCGCTTGACGGGCTGGACGCCGCGTGCGTGCGGGCCAGGGCGGAGGCGGTCAACGCCTTCGACGCCTGCGTGATCGACGCGAACCTGCCGCCCGAGACCCTGCGGGAGATCGCTTCCCTCGTATCGATCCCCCTGATCGCGGACGCGGTGAGCGTGCACAAGTGCTTCAGGCTTTTGCCCCTCATGCCCCGCCTGGCGGCGATAAAGCCCAACGAGGCCGAAGCCCGGGCCCTGACCGGACTGGAGAAGCCGGAGGACCAGGCCAAAGCGCTTGTAAAGATGGGCGCAGCGCGGGCGGTGATCTCCCTGGGCAAAAGCGGCGTATGCGCCATGGACGAAAACGGCGGCGCCTTTCTGGCAACGAAACATCTGTATACCTGCCAGGCTACCGGCGCGGGGGACGCGCTGTGCGCGGGCATCTGCGAAGGCGTAGTGCTGGGCATGAACGCAATTGACTGCGCTCTTCGGGGCATGGAAAAGGCAGACGCGCTTTTGCGAAACAGACAATTTCACACAGGCTGAAACGGGATTTTTACGCCGGCGTAAAACGGTATATACACACGCCTGCTAAAATTTTATTCTCAGAATTCTGTTTATGATCGGCGGAGGCACGATGAAGATCATTCTTACCGGCGGCGGCACGGCGGGGCATGTGACCCCGCACCTGGCCATCATCCCGCGTTTGCTGAAAGACGGGCACGAATTGCACTACCTGGGCACCGAGAACGGCATGGAAGCCGGCATCATCCAGGCGGTGGAGGGCGTCACCTATCACGCGATCCCGGCGGGCAAGCTCAGGAGGTATCACGACTGGCAGAACGTGAAGGACCTGGGCCGCACGCTTTCCGGCGTGCGCGAGTCCCGCGCGCTGATCAGGAGCATCCAGCCCGACGTCGTGTTCTCCAAGGGCGGCTTCGTAGGCCTGCCTGTGGTGGTGGCCGCGGGGCTTAGCCGCGTGCCCTCCATCATCCACGAGTCCGATATGACCAGCGGCCTTGCCAACCGGCTTTCCCTGCCCTTCGCCAAAGCGCTTCTGACTACCTTTCCCGAAACGGCGAAAGCCGTGGGCAGAAAGGGCGTGTTCGTGGGCGCGCCCATCCGCGAAGCCCTGCTGAAGGGAGACCGCAGGCGCGGCCTGGCTGCATTCGGCTTTACCGACAGCAAGCCCGTGCTGCTGGTGATGGGCGGCTCTTCCGGCGCGCAGGCCATCAACCTGGCGCTGCGTGGCGCACTGGACGAGCTCACGGAATGCTTCCAGGTGCTGCACATCTGCGGAAACGGCAACACCATGGACCTGTACGAGCGCCATCCCGGCTACGTGCAGGAGGAGTACTTAAACGACGAAATGGCCGACGCCCTGGCCTGCGCCGACGTGGTGGTGAGCCGGGCGGGCTCCAACTCCATCTGCGAGCTGCTGGCCCTGCGCAAGCCCGCGCTACTCATCCCCTATCCCACCGCCGCGTCCCGGGGAGACCAGGAGGTAAACGCCGAATCCTTCGAGCGCAGGGGCTTCAGCCGCGTGCTGGAGCAGAACGACCTCACCAGCGAAACGCTGGTCAAACGCATCATAGAAGTATACCACGACCGCGGCGAACTGATCGAATGTATGAACCGCGAACCCGTGGTGAACGGCAGCGACCGGATCGTGGAGTGCATCTACCGCTACGCCGCGAAAAAATAAACACGGCGGAAAAACCTGCTGCAGAAAAGCGGATCATCCGCCAGGTGGCTTGGAGGGGCTGTGCCCCTCCAATTTCAATCCGCAGGGCCAGCTTTGCCGGCCCGAGGAGCGATTTTTGCGAAGGCGAGCTTGCCCGCCGAGAGCAAAGAATCGCTACTATGCAGTTTTTTCGCCCGGAAATGCCCGCAGGCATTTCAGAAAAAA
>JAFZPV010000019.1 GCA_017552535.1 Clostridia bacterium
CGATGCGCTTGTACTGGCCGAACATGAAGCCCACTTCGCGGGCGCCCACGCCGATGTCTCCGGCGGGCACGTCCGTATCCGCGCCGATGTGGCGGTACAGCTCAGTCATCAAACTCTGGCAGAAGCGCATGATCTCGCCGTCGCTCTTGCCCTTGGGGTCGAAATCGCTGCCGCCCTTGCCGCCGCCCATGGGCAGGCCGGTCAGGCTGTTTTTGAAGGTCTGCTCAAAACCCAGGAACTTCATGACCGACAGGTTCACACTGGGATGCAGGCGCATGCCGCCCTTGTAGGGGCCGATTGCGCTGTTGAACTGCACGCGGTAGCCGCGGTTGACCTGCACGTTGCCGTTGTCGTCCACCCAGCTGACGCGGAAGGTGATCACCCTTTCGGGCTCCACGATGCGCTCGGCGATGCCGGCCTTGACCAGGTCGGGCCGCTTATCGAATACGCCCTGCAGGGACTCCAGCACCTCGCGGACCGCCTGGAGAAACTCTTTTTGATCGGGGTCGCGCTTCACGACGCCCTCGTATACCTTCGCCAGATACTCATTTTGAAACGCCATGGTGTTCACTCCTTCATATTTGCTTCAAATTCGGGCTAAAAGCGGCTCGATTTGAAATATGAAGCGATTATACCATTCAAATTGGCATTTGTCTATAGTGCAACATAATTTTTTCATTTTGGTTTGCGCATCCGATCCCGAAAGACTTCCGGCTGTGCGCCATCGATTGACAAGAGCGCGGAATCGGGCTATAATCGCGGTATGGAGGTGATCTATATGTCAAACCGGATCATCACGATCAGCCGCGAGTTCGGCAGCGGCGGACGCACCGTAGGCAAAAAGGTGGCCGAGCGCCTGGGCATCAGCTGCTACGACGCGGAGCTGATCGAAAAGATCGCCCAGGAAAGCGGCTTTGCCAGCGATTATATCCAGGAAGAGAGCGAGAAGGTGTCCTCCTGGTGGTTCTCCCCCGCGCTCGGCACGCGGCAGGCAGGGCTGAGCAACCAGGACCTGGTATGGAACGCCCAGCAGAAGGTCATACTGGAGCTGGCTGAAAAAGGCCCCTGCGTGATCGTAGGCAGGTGCGCGGACTATATCCTGAAGGGCAAGGCGGACTGCCTGAACGTGTTCATCCACGCCGGCATGGAAAGCCGCGCCCGGCGCATCGTGCAGGAATACGGCCAGACCGACCAGACGCCCGAGCAGCGCCTGAAGGAGAAAGACAAGCGCCGCGCTGCCTACTACCGCTTCTATACGGATATGAAATGGGGCGACGCGCGCAACTATCACATCTGCCTGGACAGCGGCGTTCTGGGCATCGACCGCTGCGCGGACATCATCGCCCGGCTGTACTGATTTGGCAGGATAAACATAAGGAGACGCGGATTGCAAAAGATAAAAGCCGTTCTTTTCGACCTGGACGGGACGATGCTACCCATGGATCAGGATGCATTTACACAGGGATACTTCAAACTGCTGGTCAAAAAACTGGCGCCCTGCGGCTACGAGCCGGAGGCGCTGGTAAAGGCGGTATGGCACGGCACAAAAGCCATGGTGATGAATGACGGCAGCAAGACCAACGAAGCCGCCTTCTGGGACGACTTTACCGCGGCCTTTGGGGAGGAGGCCCGCAGGGACGAAGCCCTGTTCCGGGAATTCTACGAAGGGGATTTTGAGAAGGCGCGGGCGTTTTGCGGCTGTACCCCCAAGGCGGCAGAGGCAGTCACGCGGTTCAAAAACGCAGGCTGCCGGGTGGCCCTGGCCACGAATCCCATTTTCCCCGCCGTCGCGACCCAGGCCCGCATCCGCTGGGCAGGGCTCAGGCCGGAGGATTTCGAACTGTACACCACGTATGAAAACATCGGATACTGCAAGCCGAACCCGGATTATTACCGGGAGATCCTGCGGCGAATGGACTTAAAGCCGGAAGACTGCCTGATGGTGGGCAACGACGCGGACGAGGATATGGCCGCGTCAACGATCGGTATGAATGTGTTTCTGCTCACGGACTGCCTTATCAACAAAAGCAAAAAGGATATCAGCGCATTCCCAAACGGCGATTTCGACGCGCTCATGCGATACGCACTCATCGCGTCCGCATAGGCCGCCCCCCGCGCCGCATACAAAAGAAGCCCCCGGCCATACTGGCCGGAGGCTTCTTTTTCTCTCGCCCGGCGGATGCCCAAATCCGTTTGCTCTGCAAACTTCCTTCGCACACCGCTTAAGCAAAAGCGTTTCGCGGGAAAAGCCGGTCTTACTTGATCTCGATGGTGGCGCCCACTTCGGCGAACTTCTTCTTGATCTCTTCGGCGGCTTCCTTGGCCACGTTCTCTTTGAGGGTCTTGGGGGCTTCGTCTACCACAGCCTTGGCTTCCTTCAGGCCAAGCTCGGGGCACACTTCGCGCACGACCTTGATGACCTTGATCTTCTCGGGGCCGACTTCCTTCAGCACCACGTCGAACTCGGTCTTCTCTTCAACAGCCTCAGCAGCGGCGGCGGGGCCGGCGGCTACGGCAACGGGGGCGGCGGCGGAAACGCCGAACTTCTCTTCCATGGCCTTTACGAGGTCGGCCAGCTCGAGAATAGTCATAGACTCAACAGCGGAAATGATCTCCTGAATATTCATTGTGTTACCTCCAATTTGTGTGGGTCAAAGTGCTTGTGTGATTATTCTTCGCCGGCAAGCTGCTTGCGGCGGGCCTCCGCCACGCGGGCGAAAGCGGATACGGAGCTCATCATGCTGCCCATGAAGCGAGCGATGAGTACCTCCTTGCTGGGCAGATCGGCCAGAGCCTGTACGCCCTTGTCATCCAGGTAGGAGCCGTCGCAGGCGCCTCCCTTGATGGCCAGCTTCTTGGTCTTCTTGCCGTACTCGACCGCGATCTTCGCGGGAGCGATCATGTCTTCGTAACCGAAGGCCACGGCGGTGGGACCGGCCAGGATGGAGCTGAGCTGCTCCGCATAGGGAGTTTCCTTGGTGGCCAGAGAGATCATGCTGTTCTTGATGACGGTGTATTCCACACCCGCCTTGCGGAACTCATTTCTCAGAGCGGTGTCTTCTTCCACGGTGAGGCCGCGGAAATCCACCATGACCACGGTGGCAGCCTTGGCGAACTTTTCTTTCAGTTCCGCCACGATGCCTTCCTTTGCGATTCTGGCGCTGGATTTCTTTTCATTTTCGGACATTCGTTTAACACCTCGCAATCCGTCCCGAAATGACGGTATAAAAACGCCCCTGCGCGCAGGCGCAAGGGCGGCGAAAGTCATATCGTCATCCGTTGCACCTCGGCGAGTATCCCTAAGGAAGTTACGCTTGCGCACTCGCTGTCTATGGCACATGGCATCAATACCGAAGGATATTATACCGCCTGGCGCCCGAAACGTCAAGTTAAGCTTTGAAGATTTTCCATTCCCCCGCTCCATGCCCGGATCGCCGTTTTTGACCAATTATTTAACCGATTCTTGCCTTGCAAACCGCGGGGCGGTATTGTATAATATGTAAGCTAATCAAACACAGGGAGTGAATTTTTTTGCCGAACATCAAGTCCGCTATCAAGCGCGTGAAGGTTTCCGAAAAGAAGAATCTGCGCAACCGCATGATCAAGTCCAGCATGAAGACCAGTGTCAAGAAGTTCGACACGGCCATCGCTGAGGGCAGCGCCGACGCCGCTCTGCTCAGCGCCACCCAGGGCGCCGTGGACAGGGCTGCCTCCAAAGGCGTGATCCACAAGAACGCTGCCAACCGCAAAAAGGCGCGCATGGCGAAGCGCCTGAATAAGCAGCAGGCCGAAGCCTGAAACAACTTTTTCGGCGCGCTGCAGGGGCCATGGCGATCATGGCCCCCTGTTGTGTTATATCCGCATAGCAGTGCATACAAAGGAGATGTGCATCGATGTCTGAATCCATGGCCCAGGGCATGGTGCTTACGCTTGCCGACAAGCATAAGCTGGAATCTGAGCTCAATATGCTCAAAACCGTCAAAAAGGCCGAAGTCACAAGGGACATCGCCGAGGCCCGCGCCCACGGCGACCTGAGCGAGAACGCCGAATACGACGAAGCCAAAAACGAAGAAGCCCGCGTGCAGGGCCGCATCGTGCAGCTGGAAGAAATGCTCGCTAACGCCACCATCGTGGACGAGGACGACGCCAGTACAGACGTGGTATCCCTGGGCACGGTGGTCACCGTGTACGACATGGAATACGACGAGGAAGACGAGTATACCATCGTCGGCTTTACCGAGAGCGATCCCAGCAAGCTGTTCATCTCCGGCGAGTCCCCCATCGGCGCGGCGCTCATGGGCGCGCACGTTGGCGACATCGTGGAGGCCAATACCCCCGGCGGCATCGTGAAGATGCAGGTGAAGGAAATCAAACGCCGATAAAGCAGACCGACGAATGCGGTCTGCCTGGTTTGGCAGGCCGTTTTTCATTTTCACGCAGCCGGACGAAAGGAGAGACCCATGTCTGAAATCAATTTAGTCCCCCGCGACATGAGCGAGCAGGAGCAGATCCGCCTGGACAAGCTGAACGCCCTGGCGGCCGCAGGAAAGAGCCCGTACCGCATCACGGTGTTTGGCCGGGACCGCACCTCCAAAGAGATCACCGAAAACTTTGACGCCCTCGAGGGGCAGACCGTGACCGTCGCCGGACGCATGATGAGCCGGCGCATCATGGGCAAGGCTTCATTTGCGCACCTGAGCGACCGGGACGGCGAGATCCAGTTTTATGCCCGCCGCGAGGACGTGGGCGAGGAAAACTACCAGGCCTTCAAGGACTGGGACATCGGCGACATCCTGGGCGTAAAGGGCACGGTGTTCAGGACCAAGACCGGCGAAGTGAGCGTGCACGCCCGGGAGCTCACGCTTCTGAGCAAGAGCCTGCATCCACTGCCGGAGAAGTTCCACGGCCTCACCGACACGGACACGCGCTACCGTCAGCGGTATCTGGACCTGATGACCAACCGGGACGTGATGAACACCTTTTTTGCCAGAAGCGCCATCATGCGCGAGCTGCGGGCTTTTCTGGACGGCAAGGGCTTTACCGAGGTGGACACGCCCATCCTGACGCCCTTTGAGATCGGCGCCACCGCGCGTCCCTTCTACACCCATCACAACGCCCTGGACATGGACATGGTTCTGCGCATCGAGACCGAACTGTACCTAAAGCGCCTGATCGTGGGCGGCATGGAAAAGGTATACGAGGTGGGCCGCATCTTCCGCAACGAGGGCATGGACACCAAGCACAATCCCGAATTCACCTCCATCGAGCTGTATCAGGCGTACACCGATTTTCACGGCATGATGGACCTGGTGGAAGAGATGATGAAGACCGTCACACAGAAGGTGTGCGGCAGCCTGGTGATCCCCTTCCAGGGCAAGCAGATCGACGTGGGCCACTGGGAGCGCCTCACCATGAAGGAAGCCGTAAAGAAGTATTCCGGCGTGGACTTCGACGCCTGGCAGAGCGACGAAGACGCCATCGCCTGCGCCAAGGCCCACGACGTGGCGCTGCCCGAGATCCCCACGAAGGGCGCGATCCTGGCGGAGTTCTTCGACGCATTCGTGGAGGAGAAGCTGATCCAGCCCACCTTCATCTACGATTATCCCGTGGAGATCAGCCCCCTGGCCAAGCGCAAGCCCGACGACCCGGCCTTTACCGAACGGTTTGAATACTTTATCAACGCCACGGAGTTCGGCAACGCCTTTTCGGAGCTCAACGATCCCATCGACCAGCGCGCCCGCTTCGAAAAGCAGGTGGCCGAGAGAAAGGCGCTGGACCCCGCCTGCCGCGCCCAGGTGGACTACGATTTCGTGACCGCCCTGGAGTACGGTATGCCCCCCACCGGCGGCCTGGGATTCGGTGTGGACCGCCTGATGATGCTTTTGACCGACAGCCCCTCCATCCGCGACGTGCTTTTGTTCCCGACGATGAAGCAGCTGGACCTGCCGAAAAAGGATGAAAAACCGGAAGAACTGCCGGCAGATTTCGATTGCGCCTGCAATGCCTGCCCCTCTCAGGAGGCATGCAAGGCCGCGCAGGAAGCTGAGAAAGCGGCACCTGCCGAAGAAAAGATCGACTTCAGCAATGTGGTGATCGAGCCGCTGTTTGAGGACACGGTGGATTTTGAGACCTTCTCGAAGAGCGACTTCCGCGCGGTGAAGGTGCTGGCCTGCGAAGCCGTGCCCAAGAGCAAAAAGCTTCTGAAGTTCACCCTGGACGACGGCTCGGGCAAGGACCGCACGATCTTAAGCGGCATCCACGCCTATTACGAGCCTGAAGCGCTGGTGGGAAAGACCTGCATCGCCATCACCAACCTGCCGCCCAGGGCCATGATGGGCATCGAGAGCTGCGGCATGCTCATTTCTGCCGTGCACAAGGAAGGCGAAGAGGAGAGGCTCCATCTTTTGATGGTCGATCCCCGCATCCCGGCAGGCGCGAAGCTGTACTGAGAAAAGCCTGAGCGCCGTCTGAGAATAACCGGCGCAGCGGAAAACAGCGATCATACAGAGCTGTTGCATAAGTAGGGAAAAAACACTCGGTGGTTTGGAGGGGCTTACCCCTCCAATTTCAATCCGCAGGGCCAGCTTTGCTGGCTCGAGGAGCGATTTTTGCGAAGGCGAGCTTGCCCGCCGAGAGCAAAGAATCGCTTCATTGCAGTTTTTTCGCCCGGAAATGCCCGCAGGCATTTCAGAAAAAACTGAAAACCTATTGCACAAGCTGGTGAAAGATTGACGTTTCGGATAAAAAGGTTTAAATGTGTCCAAAACTAAACCGTTGGAAATGAAATCTTATTTCATTTCCAACGAGGGGCTGTGCAACAGCCCCTTTCATACAATGAAAGGATGCGTCATGAGGATATACGAAGCCGCGGCAGATGACGCCACGCTTGATAAACTGATCTCCCTTTCCAAAGACTGGGCTGAAGAAAACAGCTGCTACGGGTACCGGGCAAACGAAAGGTCGGACATCGAAGGAAACCGGATCTTTCTTGCTTCGGAAGGCGCTTCCGTCGCAGGGTATCTGTTCGGAAAGGTCTGCCCGTCCCAAAGCATGAAATCCGTGATGCCTGAAGGCACTCCGTTTTTCGAGGTGGAGGAATTGTACGTCGTGCCGCAGAAGCGCTCGCAGGGGATCGGTGCCGCCCTGTTCCGCTTTGCTGAGGACGCCGTGAAGGGCGAGGCGGAATACATCGTTCTGAGCACAGCCACCAAAAACTGGAGATCGGTGCTACATTTTTACATCGACGAAATCGGCATGCAGTTCTGGAGCGCCAGGCTGTTCAAAAAGCTGCCCCGCCCGTAACGCATCGCAAAATCAGCCGGATGAAATACCGGGAGGACTCATGACAAACAACATCATCGTCGCGGGCGTTCCGCGGGCCGGAAAGACCACGCTCTCCCGCCTGCTGAGCAAAAAGTTCGGATACCAGCACATCAGCATGGATTCCGTCATCGCAGGCTTTGAAAAATGCTTTCCGGAAACCGGCGTAAACACATACCAGGGGCTTTCCTCCCTGGACACGCTGCGCGTGATCAGCGGCAAGATGGCCCCCTTCGTGCGCGCCATGCTGGACAACAGTGGATACGGCACAGGCGAGCCCGGCATGGTGCTGGACATGTACCAGCTTTTGCCGGAAGATTACGACAGCTGCATTCGCGGTTCCGGCTGCGAGATCGCCTATCTGATCACCTCGGACGTGACGCCCGAAGAGCGCTTCCTGATCCAGAAACGCTACGATACGGAAAGGGACTATACCTTCTATAAATCGGACGAAGAACTGCGGGAAGGCGCGGAATACATCGTGGAGCAAAGCCTCCTCATGAAGGAGCAGTGCCTGAAGTACGGCCTGAAGTTCTACGAGACCGCCCTGGACCGTGAGCAGGCGTTTGCCCGTTTCCTGCAGGACTTCGGTTTTGATCATGCAGCGTGGTAGGCGTTTATAAGCACGGCCGCACTTTTTTACAATTCTATAGCAATCTGCACCCGCATAGATTTCTTGTGCGGCTGCCCTTTGGGCAAAATAAAGCACCCCATCTGTCAGCAGTATACTATGCTTGTCTGACAAATGGGGTGCGATCTGCCCCTCCGGCAGCTGCCTTAGCCCTTATTCAAACACTTCTTCCTGCGTTTGAGCAGAAGGTTCTACGTCGGGGAAATCGCTTTGCTGGGCGAGGCGCACGCGGCGCAGGGCGCCGTCCAGGCCGAAGCTTACCACGTAGCACATATCGCTGCGGTTGACCACGCTGTCGTACAGCACGGTGATTTCCGTTTCGGCGGGGATGATTCGGTATGGCCAGTAGATGTTGGGGTTGGCGTTATCGGCTGCCCATTTGAGGGTGCCGTCGGGGGCGATGCAGATGGGCGCGGCGTTGAAGAAGCCGATGGCGTAGATCGTTCCGTCCGCGTCCACCGCGGTCGTGAGGCCGCCGGAGACGCTCTTGGCCTTGTCGTCCGTCAGCTGCCACACCACGTCGCTCCAGGGGCCGATCTCGTAGGCTGTGAAGCCTTCGCCGGACACGAACTGCACGATCAGCGGCTTGTCCGCCGTACCGGCCACAAAGGCGTAGGTGCTGTCCACCTGGCCCACCTGATCGACGGCTCCTCCGGTGATCCAGCTGGCTTTATGGCTGGGATCAAAGCACACGATCATCATTTCCTCGCCTTCGCCGGCGTAGGAGCGGCGGGCGCTCACGGTGTAGCCGCCGAAGCTGTATTCCACGATGGGCGTGCCCACGGCGCTGAACTGCTCGTAGGTGGGCCACTCCGGCAGAGAGGAGAATGCGCTCTGATACTCATCCGGCTCCGCCACGTACTCGGCAAGGTAGTTCAGGCTGATATAGCCCTGCATGCCCTGATAGATCACGGAGGCGTAGCTTTCGTTCGCCTGGGAGCAGTTGGTGACCATCGAGCCCAGCGGCACCCGCGCCAGCTGCTGGGAGTTGGAGGTGGGCTTTGCGCGCAGCGACACCCACTCGTTGCAGTTGACCACAACCATCTCGTAGGGCAGGGGCGGATAGTCCACCTTCGGCGTGGCCGTGGGCTGTACAGTGGGCTTCACGGTGGGGGTGGGCGTGACCTTCACGGTATAGTCTGCCGTTTTCAGGTATTTGCTCATGATAAAGCCTGTCTTGCCCTTGTATTCGCAGCGGATCCAGTTTCCGGGCCAGTACGCGCAGCCGGTGACGATCGCGCCCAGCGGCACCTTGATGAGCCGGTCTGAGCCGGAATCCGGTTCCTTGCGCAGAGACACGTACTCGTTGCAGTTGTACACCATCTGGTTTTTGAGGACCGTGGAGGAGCTGGGGATGTCCGTTCGGGGCTTTAAGTACTTTTCCAGGATGTAGCCCTTCACGCCGTCCCAGGTGCAGCTCATAAAGCCGTTTTCGGCGTAACGGCAGTCGGTCACCAGTTCGCCCAGGTGCACCTTGCGCAGGCGGGTGGATTTCGTGTCGGGTTCCTTGCGGAGGGACACGTAGTCGTTGCAGTTCACCACCTGCATCACGTCGTAATCGGGGTTGGCGAAGGCGGGCATCGTGCCCAGCACGCCCAGCGCCAGCGTAAGGCACAGCATAAGACAAATCAGCTTTTTCATACGCAGCCTCCTTGTGTCGAAATCTTCATTCCTATCATATATTATGCGACGGAATCGGCAAAAAGTCAAGCGCGGCCAAAGGAATGGCAAAACCCGCAGCGGGCACTTGCATTTCACCGTATGGAATGTTAAAATATGGGTATGATGGAAAGGAAGTGTACGCATGAAAAAGAGACTATGGTCTGTTATTTTGGCGCTGTGCCTGATGCTGAGCGTTTTCGCCCTGGGGGAAGGCGCGAAGGAGGGCATGTGGTACGAGGTCTTCGTGTATTCCTATTCCGATTCCGACGGCGACGGGATCGGCGATCTGCGCGGACTCATCAGCAAGCTGGACTACATCCAGTATATGGGCTATACAGGCATATGGCTCATGCCCGTCATGCCTTCGCCCAGCTACCACAAATATGACGTGACGGACTACTTCGACATCGACCCCGCCTACGGCACCCTGGACGACATGCGCGAGCTGGTAAGCGAATGCCACGCCCGCGGCATCCGCGTGATCATAGACCTGGTGGTCAACCACACTTCCACCAGGCACAAGTGGTTCCAGCTGGCGGCGACGTCGCTGCGCTTCGGGAACCTCACCAACAAGTATATCGGCTACTACAATTTCCGCCAGACCGGCGGCAGCGGCTACGCCCGGCTGGACAACACGGGCTGGTTCTACGAGGAGCAGTTCTCCGGCGGCAACATGCCGGACCTGAATCTTGAGAATCCCGACGTAAAGCGGCAGATCGAAAAGATCATGCGCTTCTGGCTCACGGACGTGGACGTGGACGGCTTCCGCCTGGACGCGGTAACGAGTTATATGTCCACTACGGCGGGCAGCATAGAGTTCCTGTCCTGGCTGAACGATGCCGCCAAGGCCATCAAGCCGGACTGCTACATCGTTGGCGAAGCCTGGACGAGCCTGGGCGTGATCAGCGAGTATTACCAAAGCGGCGTGGACAGCTTTTTCCTCTTCCCGGCCTCCCAGGCGGAGGGCTACATCGTTACCTCCATCAAGGCGGCTGCCCCGGCGGAAAGCTACGTAAAAGCCCTGCTGGCCACGGAGCAGGCCATTCCGGAGGGAATCATCGCCCCGTTCCTGGGCAACCACGATACGGGCCGCACGGTGGGCCTTCTGCAGGCGCGCTCCGACCCGGACAAGGCCAAGTTCGCTGAGGGCATACTGAATATGTTCCCGGGCAGCGTGTTCACCTATTACGGCGAGGAGATCGGCATGGTGGGCAGCGGCGTGGACCCCAACAAGCGCATCGGCATGTACTGGGCGGACGGGGAGATCACAACGCCCCCGCCCGGCGCCACCCGCACCGAATACGCCTATCCTGGCGTGTACGAGCAGATGGAGGATGAAAACTCGCTGCTTTCCTACTGCCGCCGGATCAACCTTCTCAAGGCCGCCAACCCCGTAGTGATGCAGGGGCGCACCGAGGCCGTCCAGGTAGAGAAGACCTGCTGCGTGCTCAGGCGCTTTACCGAAGACGACGAGTGCCTGATCGCCATCAACTTCGACCGGGAGAATCCCGCTTCCGTCAGCCTGACCGGCGCCTATACACTGGCAGGCGAACTGGAGATTGCTCAAGAATCCGCTTCCGTGGAGACCGCGGACGGAACGTCCCTTCTGACCCTGCCGCCCTACGGCATCGCGCTGCTCAGGACCACCGAGAATTAACATAAATTTAATTGTTGTAGATGTCACATTCCGGAGCTTTGGACCATCTTATATTACAGAGGTCCAAATAACCGGGCGGCATCCCGGCACGAAGGGAGACTGGACAAAATGAAGCGTGCGTTTGCGATAGGGATACTGCTTCTTGCATTGCTGGCATGCGCGGCAGCAGGAGAAGAAGAGGTACAAAAGTACTGGCTGGATACCGATCCGCCCAGCTGCCTCGCTTACGACGCCGCGCAGGACAGATTCGTTCTGTACGGCGAAGACGGCGCGCCGCTGGAGGGGCATTTGATCCAGGAGGCGTTCTTCGACGAGGAGCGGGGCGTGCACTGCGTGTACGTGGACGGCCTGTACGGCTATCTGGACGGCAACGGCTGGATCGTGCCTCCCCGCTTTACGGATACGACAATGTTTGACGAAAACGGCCTGGCCGAGGTAAGGGAGAACGGCCTGTGGGGCTGGCTGAAGCCGGACGGAACGTACCTGATCGAGCCGCAGTTCGAGTGGACTCAGTCCTTTGACGAGTGCGGCCTGGCCCGCGTATGGAATGACGGCCTCGTGGGCCTTGTTAGAAACGACGGCAAGATCCTCTTTGCGCCGCAGTTCGACGAGATCTCCGGGTTCAATGCGGGCGGTGTCGCTTTGGTGAGGACGTTTCGCCATTACGGCTTTATCCTGGAGGACGGCACGATGCCGGCAAAGCCGCAATTTGACAATATCAGCGCCAGAGGTTTTGTTGATGACGATATCACGTGGGTAGAACTGGACGGTCTTTACGGCTACATCCGCAAAGACGGTACGTATCTGCTGGAACCGCAGTTTGATGCTGCAAACCTCTTTAACGGCGATGATATCGCTATTGTGGCAAAGGACGGGCTGTTCGGCATAATCCGCAGGGACGGCACGTATCTGGTCGAGCCCCAGTTTGACCGCATATACAACTTTAAAGGCGAGGATATTACCGTTGTAGCGAAGGACGACATGTTCGGCTACCTCCGCCGGGACGGAACGATGCTTACGGATCTCGTCTTCGATAATGCATACCTTTTCAGCGACGGCCTCGGTCTGGTATATAAGGACGATCTGTACGGGTATGTGAACACCAGCGGCGCCTATCAGATCGAGCCGAGCTTCCCGGACGCAGAAAATTTCTATGAGGGCCTGGCTGCCGTGAGCTGGGACGGCGAGCTCTGGGGGTATGTAAACAGCCAGGGCGAATGCGTCATCCGACCGGAGTTCGACATGGCGGATAGTTTTGACAAAGGCATGGCAACGGTCGCTGTTTACAGCAAAGACGAGAGCAAGTGGGACGACGACTGGGTCTGGGCCGACTCCTGCTACGGTCTGGTGGGCGCGGACGGCGAGATGCTCCTGGAAACGGAATGGGACTGGATCGAAGTTCAGGAAGACGGCGTGGTGATTGCCGAAAAGGACGGAGCCGAAAGGACCTTCGCTTTTGTGGACGGCGTTTTTCAGGAGCTGGCCGTGGTGCAAAACGGCCTGAATCTAAGGGAGTATTATCCGTTTACCGGATCAAAAGTTGCGGTGCTGGAGAACAAGCCCGATTTTCACTGGGATCGTTATCATCCCTATCCCGGCCTGGACGGCGCCACCGCCTTGCTGCCCGTGTACGCGTCCTTCTGCCAGGCGCTGTACCCGGACATCATCCGCTATGAGGACTATAAAGACAACCAATATGCCTGTTTCACCTGCACCAAGACCAACCGGGCGTACGACCGGCTGATCCAGGGCGAAACGGACGTGATCTTCTGCGCGGGGCCGTCGGATCAGGAGCTTGAGGACGCCCGGAACGCCGGCGTAGAGTTTGAGCTCACTCCGATGGGCTACGAAAGCTTCGTGTTCATCGTGAACGCAGGCAATCCCCTGGAAAACATCAGCGTGGAGCAGATACGTGGGGTGTACAGCGGGCAGATCACAAGCTGGGAAGAGCTGGGCGTAGAAAACATGGGAGAGATCATCGCCTACCAGCGGCCCAAGAACAGCGGTAGCCAGACCGCGCTGGAAGCGCTGATGGGGGATACGCCCCTGATGGAAGCGCCCCAGAACCTGGTTTCCGACGGCATGGACGACATCCTGGAGACCATCGAATACCGCAACTTCCCCAACGCCATCGGCTACACCTTCCGCTTTTTCTGCGCCCACATGGTGGGCAGCCAGGTGAAGCTGCTGGCCATAGACGGCGTGGAAGCTACGGTGGAAAACATCGCAAACGGCACATATCCCATCATCACGCCCCTGTACGCGGTGACGCGCAAGGGCGAAAAGAATCCCAACGTAGCGCTTTTGCTTTCCTTCATCACCGGCCCCGAAGGCCAGGAACTGCTGGAAAAGAGCGGATATGTGGGTTTGGGGGAATAAACAGAGCCGGAGGTCGGGTATAAACGGCTAATACAAAAAGATATGGTATACTCGTCCTGCATTCCACCTCATCACCGCCTCCGGCGGAGCTTCCCCTCCAGGGGAAGCCTTATATGCCTTCTCCTTGAGGAGAAGGTGGGCCGCGAAGCGGCTCGGATGAGGTGTCGGTTTATACAAGTCTCGAAGTTTCCCGGAGGAACCAATAAAGCAAAGCCTGGCTTCGGGCAAAGACCAGCCCCGTGCATATGTGACGCACGGGGCTGCTTCTTTGCAAAACCGTCTGCGGATGGAAGAGTTTATTATTTGCTTAACGCTTTTTTGAACTGGGTCTCGTACAGCTCGCTATACACGCCTCCCGCCTTCACCAGGTCCGCGTGCACGCCGCGCTCCACGATGGCGCCGTCCTTGACCACCAGGATCTCGTCGGCGGCCATGATGGTGGACAGACGGTGGGCGATCAGGATGCTGGTGCGTTCTTTGATGATGGGCTCGATGGCTTCCTGTATGCGGCTCTCTGATATGGAATCCAGGGCGGAGGTGGCCTCGTCAAAGATCAGCAGCGCCGGATTTTTGAGCAGCACGCGGGCGATGGACAGGCGCTGCTTTTCGCCGCCGGAGAGCTTCAGGCCCCGGTTGCCCACCATGGCGTCAAGCCCCTGTTCCTGCTTGAGCACAAAGTCGTAGATGTTCGCCTTTTTGCAGGCGGCGATCAGTTCCTCCTCTGTGGCGTCGGGCCGGGCGTAGAGCAGGTTTTCGCGTATGGTGCCGTTGAAAAGATACGTCTCCTGGCTCACGATGCCCACGCTCTTACGCAAAAACGAAAGGTCCAGCTTTTTCACGTCCGTGCCGCCGTAGTACACCGTGCCCTGCTGGCAGTCGTACAGGCGGGGGATCAGGTTGATGATGGTGCTTTTGCCGGAACCGGAGGGTCCCACGATGGCGATGGAGCGGCCCGCGTCCAGGCGGAAAGACACGTCGTGCAGGATCTGCCGCTCGGGATCGTAGGAGAAGTTCACGTGGGAGAATTCCACGCTGCCGTCCGCGGACGCGGGCGTGACGGCGTCGGGGGCGTTTTGGATCTCCACGGGCAGATCGAAGTATTCAAAGATGCGGGTGAACAGCGCCATGGAGCGTATCCATTCCACCTGGATGTTCAGCAGGGAATTGACGGGGCCGTACATGCGACCCAGCAGCGCCACCATCACCGTGATGTCGCCCACGGTGATGTTCTGGTCGTAGTTCATCATCAGTATGCCGCCAACCAGGTACAAAAGCATGGGCCCGATGGAAGAAAAGGTGGATATGACCATAAAGAACCAGCGGCCCGCCATGCTTTCCTTGATGTTCAGGCGGATCATGCGCTGATTGACCGATTTATAGCGCTCGTATTCGTATTTTTCCTTTCCGAACAGCTTTACCAGCATCTGGCCGCTCACAGAAAGGGTCTCGTTCAGGATGCCGTTCACCTCGTCGTTGCAGGCCTGGGATTCCCTCGTGAGGGTCCAGCGGGTCTTGCCCGCGTGGCGGGATGGGATCACGAACAGCGGTATCACAAGCACGCCCAGCGTGGCCAGCATCCAGTTGCGCTGATACATCACCGCCAGCGCCGCGATCAGCGTGATGGAATTGGACAGGATGGAGGTGAAGGTATTGGTGATCACGCTCTGCACGCCGGATATGTCGCTGGTCATGCGGGTGATGATGTCGCCCTGGTTGTTGGTGGTAAAAAACCGCTGGCTCATCTGCTGCAGGTGCGCGTACATCTTGTTTCGCATATCGAAGGTGATGTGCTGCGCGATCCAGCTGTTTAAGTAGTTCTGTCCCACGCCGATCAGGTTGCTGCCCAGCGTCACGCCCAGGGACAGCAGTATGAGCTTAACCAGCAGGGCGACGCCCTTTCTTTCCGCCAGCGCGTCCACGATGCGTCCGGTGAGCACTGACGGGTACAGCGCCAGGAGCGAAGACGCCGCGATGGCGCACAGGATCAGCACGAACTGCTTCCAGTAAGGCTTCAGATACGAAAACACGCGCTTCAGGAGCGCGCCCGTCACTTTCGGACGGTTGGCTTTTTCCTCCTCGGTCATAAAGCCGCGGCTCATGTGTCCGCCCATTCTTTGCATACGTTTATCCTCCGGCAGCTTTTTACAGGCTGATTATAGCCCATAAAAGGCGCGTTTGCAAGCAAAAACGTACGGGCGCCCTCCGAAAGGAAGGCGCCCCGAATGCGTATGTGTCCTTTTCCCACCTCATCCGGCCTCGCTTCGCTCGGCCACCTTCCCCTCCAGGGGAAGGCCTGATGCAAACGTATACTTTTTTTCTCTCGAAAGAACAGCTTTGTGTGCAGCGCCCAAGGCTTCCCCTGTGAAGGGAAGCTGTCAGCCGAATGGCTGACTGATGAGGTGTTCAACGCAAATGCGCTGTCTTCGTGCGATAACCGCAGCGGAAAGCCTTTTCCGCCTCAGTTGTCCTCCCCAACGACCTTCTTGGCAAAAGCGCTGCTCTTTTCGTCCCGGGCGCTCTCGCCAGCGGGATGGTAGGTGGAGATCATATCCTTCACGCGCCGGCGGATGTCCGCTTTGTTGCTGTAGGCGGCCTTCATCAGTTGGTCCAGTTGGGAAAGGAAAGCGTCCGTATTGAAGGGGATGGGGCAGCCGATGTGGATCAGGTCGTTGTCGGTCTTTTTGAGGCCTTCCTCCGCCATCAGCTTTTCTTCGTACAGCTTTTCGCCAGGGCGCAGGCCAGTGTATTTGATCTTGATGTCCACGTCGGGCTTGAAGCCGGACAGGCGGATCAGGTTGCGGGCCAAAGTGTCGATCTTCACGGGGCTGCCCATGTCCAGCACGAAGATCTCTCCGCCGTGGGCGTAAGTGCCCGCCAGCATCACCAGGCTCACGGCCTCGGGGATCGTCATAAAGTAGCGGATGATGTCCGGGTGCGTCACAGTGACGGGGCCGCCCTTTTCGATCTGGCGCTTGAAAATCGGGATCACGGAGCCGTTGGAGCCCAAAACATTACCGAAGCGTACGGCCACGAATTCCGTTTTGATGTTTTTGAACACTGAGCCGGTGCCGTCCTTGTCGGCGTTTTCCAGGCCCGTATGGGTGAACAGCTGCGGGATCTCGGCGGCCTTGCCCTGCTTGATCTTGGCGTCGAAGCTCTGCACGATCATTTCGCACATGCGCTTGCTGGCGCCCATGATGTTGGTGGGGTTCACGGCCTTGTCCGTGGAGATCAGCACGAAGCGCTCGCAGCCGTGCACCATGGCGGCGTAGGCCGTTTTGTAGGTGCCCAGGGCGTTGTTCTTGATGGCTTCGCAGGGACTGTCTTCCATCAGGGGCACGTGCTTGTGGGCGGCGGCGTGGTAGACGATCTCGGGCCGGTACTCGTCGAACACCTGGAACATGCGGCGGCTGTCGCGCACGGAGCCGATCAGGGTCACCAGGTCGAGGCGGGGATACTTCTCCTTGAGCTCAAGCTCGATAGAGTAGGCGTTGTTCTCGTACACGTCGAAGATGATGAGGCGGCGGGGAGAATGCGCGGCGATCTGGCGGCACAGCTCGGAACCGATGGAACCGCCGCCGCCCGTGACCAGAACAGTCTTGCCGCAGATGAAGTCGAACACTTCCTTCAGGTCCGCCCGTATGGGGTCGCGGCCCAGCAGGTCCTCCACGGACACGTCCTTCATGTCCTTCACGGTCACCTGGCCGCTCACCAGCTGCATGATGCCCGGAAGCTGTTTGAGCTCGCAGCCGGCCTCGCTGCATATGCTGTAGATCTCCCGCTTGTCCTCCAGCGAGGCGGAGGGGATGGCGATGTAGATCTTGGTGACATGGTATTTTTGTACGTTTTCCAGAATGGTCTCGCGCCCGCCCACGATGGGTACGCCGTCGATGTAGCGGCCCCACTTGTCCCGGTCGTCGTCGATAAAGCACACGATGCGGTCGCTCACCTGGGCGTTGTGCTTGATGTCGTACATGATCATCTTGCCGGCGGAGCCTGCGCCGATCAGCATCACGCGGCCTGCCGTCTCGTCCCTGGGGCGCAGAACAGAGCGGATGTACAGCAAAAGCCGGTAGGCAAATCGGTCTCCCACCACGCAGATCATTTGCAGAAGCCAGCCGAACATGCCGTAGCTCAGCGGCATACGTCCCACAACAGGCCCGATGAGCGCGGCGTGCGCAGCGGACAGTACCGTGGAAATGATCATCGTGTGAAACAGCTCGCTGAAGCTGATGTACCGCCATATGCTTCTGTACATGCGCGCCAGAGCGAACACCAGTACGCAGACCAGCGCGTAGGGCGTGATGAAGCGCCTGTATTGATCCAGATAGCCTGCCGGGATCTTGGAAAAGGCGCAGTCAAAGCGCACCCACAGGGCGGCAAAATACGCAGCGTGGATCAGGATAAAATCTCCTGCCGCCATAAGCACGGCGGCCAGCTTCCATCTTTCCAGCTTCTGCCACCAAGGCAGATCCTTTTTCTGTTCAGGGTTATCCATACGCTGCCGGGCCTCCTTTCCGTATGCCGGATGTTTGTCCGGAGGGAACTTTATCTGTATTCTACCGTATTTCCCCGCAAATAGCAAGCTGCGTGCGCAAAATCACCACTAAATATAGATATTATAATACAATTTTGTTCATTTTTCGAAAGCAACGTATTAATTTCCATCATGTGCCAGTGAACTATCGTTCAGTCGATAAATCCGCATAATTTCTTGAGGAGGCCTATCCGTCTCGTAATGCTTCCCCTTCATCCGGGTAACTTTACCGCTGATATTATGCAAGTTGAAGAGCCGCCTGCGTCCTTGACATGCAGGCTTGTTTTTTGTAGAATAACCATATAAACTCTTTCTTTAACATCTGAATTACATACTCAGCAGAGTCTTTTCATCAGCAGAAGCCCATCAGTCAGTGAGGATAAAAAACATGAAGAAAATAGCCATCGCCCTTTGCCTCATCGCGGCACTTGCGGCCGGGTATTTCATTTTCAGAAGCAACAAAGCTCCATCGCTCTCCGCTTCCTACTCAAACGGCGTGCTGTATTACAGCGTTGCCAACCTGGAAGGCAGCGCGCCCCTTATGCTTTCTGACTACGGCGATCTCGGAAAGACTGTTTCGGGAACAAAATCCGGTGCGATCTACATTGAGCTGAAAAACGGAGATTATGTCCTTTCCGCCTCAAACGACCGCGGAAGCATTAGCGCTGGATTCAGTGTGCCCGACACTGCCCAAACGGACGCAAAAGAAACGGATGCTCCCGCTCCCCAAACTGCCGGGCCGACAGCCGCTCCGGAATACACAATTGCGCCATCCCCCGCGCCCACACAGACCCCAGACGTTGCCGAAACGCCCGAGCCGACGCAGGCACCCAGTGTGCTTGTTCTCACGGCAGATTATGACCACGGCATTCTGACCTATACACTGGAAAACGTATCCGGGCCTTTGGAGATTCGCATTGACAGCCAGAGCGCGCGCCGGACAGTAACGGATGACGGCAGTTATTCCGTTGATATCGACCTGAGGCACGGTATACACACAGTAGAGGCACTTTCCGCCGGAAACACCGCCAAAGCCCAGGTCATGGCACACGAATACGAGATCCTTCCCGCTACAGAACCCACCTGTACGCAGGATGGGTTGACGGAAGGCGAGGTCTGCAGGGTCTGCGGCGACGTACTGAGACAGCAGCAGCCTATCCCCGCCATCGGCCACGATACCGAAATCCGGGAGGCACTTGAGCCTACCTGCACGGAAGACGGCTACTCCCGGGAAGAGGTCTGCCGGCGTTGCGGTGAGGTGCTTGTTGCCGGC
>JAFZPV010000020.1 GCA_017552535.1 Clostridia bacterium
TCAGAAAAAACTGAAAACCTGTTGCACAAGTTTGTGAAAGATTGACGTTTCGGAATGAATCAGGTTCAAATGTATCAAAAACTGAACCGCCGGAAATGAAATCTCATTTCATTTTCGGCGAGGGGCTGTGAAACAGCCCCTGCCGCAGTCACTTTTCATTCTTCCAGCGTATGATCTCTTCCAGCCTTTGGGACACCTGCTTTTCGGCGCCCTGGTCGGTGGGCACGTAGTAGCGCCTGCCTGCCAGGCTGTCGGGAAGGCACTGCATTTTCGTGAGCTTTTCCTTTGTGTCGTGGGCGTACTGGTAGCCCTTGCCGTAGGAAAGCTGCTTCATCAGGTCGGTGGGGGCGTTGCGGATCTGCAGCGGCACCGGCTCGGCAGGCGCTTCGCTCACGTCTTTGGCGGCCATGCCCCGGGCGACGTACACGGCGTTTGATTTGGGCGCCATGGACAGGTATACCGCCGCGTGGGCCAGATGCACGTCGCACTCCGGCATGCCCAGGAAGGTGCAGGCCTGATACGCCGCCACCGCCAGGGGCAGCGCGGCGGAATCCGCCATGCCCACGTCTTCGCTGGCGAAGCGCACCAGCCGGCGGGCGATGTACAGCGGGTCCTCCCCGCCGTCCAGCATGCGGCTGAGCCAGTACACGGCGGCGTCCGGGTCGGAGTTGCGCATGGATTTATGCAGGGCGCTGATGAGGTTATAGTGCTCCTCGCCCTTTTTGTCGTACAGCAGCGAGCGGCGGTTGGTGCACTCCGTCAAGATCTCGCGGGTAACGGTGATGGCGCCGTCCCGGTCCGTCGGAGCGTTCAGTACGGCCATCTCCAGGGTGTTGAGCGCCGTGCGGGCGTCGCCGTTTGCGAAGCGGGCGATGGCCGCGATCTCGTCTTCCCCGATGTGTACGGGCATATTGCCGAATCCCCGGGGATCATTGAGGGCGTTACGGATCAGCTCCTGAAGGTCCGCCTCCTCCAGCGCCTTCATCACGAACACCTTGCAGCGGCTCAGGAGCGCGCTGTTGATCTCGAAGGAGGGGTTTTCGGTGGTGGCGCCGATCAGGATGATGCTGCCCTTTTCCACATAGGGCAGAAACGCGTCCTGCTGGGCTTTGTTGAAGCGGTGGATCTCGTCCACGAACAGTATGGTCTTCAGCCCGCTCCTCCGCCCGCGCTCGGCCTGCTCCATCACGGCCTTGATCTCCTTGATGCCGCTGGTGACCGCGCTGAAATCGATGAACTCACTTTTTGAGGTGAGGGCGATGATGCGCGCCAGCGTGGTCTTGCCCACGCCCGGCGGCCCCCAGAAGATCATGGAGGATATGGCGTCGTGCTCGATCAGGTTGCGAAGCATCCGCCCTTTTCCGATCAGATGCTTTTGACCCACATAGCTGTCCAGCGTTTCGGGACGCAGACGGCTCGCCAGCGGCTGGGAGCCGCCGGTGGGGGAAGAATCGAAAATGCCTATCTGTTCCATACTTTTTCCTGTGCCCGGCAGCCCGGACGGGTCAGACGTGCTTTTTGCTGTTTCTGCCGGACAGCTCCATTTCTTCGGCGAGAGCCTCCGGGTGTTTGAGGTCATAATCCTGATGGTATTCTTCGGCTTCGTAGAAGCGCTTGAATGGTTCTATCGCCACGCAGGCTTCCCGGCCCGCGCTGCGGCCCAGGTCGGCCACAGCCTTTTCGGCTTTTTCGCGCTCCTCTTCGCCCTGATAATACACCGCCAGGGTGTAGGAGCGGCCGCGGTCGATGAACTGCCCGCCTTCGTCGAAGGGGTCCACGTTTGCCAGAAAAGAAGCAAACAGCTCTTCGTAGGAAAGCGCGGATTCGTCGTACGTCACGGCCACCGTCTCCCGGTGCCCGGTCTTCTGGGCCTTCACGTCCTGATACGAGGGCGATTCCTCATCGCCGCCGCAGTAGCCGCTCACCACGTTTTTCACGCCCGGAAGGCGGAACGCCGGAGCGATGCACCAAAAGCATCCGCCGGCAAAATACGCTGTTTTCATAACCGTTTTCCTGTTCTTTTCTGTTTGGTTTTATAACTGCGCGGAGCGTCTCCGCGTCAAATCTCTTCCAGGACCAGGCGGCGGAAAGGCTCCATGGCAGAGGGCATGGGCAGCGCCAGGAGCTGCTCCCTGTCCACGGCCTGAAAGCCTTCCCGCTCAACAAGGTCAGTTTTCACCGTGAAGCCGCGCATATGCCATATCAGGTGGGTAAAAACGTGATCAAAATCCGCCGCAGGCTGTGCCGTTTCATGCGTTATGCCGTTTTCCGCCAGCACCTCCCGCCAGGAAAAGCCGTCAGGCCAGGGCAGGTTCACGAACTCGTACAGCCCGTTCAGAAGCTTTTCCGCCCGCTTTCGCACCAGCACCTTTTTTCCGTCCGTCACCAGGGCGATCAGCCTGCGCTCCTGCCTCTTTTCGGGCTTCGGAGCCTTTACGGGCAGGCACAGCGCGTTGCCGTTACGATGTCCCAGGCACCAGGGCGCCGCGGGACAGCTTTCGCACAGCACTTTTTTGGGCAGGCACACCAGGTTGCCCATCCCCATGAGCGCCTGGTTGAACTCGCCCGCGCCTTCAAAAGGCAAGATGCTTTCGCCGAATGCCCTGAGGCGCGCCCGGACGGCGGGCAGGTCAGAGATGCCCGTTTCCCCCGTTATCCGGCTGAGCACCCGCACGCCGTTGCCGTCCAGGGCCAGCTCCCTTTTTCCGAAAGCGATGGAGCTCACCGCCGCGGATACGTATTCCCCGCAGCCGGGCAGCTTTTTCAGTTCTTCCCTGCTTTCCGGCAGACGTCCGCCATACGCCTCACAAACGACTTGCATGGCACGCACCAGGTTCCGTGCCCGGGTGTAATAGCCCAGGCCTTCCCACAGCTTGTTTACCAACTCCTGGGGAGCCTGCGCCAGTGACGCGGGATCAGGAAACGCCAGCAGAAAGCGCCCGTAGTATTTTTTCACCGTCTCCGTGCGGGTCTGCTGGAGCATGATCTCGGAAACGTACACGCGGTACGGGTCCGTTTCGCCGCGCCAGGGCAGGTCCCGGGCGGTCAGGCTGTGCCAGGAAAGGACCGCCTTCGTCAGTGGATGCATATTCTTCATTCAGGCCGCTTTTATGAAAAAACAGCCGCCCGGCGCGCAAAGCCGCGTAAACCGCCGGGACGGCTCGTTTTTCCGTACGTCCGCAGGCGTCAGACGTCCGGCAGGGCGATGGGATCGTTGAGCAGGGAAACGCTCATGGGCATGTCGCAGAGGATCTCGGGCAGGCGGCTGATGAGGGCGGGCTTCGCGGTGGCCAAAATGTGCGGCAGCGCGCGCTGCGCCACGGCGCGGTCCAGGGCTTCGATGGGATCGCCAGTCATCAGCGGGATGACCGCCGCGCAGTAGGCGTACATGTCCCCCTGGGTGCGGGGAGAGATGCGCACGCCCTCCGAGGCGAGTTTTTCGCTCAGAACGCGGAACCGATTCAGGATCACGCCGGGCACCTCCGCATCGGTATTGAATATGCGGCGGATCGATTCCAGCGTGGGCGCCTTGTCCGTTTTCGGCAGGGGCTGCGCCCGCAGCCAAGTGCCTTCTTCGTCGTTTTTCAGGCGGATAAAGAACGCCCTGTCCAGCAGCCTCGGCTGCAGCGGATAGCCGATCTGGTCGTCCAGGCAGGTCATCAGGATCGTGAAGCCTTCCTTTTTGCACTGGTCGGCAAAGGACAGCGCGCCCCGGGACTGGTCCACTACGGGCTGGGAATTCACGTCATCCAGCAGCACGAACCGGGGCGTCAGGCGGTCGTTTGCCCGCAGCAGCTCCCGGAAGGCGGGATGCTTCAGCGGCTGGCCGACTTCCGCGCCCAGATGCGCATAGCGGGAGGCGTCCGTCTGGGTGAGGCCCAGCGCGCCCGCCAGCGCGTCCGCCATCCAGGTCTTGCCCACGCCCGTGGGGCCGGAGAACATCACGATCTCGCCCAGCGCAAGGCAGGCTAAAAGGTTCAGCGCCTCGTCGTGGCTTATCTTGCGGCCCAGCGCCTCAAAGCGGCAGCGAAGGTCGCTGATCAGCTGCGCGGCCGTGGGTTCGTACACCTCGGGAACGCCGTGATATACGTCGGAATCGATGCGCTCGTCCATCGTAAGCATCTGTGCGGCGCGGGTGAACATGACGTACTTTAGAAATTCGTTGTCCAGAAGCGCCTTGCTTTCGCTGGAGAGCAGATGCTCGGCTTCCGCCTGGGTCTGGCGGGCGCTCTCGGCGGCGCGCAGGCGGGATTCGCACTCCTGCTTCAGGCGCTGCTTTTCTTCTTCCAGGCCGCGGATCTCCTCCTGATGCGCGGCACGGGTCTCTTCCATGATCTCCCCGCGCATCTGAAGGCGGTTGTTTTTCAGCGTGTCGATCTCGCGGAGCAAGTGCAGCCTCTCGGCTTCCAGGTCGTTGAGCGCCTCGCCGGCTTCCTTCTGCCCGGACGGAGCTTTTGCCGCCGCGCCCATGCTCTCGGGCAGTTCGTCCAGCTGCATCAGCTTCTGGATCAGCGCGGGACGGCCCTCGCGCAGCTTCCACGCCTCCTCCAGGGCCTGCTTCGCCCTGTCGATGGGGCTCACCACGGGGCGGCCCGTTTCCTGACCCGGGATCGCGGCGCCCAGCTGCTCGATGCGGGAATGCCGCCAGCCTTCGTCCACGATCTCGCTTAACGACCTGCTGCGGCGGGGATTCAGGCCCAGCTGGCCGTCGAATACGCCCACGCGGCTGTTTCTTCTGTCATCACAGCGCTTTTCCTCATGGCACCTGTCCTTGGGGGTCTCAGGCCGGCGGCAGTTTCTGACCTCCGGTTTTTCCTGGGCCTTTTCCGTTCCATCAGCGGCCTGGTCTGTATCCTTTACGGGGTTCGGCAGAGAAGCTTCCCGGCTGCTGGCTTCGGCATCCGGCTTTTCCGGCGCGGAGGCGTTTTCTTCCGCCGGCGCGGTTTCTTTTTCAACGGGCTTCATCTCTGCGCAGGCGGCGATGAATTCCGGAGATATCCAGATCTTCACTTCCCGGCCGTCCCGCGTGAAGACGTGCACGTTTTCGTCCGGCAGCTCCATGGGAGGACAGTACTCGTCGGGCGTAAATGCGATCGCGCCCAGCTCCTGGGACATTTCCGGCACGAACGGGCCCCTCAGCCGTCCCTCTTCCTGGAAGAGGACCTTGTGGGTGTATACGTTTTCTCCCGCCCGCATCGCGGCCACGCCGCCGGGGCCGTTGTCCGGGTCCACCACTTCCATGATCTGGCTGTCGGGACAGGCGGTGATCACGTCGGAATATACGATGTTGCGGTTGAATTCTCCCTTTTCGGCGGAATAGTTTTTGTTGGAGCGGATCTTGTCGTTTTCGCCCGTGTGGCGGATCAGGTCCAGCAGGCAGTAGCCGCCCAGGGTGCGCATGCGGGTCTTGAAGCGCAGTGCCTCGTTTTTGTCCGGAACGATGCGGATGCCGCCTTCGTCGGGATACAGCTCCTTTGCGTCGGAAATCGGTGAGAGCGCGCCGTCTTCAAAGGTGAATAACGGGCGAATGCGGAAATAAGATTTCTGAGGATTGTCCTCTTCCAACTGACAGAACGTGATCTTTCCGGGCAGCGTCATAAAAGGCCTCCTACGATAAAAAAATAAAAATTTTGCATATTTCTTTCGCAACTTATCATTATATATCCAATTTCCATTTGCGTCAACGAAAAAATTTTCCAATATTTGCAGTTTTATGTAGAAATGGAAAAGAATTTGCGCTATAATAGGCTTGGTGCAATATGAATGACAAAAGGAGGCCCATCCCTTATGAGAAGCAAACGCGTCATCGCCATGCTGCTGGCAGGCGGCCAGGGCTCCCGCCTTGGTTTGCTCACCCGCGTCATGGCCAAGCCTGCCGTGCCCTTCGGCGGCCGCTATCGCATAATCGATTTTCCTCTTTCCAACTGCTCCAATTCGGGCATCGATACGGTGGGCGTGCTCACCCAGTATCAGCCCCTGGAGCTCAACAGCTACATCGGCTCCGGTGCCAGCTGGGACCTGGACCTGAACGGCGGCGGCGTATACGTGCTGCCTCCCTACGTACAGGGCAGTGAGGGCCGCTGGTATTCCGGCACGGCCAACGCCATTTACCAGAACCTGAGCTTTATCGAGCAGTACGATCCCGAATACGTGCTGATCCTCTCGGGCGACCACATCTACAAAATGGACTACAGCGCCATGCTGGACGCCCACATCGAAAAGAACGCGAACATCACCATCGCCGTGCGGCCTGTGCCCTGGGCGGAAGCGCCGAGCTTCGGCATCATGAACACCGACAGCGAAAGCCGCATCCTGGAATTCGAGGAAAAGCCCAAGCAGCCCAAGAGCAACCTGGCCTCCATGGGCGTATACATCTTCACCTTCTCCCAGCTCAAAAAATACCTGACTGAAGACAACGCCGATCCAAACAGCAAAAACGACTTCGGCAAAAACATCATCCCCAAGATGCTCTCCGACGGCAAGCGCCTTTACGCCTACGCCTTCGAGGGCTACTGGAAGGACGTGGGCACCATCTCCAGCCTCTGGGAAGCCCATATGGATCTGCTCAAAAATCCGCCCGAGGTGGACCTGAACGACCGCCGCTGGCCGGTGTACGCCAAGAGTCCCATCATGCCGCCGCACTATATCGGCCCTGAAGGCAGGGTGGAAAACAGCATGATCACCGAAGGCTGCGAGATCTACGGCAGCGTGTCCGGCTCCGTGCTGTCCGCGGGCGTCATCGTGGAAGAGGGCGCTGTGGTGGAAGACAGCGCCGTGATGCCCGGCTGCGTGATTAAGAAGGGCGCCCGGGTAAAGCGCGCCATCATCGCGGAGCAGACCGTGATCGGCGAAGGCTGCCAGGTAGGCGAAGACGAGGGCGACATCGCCCTGGTCGGTCAGGATACCCGCCTGCCCGCCGGATACAAGGTCCCCGCGGGCGCGCAGGTCAACAACGAAACCATACAGGAGGGCAAATGACATGAAGGATGCAGTCGGCGTCATCTACACCTCTAAAGATGAATTCAGCATGCGCGAGCTCTCCTCCAAGCGCTCCGTCACCGCGATCCCCATCGCGGCCAGATACCGCGTGGTGGACTTTCTTCTGTCCAACATGGTAAACAGCGGCATACGCAAGGTGGGCGTTCTGGTGCAGGGCAACTATCACTCCCTGATGGACCACCTGGGCAGCGGCAAGGCCTGGAACCTGCACACCCGCAACAACGGCCTGTTTCTTCTGCCCTCCCGCGGCAGCGAAGGCTCAGAAAACAGCTTCGGCCTTCTGGACGCCCTCAAGGCCAATATGGACTACCTCAGGCGTTCCCGCCAGGAATACGCCCTGATCGTGGGCGGCCGCATCGTATACAACGCCCGCTACGACGATATGATCCGCCAGCATGAGGAGACCGGCGCGGACGTGACCGTGATGTACACCCGCTTCGATCCCATGAACGCTGACTTTTCCGCCTCTTCTCCGGAAAGCCGCGCCTTTGTCACGGTGAATGCCCAGGGCCAGGTGACCGACATGGAGATCAACCCCAACGTGATCACCTGCCCCAACATGCTCATGGACGTGGTGCTCATCAAGCGCACCCAGCTGATGCACCTGGCGGACATCGCCGCCGCCCACGGCTATCACGACCTGTATACCCACATCCTGCGCGGCGCGGTGGAAAACAAGACCATGAAGATCATGGGCTACGAGTACACGGGCTACTGGAAGCGCATGGAGACCATCAACAGCTACTACAACTTCAATATGGACCTGCTCAACAAGGACGTGCGCCGCGAGCTGTTCGGCGTGAACCCGGTGTTCACCAAGACCCGCGACGACGCGCCCACCAAGTACCTGCCCGGCGCGGACGTGAAGAACTCCCTGGTGGCCGACGGCTGCGAGATCGAGGGCCATGTGGAAAACAGCGTGCTGTTCCGCGGGGTGCACGTGGCCAAGGGCGCGAAGATCAAGGGCGCCATCATCATGCAGGACTGCTCCATCGGCGAGGACGCCGAACTGGAAAACGTGATCCTGGACAAGGACGTGACCATTCTCAAGGGCGGCCGCATGATCGGCCCGAAGCACTATCCCATCGTGCTGGGCAAAAACGTTACGGTATAACCGTCTTCCGGCGGGAAGGCGCAAAGCGGCCAGCTGCGCTGCGTTTTCCCGGCCGGTTTTTCCGCGCGGTCCTTTCGCAGGCGCGTCTGCCCGCGTCGGTAATGAATAACGCATCAGGAGTTGATTGAAACCATGAAGATTCTGTTTGCTGCTTCAGAGGGCATGCCCTTTGTGAAGACCGGCGGCCTGGCGGACGTGATCGGCGCCCTGCCCAAGGAGATCATCAAAAAAGGCGCGGACATCCGCGTGATCCTGCCTTTGTACAAGGCCATCGATTCGGGCTACCGCGCCCGGATGGAGCACGTGCTCTACTTCTACATCAACCTCGGCTGGCGCCGCCAGTACGTGGGCATCGAGAAGCTGGTGCACGACGGCGTGACCTTCTATTTTGTGGACAACGAGCAGTATTTCGGCCGGGATTACATCTACGGCCACGGCGGCGACGAGGGCGAGCGGTTCGCCTATTTCTGCAAAGCCGTGCTGGAGGCCCTGCCCAAGATCGACTTTATGCCCGACGTGATCCACTGCCACGACTGGCAGACCGGCCTGATCCCCGCCCTGTACACCGCCCAGTATAAAAACCTGCCCCTGTACCAGGGCATCAAGACCGTGTTCACCATCCACAACCTGCAGTTCCAGGGCCTGTATCCCATCAGCGCCACCGAGGAGCTGCTCTCGCTGGGCTCCTGGGCCTACACCTCCGACAATCTGGAATTCTACGGCCAGTGCTCCTTCATCAAGGGCGGCCTGGTGTTCGCCGACCGCATCACCACGGTATCGCCCACCTACGCCGAGGAGATCCTGTCTCCCTACTACGGCGAGCGCATGGACGGCTTGCTGCGGGCGCGCAAAAACGCCCTGAGCGGCATTCTGAACGGCATCGATACCATCGAATACGATCCCGCCAAGGATACCCTGATCGACAGCCGCTACGACGCGGAGCACTTTGAGGCCAAAAAGCCCAACAAGGCTGCCCTGCAGAAGGAGCTGGGCCTGGAAGAGGACGACAGCGTGCCTCTGATCGCCATGGTCACGCGCCTGTCCGGCCAGAAGGGCCTGGACCTGGTGGAGCGCGTGCTGGACGGCATCATGAACACCGGCGCGCAGTTCGTGGTGCTGGGCATGGGCGAAAGCAAGTATATGGACCTGTTCGGCTGGGCGCAGTGGAAGTATTCCGGCAAGCTGGCCGCCTGCTTCCAGATGAACCACCGCCTGGCGCACCGCATCTACGCCGCGGCGGACCTGTTCCTGATGCCCTCCATGTTCGAGCCCTGCGGCCTGAGCCAGCTGATCTCCCTGCGCTACGGCACCCTGCCAATCACACGCGAGACCGGCGGCCTGAGGGACACGGTGCTTTCCTACAACGAGTACACCGGCGACGGCAACGGCTTTACCTTCTTCAACTACAACGCCCACGACATGCTGCACGTCATCGAGCGCGCGGTGGGCATGTACAAAAACGACCGCGAGACCTTCGAATTCCTTGCCAGGCGCGCCATGGGCGGCGAGTACGGCTGGGACAAGAGCGCGGCCAAATACGTGGAGCTGTACGAAGACCTGACCGGCCAGACGGGCACCGCGCCCATCGAAGCCACGGCAGAAGCGCCCGCCGACGAAGCCGAAAAGCCGAAGCCCGCCAGGAAGCCCCGCGCAAAGAAGGAGGCCGAAGCCGCCGAACCGGCAAAGAAGCCCCGCGCGAAAAAAGCCGAGACCGCGGAAGAAAAGCCCGCCCCGAAAAAGCGCACTTCCAAAAAAGCGAAAACAGAGGAATAACGCCATGAAGATCGGATATCAGATCTATTCCGCCCGGCAGGACGCCGAGCGCGACCTCAAAGGCACCCTGAAGGCCCTGCGCAAAATGGGCTACGACGGCGTGGAGCTGGCGGGCCTGTACGGATACACCGCCGGGCAGTTCAAAGAAGCGCTCGACGAAGCGGGCATCCCGGCCATCAGCGCCCACGTGCCCCTCAAGGACATCTGCGCCGACATGTTCAAAACCATTTCGGACTACAAGCTTTTGGGCTGCAGATACATCGCCGTTCCCTATACCGATGCCGACTGCCGCCCCGGCGGAAAGAACTTTGCCGACACCTTAAAGCAGATCTGGCGCTTTGGCCGCCTGTGCCGCGAAGCCGGGATACAGCTTTTGTACCACAACCACGATTTTGAGTTCGTCACCGTCAGCGGCATGTACGGCCTGGACTTCATCTACGCTGCCGTGGACGAGGATATCCTCAAGACCGAGATCGACACCTGCTGGGTGAAATACGCAGGCGAAGATCCCGCCGCGTACGTGCTTTCCTACACAGGCCGCGCGCCCATCGTGCACCTGAAGGACTTTGTGGGCGAAAAGGGCGAAAAGAGCCCCTACGCCCTCATCGGCATGAAGGACGACGCCGCCAAGCCCGGGGAGATCAGTTTCGAGTTCCGTCCCGTGGGATACGGCTGCCAGGACTTCAAGGCCATCACCGCCGCCGCCGAAAAGGCCGGCGCCGGCTGGGTGGTGGTGGAGCAGGACGAGTCCGTGGGCCGCACGCCCCTGGAAGCCGCGAAGATGTCCATCGATTACCTGAAGAGCATCGGCATCTGAGCCCTGCTTTCCAATCCCGTAAAAGGCGCGGCACCGCTTTGGCGGCGCCGCGCCTTGTGTTTTTGGATATTGTATGATATGATGGTTTTACATTGATATGGAAAGAGGGTGCCGTAATGACATTTAAAAGAGGCATTTACTCTACAACGTTAGATGATAACGAGCTGTATTCAATAGAGTATCAATCAACTCGGGAAGATGCACATGTCAGTCATATAAGAGGTGCACTGTGTTTAACTTTAGATGATTTCTTTAGAGAATTATCAGCTTCAATGCGTTTTCCAGACTATTTTGGTTGGAATTGGGCTGCTTTTGATGAATGCATCACAGACCTTGAATGGCTAAAGTTTAAAAGTATACAAATAGTGATCGATCATTATGAGCTTATGTTCAGAGCTGAAAGAGATGAAGAAGAAAGGAAACGACAGCTTTCACTGTTACAAAAGTATCTTGATATTGCATTGCGTTTTTGGGAAAGTCAGGGAGTAGCGTTTTCGGTCATTATAAACTCTGAAAAAGAAGAACCATCAGATATTTTTCGCGGGAATCGAATTGAGAAAAGAAAATTGGCTTTAAAGAACGAGGATAACCAGCTTGAGCTGACGCTTAAACGCCTTGATTACGACCTGTGCGTGTGCAGGCTCAGGAGCCTGGCGGAAGCGGACCTGACCCGGGCGTTCTTTTTTCTTGCCAGGACGGACGAAGAGATATCCCTGGTGTGCGAAAGCGCTTTTGCGCCCGCCGGCGCCGAACAGATCAACCGCGGCTGGAAAGGCTTCCGGATCGAGGGCGTGCTGGATTTTTCCCTGGTGGGCATACTGGCCCGCCTGTCCGGCCTGCTGGCGGAAAACGGCGTGAGCATCTTTGCCGTATCCACGTTCAACACGGACTATATCCTGGTAAAGGAAAACGACTTTTCCCGGGCGGCGAAGATACTGGCCACCTCGGGCTATACGGTAAACTGACCAAACTGCAAGCGGAGCGTGCGGACGTATGAAAAAGCTCACCTCCTACAACCATACCATATACGCCAGCTATATCGGCTACATCACCCAGGCTGCGGTGAACAACTTTGCGCCGCTTCTGTTTTTGACGTTCAGCCGGGAGTTCCGTCTTACGCTTGCCCAGCTCACGCTGATCACTACCGTGAACTTTTCCGTGCAGCTGCTGGTGGACCTTCTGTCCGCCCGTTTTGTGGACAGAATCGGCTACCGCGCCTGCGCGGTGGCAGCGCATGTGTTTTCCGCGCTGGGCCTGGCGGGGCTGGCCGTTCTGCCCGGGCTGCTGCCCGCCTACGCCGGGATTCTGACAGCCGTCGTCCTGTACGCGGTGGGCGGCGGGCTGATCGAAGTGCTCATCAGTCCCATCGTGGAAGCCTGCCCCACACAAAAAAAGGAGGCTGCCATGAGCCTTCTGCATTCCTTTTACTGCTGGGGCCACATGGCGGTCATCCTGCTGAGCACGCTGTTTTTCTCCCTGGCGGGCATAAGCCATTGGCGCGTGCTGGCGCTTATATGGGCGCTGGTGCCGCTTTTCAACAGCTATTATTTTTCGCGCGTTCCTTTGTATTCCGTCACCCACGGCGAGAAAGCGCTGAGCCTGGGCAGCCTGTTCAGGATGAAGGTGTTCTGGCTGCTCATGGCGCTCATGGTGTGCGCCGGCGCCAGCGAGCAGGCCATGAGCCAGTGGGCCAGCGCCTTTGCGGAAAGCGCCCTTAACCTCAGCAAGGCCGCGGGCGACCTGGCCGGGCCCTGTACCTTTGCGCTGTTCATGGGCACGGCCCGGGCCCTGTACGGCCGGTTCAGCGATAAGCTGCCCCTTAAAAAAGCCATGACGCTTTGCGCGCTTTTGTGCGTATGCGCCTACCTCGCGGTGACCCTCACAGACGCGCCGGCCATCGGGCTTGCAGGCTGTGCGCTGTGCGGTTTTTCCGTGGGCATATTCTGGCCGGGCACGTTCTCCGTGGCCGCCGTTTCTCTTCCCCAGGGCGGCACCGCCATGTACGCCCTCATGGCCCTGGCAGGAGATGTGGGCTGCTCAGGCGGTCCCACCCTCGCAGGCCTGCTCGCCAGCTATGCGGACGGAAACCTGAAAACCGGGCTTCTGGCCGCCATTGTATTCCCGCTTTTCATCATTCTGGGCGTAAGGCTCCTCCGCTCACATCCTACCGCACCTGGCCCGTCCCGCTGATCACGTATTTCCAGCTGGTCATTTCCTCCAGGCCCATGGGCCCGCGGGCGTGCAGCTTCTGGGTGGATATGCCGATCTCCGCGCCCAGGCCGAACTCGCCGCCGTCGGTAAAGCGGGTGGAGGCGTTCCAGTATACCGCCGCCGCGTCCACTTCGTTCAAAAACCTTTCGGCGCGGGCGGCGTCTTTGGTAACGATGCACTCGCTGTGCTGGGTACCGTGGCGGGCGATGAAATCAAGGGCCTCGTCCAGGCCTTTCACCGTTTTGACCGCCAGGGTATAATCCCCGAATTCCGTATCCCAGTCTTCCTCACAGGCGCTTTCGGCCCGGCTGCCCAGAAGCGCCTTCGCTTTTTCGTCCGCGCGCAAGACCACGTTTTTCTGATCCAGCAGCGGCAGCGCCTTTTTCCAGAATTCCGGAGCGATATTTTCGTGCACCAGCACGCATTCCGCCGCGTTGCACACCGACGGACGGGAGCACTTGGCGTTGAACAGGATGCTTGCCGCCATGTCCAAGTCGGCGTTTTCGTCCACGTACACGTGGCACACGCCTTCGCCCGTGCGGATCACCGGCACGCTGGACTGGCTGGTCACGGCCCGGATGAGGCCCGCGCCGCCCCGGGGGATCAGCACGTCCACGTAGGCGTTCAGGCGCATCAGCTCCTGGGCGCTTTCGCGGCTCGTATCCTTGACCAGCTGTATGCAGTCCGCGGGAAGGCCCGCTTTTTGAAGCGCCCCGCGCATGATCTTTTCCGCCGCCAGGTTGGAACGGATGGCTTCCTTCCCGCCCCGCAGGATGCAGGCGTTTCCGCTCTTTAAGCACAGCGCCGCCGCGTCCACGGTGACGTTGGGCCGGGCTTCGTAGATGATGCCGATCACGCCCAGCGGCACGCGCTTTTTCCTTATCACCAGGCCGTTGGGCCGTACGTTCTCGCTGATGGTCTCTCCCACAGGATCGGGAAGCGCCGCCGCCTGCCGAACGCCGTCCGCAACGCCCTTCACCCGGCCGGGCGTCAGGGCGAGACGGTCCAGGAGGGATTCCTTCATGCCCGCGCGCTTCGCTTCTTCGATGTCCTGCTGGTTCGCTTTCAGCCATTCGCCCATGTTTTCTTCCAGCGCGTCCGCGATGGAAAGAAGCGCCCGGTTTTTGACGTCCGTAGTCGCGATGGAAAGCGCGCGCGCGGCTTCCTTTGCCAAAAGGCCCTGTTTTTCCAGTTCAGTCATTTTTCTTTCTCCCCGCCTTGAACAGCGTGCCCACTTCTTTGCCCTCCAGAATGTCGTACAGGCTCTCCGGGTGCTTGCCGTGGGTGATGATCATGTCGCAGCCCGCCCCGGTGGCGATGCGCGCCGCAGACAGTTTGGTGGCCATGCCGCCGGTGCCCCGCCAGGTGCCCGCGCCGCCCGCCATGTTCAGGATCTCGGGCGTGAGCGCCTCCACGCAGCGGATGAGCCGGGCGGAGGGGTTTTCCCGGGGATCGGAGTCGTACAGGCCTTCGATGTCGCTGAGCAGCACCAGCAGGTCCGCCTTGCACAGCCCTGCCACGATGGCGGACAGTGTGTCGTTGTCGCCCAGTACCCGGTGCTGGCCGGTCTCGATCTCGGCGGCGGAAACGGAGTCGTTTTCGTTCACCACCGGGATCACGCCCATCTCCAGCAGCGAACCGAAGGTGGAGCGCAGGTGTCGGGCACGGGCTTCGTCCTCCACGTCGTCGCCGGTCAGAAGGATCTGGGCCACCGTGCAGTTGTACTCCGAAAACAGCTTGTCGTAGATGTACATCATGCGGCACTGGCCCACAGCGGCGGCCGCCTGCTTGACCCTGAGCTCCTTCGGGCGCTCGGCAAGCCCCAGTTTGGAAGTGCCCACGGCGATGGCGCCGGAGGAGACCAGTATCAGCTCCAGTCCGCTGCCCCTAAGGTCCGCCATCACCCGGGTCAGGCGCTCGATGCTCCTTAAATCCAGAGAACCGTTCGGATGGGTGAGGGTGGAGGTGCCAACCTTTACCACGATTCGTTTTTTCGTTCCGTTCACGTTTATTTCTCCCCGCAAGGGCCGTTTCGCTCCCTGCTGTCTGTTTTTATTCCGGCTGCTGTTCAGCTTTCGCTTGTTTTTGAAAGCCCCATCTGCTGCAAAAAGTCATACACGTCCGTCATCGACTTTACGTAGCCCTCCAGCAGCTTTGCCTTCGCCGCCAGCGTCCGGGAGCGGGCGGCGATAAAGATGGAGCATTTGTTGCGGGCGTTGCGCGCCTCCTGTATGAGGTTGAGCACCGCGGAGTTGCCGCCGAATGCCAGCACCGCGGAAGGCGAATGCTTGAATACCTCGTAGGCAAAGCTCTTGTACAGGCCCATGGGCGAAGACTCGATGGATACGATCACCCCGGGCGCCGTCTGGCGAAGCTTTCTTTTCTCTGAAGCGGAGACGAGGCTCGGCACGATGGCCGTGAGCGAGAACCGTCCCTTTGCCCTCTGCGCAAGATACCCTTCCGCGCCGCTCAGCGTGTGCCCCACCACGAAGGACACCTTATCCGGGTCCGCGAGGGCAAGCAGGCGGTCGATAAAGGCTTTATCCTCGTCCCGCAGGCGGGCCTTCTGTCCACCGGTCTGAAAGCTTCCGCCGCCGATCACAATTGGGAACCTGCCTTCGGGAAGGGAACGAAGAAGCTCTTTCAGGGCCTCGTGTGCGCTCTGCTTGCCGGAACCTTGCCAGAGATCTCCGGAAACGGGCGGCGTTTTTTCCAGCTTTTCAAGATAATATCGTTCGATGTCGCCTCCGGGCAGGGCGGCGCGGAACGCTTTATTCTTTTCTTCAAACGTATCCAGGCTGTCCCGCAAGATGGCGTCCTCCGAGCGGCGCATGCATCTGAGCTCCTCGTGGCTCAGGCCCAGCAGTTTTTCCAGGCTCAGCTCCTCGTCGATGGAGTTCGTGCCGTACAGCGCGCCGCCGTCCGTGCCCTGCACGCAGCTGATGCCGGCGCGCAGGTACTGCTGCAGCGGGTGCCGGTCCAGATGGCTCAGGTTGTTCAGGCGCACGTTGGAGGTGATCTGGAATTCCAGCGTCACGCCGTAGGCGAGCATGTCCTCCAGCAGCCTTCTGCCCCGGGCGGAGCGCAAATCGCAGGTATACAGGCCGTGGCCGATGCGCAGATGAGGCGGCCTTTCCCCGTCTTTGAGCGCCTCCGCCACGCAGCGGATAGAGCCGGCCACATTGTCCGGCAGGCTGTCATTTTCGCCCGCGTGTATGCGGATCACGAAGCCGGGAGCGCCCCGGGCGATGTCCACCATCTCCCGTATCGCGACGCGCAGCTCCATGATGTCGTTGATCTCTTCGCCGATGATGTCGCAGCCTGCTACGTAGGGGTCAGAGGAAGCGCACCTTAAGCATCTCAGGTTTTCGTTCAGGTAGTCTCCGGGCGCCACCCGGTCGCGCACGATGGTGAGGGGCGTGCGGCGTATGCCCGCCAGAAAGCGCAGCGTGACGCCGGTCTCCCGCGTAACGGCGGGCATGATGCTGTGGATCATGCGCAGCCGCCCGGCAAACTGCTTTACGTCCGCCAATGCAGTATCGCTGATCTCGGCGTACACCACGCCCTGCTTCTGGTATTCCCGGGCGATCCACAAAAGCAGGTCCTGGTACAGGGTGTTGCCGCGGTAGCGGTCATCTTCCCGGTCCAAAAGCATGCGCCGGGCATAGGCTTTTACCTCCCTGTCCGGGATCTCCTCGATGTTCAGCCCGCTGAACCGCTCGTCCGACGGGACGCCCTTGGTGAACACGTAGCGGTACAGGTACACCTTTTCCAGGTCCGCGAACACCGCCTGCCCGTCCTTGGGGATGGTGAGGGAGGAACGGATCAGGTCTATGTTTTCGGCGGCAGAAGCGGGATTGCCCAGGATCAGCTCGGCAAAATTGATGAATGTCAGGTCGTCTATGCGCCTTTGGCGGTGCCTGCCCGTAAGGGAAATGTCTCCGAGCTCTGCCTCCGTCTGCTTTCTCTTTTCTTCCAGAAAGCGGATCTGCCCGGGGGAGCATGCAAGCCCCAGCTTTTTGACGTAATAGTACGGGTAGCGGATCTGGTGTATCACCCCCAGGGCGATCAGCGCGTCCGGGGGCAGGTTGCCGTTCATATGGGTATGCAGGTCGGTGCGGAATTTGCAGTCGGAGAAGATATAGGTCTTTACGATGGTCTTTTCCACGCCCAGACGGTAATCCTTGGTCTGGCTCATGAGCGTTTTGGAAATGGCCGGTATGGAGGCCTTGAGCTCTATGCGCCCGTCCGGATGGATGTTGGCGATCTTGGTGTTGCCGAGCCTGAGTACGTACAGGCGGCGGTTGTCGCCGTCCACGTAGCAGGGCACTTCGCCCTTGATGACCTTGAGGCCGTGTTCGTCGAAGGATATATCCAGCGCGCACAGGCGGGCCAGGTTCGTGATGAGGTTTCCGGTATGGTGGTTGGGCGTGCGGATCACGTACTTCAGGCGTTCGCCGTCCATGTGCAGCTCCACCGCGATATCCTTTTCCCGGTCCAGGTAAAAGCGCCCGAAAAAGATCATCTCAGCCCTCCTTTGTTCCATTTCAGCTGTCCGTGCGGGGCAGCCGCTTCCGGCTGCAGATCAGGTAGCACACCATGTGCGCCGCGAAGGTGACTGCCCAGGACACGGGGTAGGAAAGGTACAGAACCTCCAGCGTATGGTACGCCGGTATGCTGAACAGCGTCCATATCCATATCAGCCTAAGCGCGCAGGCGCCTGTCAGTGAAACGATCATCGGCATGACGGAGTAGCCGATGCCGCGCAGCTGGCCCACCATCACGTCCATCAGCCCGCACAGGAAATACGTGGGCATCAGGATCAGCATGCGCTTGAGGCCATAGAAGATCACGTCCTCCGACGCGTTGTATATGGACAGAAGCTGCCTGTCGAAGACGATGAACAAAAGCCCCATGGTCAAGCCGATCGCCGTTGCCGCGCCCAGGCAGCACCACAGCACTTTCCTGACGCGCCCGTAGCGGCGGGCGCCGTAGTTCTGGCTGGCAAAGGTGATGTCCGCCTGGTGGATGGCGTTCATGGCCGTATACACGAAGCCCTCCAGGTTGCCGGCGTTGGTGTTGCCCGCCATGGCCATGGAGCCGAAGGAGTTGACGGAGGTCTGTATCAGCACGTTGCTGATGGAAAACACGCTGCCCTGCAGCCCCGCCGGAAGGCCGATCCTGAGTATGCTCTTCATGCATTCCCGGTCCACGCCCAGGCGGCGGATATCCAGGTGCACGCAGGTGGAGGACTTCATCAGGCAGCGGATCACCAGAAAAGCGCTGATCAGCTGGCTGGCTACCGTAGCGATCGCCACGCCCGCCACGTCCATGCGGAACACGATCACCAGCAGCAGGTTCAAAAGCACGTTCACCAGCCCCGACAGCGAAAGATAATACATGGGCCGCCGGGTGTCTCCCACCGCCCGCAATACCGCCGCGCCGAAATTGTACAGCATGTTTACCGGCATGCCCGCGAAGTATATGCGTATATAGGTGGACGCGAGATCAATCACGTCTTCCGGCGAATCCATCAGCCGAAGCAGCCGCTTGGCCATCACAAAACCGAAAAGGCCCACCGTGAGGCCGGAAAACAGCGCCAGGGTGACGGCAGTGTGAACGGCCTTCTGTACCTTCGCCACGTCGCCCGCGCCGTAGCAGCGGGCCACCAGCACCGACGCGCCCACGCTCAGGCCCATGAACACGTTTACCAGCAGGTTGATCAGCGAGCCCGTGGAGCCTACCGCCGCCTGAGACTGGGAGGAAGCAAATCTTCCCACCACCACGATGTCCGCCGCGTTGTAGAGCAATTGCAGCATGCCCATCAGCACCAGCGGACCTGAAAAGCTCAGGATCTTCGTCAGAAGCGGTCCCGAGGTCATGTCCATTTCGTAGCGGGATGAAGAGCGTTGTTTGTTCATGCGTCCTCTTCTGCTTTGTCCGGCTCAGCGGCTTTTTTATTTCATCAGTGCCCGGCGGATCATCTCCTCCAGGCGGTCCTTTATGAGGTCCATCCGCTTTTTCACCACGCGGCTCCCTCCGTCGTAGATGCAGGTGAAAAACACCTTTATAAAGCCCGGCAGCTTCTTTTTGTCTTCCTCGGGCAGGGCGCGAAGCGCTGCCAGCACTTCTTTAAAACCGCGCGGGGCGTCGAACATATCCTCCACCGTTTTGAACTGGCCAGCCGCCAGGAGGCCGAAGATCGTGTCGGTGAGAAAGCGCCTTTCCTCATCGTCCAGCAGCCGGAACCAGTCGCGCTGGGATTCGCTAAGCACGTCCGAAGAAAAGCTGGTCTTTTCGCTGGTGACGAAGCCGTCCTGCTTCGTTTTCCAGCTGAAGGGGTCGTGCTGGTAAAAGCCGCGGCTGGCGGACTGCACCACGGTGTAGTTCGAATCGTGCTCCATCAGGATGCCCACCGCGGAGGATTCGGGAATAAAGCGATTCACCCGCGCTTTCACGCTCTGGTATTCAGGCGTGGCGATGATGTCCGCTTCGAAGCCCGGCCCGTCGTTTGAATATACCTCCATGATGCGGTCTTTGGTCTTTTCGCCGCAGAACGCCGCGGCGTACACCGCCAGGTTTCCGCCCTTGGAGTGGCCGCCCACCCGCAAAGGACACATAAGCGCCTCGCTGACCCGGTCCAGGTATTCCTTCGCCTTGATCTGCGCGGGCACGGGCGTGGTGAAGGAGAGCATGAAGTCCTCCTTCCAGCCCACCAATGTGGAATCCGTGCCCCGGAAGGAGACAAAAGCCGTGCCGTCCTCCAGCAGAAAACTCACCGCCGAAAACTGCAGCGTCTCCTTTTCGGAAAAGTCGTACACGTACATAAGCGCGATGCTGTTTTTGTAGCGGGGCAGCGAGGAAGCCAGATCAAAGAGCTTGCTGTTGTTGCCCCTTCTTACCCCGTAGCTCATGTGTCCCCTGAGGGATGTGAGCCGGGCGGGCATCAGATCCGTTCCGTCTTCGTATCCCAGGTAGCTCAGCTGCGAGAACACCAGCGCGTCCACGGGCCCGAAGGGCAGGTCCCGAAAGCTTTCCTGCCCGTGCAGGAGCATATAATCCAGCATGCTTGCCATAAACGCTATTCTCCTTTCAGTTCCTTCATCACGCGGGCGTGGAGCACCGCGTCCATGCTGCACACCACGCGGGTGCCCTCTTCGGTATATTCCTCGCTCTCCACCTGCCCCTGCGCGTGGATGAGGGACAGCACCGCCCCTTTGGCGTAGGGCACGGTGAGCTCACAGCGGTGACGCAGGCGCGATATGCCTTTGGCGATCTCCTCCAGCAGCCTGTCAAGCCCTGTCCCTTCGGAGGCGGAGATCAGTATGGCGTCCGCCGGCTCCATCACGGAGCCTTCGGGCAGAAGGTCGCATTTGTTGAGGGCTTCGATGACGGGCTTGTTCTGGGCGCCCAGCTCCGCCAGCACCTCGCCCACCACCCGGCGCTGCTGCCGGTAGAAGGGAGACGACGCGTCGCTCACCACCACGATCAGGTCGGCGTACACCGCTTCCTCCAGCGTGGACTTGAAAGCTTCCACCAGGGTATGGGGAAGTTTGTCGATAAAGCCTACGGTGTCCACCAGGTCGCATCTCATGTTTCCGGGAAGTTCCACGCGCCTGGTAACGGGATCGAGGGTGGCGAAAAGCTTGTCCTCCACCAGCACATTGGAACCCGAAAGGGCGTTGAGCAGCGTGGATTTGCCCGCGTTGGTGTAGCCCACCAGCGCTACGGTGAGGCACTCGTTCTTGCTGCGGCGGTTCCTGCGCAGGTCCCGCTGCTGCTTTAAGTCTTTCAGCTTCTGGCTCAGCTCATCGATGCGGGAGCGGATGTGCCGCCTGTCCGTTTCCAGGCGGGTCTCGCCGGGTCCGCGGGTGCCGATGCCGCCGCCCTGCCTGGACAGCGCCTGAGAAGAACCCGCCAGGCGCGGCAGCCGGTATTTGAGCTGGGCCAGCTCCACCTGCAATTTGCCTTCCGCCGTGGTGGCGCGCCGGGCGAAGATATCCAGGATCAGGCTCGTTCTGTCCACCACCCGCACGCCCAGCGCATTTTCGAGGTTGCGCTGCTGGGCGGCGGTGAGCTCGCCGTCCACGATGGCCAGGTCCACGTCCAGCGTCTGGCAGGTGAGCGACAGCTCCTGCGCCTTGCCGCTGCCGATGAAGGAGCCGGGATCGGGATGGGGCAGCTTCTGAAGTTCGCGGCTCACGATCACCGCGCCCGCCGTGTCGGCAAGGCCGGCCAGTTCGTCCAGGGAGGCTTCCCCGTCGATGGAGATCAGCATCACCTTTTCCGCGTCGTCCACGATGCCGCCCGCGGCGATGGCCGCCTGCACGCGTTCCTCACTGAGCTCGATTTCCCTGAACCACGCCCTGTGATCCAGACGGCCCGGTTTTACGGGGCCCAGGATGTTTACGGACAGCTGCCCGTATTCCACCTCCCCCAGGAACGCCGCGCTGATGCCGGTGCACACGCCTTTTTCCACGCCCACGGCACACATGGCGTCAAAGCGCAAAAGCCTGAGCGCCTGAAGGTCCACGTTGCTTAAGCGCGCGTCTCCGCCCGGATGGGTATGTATGCAGCGAAAGCCCGTGAGGCGGTCAAAGTTGCGCCTTAGGTGCATCTCGGTAAGCCCCACCTGGGATATGGAACCAACGGCCACCTCGAGGATCTCCCCGTTGCGGTCGAGGTACACCATGATCTCCCGGTTGAGCTGTTCGGTGTAGTTTACCAAAAGCCCAATCAGCCTGTCCGGCAGAAAGAAGCTGCGGTCGAACTGTATGTCGTACAGGCGCTCCATTTCATTCAGGAGCGCTTCGCGTATGCCCTGTGTGTTTCCGTGTATCATGCGTTATTCCTGTTTCTGTTTTTTCCGGCGGCGCGTACGCAGGGTGCGCCGCCGGACGGATAAAAGCTCAGATCTTCCAGATCTCCTGGCAGTACTGCCGTATCGTGCGGTCGGAAGAGAAGAAACCCGCGGCCAGCACGTTTTTGAGGCACATCATGTCGAAGGCCTTTTTGTCTTGGGCGTAGAGCCGGTAGGCCTTCAGGCGCGCCTCGCGGTAGGAGGCAAAATCCTTGAGCAGGAAGTACTGGTCCGGCCTGTGCCAGCTGGCGCCCTCCAGCAGGGAGGTCTTGAGTTCCTTCAGCGCTCCGTCCTCATCCGGGAAGCCCGCGTCCGTGAGGGAGTCGACTGCCCGCTTCACCCGCTCGTCAGACTCGTAGATCTGTTTGGGATCATAGGTTTCGCGGATGCTGTCCAGTTCCTCGATGCGCGCGCCGAATATAAACTCGTTCTCTTCTCCCGCCGCCTGGGCGATCTCGATATTCGCGCCGTCCCAGGTGCCGATCGTCACCGCGCCATTCATCATCAGCTTCATGTTGCCGGTGCCGCTGGCCTCGGTGCCCGCGGGGGAGATCTGCTCGGAGAAGTCCGCGGCGGGGATCAGCTTTTCGGCGGCGGAGCAGTTGTAGTTGGGCACGAAGCAGATGCGCATGCGCCTGTTCACGTCTTTGTCGGCGGCTACGCGGTCCGCCAGGGCGTTGATGTAGCGGATCACCGCTTTGGCCCGCGCGTAGCCGGGCGCGGCCTTGCCGCCGAAGAGGAAAGCCACGGGCGGAAGGTCCTTCAGCTTGCCTTCCTTGATGTCCATGTAGATATCGTACAGGCTCAGGGCGTTGAGCAGCTGGCGCTTGTATTCGTGCAGACGCTTGATCTGGATATCGAAGGCGAACTCCGGCGGAACATCAAGGCCCTTCTCCTCTTTGAGCCACCGGGAGAGCTGCTGCTTTTTGGTTTTCTTCAGTTCGCCCAGCGCTTTGGCGGCCTTCGCGGTGGGCTTTACGCCGTCCAGAAGGTCAAGGTCTTTCACGAAGTCCCCGCCGGCGATATCGTCCAAAAGCTTCGTCAGCTCCGGATTGCACAGCGCCAGCCAGCGGCGCTGGGTGACGCCGTTGGTCTTGTTCTGGAACCGCTCCGGAAAACGGGCGTACCAGTCCGGGAAGAGCTGCGTCTTTACCAGCTCGGAATGTATCTTCGCCACGCCGTTCACCGCGTAGCTCATGCACACCGCCGTGTCCGCCATGTGCACGCGTCCGTCCCGGATCAGGGGCAGGCCGTACAGCCGCTTGGAGCGGCGGTCAAGCCTTCTGAGGATCGCGGCGATCCGGCTGCTCACGGATTCCACCAGCTTCATATCCCAGGCTTCGAGGGCCTCAGGCATCACGGTATGGTTGGTGAAGGCGAATATGCGCTGGGCGTATCCGCAGGCCGTTTCGAATCGTACGCCCTTTTCCGTCAGCAGGCGGATGAGCTCCGGTATCGCAAGCACGGGATGGGTATCGTTCAGCTGTACCGCCGCGCACTCGGGCAGGCTGCGGTAGGAGGTGTGCGTGCGCTCGTAGGTACGCAGGATATCCTGTATGGAGGCGCTGGACAAAACGTATTCCTGTTTGAGACGCAGGCGCTTGCCTTCCGTATTCCAGTCGTTGGGATACAGCACGCGGGTGATGTCCTCCGCGCGGTTTTTGTTCAGGATGGCCTCGTCGTATCTGTAATCGTTGAACAGCGCAAAGCTGAACTCGTCGGGGCTCTCGGTCTGCCACAGCCTGAGCGTGCCCACGGTGTCGGTGCCGTAGCCAACCACGGGCATGTCGTAGGGCACCGCTTTTACTTCTCCGTCCTCCAGGGGCACCGTAACGCTCAGTTCTTCCCGGCGCACGGTCCAGTTGTCGTCCTGGGTGAACCATTCGTCCGGCGCTTCGGTCTGGTCGAAGCCGTTTATCCTCTGCTCGAACAGGCCGTAGCGGTACTTGAGGCCGTAGCCCATCAGCGGCTTGTCCAGCGTGGCGGCGCTGTCCAGGAAGCAAGCCGCCAGGCGGCCCAGGCCGCCGTTGCCCAGGGCGGGGTCTTTTTCCTCTTCCAGCACGTTGATATCCACGCCCTTTTTTGCCAGCAGTTCCTTCAGTTCTTCCATTACGCCCATGGACAGAAGATTGTTGAGGATCGCCCTGCCCGTAAGGAATTCAGCGGACAGATACGCCGCGAAGCGCTGCTTTTCAAGCTTCTGCCGGGACTTTGTCCAGTCGTCTCCCAGCTGCAGCAGGCTCGCCTGCGCCACCGCCTCGGCGAGCATGTGGGGCGTCGCGTCCTTCAGGGATACGCCGTGCCTTGCCTTCAGCACACGGCAGATGTCTTTATACAGGTTTTTGGTATTGATCATCGGAATCTTTCCTTTCCAAACGGACGGCAAAGCGGGAAAGCGTTTTTCACAGATCTCCCGACCGCCGCTTCGTTTTATATGTTCCTGTCGAAGAATTCGTTCATGGATCTCATATCCATCGCCTTCTGGGGAGTGAGCTCGCCGGGCTGCATGCGCCATCTCCAGTTGGTGCCGCCCACGGTGCCGGGGGCGTTCATGCGGGCTTCGCTGCCCAGGCCCAGAATATCCTGCACGGGCACGATCACTGTGTCCGCCACGGAGCCCAGCGCGGCCTCTATCAGGCTTTCGCTGATGGAGGAGCGCTCGGGGAGGAATTGCTTTGCAAACGCCTTTGTCTTTTCCGGCGCCTGCGCCCACCAGCCCTCTGCGGTGTCGTTATCGTGGGTTCCTGTATACAGAACGCAGTTTTCGCGGATGTTGGAGATAAAGTGCGGATTGCTCTCGTCGGAATCGAAGCCGAACTGCAGCACCTTCATGCCCGGAAAGCCGCAGTACCGAAGCAGCCTCTTTACCCTGCGGCTCACCACGCCCAGATCCTCCGCCACGATCTTCAGCTCGGGCAGCTGGCGCTGCACCGTGCGGAAGAAGCTGAAGCCGGGCGCCTTTTCCCATCTGCCCGCACGGGCGTTTTTCGCGCCGGCCTTCACGGCGTAGTAGTTGGCAAAGCCGATAAAATGATCCACGCGCACGATGTCGTACAGCTCGGACGCGGTCTTCAGGCGGTTGATCCACCATGTGTATCCGCTCTTTTTCTGCACCCTCCAGTTGTAGAGGGGATTGCCCCACAGCTGGCCGTCCTCAGAGAAATAATCCGGCGGCACGCCCGCCACCTTCACCGGCCGCCTGTCGGCGTCCAGAAGGAACATGTCGGGATTCGCCCAGGTGTCCGAGGAATCCTCAGCCACGTATATGGGCATGTCCCCCAGGATCTTTACGCCTTTGGAACGGGCGTAATCGTGCAGCGCGTTCCACTGCCTGAAGAAGATGTACTGGATATATTTGTAGAAGTTGATGTCTTCCTGGAGGATGCGCGTATAGTGGCTCATCGCCTTTTCCTCACGGAAGCGTATGGACATATCGGGCCAGATCGTCCAGGTGCGGCCGTCAAAGTAGTTTTTCACCGCCATGTACAGCGCGTAATCGGCGATATCGGGATGAGACGCCACAAAGGCGTCCACCTCGCTTTGCACCTTGCTCCAGCTTTCCCGAAAGCTCATCCTCAGCGCGTGCAGCTTGTTGTTGCGCAGCGTATCCGTCCATTTGCTGGAGGCGGGAAGCAGTTCGTCCGCGGTCTTGGAAGACAGGCCTTCTTCGTGCAGCGTGCGCAGGTCGATCATCATGTCGTTGCCCGCGTGGGTGCAGGGACTCTGGTAGGGCGAGTCGCCGTAACCCGTGGGGCCGATGGGCAGGACCTGCCATATGCTCATGCCCGCCTCGCTCAGCCAGTCCACGAACTCCCGGGCTTCTTTGCCCAGGGTGCCGACGCCGCCCGGCGACGGCAGGGAGGTGATGTGCATCAGCGCTCCGCTTCTTCTCATAGCGCCCTCCTTACAGGCAGCAGCTTTCGCCGCCGCCCAGCCGGCGCACGACGGAGCCGTCCCAGAACCATACTTCCTGCACGCTGGGGTTGTATACCCGCTTACCGTCAGCGGAGAACAGAAGCCGCTCATACGCCCTGGCGTAATCGTATATCTCGATGTTCGTGGCGTACCAGATGTCCGCCTGGCCGCCGACTTTTTCGATCAGGTCCTCGATGCGCTGCCAGTTGTCGTTGATCTCGAACTCGTAGGCGTGGCCCCAGAGGTAGAACAACAGAGGATCGCGATCGGAGGTGTCCGCCAAAAAGCGGTCCGCCAGAGCGAACAGCTCGGGATCGTTGTGGTGGCAGGTGGGATCAAGCTTAAGCCACCTGTCCGGCATGGCGAAGGAATGGGTGGACGCCACGGTGCGGCAGTATACGATGCCGCAGGCGTCCAGAGCAGTGATCGTGCTTTCGTCGTACGCCCCGTAGGGATACGCGGCGCCTCTTACGAGGCAGCCGAATTCCGTTTCCAGCGTTTCCCGGTCGCGGATGATGTCCTTTATGCGGTATCCATCCGGGATGCGGTTCCAGAACGGATGCTCAAAGCCGTGCACCGCCACTTCCATGTCGCTGCCGGCATAGGCCTTCTTGCAGGCCGCCAGGGTCATGCGCCGGTGCGCCTGTCCCGCGGGGTATACCGTGCCCTCCCGGGCGAACAGTCCGGAGTTCAGATTGAAGGTGCCCTTCACCGCCTTTTTCCGCATGACGGATATCAGGCGCACGTCCTGCTCCACGCCGTCGTCGTAGCTCATGGTAAAGGCCTTGCGCTTCCCGCCGGGAAAGCGCATGCGGATGCTGTTCATATCGTACCTCCTCCGAAGGATGTTTTCCCAGTTTCATTATACACCCCAAAGCGCTTTTTCCGCAATAGCGATTTGCGGCTTTCCGCCCGTTCCGCGCCCCGGAATACCCGTTTTTTGCGTTTCGGCGCGGCCGCGGTATTGTTTTTTCAGCCGTGTTGGGGTACAATGGGACCGTACAAAACGAGGAGGTGCTTTCATGATCAGAGTAAGGATATACAACGAATTCCTGCACGAGCGCAATAACGAAAAAGTAGCAAAGGTCTATCCCGACGGTATCCACAACTGCATCAAAGGTTTTCTGGAAAGCGACGATATCAAAGTGGATACTGTCACGCTGGACGACGTGGAAGAGGGCCTCAGCGAAGAAAAGCTGCATGAAACGGACGTACTGATCTGGTGGGGCCACATGGCGCACGCCAGGGTCCCGGACGAGGTCGCCCGCCGCGTGCAGACCGAAGTGCTGAAGGGCATGGGCATGGTCTTCCTGCATTCCGGCCACCACTCCAAGCCTTTCCGCCTGTTGATGGGCACCACCTGCAACCTCACCTGGCGCGAGGACGGCGATTTTGAGCGCGTATGGGTGGTCAAGCCCGCGCATCCCATCGCCAGGGGCCTTGGCCGCTACATCTACCTGGAGGGAGAAGAATGCTACGGCGAGCCCTTCGACGTGCCCGAACCCGACGAGACCGTTCTGATCGGCGGCTTTGAAGGCGGCGAGGTGTTCAGAAGCGGCCTGTGCTACAGGCGCGGAAACGGCAAGATCTTCTATTTCCAGCCCGGCCACGAGAGCTTCCCCACCTACTGGAATCCGGACGTGCAGACCGTGATCCGCAACGCGGTATACTGGGCAAAGGGCGATTACCGGGCCGACAAGCTCGAGGCTCCCCAGGTGAAAAAACCCGGCCATGGCGAAGATACTCACGCTTGACGCCGGCACCAGCGCTGTAAAATGCTCCCTGTTTTCCGAAAACGGGGAGCTTTTAGGCGCCTGCGCCGCCGAATACCCCACATACTATCCCCGGGAAGGCTGGGCGGAACAGAGGGAAGAAGACATCCTCTCCGCCGCGGTGAAAGCGGTCAGGGAACTTGGAAAGCGCGCGCCTGTCCGGGACGCGGACTGCGTCGGCCTGACCGGCACCATGAACGGCTGCATCCCGATCGACGAAAGCGGCAAAAGCCTGTATCCCAACATGATCCACCTGGACACCCGCGCCCAGGCTCAGGTAGACCAAATCAGCCGGGAAATGGGGCTTGAACGCTATTACGCGCTGACCGGCAACCGGCCCGACGTGCACTACGGCCTGCCCAAGATGATGTGGCTCAAGCAAAACGAGCCGGACGTATACAAAAACGCCGTGTCCTGCGTGAACACCAAGGACCTGCTGTACGGCTTCCTTACGGGAATATGGGGCCAAAGCGATTACTCCGACGCCTCGCTGTTCGGCGCCATGAACATAAGCCGGCGCGTCTGGGACGACGACGTGATCCGTGCAGCCGGCGCGGACAGGGCAAAGCTGCCCATGCTCAGACCCTCCACGGACGTGAGCGGACGCCTGAGCGCCGAAAAAGCGCGCCTGCTGGGACTCAGGGAGGGAACGCCCGTAGCCGTGGGCGCAGGAGACGGTCCGGCCACCACCCACGGAAGCGGCGTTTTCGATGAAAGCGGCGCCTATCTCACCGTGGGCTCCAGCGCGTGGGCGGCGGCGCTGAGCAAAACGCCGCGCTTCGACAAAAGCCAGCGCGCGTTCCATTATACAGACATAGACGAAAACCTGGTCACGGTGTGCGGCACGGTGCAGTGCGCCGCCACGGCGCTGGACTATATGCTCAGAGACGTACTGAACATCACGGACGGACAGGGGCATATCGATTTTGCGCGGGCGGAGGAAATGTGCCGCCAGTCTCCGCCCGGAGCGAAGGGTCTGCTCTTCGTGCCCACGCTCATGGGCGAGCGCTGCCCCTGGTGGGACCCGAATGCCCGGGGCGCGCTGATCGGCCTCAGCCTTTCGCACACCCGCGCGGACATGGTGCGCGCCGCCTACGAGGGCGTGGCGCAGGAGCTGAACCTGTGCGTGCAGGTGCTGCGGGAAAACGGCATACCCGCCCGGCGGCTGATCCTGTCCGGCGGCGGCATGAAGAGCGCCGTCTTCCGCGAGATCTTCCCGTCGGTGTTCGGCGCCGTGACACAGCTGCACCTGAATCCCCGCGAAGCCACGTCCCTGGGCGCGGCCATCGCCGCCGGCGTCGGCACGGGGATATGGAAAAGCTTTGCCGAGGCCGCCCGCGCCGTGCGCACCGGCCCGGACGTTCCTCCGGACCCCCAGATGAAGGCCCTGTATGAAAAGCACGCTCCCGTATTTTCCGCCCTCTATGGCCAGATGAAGGACGCCATGCACGCCTCCGCAGGCTTTACGGCGAGGGAAGTTAGGAGTTAGGAGTCAGGAGTCAGGAGTCAGGAGTTGTGGATGAAAAGCCTGCGGCTTTTCTTTGAATAAGGGGAATCCGTTTCCCTTTCATCAAAGAAATGCCGCAGGCATTTCTACATGAACTCCTAATTCCTAACTCCTAACTCCTAACTATAACTCCCGCCTCAAAAGCATTTCTCCCCGTGCTTCTGGTCGCACTGCGCGACCTTGGGGCATTTGTAGCAGATCTCGTTGGGGCTCATGCCGTTTTGCAGGAAGTCTTCGATGTTTTTCAGCGTAGTCTGGGCGATATTGCCCAGCGCCTCCTTCGTAAGGAAGGCCTGGTGGGAGGTGAGGATCACGTTGGGCATGGATATCAGGCGCGCCAAAGTGTCGTCGTCCACGATGTGGCCGGAGTAATCGTGGAAGAACACGTTGGCTTCCTCCTCGTACACGTCCAGGCACGCCGCGCCGATCTGCCGGCTCTTGATGCCCTCCACCAGCGCCTCGCTGTCGATCAGCCCGCCGCGGGAGGTGTTGATCAGCACCACGCCCTTTTTCATGCGCGCGATGGTGTCCGCGTTCACCATATGGCGGTTTTCGTCGGTGAGCGGGCAGTGGAAGGAGATGATGTCGCTCCTTTGCCACAATTCGTCCAGCGTTACGTACTCGATGCCGCTGTCCGGGGCGGGGAATTTGTCGTAGGCGATCACGTGCATGCCGAAACCACGGCATATCTGGATGAACACGCGGCCTATCTTGCCCGTACCCACTACACCCACGGTCTTGCCGTTCAGGTCGAAGCCCGTCATGCCGCTCAGGCTGAAATTGAAATCGCGGGTGCGGATGTATGCTTTGTGGATGCGGCGGATGGACGTGAGCAGAAGCGCCATGGCGTGCTCCGCCACCGCGTAGGGAGAATAGGCGGGCACGCGCACCACGTGGATGCGGCCATACGCCTGCTGGATGTCCACATTGTTGTAGCCCGCGCACCTGAGCGCCACCAGGCGCACGCCCCGTTTTTCCAATTCCCCGATCACGCCGGCGTCCACGTCGTCGTTCACGAACACGCACACCGCCTGGCAGCCGTCCGCCAAGGCGCAGGTCTCCTTTGTGAGCCGGGTCTCGTAATAGCGTATGTCGAAACGCTCCCTGTCCGCTGCCTGGTCAAAGGAATCCCGGTCGTAGTCCTTGGCGTCAAAAAACGCGATCCTGATCTTTTCCATGTGCTCCTCCCGTATTCAGCGTTTCCATCCGTTCACGTTGGTCTGCCCGTATGCGTTGCTGCCGAAGGCGCGGACGCTGCCGTCCGCCATCAGCACCGCCGCGTGGGCGCCGGAAGCGGATATCTCCTGGGCCTTTCCGTTTACCCGGATATTCATGTCGTCCCCCGCGCGGAAGTATTCAGCCAGCACTTCGCCCTCCAGCGTCACGGCGAACAGCCCGGTTTCGCTCACCGCCGTCATACTGAGATTGCGCCAGGCGGGCGAGGAAGAAAGGCTGGTAACGAGGCTGCCGTCGTACAGTATGCCCGCGGACGTGCCTCCGCATACCGCGACGGAGAACATACGTATATCCATGGGCAGAAGCGCGCCCTGGCGGGAACACAGCATGGAGCCGTTTTTGCCCAGCGCGCCGAAAGCGTAGCCGCCGCCAGTCACCGCCTCCACGTCCCGCCAGGAAGACACGAGGGCCGCGTCCCTGCCGCAGGCCACCACCGTGCCGTCGCTTTTGAGTGCCACGGTACCGAAGGCGCTGGCCGCCACGGACACCACGTCCGTCCATTCGCTTACCCGGCACTGGCCTTCGCTGTCGTCCCCGCAGGCCACCACCGTGCCGTCGCGCCGCAGGCCCACCGTGTGCGCGCTGCCCGCCGCAGCCATCACGATGTCGCGCCACGCGCTTACCCGGCACTGACCGCTGCTGTCGTCCCCGCAGGCCAGCACCGTGCCGTCCGCTTTCACCAGCACCGTGTGGCGCGCTCCCGCTGCGATCAGGCCCGTGTGGATTGTTTCCCGGTTCTGTTTGAGCTCTTCATAACTGCGGCGCATGGCGGCGAGGCTTTCGGCACTGAACAGCGCCTCGTTTTTGAGGTCGCTCCTCCCAAGCGCGGCGAAGGCGGCGTCCATGCGGTCTTCCGCGCCGTCCAGCTCCGCCAGCAGGCTCCGCGCGCGGGCCTCCCCGCCGTCTATGTAGGCCTGAACCGCCATGACGCACAGGCAGTTTTCGTATTTGTCTGCGCTGTCCAGGTAATCCCCCAGCCGGTAGTACAGCCCGGCTGCCGCGGACCAGGAACCTGCTGCCATCAGGCTTTCGGCCTCCCGGTAATCCGTCATTTGGGATACGGCTGTCTTTTCCTGGCTGTCCCCGGCCTCTGAAAGCGCCTGCCTGGCCGAGGCGTACTGGCCGCCCTCAGCAAAGGCGCGGGCCATTCTGACGCGCGCGCTGTTCAGTTTGCTTTGCTTCAGGCCCCCGCTTTCCGCGCTGCGGATCAGCGTGAACGCCTGGGCGGCGTCGCCCGAGGCAGCCTTTCGCACGGCGCGGGAGGCGTCTATGGACGGCTTGCACAGCATGAAGACGCTGAGCAGTATCAAAACCAGAGCGCCCGCCAGAAGCGCGTTGATCACGATGGAGCTGGCTTCCCCTTTGCGGAAGCGGTCAAAAAAGCGGTATACGCCCTTTACGCAGGCAAGCACGAACTGTACCAGCGTGATCAGCGCCAGAAGGATATATTTGCCCAAAGTGAGCAGTACGCCCGCAGCTGTTTTCAGAAATCCCGGCTTTTTCGCTTTGCGCGCGGCGGGGCGCGCCGTATTTCCCGTGCGCCGGCGGTCTGCCGCCTGGGGACGCTTTCTCGATTCGCTCATACGCTCTGCCCTCTCAGAAGCCCAGATATTTGCGCAGGTATTTGATGGAGTTGTCCTTGCGCAGGTCGTTGGCGGAGGAAATGATGATGTATACGTCGTCTATGCCGTATCTGGCGATGTTGTCCTTGATATAGCCGCCCGCCGCCGTGTGGTCGTAATAGCCGTAGCGGAAGTCGCACATGTGCACCTCGTCGTAATACGCCAGCAGGTAGGGCGTGAAGGCGTTGCCGAAGGAATCGCAGATCACCAGCGCCCTGCGGCCCGTGCCTGCCTGGGTGGTGATGCGCCGCCAGGGCTCGCGGGAGCCGTTCATAAAGCTGGTGTAGGTGGCCACGTCGTAGGCCATCAGGCCGATCTCATGCTCCTTGCCGCCCGAAACCACGTAGGAATGTACGGGCGTCAGGGGATACAGCACGTTGAACACGTCCCGGCGGCCCTTTTCGTCCACGGCGGAGGATGTGATGGATTTGTAACTGTATTCGTCATAGGGGATCACGGGCAGGCCCTGATCCTCCAGCATGGCCGACGCCACGATATAGGCCGCTTCCGCGCTCCAGTGGTGGTCGGTAAAGTAGAACATGGGCGGTTCTGAGCATACGTAAGGCGCCAGCAGGTTCCAGGCGCTGTATACGTTTATGTTGGCCGCGCCGCCCAGGCTCTGGGTGAGCATCATTTCCATGCTGGAGCCCCAGCCGGAATAGATGTCCTGCTGGTCGCGCCAGCGGTTGGCCTGCTGCGCCAGGGGCACCTGCACGAAATCGATCACGCCGTCCGCAGGCAGGCAGCTTTTGAGGAGCCTGAGGGTTTCGGCGTAGGTATCCACGTTGGTCTTGAGATACTCGTATTTCAGGGACAGGGTGCCGTCGGTCTTTACGTACCACTGGTAGCTTTTGCGGCTGTCGATAGGGATCTCCGAAGCGCTCAAAACGACCGAATCTTCTTCGAAGACTTCGCCTTCCTGCGAACCTTCGCTTTCTTCGCCCGCCGCGCCTTCCCGGGCCAGGTCCTGTTCCATCTGCCGGGCCTTCTTTTCAAACGCCTCGTCGCCCTTCACCGCGTCAAACAGCTTAAGCGTCCCTTCGGCGGCGTCCACCATCGCGTCCCGGCCCGTGAAATTATCGGAAAGAAAATCGTCGAACTGCTTTGAAAACTCGCCTGAAAACAGCGTTCCCGCACTCAGGCGGGGAAAACCCTGCAGCATGCGGTTTTCCTTTTCGGAGGGCGTGGACTGCTTTCGGCTGAACAGCATCACGAATATGCCCGTCACCAGCAGGGCGACGACGCATACCACCGAAGCAATGAAGCGGATCTTATGTTTCATCTGTCCCGCCTCCTCAGAACTGGAAGTAGATGAAGGGATTGCTGGAGAGCCCTTCGATGAAGATCACAGAGTACGCCGCCAGGGCGAGCATCACCAGCGCACCTGCGATCTCGCCCACCCGGGGACTGAGGTTCATTCTCGCGGTGAGCGTCTTGAGCCATTCTCCCGTCGGCAGGCTGACAAGGAAGTATATCACGGGCAGTATGGAATAGGTCCTGATCACGCCCAGGGCATTTTCGTCCATCAGGCCCTGCCCGAAGCCGAACATGGCCCCAAGGTGCGAAAACGCCTGGCCGATGGTGGGATAATAGAATATCACCCAGCCGACCATCACCAGCGCCAGCGTAAGGACGCGGCTGACCGCGCCGGGCAGCGCCTTTGTAAGCTTTCTGCCGCCTATAAGGTCTATGGTTAGAAGTGCCCCGTAGTACAGGCCCCAGAGGATGAATGTCCAGTTCGCCCCGTGCCACAGCCCGGTCAGCCCCCACACGATCAGGGTGTTCCGTATCGTCCGGCCCTTTCCTTCCCGGTTGCCGCCCAGGGGGATGTATACATACTCCCGGAAAAACGAACCCAGGGAGATGTGCCATCTGCGCCAGAACTCGCGCACCGAGGCCGACCAGTAGGGATGGTCGAAGTTTTCTTTATAATGAAAGCCAAACATGCGGCCCAGGCCGATGGCCATGTCAGAATAGCCGGAAAAGTCGAAATACAGCTGCAGCGTGTATATGGCCGCCGCGTACCACGCGCCGCCCAGCGACAGGCTCGCCGCGCCCGCCAGGGGCAGCTTGTTCATGATCTCGGCGCATACGTTCGCCACCAGCACTTTTTTGCCCAGGCCCACCAGAAACCTTTTCATGCCGGCGGAAAAATCATCGGGCGAAACGGAACGGGAAGCGATCTCCTTCGATATATCGCCGTAGCGCACGATGGGACCCGCGATGAGCTGGGGAAAGCAGCTCACGTACAGAAGCAGGCGGGCAAAGGAAGGCTGCGGCTTCTGCTTGCCCCGGTACACGTCCACCGTGTAGGTGAGGATCTGAAAGGTGTAAAAGGAGATGCCGATGGGCAGCTCCAGCACGGGAATCCGCACGGCGGAACTGAAAATGCCCAGAAACGCGTTTACGAAAAACGACAGGTATTTGAATACGAACAAAAGCCCCAGCGCCGACCCGGCGCCGATCCAGAGCCAGGTTTTCCGGGCCGCGCCTTTTTTGCCCTGCATCGCCAGGGCGCAGAAATAGTTGATGAGCGCGGAAGCCAGCATGGCCAGTATCCACGTGGGCTCTCCCCAGGCGTAAAAAAACAGCGACGCGGCCAGGAGCACCCCGTTGCGCCAGCGGATGCCGCTTCTGACAAAGTACAGCGCCAGCACGACGGGGAAAAAGTACAGCAAAAACGTCAAGCTTGAAAATACCATCGGTTCACACCCCAAAAAATTCTGCCTTGCAAGTATACCATATTCCGCGCCTTTTGTGAAGCGTCCTGAAGCGGTTTGGCATGCGTGCATTGACTTTTCACCAAAATGCGTGCTATACTTTGGTTTGGTCAAAGGCAGTTTCCGGCCTGCCGGGGCTGTTTGAACCGTTACTTTTCGACCCGCTTCGGGAGGTTCGTTATGGATTACACCGAACTGTTTCACAGCCTGCATCCGGGCTTTTTCGACCGGGAATCCATCCGCACGCTGCCGCTTAATGACGTTTCCGCGGAGCAGGTTCTGTATCTGGACCGTTTCGTTCCGGAGAAGACCTGTTTTCCCTTCCCGGACGGCATCCGCTTTGACATATACGATGGAGATACCCAAAAGCTGGTGCAGGCCGTCGGGCAGGTGGAAGAAGGCTGGAAGCAGTATTACGAGGAGCCCGGCGAGCACCCGGTGTTCTGCGCCTTCGACGGAGACAAAGTGGCAAGCTTCTGCACCCTGCACGATATGGGCCTTCATCTGGGCCTGCACGTGGGCGGGCCGGGCTGCGTGGGAACGGTGCCCGGATACCGCCGCAGGGGCATCGGCCTGGAAATGGTGCGCCGGGCCACAGAATACTTTCAGAAAAACGGCTTCGACCTTGCCTATATCCACTACACCCACGTGGATAAATGGTACGAAAATCTGGGGTACGAAACGGTGCTCAAATGGAATTCGGGCGGCATCGTGTGGGTGAAGCCCGAAACCTGACGTACGGTATCCCTTTATATCCGATCATGACTTATATGGAGGCATAGCGATGTCCACTTTGCAGCAGGCCATCCGCATGGAGCATCCCGATACCATTCCCGTGACCGTGGGCATGCTGCCCGCCGCCTGGATGAAGTACGGCAGCGAGCTGCAGCGCCTGGTGGACCAGTATCCCCAGTTTTTCGGCGGGCTCAAAATGGACCTGGAGCACGTGGAAGACCGCCTTCCGGCCAGCTACCGCAAAGGCGTATACATAGACGAATGGAACTGTGTGTGGCACAACGAGCACGCGGGAAACGAATCCATCGTGACGGGCCATCCGGTCAAAACGGAGGAGGACGTGTTCAGCCTTCAGATCCCCTCCTGCCGGGACGGCCGCCTGCCCCACGGATTTATGTACCTGCGCCTGCTGGACCTGTGCGGCTTTGAGAACGCGATGGTCTGGTTCGCCGAGGAGGACGAAACGATCGAGACCCTGATCGACAAGGTGCTGGAATACAATCTCTACCAGGTGGCGGCCGTCCTGCCGCGCATGGACGAGATCATCTACTTCGGCGACGATCTGGGCACGCAGACAGGCCTGGCCATCGGCGCGAAGCGCTGGCGCAAGTACTTAAAGCCCTGCTTCCGCAAGATCTACGGCCTCATCAAGGCCTACAAGCCACAGCAGCTGATCTATATGCACACGGACGGCTGCATCTGGGAGATCATGCCGGACCTCATGGAATGCGGCGTGGACATCATCAATCCCCAGTTCCGCGCCAACGGCCTGGACAACCTGGTGCGCGTGTGCCGCCGGGAGCACGTGATCCCCATCAATCTCGACCTGGACCGGCAGCTGTTCCCCGTAGCCACGCGCTCGCAGCTGTTCGACCATGTGGCCCAATGCGTGGAAAGCCTGTATATGCCAGAGGGCGCGCTGGGGCTGAGCGTGGAGCTCAATTACGAGATCCCGCTGGAAAACATGGCCGCCGTGCTGGACGCCGTGGAAAAATACAGATACTATAAAGGCTGATAAGCATTAATTCGCGGGGAATGAGATGGGATTTCATTCCCCGCGGTTTGGTTTTGGATACATTGGAACCTGTTTTTTCCGAAACGTGAACCCTTCACCGTTTTACGCAACGGGTTCTCCGTTTTTTGCTCCTCATTTATCGGCGGCGTGCGCCTTCAGAAACCGTATCGCCTGATGGTAGCCCTCAAAGCCCAGGCCCGCGTAGGTCTTCAGGGCCGCCAGGGACACGTAGGAGAAGCGGCGGAATTCCTCGCGGCTGCTTATGTCGCTCAGGTGCACCTCCACGGTGGGGATATGTACGGCCCTGAGCGCGTCCAGGATGGCGACGCTTGTATGGGTGTAGGCGGCAGGATTGATCACGATGCCGTCAAATACGCCCAAAGCCTGTTGGATCTTATCCACGAGAACGCCTTCGTGATTGGACTGGAAGCATTCCGCTTCAACGCCCTCTTCTTCTGCGGCGCGCCGGATGAAGGCCAGGAGGGATGCGTAGTTTTCTTTTCCATATATCTCCGGCTCCCGGATGCCCAGGAGATTTAAGTTGGGCCCGTTCAGAACGAGTATCTTCATCTTTCGGCTCCTTTTCGTCAGATAAGCGCCTGCACGGCTTTTTCCATCGCTTCTGCCGCGCGCCGGGCGGTCTCGTCCGCGTCTTCGCTTACGTTCACGGCTGCGTCGGCGAACCACTCATACAGCGGCCGGCGAATCTCATACAGCGCCTTCGCGCCGTACTTTTCGCTCAGGGGCCTTCCCTCCGCGGGCAGGCTCTCCACGTCCCTTTTTAGCCATATCATAATGCCGTTCTGGTGCAGGGAAAAGTAGTTTTCTTCCCGTGTCACCGCGCCACCGCCTGCGGCGATCACGAGGCCCGAGCCTTTGCCGATGTCTTTTAGGAGCGCCTGCTCCATATCGCGGAAGGCTGCCTCTCCCTTCTGCCTGATAGCCTCGGCAGGGGTCAGGCCATAGCGCTCGGTAAACGCTTCGTCCGCATCCACCAGCCTGCGGCCCGTAAGGCGGGCGATGCTTTTTGCCGCGGTGCTTTTTCCGCAGCCCGGCATGCCGATCAGAACGAGGTTCATCATTTCCTTTGACAGCCTGCGGTAGATATATTCCACTTTTTCCCGGCCCACGGCCCGCCCGGTAAACAGCTCGCTGGAGCGCGCGGCCTGGGCAATCAGCATGTACAGCCCGCCGGCGCGGGGAATGCCCAGGCTCTCCGCCTGCATCAAAAGCGCGGTGCGGGCGGGATTGTAGACAAGGTCCACGACCCCCTCCAGGGCGGGAAACATCTTCAGGTCCACCGGGGAAGCGCCGTTGTCCGGATACATGCCCACAGGCGTCGCATTCACGATCACCCGGGCGTCCGCGTGGCGGTGCAGGTTCTGATAGTTGTATTCTCCGCTTCGGCTCACGGTCACATGGGGCGCACCCAGTATGTCGAGCGCCGCGTTTACCGCACAAGCCGCCCCGCCCGAGCCCAGCACCAGCGTTTTTTTGCCATGTACGCCGATGCCGGCATGGCGGAGCATCTCCATAAAACCGTACACGTCCGTGTTGTCGCCGCGCAGTTTCCCCGCCGCCGTGCGGGTGATCGTGTTGACGCTGCCGGTGAGGCGCACCGTGTCCGACACTTCGTCCATGTACGGAAGCACCGTCTTTTTGTAGGGAATGGTCACGTTGAGACCCGCCCAGTCATTTTGGGAGAGCAGCTCGCCGATCCCGTTTTCCTCCCGCTCGAACAGGCGGTATCCGTAGTTTCCCATCAGCGCGTGGATGCCCGGCGAATAGCTGTGGCCAAGCTTTTTTCCCAGCAGTCCGCACAAAAGCATATCAGAACACCTCGCTGTAGCTGCCCAGATAGCTGAAACGCTCGCACTGGACGGGCAGCTCCGCCATCAGTTGGGTAAGCTTGGGGGAATACACCGGCAAGAGCATGTCGAAGTAAAACATAAACTCAAAATCGCTTCCCGGCAAAGGACGGCTTTCGAGTTTGGTAAGGTTCACGTCCAGCGCTGCTATGCTGCCCAGCAGCCGGCACAGTGCGCCGGGCTTGTGGGGCAGGGTGAGCATGAGGCTGGTGCGGTCCGCGCCCGGATAGATCTCCGGTTCCCTGGAAATGCAGATAAAGCGGGTATAGTTGCTGTTGTTGTTCTGCACGGCGCGGACGAGGCGCGCAAGAGGATAATATTCCGTGCAGCGGGGGTTGGCCAGGGCTGCGACGTCGCCGCGGCCGGACGCGGCCACCATTTTCGCCGCGGCTGCTGTGTTTTCACAGGGGATCACCCGCACGTTTCTGAGGGTGGACAGAAAATGCGAGCACTGACCGATGGCCTGCTCGTGGGAGTATATCTCCCGGATGTCTTGGAGAACCGCGCCGGGACGGGCCAGAAGATCGTGGTCCACTTTCAGGCGAACGGAACGCACAATGTAAAAGCGGTGATCCATCATCAGGTCGTACACCGCCTTCACCGTACCCGCTGTGGAATTCTCCACAGGTACGATGCCGTAACGGCACAGGCCCTTTTCGATAGCGGAAAACACCGCGTCGAAGCCGGAAAAAAACATGATGTCGGGATGGGAAAAGAGCTTTTCGCAGGCAAACTGGGAATTGGCGCCCTCCACGCCCTGGCAGGCCACGCAGGCGGATTCCGGAAACAGGGAAGGCGTTTTATCAAGGGCCGCACGGATAACGTCAGCGATCCCGCTTTCCCCGCCGTTCAAAAGCATCTGGCGGCTGCGGCTGAGGCTCAGTATCTGGGTATAGAGCGCAGCGGCATACGGACGCAGCTCCTCCGGTGAGGCACTTTGTACCGCGGAAAGCTTTTCCCTTTCGCGCGTCGGATCCCATACGGGCAGAGCGTGCTCCTTCTTGTATCCGGCGATCCGGGCGCTCACTTCCATGCGCCGGACGAACAGATCTACTATTTCCCGATCGATCTTATCGATCTCCTGCCGGCAGGCCGTAAGCAAGTTATCTTCGTTCACGGTTTTTCCCTCCTTCGGGCAAGCAATGCGTCATACAGCGCGATGGCGACGGCGGCCTCCACGCAGGGCACCGCCCTGGGCACGACGCACGGGTCGTGCCGCCCCGGCACGCTCAGAAGTACGGGCTGCATGGTATTCATGTCCACGCTCATCTGCTCTTTGGCGATGGAGGGCGTGGGCTTGAACGCCGCGCGCACCACGACGGGCATGCCGTCTGTGATGCCGCCCAGTATGCCGCCGGCATGGTTCGACTTAAGGCCCACGCGGCCCTCCCTGATTTCATAACCGTCGTTGTTTTGACTTCCGCGCAGGCGGGCGGCGGCGAAGCCTTCGCCGAACTCTACGCCCTTCACGGCAGGAATGGCAAAAACGGCCCGGGCGATGCGGTTTTCCATGCCGTCGAACATGGGATCTCCCAGCCCCGCGGGCACGCCCAGGGCCACGCATTCCACCACGCCGCCCAGGCTGTCGCCCTCCCGGGCCGCCTGAAAAATGGCCGCGCGCATCCTTTCGCCGCTGGCATCGTCCGCAGCGGGAAACGCCTTTTCGGCCACAGGCCGGTCAAAGCTGCCCGTGTCTAACACATCGCCTATGCTCTTGGCCCTAGCCATCACGGTGATGCCCTCCGCTTTAAGCAGCTGCAGGCACACGCCGCCCGCCACGCACAGGGGCAGGGTGAGCCGGCCCGAAAAGTGCCCGCCTCCTCTTTTGTCCTGAAAGCCGGAATACCTGATCTGCGCAGTATAATCCGCGTGGCCGGGACGCGGGGTTTCTGAAATAGCTTCGTAATCGCCGCTGTTTGCGTCGGTGTTGCGTATGACCGCAGTCAGGGGCGCACCGCACAGGGTATCGTTTACCAGACCGCTTATAAATTCCGGCTCGTCCTTTTCCCGGCGGGCGGTGGACCAGGCGTTTTGTCCCGGCGCGCGCCGGGCCAGGAAACGCTTCAATTCGTCCATATCGATCTTATTTCCCGCGGGCAGGCCGTCCAGCGTCATGCCCACCGCGGGGGAATGAGACTGTCCGAATATGGACAGACGCAGGTTTTCGCCGTATACGCTGCTCATATATCTGCCTCCAGCTGCTTAAAATCCTGCCAGAAACGGGGATAGGATTTCTGCACGCACTCCGCGCCCAGAACCGTTACGTCTTCCTGTGAACCGGACGCGGCCACGGCGGCAGCCATGGCGATACGGTGATCGCCCTGCGCGTCCGTCTGCCCGCCCGCGAGGAAGGGTCTTCCCCTGATCACGAGGCCGTCGCCCTCCGTCCGTATGTCCGCTCCCAGATCTGACAGCATCCGGCATGTGGTCATCAGGCGGTCGCTTTCCTTGAGCCGCAGGCGCGACGCGTTCACCACGCGGGTTTCGCCTTTCGCAAGGCTCATAAGCGCGCTCAGCGCGGGGATCAGGTCCGGTATACCGGAGGCGTCGATTGTCACGCCTTCCAGGCGGTCTTTTTGTACCGTAACTCCCTTCGGTCCGGCCTGTACGCAGGCGCCCGCTTCAGAGAGTATTTTCAGTACGGCCTTGTCTCCCTGCAGGGAATCCGTGCGCATATCCAGAGCCGTCACGCCGTTTTGGGACAGCGCGCCCATGCACAGAAAGAACGCCGCCTGGGACCAGTCCCTTTCCAGCGCCCAGACGGGCGGCATATCGTACGTCTGCCGTCCCGGGATCAAAAATACGCCTTTGTCTTCCTCCGCGCGCACGCCGGAAGCGGAAAGCATCTTCAGCGTCATGCGCACATATCCCTCCGATTCCGTTTCCCCTGTCACGCAAAGCTCGCTGTCGCCGGGCAGAAGCGGGAGGGCGAACAAAAGGCCCGTAATGAACTGGCTGGAAACGTTGCCCGGCAGCGTGTAGCGCCCGGGTGCAAGCTTTCCCCGGCAGACAAGTTCATTTCCGGTTTTTTCCAGCCGCATGCCATGTTTTTGAAGGGCGTCCGCCAGCGCCTGTATGGGCCGCCCGGGGAGACTTCCTTCCATAACAAACTGCGCATCCAAACCCAGTGCGCCCGCCAGCGGCAGCAAAAACCGCAGTGTAGAGCCGCTTTCTCCGGGACAGAGTCTTTTTTCACCAGGCACAGTTCCTATCTGCTTTGCCGAAACAAAGCCGGATTCTTCCTGAACGATATCCGCGCCCAGGGCGTTCAGACATGCCAAAGTGGCGAGTACGTCTTTCGAAGCGTCTGCCCCTTCGATGCGCACCCGGTTTTTCGAAAGCGCCGCAGCGATCAGCGCCCGGTGCGCCTCCGATTTGGAACAGGGCACCCGCACGCTTCCCATGCGCGGCCCCGCCTGTACGCGCTCAATCATTTACAGTCCTCCAGCTTTGAGCCAGGATATAAGTTCATCCGCGGGGATATCCGTGATGCGGCAGACGCCGATCTTTTCCGGCAGGATCATTTTCACGCTGAAGCCGTCGCCTTTTTTGTCGGAAAGGCAGGCCGAAGCCGTTTCCCCCGCCGTAAACGGGAAGGCCGCGGGCAGACCGTACAGCGCAAGGGCTTCTTCTATCTCCTTGCAAACTTCCGGACCGCAAACCGAGCGGGCGCAGGCGGCCCGGGCCGCAGCGGCCATGCCCATCGCCACAGCTTGCCCGTGGGGGATCGAGTAGCCGCTAATCTTTTCCGCAGCGTGGCCCAGGGTATGGCCGAGGTTCAAAAGCATCCGTTTTCCCGTGTCGCGCTCGTCCTGTTCCACCAGGCCGCGTTTTATTTGAACGCACTGTTCGATCACTCGAGCGTAATCCTCTCTGACCGGCTTTTCAAGGATACTTTCAAACAGCGCCCGGCTGCCCAGAACGCCGTACTTGATGATCTCCGCGCAGCCGTTTCGGTATTCTTCCTCAGGCAGAGTGGAAAGCGTGTCCGTGTCCGCGATCACCAGATCCGGCTGATAAAAGCAGCCCGCCTGGTTTTTGCCGCCTTCCAGGTTCACCGCCGTTTTGCCGCCCACGGAGGAATCCACCGCCGCCAGAAGGGAGGTGGGCACCTGGACGAAACCCATGCCGCGCCGGTACGTCGCCGCCGCAAAACCCGCTACATCTCCGGCCACGCCGCCGCCCAGGGCGACGGTCACGTCCTGCCGCGAGGCGTTCACTTCGCACAGCCTGTCCAGAATACGGGCATAGGTTGAGAGGGTCTTGGACGCTTCCCCGGACGGGAACACGAAGGTAAACACCTGAAAGCCCGTTTTTTCCAGCGAGCGGGAAAGCGCTTCTCCGTACAGGGAAAACACGTTTTCGTCCGATACGATCAGGGCTTTGCCCCCGGAGCATACGCCGCGAACCAGTTTCCCCGCCTCTTCGATCAGGCCGGAAGAGATCAACACATCGTAGCTTTTGGACGCCTGTACCGTTACGACCGCCATACCGTTCACCTCACCGGAAAATGGATTTTCTGCCGGATCACGCTGTCTGTCAGCCCCGTACGGTTTCACGGACCGCAAGGACTTTTTTCACCAGCGGCGCGTACTGCTCGGGCTTCAGGCTCTGGGCGCCGTCGCTCAGGGCATGCTCGGGGTCGCTGTGCACCTCGATCAGAAGCCCGTCACAGCCGCAGGCCGCGGCGGCCAGGGCCATGGGCTCCACCATGCGGGCGATGCCGGTAGCGTGGCTGGGGTCCACCACCACGGGCAGGTGACTGAGCTCATGCAGCATGGGCACAGCGGAAAGATCCAGGGTGTTTCGCATATAATCAGAATAGGTGCGTATGCCCCTTTCGCACAGGATCACGTTTTCGTTCCCGCTGGCCATGATATACTCCGCGCTCATCAGGAGTTCCCTCAGAGTGTTGGCGAGGCCGCGCTTGAGCAGAACCGGCTTGGGCTGCTGGCCCAGTGCCTTGAGCAGGTCGAAGTTCTGCATATTGCGCGCGCCCACCTGCAGCACGTCCACATCCCTGAACAGGTCCAGGTCCCCGGCGCTCATGATCTCCGTCACGATGGGAAGCCCTGTTTCCCGGCGGGCGATCTTCAGCAGCTCCAGTCCTTCGGCCTTGAGCCCCTGGAAATCGTAAGGCGATGTGCGGGGCTTGAAGGCGCCGCCCCTGAGCAGATTCGCGCCCGCGGCCTTCACCGCTTTGGCGACATACACGATCTGCTCCTCGCTTTCCACCGAGCAGGGGCCCGCGATCATGGCGAAATGACCGCCGCCGATCTTTACGCCCCCTGCGTCTATCACGCTGTCGTCGGGATGGAAGCGCCGGGAGCAGCATTTGAAGGGTTCGCTGATGCGTTTGACGGAATCCACGATATCCAGGCTTTTGATCAGCTCCATGTCTACGCCGCTGGTATCGCCGATCAGCCCCACAACGGTCTGGAATTCTCCGGTAAACACATGAACGCCCAGGCCCATTTGTTTGAGCCATTCCACCAGCTGCTCCTGCTTGTTTTTCGGTGCGTTGTTTTTCAGTACTACGATCATAACCCAAAGCCTCCGTTGTCTTTTGCTGCGGACCATATAAAACGTGCGGCGCAGATCGTTCTGCGCCGCGCGGAAAAAAGCATAATCCTTCGATATACACTATCCGATCGCACTGCAAAACAACCTGCCTGCATCGAGCAGCCGGGTAAATCGAAACCAAAATCGCAGTGCCCCAGCGTTTGTCATCGGTCGTTTCTCCCTTTTCCGGACATCAAAAATTCGCTTGACTTTGCCGGAAATATGTGATAGTCTACTTTCTGACCGAGCAGATTTTATCACGGCGGCATCGGAAAGTCAACAATCACAGAGGCTTTTTGAGAATCTTTACGTCGGATGAGCCTGGCTCGGAATCTTTATTTTTCGCGAGGCTGCATATGGCGGATTACGTACTGAGCTGCTGTTCCACTGCCGATCTGAGCAGGGAACATTTTGACACCCGGAATATCGAA
>JAFZPV010000021.1 GCA_017552535.1 Clostridia bacterium
CGCGGTCTCGGGACGAAGATAGAGCTCCGCCGCGCTGTCTTCATTCACGCCCTGGTGGGTCTTGAACATCAGGTTGAACTGGCGGATGCCGGTAAAATCGGTCTTGCCGCAGACGGGGCAGGGAATGGCGTGCTCTTTGATGTAGCTTTCAAGCTCCGCGTTGGTCCAGCCGTCGCCGGTCTCCTTGCCTTCGGTAAAGTCCTCGATCAGCTTGTCGGCGCGGAAGCGGGCCTTGCAGGCTTTGCAGTCCATCAGGGGATCGTTGAAGCCGCCCACGTGTCCGGAAGCCACCCAGACTTCGCGGTTCATCAATATCGCGCAGTCCACGCCCGTGTTGTAGGGGCTTTCCTGCACGAACTTGCGCCACCAGGCCTTTTTGACGTTGTTTTTGAATTCCACGCCCAGCGGGCCGTAATCCCAGGTGTTGCTCAGGCCGCCGTAGATCTCGGAGCCCGCGAAAATATAGCCCTTGTTTTTGCACAGGGCGACCAGCTTGTCCATCGTGAGTTGCGCCATTATGAATACCTCCGGGAAGATTTGACGGTATTCTAACAAAAATGCATTCCCGCTATCAAGCACGGATTGTTAATTCATGCCCTGGAGCCGGTCAAAAGAGTGTATCTTTTGAAGAAAAAGCGTTGCGCGGCAGGCACGCTTATGGTACAATCACCATGAAGAAATCCATGAAATGATTTAAGAAGCGGGAGGTGGTTTCCTGTGCCGTACAGCATGCGCTACGGCGAAGGCGGAAAGCTTCTGATCGGCGATATCAGATGCTCCTGCTCCAGCCGGCACAACGAGCCCACGCAGGACATCTATGTGGGCGGCGGCATCATCGCAAACGTCCCTGAGTATATCGCAAGGCGGGACATCGGCAAGAACTGCGTGCTCGTGGCGGACAACATCACCTGGGAGCTTGCCGGCAGCAGGGTGAGCCAAAGCCTGAAGGAAGCGGGCTATCACGTGACTAACTGCGTGATCACCCGTCCCGACCGCATGGAACCGGACGAAACAGCGGTGGGCGAAGTGCTTCTGTCCCTGGAACCGGACACGGAATTCCTGGTATCGGTGGGCTCAGGCTCCATAACGGACACCACCCGCGTGGTGGCGAAGCGGCTTGAGATCCCGCAGGTCTGCATCGGCACCGCGCCGTCCATGGACGGCTACACTTCTTCCATCTGCCCGCTCACCTTCCGGGGCGTCAAGATCCACCGGGCCGGCAAATGCCCGGAGATCATCGTGTGCGATACGGACGTCATGAAGACTGCTCCTATGGACATGGTGTGTTCGGGCGTGGGCGACGTGCTGGGCAAGTTCATCGCCATTGCGGACTGGAAGATCGGAAACATCATTAACGGCGAGGTCTTCTGTCCTGTCTGCGGCGAGATCGTGATGGACGCGCTGAGCAGGCTGCTCGACAACCTAGACGAGATCAAAGCCCGTACGGAGAAGGGCATACGCATCCTCACGGAGGCGCTGCTCCTGTCCGGCATGACCATCATGATCATCGGCCACACCCGCGCCGTGGCTTCCGTGGAGCACAACGTGGCGCACTACTGGGAGATGATGCAGTTGCTGCACGGAAAGCTGCCGCCCAGCCACGGCTCATCGGTGGGCGTCGCAACGCTTCTGGTGCTGCCGGTGTTCAAGACCTTTGCCGAAGAGGACCTGTCCCAAATCGACCTTGAAGTGATAAAGAAAAACCGTCTGGAACGGGAAGACAGGGTCCGCTGGATGTACCGTGCCTTCGAAAAGACAGCTGCCGAGTCCATCATGGCGGACAACGAAGGCGATTTCTTAAGCTGGGAGGAGCAGGCCCGGCGCGTAAGGACTGCGCAGGAAAGGTTCGAAGACATCCGCCGCGTGATAAACGAACTGCCCTCCCCGGAAAAGCTCGAAAGCGCCATGCGCTTTCTGGGCTGCGAAATGACGCCTGCGGACTGCGGCGTGGACGACAAACTTCTGAATATGTCCATGCGCTGCGCCAAGGACTACCGCACGCGCTACACCCTGTTCAAGCTGATAAGCGAATGCGGCCTTGAAGACAAATACCTTTCACAGTATCCCGTTTGACGATGAATGCCGCAAATGCTATAATGCCGAAAAAAGCAAAGGAGAAAAACATGAAAGACACGCTGTACATCAATCCCAACGTGGAAAAAGGACACATCCGCAGGCAGCTGCAGGGCCATTTTTCCGAGCACCTGGGCAGGTGCATCTACGGCGGCCTGTTCGTGGGCGACGACAAAGAGATCCCCAACGTGAACGGCATGCGCACCGACGTGGTGGAAGCCCTCAAAAAGGTGCGCATCCCCGCGCTGCGCTGGCCGGGCGGATGCTTTGCCGACGAGTACCACTGGAAGGACGGCATCGGCCCCAAAGAGAACCGCAAAAAGATGATCAACACCCACTGGGGCGGCGTCACCGAGGACAACAGCTTCGGCACGCACGAGTTCATGGAGCTCTGCCGCCAGCTGGAGTGCGACGCCTACATCACGGGCAACGTGGGCAGCGGCACCGTGCAGGAAATGAACGAGTGGGTGGAATACCTGACCTTTGACGGCGTGTCTCCCATGGCGGAGCTCAGAAAAAAGAACGGGCATGAAGCCGCCTGGCGCGTACAGTATTTCGGCGTGGGCAACGAGCCCTGGGGCTGCGGCGGAAACATGACGGCGGAGTACTACGCCAACGAATACCGCCGCTACCAGACCTATATCCGCCAGTACCGTCCGGACGCGCGCATCTACCGCGTGGCCGCCGGCCCCAACGCGGGAGACTTCCACTGGACGGAAGTGCTGATGCGCGAAGCCGTCCGCCACATGGACGGCCTGTCCCTGCACTATTACACCGTGCCCCACGAGTGGCACAAGAAAGGTTCCGCCCTGAACTTTACGAAGGAAGACTACTACCTCACCCTCGAAAAGACCATGTACATGGAAGAGCTTTTAAAGACCCACGGGGCCATCATGGACCAGTACGATCCCAACAAGCGCGTGGGCCTTATCGTGGACGAGTGGGGCACCTGGTACGACGTGGAAGAGGGCACGAACCCCGGCTTCCTGTACCAGCAGAACTCCATGCGCGACGCCATCGTTGCGGGCCTGAACCTCAATATGTTCAACGAACACTGCGACCGCGTGCACATGGCCAACATCGCCCAGACGGTGAACGTGCTGCAGGCCATGATCCTTACGGAAGGCAAGCGCATGCTGTGTACGCCCACCTATTACGCCTTCAAGCTCTTCAGCGCCCATCAGGAAAACGAGCTGGTGGACAGTCACATGCTCACGAACCCGCTTTTCGAGGGCGGCAAGCTGCCCGCCGCGCAGGCCACCGCGTCCAAAGCAAAGGACGGAACGCTGCACGTGACGCTGGTCAATCCCTCCGCCGACGACGAAAGGGAAGTGAAGGTCGTTCTGCAGGACTTTAGCGCCAAGAAGGTCACCGGCGAAGTGCTCACCGGAAAGATGGGGGACCACAACACCTTCGACGAGCCCGAAAGGGTAAAAGACCGTCCCTTCACCGGCTTTGCGCTTGCGGACGAAGGCCTGACCGCAACGCTGCCGGCCTGCTCCGTGGTGCACCTGGCGATCTGCTGATGGGGGAGGAACGCTGCCGCCGCTGCCTGTTGAAAGAGGCGTTTCCGGCAGACTACGAAAAATACGTGGCGGGGATGCTTAAAAAGGTCCCCGCCAAATCAAAAGCCCCGGATAAAGTGTACGAAGCGCGCCTTGCGGCCTGCCGCCTGTGCGAAAGGCTGGACAACGGCACCTGCATGGGCTGCGGCTGCCTTGTAGAACTGAAAGCAGCGTATATGAAGGAAGCGTGCCCTTTCGGCGCCTGGAATAAGGCTGACGGCGGCAAAAACTGAATAGTAAAGTTAATTCCAACAAACGACAGTTCATCCCGAGGAGGGCAGCATGGTCAGCATATCCGAATCAAAGCATTTCAGGATCTTCACAGACCCGGTAACGGGTGTCAAAAGCTATGTGCTTTCTACCAAAGCCGCCGGGCAGCAGCAAAGCTTCTACTTTGTGAACCGAGCCATGGATGAAAAAGGCAGGTACCTTTGGTTTTACGCCAGTTATCCGCCGGCCACCTACGGCGTGATGGGCGTTGTGGACTTTGAAGACGACGAAGTGCGTGTTTTCCCGGAGACCCAGCGGCTGGGCGGGCCGCTGGTGGACATGGAAAGCGGCGAGTGCATCTTCGGCGGCCCGCAGGGCTTTTATATCAAAAGTCCCAAAGCCGGAAAGCCGCCTGTTCGCATTTGTCCGGTCCCGAAGGAGATCAGCCGCTTAGGTTCGCCCCAGTCCCTGGGCACGCATCTGACATACAGCCCGGACAAGACCGAACTGTTCGTGGACGCGCACGTGAACGACCGCTTTATACTCGGCACGCTGCGCCTGTTGAACGGAAAATTCACGGTATGGAAGGAATACGATTTCTGCCGCAATCATGCCCAGTTCAATCCCGTGGACCCGGATCTGGTGCTCATGGCGGAGGACCACTGGAACGACCATGTGACCGGTCAGAAACACCCTATCCGCTATAACGATAAAGGCGAGTTCATGCGCCTGTGGACGATCACCCGGGACGGCAAAGAGACGCTGTATCCGCCGCTTGGCGGCCAGCGGGCCACCCATGAGTGGTGGAGCCGGAACGGAAAAGTGATCTATTACTGCAAATACAAGTCTCTTGAAGAAGGCAACAACGGTATAACCGGCATCAATCTGGAAACGGGTGAACACAAGGTGTATGCCCCTGTTCCGGCGTGGCACGCGTTTTCATCCCTGCACGACGACTTCTTCGTCTACGACGAAAACGACGTGTTCTACCGCGGTACGCCATCGCGGGTGGGATTCTACAACTGCGTCACGGGAAAGCAGGTGTACATCGTGAGCCAGAACCCGGCGCTGGCGCCGCGCGAAAACCCAAGCGTTTACCACCTTGATCCCCATCCCCAACTGGTGTGGGGAGACCGCTACGTGAGCTATACCATCGCCCAGAACGGCTATACAGAGGTCGCACTGTGCGAAACGGAGCAGCTGCTGGATATGACGAAATAACTCAAGGGCTACTTGCGGGTTATGAGATATGGAAACGCGGTACGGGAGCAAACCATACCGCGTTTTCTTATCGAATAGTATTCAGATACGCGCTATCCCTGCTCTGCGGCCTGTACGGCCTCTTCCACTTCGTTCAGCAGGGGAATGGAAGCGGAGGCACCGGGGCGCGATACCGAGATGCCGGCGGCAGCCGAGGCGATATGAAGCGCGTCTTCCAAGCGTTTGCCCCGGCAGAGGGAGGCGAAGAAATATCCCATGAACGTATCCCCGGCAGCCGTGGTGTCCACTGCCTTTACGGGGAAAACGTGCCCGTGGTACGGTTTTCCGCCCGCTTCCCGGAAGAAGGAACCCTCTTCGCCCAGCGTCAGCAATAGTCCGGTGTTTGGATACATGGCGCGAAGGCGGCTTTTGATTCCGCTGACGTCATCTGTTCCGGCAAAGAACGCGCCTTCGGTCTCGTTCACTACGAGATAGTTTATCGTGCTCATGTCGCAGGCAAGCGCGCCGGCATTGCACGGGGACGGATTCCAAACAGTGACCATGCCCTTTTCATGGGCCCTTTGCAGGATGAGCGGAACGCAGGAGATCTCGTTCTGCACAACGACCGCGTCGCCCTTGCCGAAACCGGAAAGCACCTCGTCGATGTAAGATTCATCGATGCAGCCGTTGGCACCGGCCAGTATCACGATGTCGTTCTGCCCGTTCTGATCCACCTGGATCACGGCGTGGCCGCTGGGGCCTTTCACGCGCTTTACGAGGGAGACATCGACGCCGTTTAAAGTAAGCGCGTCAAGCAGCATCTGCCCGTCTTCGCCTACGGCACCCGCGAATTGCACCTGTATCCCGGCACGCGCAAAGGCGATGGCCTGGTTGAGACCCTTGCCGCCGGCGAAGAGCTGCATATCGCTCGCCTGCACGGTCTCGCCCGGGCGCACCAGGTGAGACACGTGATAGGTGCGGTCAATGTTCAGTGAGCCGAATACCAGCCATTTCATATTCATGATCTCCGCGCCGAAGCAAAGTCCATGAAGAAGCGCCAGTCTTCCAGTGCCAGAAAGTGGATGCCGTCACGCTTCTGATAGGCGATATCTCCCGTACCGTCATCACGATATCCGTCTCTGCCCAGCAGCTCCCAGGCGGGGGACGCCTCCTTGCAGCTCTTTTCTTCGCTTTCGGGGCCGGCCCAGTAATCCTGGCTGGCGCTGGTCACAGCCACAAAACGCGGGCAGCAGGCTGCCAGAAGCCAGTGCTGGTCAAAGGGCATATCGTCTTCCCTGTCCGCGTACCGGCGGAAGTTCTCACAGAACCAGAAGGGAAAGTGCTGGGTGATGATGCGCACGTTTTCACCCCGAGGGTCCTTTCCCCGGGCGTAGGCCGCGCCGGAGGAACCGGAGTCGTTGGAGCACACGTATCTGATGCGCTCGTCGTTCGCACCGCACCACAGCGCGGTCTTGCCCAGGCGCGAGTGGCCGATCACCGCCACGCTGTTCATGTCAAGCTCTTCCCGGTCTTTGAGAGCGTCCAGCGTACGGCTCGCGGCCCAGGCCCACAGGGTGATCTTGCCCCAGCCTGTGCCGTCTTCGGGCCTGTCCAGGGCAGCGGCGACGCCGTCAGCCATGTTTTGGTCGTCGCTGGTGACGCCTTTGTAGGGGATCATCGCCACGGCGAACCCGCGGGAGAGCACCTCCTGCAGGGGAAAGTATTTCTGATACGGGCTGTCCTCAAAGCTCAGGAACAGAAACAGGGGATACGGCCCTTTTCCGTCGGGCCTCAGCAGCGTGACCGGAAAGGAGAACGCGCTCTTCGGGCCTTCGCCCGATATGCACAAACGTTCCTCGATACCGTGGCCGCCCCAGTGGGCGTTGTTCGTGTTTTCTACCGTGCAGTTCACGCTGAGCGCGGGCGGAAAGTATCCGTACTCCTCGCGGGCAAGCGTATCAAGCAGCTCTTTGCGGCGCTCGGGCCAGTTCTCCGCCTTCGTGAGAGGTTCTCCGTTTCGCATGCGCAGCAATACCGGATCAATACTCATATTTCGGCCTCCTGTTTTCAATAAGTGTTTGGATGCATCTCCGTCTTACAGCTCGATGACCGCTTCCCGCGCTGCGCCCATGTCGAAGCATACCTTGTCGTTTTCAAAGGAGAACGGCGTGTCTGTGCCGTCCACGGTCACCTTCTGAGGCTTTGCGAGGGTGAGGGCTTTCACCGTATACATCCGCGTGCCGCGCATGCCGTCAAAGCAGCCTTCGCGCGGGCCTACGTTCAGAATGATCTTGCTGCCAGTGCGGGTCAGCCGCATTTTGGTGGACGCGATCTCGCCGCTCAAGTATTTCTGCGTCTTGCCGTCGTCTTCATAGAAGGTATACGTCCCGTCGCAGTCCGCAGCCGGATATGCGTCCAGCGTCAGCCTTTCGTCGTCCAGGCAGTCGGTATACAGCTTGTCTGCCTGGGTGGGAACGATCGCACCGGCCCTTACGAACAGTGCGCCGCCGCGGTCCTCGGGAACGCTTACGGGCAGCGTCTGTCCGCCTTCGTACATTTTGTGCGTCCAGGCGTCGATCCACTTTTCGCCCCTGGGCAGATAGATGGTATCTGAGAAGCAGCCCACCAGGTAGCTGTCGCCGAACAAGTACTCCGTGGTGGCGTCCTGCGCTTCTTCGTCCTCAAACACCAGCGGCAGCGCGCGGGCAACCGGCAGGCCTGTGAGGTGCGCCGTGAGCGCGGAGGAATAGATATAGGGGAGAATGTGGTAGCGCAGGCGGTCATAGAAGGTAAAGAGCTTTTCGTTCTCGTCGCCGGCCCACCAGGGATGGGAATAACCGGACCAGCTGTCCAGCTCGCACCAGGCGGTAAAGAAGCAGTAGTGTATGGTGTGTTTGGCAAAGATATCCATGTCGCAGGTTATGTTGCTCACGCCCGAAAGCCCCGCGTTCAGTATCCACACCAGCGTCTTGTAGCGCCCGCCGGAATCGCCTGTGGTGCAGGCGGAATATTTCTGTATGGAGGTATACCCGCCGGACAGGTGGTGCATGGGGCGCAGGTGTGTGTATTCGCTGTAACCTTCGTACATCTCTTTGCCGTACAGGGTGGTCTGCAGCGAGTGCATCTCCGCCTCGCCCGCGCCGTTTGCGTAAATGCGGGTCTCGTCCGCGCTGTCTATCACCTTGCAGGGGTCGAGCTTGAAGCCCCTGGCGCCGTCGCAGACGAAGCTCTTCAGATGCTCGAACCAGGGCTCGAATCCGAAATCAGTCGTATTGCCGGCACGGTTTTCCTGATGGGCGGTAAAATCGTAGCGGCAGCACAGCCACAAAAGCAGCTTGAAGCCATAGCGGGAGAGCGCGGTGGTAAAGAGCCGGTCGCGGGGGGAGTGGGCCTCGAACTCCGGCTCCGTGCGCCGCATCCAGTCGCAGATGTAGAAGCGGTCGGTGTTCCACTTTTTCTCGGTGGAAAAATCGTATCGCTTGGCCATCCATCCCGGTTCCAGCGAGAAGGAATCGCAGGGGATGCGCTTTTCGCGGAAGGAGGAGGCGTCGCGCATTACCTCGAACTGGTCCGCGTTGTACTGGTCGATGAACATCAGGCCGTACGCCCATTTGGGCAGGACCATGCAGCGCCCTGTCACATAAGTGAAGCGCTCCAGCAGTTCGGGCAGCGTGTCGCCGGCATAAATGAAAAAGTCGATCTCCCCGTCCGGCAGGAACCAGCTGACTTCGTCCGGGTCTTTCTTCGCCACGTCCACGCCGTGCCAGAAGGTAGTGTTCAGGCTCACGGCATAGCCGGCTTTTGTCATCACATAGGGGATGACCACTTCGCTCTTGGTGTATATCACCCGCTGCAAATACGCTTTGCCGTTCAGGATCAGCCTGTCCACGTTGCTTTCGCCAAGGCCGTAGAAGCGTTCGCCGGAAGTGAAAAGGGTAAAGCACTTGGGATCTTTTATGAAATCTGCCCTCTTTGCCTCGGTCTTCGTTTCGTCGCCCACGATCTGTTTTTCTTCCGGCCGCAGGCTGCCCAGCTCGCGGATGAAATACTCCGTATCCGCCTGAATATCGCTGCTCTGCAGGCGTATGCTTCTTCTGGCGCGGGGTGTCCCGAACACCACGTTCGTGCCGTCCCAGCTGACGGCAAGATCGCCCGCGCGTACGCCGCTGTCCAGCTTTTCTCCCGCGTTTTCGTTCGGCGGGGTAAAGATGGAATACTTTTCGAACCAGCTTTGGGACAGCTTCTGACCGTATCGTATGCGCACTGTGTTACGGGCAGACGCCGATATGCTCAGCGTCCTGCCGAAGACTTCCGTCCGGAATTCTGTCATGTTCTGCCTCCTGTGCAATAGTTTACGCCG
>JAFZPV010000022.1 GCA_017552535.1 Clostridia bacterium
CTGCCGACGGATGTAACCTATACGGTAGTCGAGACTGCGAACAACAAGTTCACAACAGAAAAGACGGGCGACACCGGCACGATCACGACCGAGAAGAGCACCGCTGCGTTCACGAACACGCGTGTGGTAGGCGGTCTTGAAGTGACGAAGACGGTCGTGAGCGACCTGGCAGCGGATGCGGACGTAGAGTTCGAGTTCACGGTAACGCTGGGCGACACGACGATCAGCGGAACGTACGGCGAGATGACGTTCACGGCTGGCGTAGCGACGTTCAAGCTGAAGGGCGGCGAAAGCAAGACCGCTGAGGGCCTGCCGACGGATGTAACCTATACAGTAGTCGAGACTGCGAACGAAGACTTCACGACGGAGAAGACGGGCGATACCGGCGCGATCGGCACGGAGAAGTCGACGGCTGCGTTCACGAACACGCGTGTGGTCGCGAATCTCACCCTTACAAAGATCGTTGAAGGAAACATGGGTGACAGGAATAAAGACTTCTACTTCACAATTGAGCTGAATGATAAGACCATTAGCGGTGAATACGGCGATCTTACGTTTACAAATGGTGAGGCTGAAGTTACCCTGAAGCACGATCAATCGGTCGTTATCAGTGGCCTGCCGACGGATGTGCACGTAACCATAACAGAGGTAAAGACGGAGGCATCCAACTATATTACGAAGGTTGAAAAGAAAATTGGCGACGGGCAAGAGGTTACTGTCATTATCCCGGAAATCAGTGACAATGAAGAAGAGGAATATGACGATCCTTCTCCTGTTTCCTATGATTTCGACCTTGAGGCAGACACTGCGATAACGTACACCAACGAATTGGAACTTCCTCCCGACACGGGTGTTAGCCTGGATCAGTTGCCGTATGAGGTAATGCTTGGGCTCAGCCTTGTGCTGATGGTGATGATGGCAATACGCAGGCGAAAGGAAAGAGAGGAATAACCAGATGAGCCAGGAGTTATTCCGCAGGGACATGGAAGAAAAGATCTCTGAATGGCTCAGTAAAGTTAGGTTCCGCAAGCAGATCTTCGGAGGCGTCAGCCAGGCTGATGTGTTCAAGAAGATAAGCGAGCTGAACGATATGTACCGCGAAGCCCTGATCGCGGAGCGTGCCCGGTACGATGCCCTGATAGCCGAAAAGCTATCGGGGCAGGGAACGCCATCCGAGCAGGCGAAGAGGAGCTCTGCGGAGGAAGGTGATAGCGAGTGAGCGAAAGCATGATCCGCAGGCCTACGATCGAAGACGTGATTAAGAAACGCAGAGAGCGCGCCATCACAAGCCGCGGTTATCTGGCCCTGCTGGTGCGGGTCGCCGTACTGGTATTGGTGATTTGGCTGGTGCTGACGCAATGCTTCCTGATCTGTCAGAGCAAAGGACAGGACATGTTCCCCGCAGTCAAGGACGGCGATCTGTGCGTCATCTTTCGCACAGGACTGATGAAACTGATGCGGGATAGGTTCTCCGCAGGCGATATCGTGGCTTATCGGATCGACGGTGAACGCCACTTTGGCCGCGTTGTGGCCATTGCAGGAGACTCCGTACAGATCGACACCTCAGGTTCCGTCACGGTCAACGGTGTGACGGAGGGTGGCGAGATCCAATTTCCAACCTATACACGCGGTGATCTGCTAAACATCACGAACGTCCGGAGCAACACGGTCTATGTGCTCGGCGATTACCGTACCCAAGCGGTGGACTCCCGCGATTACGGATCCATCCCCCTGGCCCAGGTGGAAGGCAAGGTGCTCAGCATCCTGCGTCGCCGCGGGTTATAACAGATGCATGTAAAGCCAAAGGCGTACATAAATAACAATATGGAGGAACACTCATGAAAAAGTTTCTTGCGATCCTACTGGCTATGATGCTGGCACTGATAAGCGTGGCTGCGTTGGCGGAAGGCGAAACAACTAAGGTTGTTTCAATCGATCCGGCTACTGCTTCAGAAGCTGCCGGCAATCCCACTAAAGCTGTGACGGTCAAGATCAGGAAAACCATCTCCGCTACGAGCGATGATGTTTACGAGCCTTCTGACAGGCATCCTGAAGTGACGCTGGAGTTTACAGCCGAAGCAAAGTCTGTAGAGCTGTCCACCGAGACGGAAGCCCCGGTAGTTACCTTTAATAAACTCACGATCGAGGAAGACGCTGATTATGGCGATCTGGAGATCAACCTCCCCAGCTACAAAGCGGTCGGTATCTATTCCTATACCGTGACCGAAAAAGCTACCAGTTTTGCCGGTATGCATGAAGCTGCGAACCTTGAATTGAAGGTTACGGTCATCCAGAATGTCGAGACGGGCAACTTGGAGATCGCCGGTATCGCCATCCGCCAGGATGACGTGAAGACGGATGACATCGAGAATATCTACAAATCCGGCCGCCTGATGGTCACCAAGATCGTTGAAGGCAACATGGGCGACCGCACCAAGGAATTCCCAATCACCATCACCCTGAAAGCTCCTGAAGGCAAGACCGTAGCGAGCACCGTGACCTACAAGATCAATGATGGAGATGCCGAGGCTGTCACCTTCACAGACGGAAAAGCCGAAGTAAAAGTCAACCTGAAGCATGACGACTCTGTCGAGATCTTCAACCTTCCCGAAGGGGTGACCTATACTGTCGTTGAGGAGAACGATATCAAACACGTGGATGACTCTAAAGACGAACAGACTAATAAAGAAGCTTACAAGGTCGAGGGCGAAGTCACGGAAGCTATCGAAATCTCAGTGGCTGAACGTATGGAATATGACATCACCAACACCAAGGACATCGAACCGGATACCGGCATTACGCTGGAGAGCCTGCCTTATGTGCTGCTGATGGCGCTGGCTATGCTCGGCCTCGTTGCGCTCAAGCTGCGCAGGCGTGAGGAGTATTGATCTGCTCTAAGCTGACTTTTGCTTGATCCAGGATGTACCTGCCCCTCCGCCGCCCTGCGGCGGCGGAGGGGCGAAGGCTTGCGATTTGCTAAGCAGTCTTCAGCGTATGAGAACATTTGGGCGGAGGCAGGCTCCATGGCAAGAACAGGGCTTCGTTTTTTGAACAAGCTGGTGTCGGTGCTGGTGTCGATCGTATTGCTCGTTACCGTGCTGTATGCAGGCTTTGCCCTGTGGGACAATCATCAGATCTATCATGCGGCAGAATCTGTCTTTGACGAGATGAAGGAGATCAAAGAGCGGATGGCCGCGGAAGCGAAGGCTGCAGAGATGGCGCGGATTGCTGCTGAAAGAGCCGCTGAGAAAGCGGAGAAGAAAGCCGCAGAGGAGGCTGAACAGAAGGCGGCTGAAGAAGCACTCGCCGCTGCAAGAGCCAAAGCAGAAGCCTCCTTTACCAGTTATGGCGCCCCCTTTGAGGAACTCAAGGCCATCAATCCCGACGTAAACGGATGGCTCACCATGCCCGGCACTGCCATTGACTATCCCCTGGTGCAGGGAGAGACCAACAACTCCTATATCAATACGGATGTCTACGGCGAATTTGCCTTGGCCGGAAGCATCTTCCTGGACAGCCGCAACGACGACTACTACACCGATCCCTACAGCCTTCTGTACGGCCACAACATGAGCAAACATCGCATGTTCAGCGATGTGAACCTGTACAAGGATGAAGCCTTTTTTAATGAAAATACCACAGGGGAGTTGTATCTCTCCGACAGGCTTCACAATCTGACGACCCTTTCCTGTATTGTAACCAATGCCGGTGACTCTCTGATCATGAACCCGGTGACCTGGCGTAAGCTTGATGTGACAAAGTATGTGGAATCTGTGCAGACCAATGCCATTTACGTGAATGAGGAAGGCGTTGAAGCGCTGCAAAAACTGATCGACAGCGGTGAACAGCCGCATATACTAGCTCTGAGCACGTGCTCGAACGAATTTACCGACGCAAGGACGGTTTTGCTGACCTTGATCGACTGACTGTTTCCCCCAAAAGTGGGAATATCGATTCGAATTATCCTGCCCCAACTTGTACAAGGCCGGGCGAGAATATATAGGCGTGAAGAATACTTCGGGAAAAATGGATGATGGCCAAATGAATGCATTCTAAGTCGTCATATCGATGCTTCTTCTGCTGTAGGACACAATCATGTGCATATGCTCATCGATTCATGGGCATGGATAATACAAAACTATTATGAATTTTGCTGGGAGGACTTGCAATGTTCAAAACGGGTTATAAGACGAGATGCCTTGTATGGCTGCTGCTTACCCTGGCGATGGTGACAGGATGCTTAGCTGTGTGGGCAGAAGGAGACACATCGTGGCCAACTGCCACGATAAAGGTGCAGGTGAACGCGACGGGTACGCTTCCGGATCCTCCGGAGACATACCAAATCCAGATCGTAGCTGATGATGCTTCCTATCCGATGCCGGATGGGGCTGAAGATGGTCGCTACATACTTGAAGTGGTCGGCCCCACCGATTCTTCTTTCCCGGCGATCAGCTATGATAAAGTGGGAATTTATACCTATAAGATCAGCCAGATTGCGGGCAGTGATCCGCACGCAAAGAGCTACGATGAACGGGTATATACTCTGAAAGTCACTGTGTATCGGGATGAAGCGACAGACACACTCATTGTTGCTGAAGCGTTTCGTGAAGAAGGTGCGAGCGAGAAGGTAGACGGTTGTGTCTTTGACAACGAGTATCAAATCCTGGTGCCCAAGCTCCCCGGCGTAGATGTCAAGCACGAGGGCGACTGCTTCAACTGATCCTGAAGGAATAACGGAGGCCGACAATGAAGAAATTCTTGATATTGTTTATTGCTGCAATGCTGCTGGTCAGCGCGTTGGCAGAAGGCAGCCATGTTACCGTGGGCAACACCACACAAGTAAGCGGAGCTTTCTTTACGGCACAGTTTGGCAACAACACCAGCGACGTCGATGTGCGCATGATGGTTCATGGCCTGAGCCCGATCTTTTGGAACGATCAGGTAACATTTTCTGTTGATTCGCAGGTGGTTGAGAGCGTGGAGTCTTCAACAACGGATGAGGGAAATGTCCTTTATACGATCCACATTTTCGACGATCTTCTGTGGAATGACGGAACGCCCATCAATGCGAAGGATTATGTGTTTAGCCATCTTCTGCTTGCATCTAGTCAGTTCAGTGCCATTGGCGCCAAAACCGGTGCTTGGAAGCATATCGTGGGATATGAAGAGTATCTTGATGGGATCCAGAAAGAGTTTTCCGGTGTGCGGCTGATCGATGACTACACGTATAGCGTCACAATCAAGAAGGAATACGAGCCATACTTCCTGCAGCTCAGCTACCTGGAGATTTATCCTTATCCCATAAGTGTGATTGCTCCCGGCTGTGAGGTTAAGGATGACGGTGAAGGTGCATATATTGATGGTGAGTTTAGCAAGGAGCTTCTGGAAAGTACCATTCTTGGAGAAGACGGTTATCTTGTCAATCCCACACTAAGCGCGGGGCCTTACAGACTGACAGGCTATGACAGTGCGACCGGCACAGTAGAGTTTGAGATCAACGAGTATTACAAGGGCGACCATGCGGGCAATTTGCCTACGATTGAAACCGTTACGCTGATTCCGGTCACACCTGAGGAAGCCAAGACGGCTATTGCCGACGGCAAAGTCGATATTCTGAATAAGCTTGTGGACAAGGACGTGATTGATGCCAATTCTGACAGCGAGGCTAAAGCATACTCTTATCCAAGGTTGGGCTACGGCTATATAAGCTTTGCGTGCGAGAGAGGGCCTTTGCAATTTGAAGCTGTTCGACAGGCTCTTGCCTGCGCGTTCGATGAGAATACTTTTATCGATGAGACATTGGGCGATTACGGCACGCGGGTTTATGGCCATTATGGCATTGGGCAGTGGATGTACATGGTGGTTGTTGGCAATAAGATTCCCGATGCGCTGACGGAAGCAGACAAGGCTAGATGGTTGGCGCTTAACCTCGACAAGCTTGATAAGTACGAATATGATCTTTCACGTGCAATAACTTTGCTCGAAGAAGACGGCTGGACGCTGAACGAAAACGGTGAATCCTGGCAGGATGGCGATATCCGCTGCAAGGATGTAGACGGCACGCTGATGAAGCTGGAACTGAGCTTTGCGCTTTGCAAAGACAATCCGATGGCTGAAAACGCCATGGTGCGACTTGAGCAAGGACTTGAAGCTTTAGGCGGCAGGCTCGAAGTTACGGAAATTAGCTTTACCGAACTGCTCAGCGATTACTACCGTGAAGACGGCGAACGCAGATATGATATGCGGTTTATGGCGTCTAACTATACGCATAACTATGATCCGTATGTTGCGTTTTATTCGGGCGAGGACTTTGATGGTCAGATCAGCTATTCCGGTCTCGACGACGATGACTTGCATGAGGCAGCATATGCTCTGCATTCAGTAAAGCCCGGAGATTATTACACCTACCTCAAGCGGTGGGTTGAATTTGAGAAAGTGTATAATGAACTGTTACCTACACTGCCGATCTATTCCAATGTATATTATGACTTTACAAACGAACGTGTAGATTTTTATCCGATACAGCCGGGCGTAGGCTGGGCTGAGGCAATTATACGAACCACTTTGGCTGATTCAGCACAGGAATAATAACCTTGATTCATCACGAAAGGCTCCGCAAGTATTAGACATGCGGGGCCATTTTCTGACTTAATAGACAAATGACTTCCATGAGAAGCGGATGATTGCTTTTACTCGAAGAATAGGCAAGTTCTCAGAATGCACTCTGTATATTTAGCTTTTATAACAAAGTATGATTTGTTTAAGGAGACATAAATATGGAAGCGATCAGGATCGGGCGATGCAGGGTTCCGTTCTGGGATGTGTATGCGGTGGACGGCGAAAAGACAAGCGCGTTTCAGCGGGTGATGCAGCCCGTCAGAAAGGAGTGCTGCTTTGTTTTCGACCAGCCGAATGAAACGTTCTCGATCAGCTATCCCTGCATCGTAAAGGACGAAAACGGGTACAAAATGTACTACCAGCCCTGGTATGATAAGGATCTGACACCCTGCGTCTGCGTGATCGAAAGCCCGGACGGCATAACCTGGCACCGCCCGGACCTGAACATCTATGACGGAGGCGGCCTGAAGCAAAACAACATGGTGATTGACCATGTGAAGGACGGCATGTTCGTGTTTTACGACACCAACCCGGCCTGCCCCGCGGAAGAAAAATACAAGGCGGTGGGCGCCGCATTCATGCTACACCCGGACGGGGAGAAAAAGACCTCCCTGTGCTGCTTTACTTCGCCGGACGGATATCATTTTACCCTGTCCCATCCCATGACGCGCTACGGCGCTTTTGATTCGCTGAATACCGCATTCTGGGACGGCACGCGCTACGTGTGCTGCCTGCGCAGCTTTCACAATATACCGGGCGTGGACAACAGCGAGGTACTGGACCTTGGCCAGATCTACAGCCACGACAAAGTCTGGTTGCACGGCACGCGGGACATCCGCGTGATGTATTCAGAGGATTTCCGCACCTGGACGAAGCCGCAGATGATCGCCTTTGACGACGGATACGATTATCCGCTGTACACCAACAACGTGGAAAGATACGCCCGCGCGCCGGTGTACGTGGGCTTTCCGGTAAGGTACTGCGAGCGCCCGGAATGGACGGAGAACATGACCCAGATGACCGGCTACGAGACCAAGAGAAAAGCCACCGAGCGCATCGAGCCGCGCACGGGCCGCGTGTCCACAGACTGTATCTTCATGTGTTCCCACGACGGCAAAAACTGGCACCGCTTTAACGAGGCGTTCCTGACGCCCGGATACGAGGACGAGCACAACTGGATATACGGCGACTGCTACCTGGCCTACGGCATGATCGATTCCGGCCGGGAATACTACAACCTGTACACCGTCGACCGCCACTTTTCCTTCGGATGCGCAAAACCGCTGAACCGCTACGAGATCCGCAAGGACGGCTTTGCCTGCTACATGGCGGGCGGGGAAGAAGCGGTCCTCGTCACGAAGCCGCTGGTGTTTGAAGGAAGCGAACTGCACCTGAACTTTGCTACCTCCGCATACGGATACATATACGTGAGCGTCCTGGACGAAAGAGGAAGGCCTCTCTTCGATGGCGAGAGCGTGGAAGTTTTCGGCGACAACATTGACCGCAGGGTGGTGTTTCCGGATAGCTTCAGGCTGACGGACCATGCCGGCTCCGCTGTGAGGCTAAGCTTCCGCATGCGGGACGCAAAGCTGTTTTCGATGAAGTTCGAATAAAAAAGCAAGAAAAAACGGGATGCACTCCGATTGTGGAGCGCATCCCGCTTTTCATCCTGCATGCACTGATGCGATCCGGATTTTGCCCTACAGGGGCTTGGCACCGTCCGGGAGGAGGGAATCAAGCAGTTCCGCGGCGTCTCCGTTTATGCAGATGGACTGCGTTTCGATCTGCTTCGGGCAAAACGCCTCGCTGTGGTTAAGGCAGGCGTACACGGCCTTTGGATTCTCACCGGTCATGGCCCAGAAAGGATACTTGATGATGACAGGGGTGTTGGCGCCTACGCCGATCTCCAGATACAGCGTGCGCGTTCCTTCGTGCCGGAGGAGAAAATCCGCGTACGCGGCGGAGGCCCGGTGCCAGCCTTCATCCTCCACGAAGGATTTGTCCGAGCGGAGGTTCATCGTTACGTCAGACCCGTTGGCGGGGCACTTCGGGATCAGGGCGGAAGGGACCTTCATGATAACGCCGCCCTGCGGGATCTGGAAAACGCCGTCCGCGTCCCGGATGAAGCCCTGCGCCTCCATCGCCTGCATGACCCATTCTTCGTTGTCAAAGGTCATCTGAAGCGCCGGGTCCACGCTCTGAAACAGGCCGTAATCCCCCTGGGTGTAAAACAGCCTGTTTTTGTCGAAGCCGGCTCGCTGGAACTGATGATCCACGTTGGTGGTGATCACGAAATAGTCCCTGTCGCGAACGAGAGCGAGCAGCTTTGGATAGACGGGCTTCGGCGCATCGATGTAGCGGTTGTAGTAAATGTGCCTGGCCCACCAGGCCCAGCGCGTTTCTTTGTCCGGGAACGGGTAGAAGCCGCCGGTATACATATCCCGGATGCCGAAGCGGGCGGCGAAATCGCCGAAATACCTTTCGAAGCGCTCGCCGGAATACGTAAGTCCCGCCGCGGTGGAAAGGCCGGCGCCCGCGCCGATGACGACGGCTTCTGCGTTCTCGATCTCGCCTTTCAGGCGCTCAAGCTGTTCCTCGCGGCTGCCCTGGCCGCAGGAGACGCCGGAATGAAAGGACTCAACGGCGGAAATGCCCTTCCGGATGGACGCAAGATAACCGTTTGTCCTGTTAGCGAAGATGCTGTTCATAATACTTTCTGTCCTCGTCTTTGAAAACATTGAAGATCACCCTGTCCATCCCGCCCGGATGCGCCGCCATCCAGTTTTTCACGGTCTGAACGGCGATCTCGGAGGCTCTTAAGCCGGGAAAGCGGAAGACGCCTGTGGAGATACAGCAGAAAGCCACTGTTTTGAGCCCGTTTGCAAGGCACATGTCCAGCGTATTCTGGTAACAGTCCGCAAGCTGTTTTTCCAGTGCAGGCGTAAGGCCGCTTTGCACGATGGGCCCCACGATATGGATCACCTTTTTCGCCGGCAGGTTGTAGGCGTCCGTCAGCATGGGCACGGCGGTGGGCTGCTCATAATCCGTGCCATAGCGGCTGCGCTTTTGTTCCATCTGCCGGGCGCATTCGCTGCGCAGCTGTACGCCCGCAAAGCTATGAATGCAGTTGTCGATACAGCTGTGCATCGGCACGAAACAGCCCAGCATCTGCGAGTTGGCGGCGTTGACGACGGCGTCCGCCGCCAGGCGCGTGATGTCGCCTTGCCACACGGAAATGCCGCTTTGGATCAGCGGGATATCCGCTATCTGCACGATGCCTTTCTCTTCTGCCCGGTTCTTCAGGTACGCATTCTGGACCTTCAAAACCGCATCCGGCAGCTTGTGCGGCATGCGGATGTTCATCAGTGACCGGAGGATGCGCCTTTTGCCCTCCGGATCTGAAGGCGTCTCAATATGTTTATATTCGGCAGAATCTGCTTTGAACGCCTCCACGAGATAACCGAGGCGTTCTTCCTGCGTCATGGTTTCGTGCATGGATTCACCTTTCTTCATGGGTGGTGGTTTTTTTACAGGCAGTAATCGCGTATGCATTTTTCCAGCCCGCCTACGGTGTTTTCAAAGTGTATCCCGCCGGCTTTGGCCTTGGCGCAGTCCATCCACAGGTGATGCTGCTGCCCAGTGTCGCTTAGGCGCACCGGCAGACGCAGCCTGTCTTTGAGCCACTGGGCGGTCTTAAGGGCGGTCAGATCGTTTTCGCTGCCGTAATTATACGCGCCGCCCGGCAGCTGCGCCGCCTGCGGGATCCACGCGGCCACCTCGCGCACGTAGGTCACGGCGCGGTGCTGGGTGGCGGAAAAGGCGTTCTCAGAGCGGGTGAGCATGTTCATGAGAAAGTTGCCCCGGTTGCGAAGCCCGTATATGGGCATATCGTACATCCAGGTGGCCCGCAGCAGCACCGTGTCCGGGTTGATAGCCAGCGTCTTTTCCTCCATTTCCAGCTTCTGGCGGGCGTACAGGTTGCCGGGGCAAACTTCGCCTTCCGCGTACGGGCCGTCGCCTTTGCATGCGCTGTATACCTGGTCAGAACTGAAGATCACGCACTTTACGCCCGTTTTGACCAGCCAGCAGGGTAAAAGCACGTTTGCCCGCCGGGAGGCTTCCGGGTCCCGGTCGCAGGCTGAAATATCCGATACCGCGGCGGTATGCACGATCAGCTCCGGCTGAACGGATTCCACAATCTGCCTGACCGCGCTTTCGTCCATGTTCCTGAGCGATGGGGAGGCTATAGCGCCTGCCGTCATATGCATGATGCGGGCTCCTACGAAGCCGCAAGGACCGGTGACAAGGATCTTCATAAGCGTTTCCTCGTTCGCTTTCTGTATCGTTTCAGGCTGCCTCAAAGTACGCTGCCATTCTATTCGTACGTCCAGCCGTGCTCCCCGTGATAGATCATCATTTTCGTCATGCCGCCGTCGATGCACAGGTTTTCACCGGTGATGAAGCCCGCTCTGTCGGAGCACAGAAACAGCACCGCTTCCGCGATGTCTTCCGGGCGGCCCACGCGGCCCACAGGCTGCTGCCGTGCGTCTGCGCCTTCAATACCGGAGGAAAGCGTATCGATCCAGCCGGGTGAAATGCTGTTTACCCGTGCTTTTCCCGCTAGGCTTATGGCTAGGGCGTGGGTGAGGGCCGCGATCCCGCCTTTGGCGGCGGTGTAGCTCTCGGTCTGGGGTTGGCTCATGCGGTCGCGGGAAGAAGAGATGTTCACGACAGACGCGCCCTTCGCAAAATGCGGCGCGAGGAGTTTTGTGAGATAAAACGGAGCCGTTACGCCCACGGTGAGCGCCTGTGTGAACTCTTCCCAGCTGCAGTCGGCTATGCCTTTCATCCGGGGCGGCGCGTTGTTGACCAGACAGTCCACGCGTCCGCTGCTTTGGATCACGCTTGCGGCAAAGCGCTCCAGGGTCTCTTTGTCCGATATGTCGCCCGTGAACCAGTCCCCGGGCGTCAGGTCGATCACGTGTACGCGGGCGCCTTCGCGCAGGAAAGCCTCCGCTGTGACTTTGCCGATGCCGTGGGCGCCGCCTGTGATGACGGCGACTTTTCCTTCAAACTCACCCATTCGTCTTTCTCCGTTTTGGTACTGAAGTAAGGTGATAGCTCATATCCACCAGCGCCATGACCTGCTCCCTGTCGGCGCTGCCGTCCAGAAGCACGGTGACCCATTTGCGCTTGTTCATGTGGTAGGCAGGCAGAAAGCCGGGCTGCGCCAGCAGGGAACCGGCCATCAGGGGATCGCATTTCACGTTCAGGATGTCCGTCCGCCCGTCCCGGGGAATGCCGAGGGTCTTAAAGGCGACGTTCATCGTGAGCGCGAACCACTTGCGATTGTCTTTATGCCTGAACACGCAGCTCACCGTGTCCATCGGGAAGGGGTGATCCGGCATCACGCCGTAGGCGTCCAGGATGTATTCTGTCAGTTGCGGCTGCGTCATTTTTCCAGGTACCGCCGTTTCCTGACCGTGAGGTATTTTTCGTTGATCGCCCGAAAGCAGGGGCAGTCCGCGGCGTGGTCGTTTATGATGCCGCAGGCCTGCAGATGGGAGTATACGGTCACCGTGCCCAGGTATTTGAAACCGTAAGCTTTCAGGTCTTTGGCGATCTCGTCCGAAAGCCCGTTGCTCACGGGGATGCGCCCCTGGGCGTGTCCCGCGTACAGGATGGTCTTTCCGCCGCACCGGGCCCACAGCCAGGCGGAAAAGCTGCCGTGTTCGCGGCGGATGTGCTGAAAACAGCGGGCGTTCGTGATCACGGCCTCGATCTTGCGGCGTGAGCGGATCATGCCCTCGGTGTTCATGATGCGCTCCACGTCTTCCGGACCGTAGCCGGCGATCCTGTCATAGTCGAAGCCGTCAAAGCAGGCGCGGAAGATCTCCCGCTTTTTGATCATCAGGCTCCAGGAAAGCCCGCACTGCATGGCTTCCATCATCAGGTGCTCGAACATCACCCGGTCGTCGTGCACCGGAACGCCCCATTCGGTGTCGTGGTATGTTTTCATGGCTTCAAATGTGAAGCCCCAGTCGCAGCTGCCCATGGTTTCAACCTTTCCGTTTCAAAACGCGGCGCCTTGTCTACGCGGGCGCGAATCGGACGCTTATTTTACGGTGATCAGTTCGTATTCCCGCGTGCCCAGGCCGATCTTCTCGCCGTGGGCGAGGGCCTCCTTCCAGTGGACGTTGGGGTTGCTGTCCATAAAGTGGTCGTGGTGATGGTGCCAGTCGGGCCTGGCCAGGTTCTCTCCCAGCTGGCTGTTGCGCACAGGCGCGGCCTGCTGGCACAGATCGACGCAGGCCTGGTCCAGGGCGACGGGATCAAAAGAGGCCAGCATGCCGATGTTGGGCAGGATCGGCGCGTCGTTCTCACCGTGGCAGTCGCAGTTGGGCGACACGTCCATGATCAGGCTGATGTGGAAGCAGGGCCTGCCGTAGCACACGGCCTGGGTGTACTCCGCCATTTTGCGGCAGAGCATGTCTCCGGCGCTGTCGTTCATGTTGGAGATGGCGTCGAAGGCGCACGCGCCGATGCAGCGCCCGCAGCCCTTGCAGACATCAGGATCGATGTATGCCTTGCGGTCTTTGCCGTAGGAGATGGCGTCGCTGCCGCATTCTTTGGCGCAGCGCCCGCAGCCCCGGCAGGCGCTTTGGTCCACCTGTGGCGTGCCGTCGTTGTGCTGGTGCATTTTGCCGGCGCGGCTCCCGCAGCCCATGCCCAGGTTTTTGATGGCGCCGCCAAAGCCTGTGGCTTCGTGGCCCTTGAAGTGGGTCAGGGAGACCACGATGTCCGCGTCCATCACCGCCCGGCCGATGAGGGCGGTGGGGCAGTATTCGCCGTTCACCACAGGCACTTCGATGTCGTCTGTGCCCCTCAGGCCGTCCGCGATGATCACGTTGCAGCCGGTGGTCACGCTGTTGAAGCCGTTGATCTCGGCGTTTTGCAGATGATCCACCGCGTTTTTGCGGCTGCCGGGATAGAGGGTGTTGCAGTCCGTCAGGAAGGGCTTGCCGCCCAGGTCCTTAATGACGTCCGCCACGGCCTTCACGTAATTGGGCCGGAGGTAGGCAAAATTGCCCAGCTCCCCGAAGTGCATTTTGATGGCCACGAATTTTCCGTCAAAATCGATGCTGCCGATGCCCGCCGTGCGGATCAGCTTTTGAAGTTTTGCGCCCTGGCTCACGCCTATGCGCGTGCGGAAGTCCGAAAAATACACTTTTGCCTTTTCCATCCGTCTGCCTCCTCATATGATAACATGTATGTGCGGGCCGTGAAGGCAAGCTGATCGCCTCCGGACGGCCTGTTTGAAAACGCCGCGCTCAGACCGTGAACGTAAGCACTGTCTCTTCGTCGTTCAGGTGATGCGCTTCGGGCTGGTAGGGCCGGGCCACCTCGTTCCACAGTTTTTTGGCGGCCAGGTTCTTTTCGTTGTACTTGATCTCCCATGTTCCCGGGTGCTCATTCAGGATCATCCTGGCCGTGTCCAGCGCGATATGCCTTCTGCGGTATGCCGGAAACACCGTGAACTCCGCCATGGTGTGATCCGGGCTTTGGGACAGGTTCGAGTACGGATTCAGCATGGCGAAGCCCGCCAGCTGCCCGTCAACATATATAAAGTACGCCGTGCGCTTCGGGTCGGTGAAATAATCCTCGAAGTGCCCGTAGTGGTAATTGCCGTTTTCGTCCATCGGGTCGTCGTAGAAATTCGTCATCTCGTACAGGTATTTCTGGTTGATGTTCCACAGCAGATCCCTGTCCTGCGGCAAAACCGACTGAAGTCTGATCATGTTCCGCCTCCGTGCATCTTACAGGGCACCCGTTTCCGGGGTGTTTGTGATCGTGTACGCTTCTCCCAGAGCCGTTTCTATGGAGATCACGCGCCCGGAAAACGCTTTTCCGTTCACAAACGCTTCTCCCGGCCAGGGGTTTTCAAAGCTCAACGTGCCGCCCGCGGTGCTTCTTACGCGGATGAACTCCACTTCTCCGTCCTTCAGGACAGCGTCCGCCACGAAACCGCCGTAGGCGTACAGCCCGAAAAAGCGGGCGTTCGGGTGGGCTTTGCGGGGCCATACCCTGAAGAAGCGCAAAATCCCCTCGTGGGACAGAAGCATCATCTCCTGCAGGGTGTTGGGCACGGCGGAGAGGTTTTCGATGCCGTGGGGATTGCCGTCCAGAAAACCGTTGGGCAGGCCGCAGGATTCGATCTTGTCCCGCAGCTCACGAAGGATGATCTCCGGGTCATAGCCCACCCGCACGGCGGCGACAAAGAACAGGCAGCCCAGGTTCGTGGAATTCCACGCGCCTCTGGATACCACCTGGGCGCCCTGGCTGCTTTGCCGCTTTTTCAGCGAATGCTCCATTTCGGACAGGGCGTTTACCGTATTCAGCGCCGTTTTGAGCGTTTCTTTGTCGGAGCCGAGGCCGACCGCCCCGCCAGGATAGATGTGCATGATGTTGGCCGGAAAGTTCATGCTCCAGGCGCTGCCTTTGCCTTCGTTAAAGAAGACCGGTACGTTCCACAGCGCCTCGGGGATCAGCTCCGTAAGGGCGGCATCTCCCTCACTCCACAGGGTGGGGTTATGGCGTATGCTCCGGATCGTGCCGGTTTTGCAGGGGGCGAGCCTGTCCAGGATATCCTGCCACGCGGCGGCTTTGTCTTCATACAGCCCCAGGAAGCGCGAAGCCAGGATCATATCGCGGAAGAAGGAACGCAGATAGCCGAGGGTATTTACGGGGTCCTCGGGCACGCCGTTTTCCAGGATGTCCCGGGTCACGCGCTCGTGCATGCCGTCGCATACCACGTGCAGCGTACCGTCCCGATCCACCAGGTCATTTTGCCAGAAATCGGCCACGGACAGCAGGTAGGGGAACACCTTCAGCAGGTATTTCCGGTCCATGGACAGCCGCCAGCGCATAAGCATGTTCAGCGCGCCGTGCACGCCCTGTGACTTCATGTGCAAAAGCAGCGCTTCGCTCACCATGCCCTTGGGGCCGAGCCCGAGGGGCAGGTATGCGCCTTCATGCTTCAGCAGCCTTTGTCCCATCTCGCGGCTGATGTCCAGCATGCCGAGGTAAGGCGCGTCGTGGGGATCGGCCTGTTCGAAATGTCCGGATGCCAGAAGGCCCAGATAGGGGGTCTGGTGGTTATAATTGATCTTGTAATTGCCGTTCCAGGCCATGCGGTCGAAGGTGCTGATGCCCAGGATGTTTGGCGGGTATTCGGGATCGCGGGACAGGCTCGCCATCATGTACTGAGAAGTTAAGTAGGCTCGCATGAGCGTTTCGTCGTCGAATTCCAGGCCCGAAACGCTCCAGAAGTCCTTCCACCAGCCCTCGTGCATCCGGCGCAGCAGGTCTATATCCCCGCGGGTGATCCATCTGGCGCGGGAGCGGGCGTATTCCACGGGCCGGGCGGTCTTGTCCCAGCTGCGCACCGCGGCGGCAAAAACGCGCGTCCGGTTTGGCTCCAGTTCGATCTGCGTACTGTCCGCGTCCAGGAACCTGGCGCCGAAGGCGCACTTTGTCGGCACGTCCACGCGGTCGGAAAACTCCCGGTAGCCCCAAATCAGCGGGCCTTTCGTGTTTTTTACCTGCAGGGGGCGTCCGCCGATCAGGCCCTTGAAGGTGCCCTTCAGCCTTTCGTCGTCGTCGCAGTCGCCCATGCAGTCCACGCCCGTATCACAGCCCTTGCCCAGCTCGTTTGGAAACATAAACTCAAAGCATACGCTGCAGGGCACGGTGGAGGTAAATTCCACGATCAGCTCGTTTTCGGTGGCAGCTACCCAGCTGATTATCGTAAGAACGTGTCCGTCCGGGCGGGTAAAGCGGGCCAGGGTACGGGCGGTCAGGTACTCCTGCCGGGCTTCGTAGCGCGCGTCTTCAAATCCGGGCACATCGAAAACGATGCGGCCCAGCGGCCTGGGGCTTCCCAGGGACACCGCGGGATCGCGTTTGGCGACGCCGTTGTCGTGAAAGAACTCGTAGTTGGGGTTTGACTCCATCTGCCAGAAATCGTTGGTGGTGAGCCAGAACTGGGGATAGCGCGTCGGTCCTGCAAAGGCGGAGAGCAAATCTCCGTTGCCCAGGATCGGGGCGTCGATCTTGGTGCCGGCACCCTCCCAGATCCGCCATCGTCCGTTTCCGGAAACGTCCGTGTTTCCGGCGGGTACCATGATGGGCGGAGCGGGAAAAACGCCTGTTCTTCCTTCCACGTAAGACAGTCTGTTCATCTGCGTTACCCGTATATCTTTTGTATTGACATGCCGCGCTTAAGCGGCTCGCTGCGGAAAAATCATACCATAATTCCGCCGATACATCAAGTAAAAAACCTCGTCCGGCAGGTTTGGAACTGAAAATGGGGGTACCTGCGGGCGTTTTCAGCAGGCTTAAGATTTTTACCTGTTATACCTCGTTTTTTGTAATGAAAAGGAGTATAATAAATCCAAATCTTTGCGTATTAGTGAAATGAAACTCAAACGGAGGCTCTGAATGAAAAACAACACCGGCGCCCGCATGCGCTCGGAGCTTGGCAGACGCTTTCCTATTCCGGGCTGGGCGGTGCTTCTGATCGGATCGGTGCTCATGTCCCTTCTGCTGGAGGTCGCCTCCCGGAAGAGCGTGGGCGATACCTTCCGCTTTATCGGCAGAAATCCCCTGGCGTTCGTGCTGTGCTGCGCCGTGATCGCCTTTACCCTGGCCGTGGCGATGATGTTCCGCAAAAAGCTGTTCACGCTTACGCTCGCGGTGCTCGTGTGGGCCGCCGCCGGCGTAGCCAACTACCTGGTGCTTCTGCACCGCACGGGCCAGCCCCTTTCTGCCGCCGATCTCAAGGTCAATATGGCGGCCATCCTCATCGCGCCCAAATACTACAAATGGTGGCAGCTGGTGCTTCTGGGCGTGCTGATCGTGGGCTTCATCGCGGGTCTGGTGATCCTGGCGGTCAAGTCGCCGGTCTACCGGAGGGACATCAAAACAGCGTTCATCCGCCTGCTGGCCAGCGCTCTGGTGCTGTGCTGCTCAGCCATGATCTGCTGGGAGGGCGGATACGTAAAGCGCACCCTGCGCCCCCTGATCTACCGCGCCTATCAGGATTACGGCTTTGCCTACTGCTTCGCCTACAGTATATTCGACAACGGCATGGGCGAGCCGGAGGCCTATTCACCCGTAGCGGTGAGCGACATCGGCACGGGCATCGACATAGAAGTGGAACCTTCGGAGGAAACGGAAAAGAAACCCGCGGGCTTTGTGGAGGACTTTAAGGAGTTCGTGCGCTACAATCTGTTCTCCTCCGAGCCGGAAAGCTACACGGCGGAGGCCGTCGGCACCATCAAGCAGCTGATCAAACGGTCGGACGGCGATAACGAAAACACGGACGTGCCGAACTACATCTTCGTACAGCTGGAATCCTTTTTCGATCCTCTTACGCTCACGGATTTCGAGATCGTGGGCGATCCCATACCGGTCTTCCGCGGCCTCATGGAAGAGTATACCTCCGGCAAGCTGTATGTGCCTACCGTGTCCGGCGGTACGGCCAACACGGAATTTGAAGTGCTCACGGGCTGCAACCTGGACTTTTTCGGTGTGGGTGAGATCCCGTTTTACACGGTGGCCAAAAACGGCGTGATCGAGTCGCTGGCTACGGATCTGAAGACCCTGGGTCTCAGCACAACGATGCTGCACAACTACACGGGCTCATTTTACGACAGGAACATCGTGTATTCCAACCTCTGCTTCGACCGCTTCGTGTCTGTGGAATACATGAACGGCTACGATGTGACGCCCAACGGCTGGGCGAAGGACGAGGTCTTGAGCCGCTATATCCGAAGCAGCATGGCCTCCACGCCCGAAAAGGACTTCATATATGCCGTAACGGTGCAGACCCACGGCGCGTATCCCGTGCTGGAGGGCGCCCAGGCCCGCTTCGAGGTCACCTTGGCGCCAGGCGATACGGAAAAGGGCGCCATGGAGTATTACCTGAACCAGATCTGCGAGGTGGACGCCTTCGTGGGCGAACTGGTGAACTGGCTTGAGGGCTGGGACGAACCCGTGGTGCTGGTGCTGTTCGGCGATCACCTACCGGGCCTGGGCTTTGGGGTGGAGGACCTGGCGGACGGCGATCTGTACGCCACGCCTTATGTGATCTGGTCCAACTTCGGCCTCCCCAAAGCGGACCGCGACATCGAGGCCTATCAGCTGGGCGCATACGCCCTGGGGCTTTCGGACGTGAGCGCCGGCGTGATGCTGCGCTTCCACCAGACGCAGATGGACGCGCCCAGCTACATGGACGAGATGGAGATCCTGGAATACGACATCATGTACGGCAAACGCTACGTGTACGGCGGACGGGAGCTTACCCGTGAAGACGAAATGCTTTTCGGCGTAAATCCCATTTTGCTTACGGGCTCCTACAGCCAGGGCGGAAACCTGTTCGTGACGGGCGCGGGCTTTACGATGGACAGCGCGATCTATTTTGACGACAAGGCGCAGGACACCATATTCGTAAATGAGAATATGCTCATCGCGCCGGATACGTCCCTGCCCGGCGGCGCGCTTCTGAGCGTGTACCAGGTGGCGGAGGACGGAACGCTCCTGAGCCGGGCGGAAGACCAAACGCAGAAAGCGCCCGAATCATAACCGCGAAATCAAAAAACAAATATAGAGGAGAGAAGAAAATGCTTAGCAGGACGGCAGCCGAACAGGCGCTCAGAAAGGCAGTCTCCACGGGAGGGGACTTCGCCGAGATCTTTTACGAGGATACGCGTTCCTCGCGTCTGTCCCAGACGGACGACAGGATCGACACCGCCACCAGTGCACGCGCGCACGGCGCGGGACTCAGGGTGTACCGGGGCCTGAACTCCGTTTACGTCCACTCCAACGACACCTCGCCCGAGGGCCTCATGAAGCTGGCCTGCTCCGCGGCGGACGCCATCGGCAGCACCCTGGCGGGCGACAAGGACGTGCACCTGGTGGGCTCTGTCGTAAAGAACATCCACGGGATCGAAATGCTTCCCCTGGACGTGGACAGCAAAAAGCGCGCGGCGCTTTTGAGAAGCGTATGCCGCGCGGCGAAGGCGGAAAGCAGCGAGATCGCCCACGTGACCGCCTCGCTCACTTCCCAGGAGCAGCACGTGACCATCGCCAATACCGAGGGCATGTTCAAAAGCGACGTGCGCGTATACAGCCGCCTGATGACCCAGGCCATCGCCTCCAACGGCAAGGAGAACCAGACCGGTTCCGTGCGCAACGGCGGCATGATCGGCTTTGAGCTGTTCGAAAAGATGACCGACCCCGAAGCGGATGCCAGAAAGGCGGCCCGCCAGGCGGTCACCATGCTGCACGCGGACTTCTGCCCCGCGGGCGTGATGCCCGTCATCATCGACGGCGGCTTCGGCGGCGTCATCTTCCACGAGGCCTGCGGCCACTCCCTGGAAGCGACTTCGGTCGCTTTTGGAAACAGCGAGTTCTGCGGCAAGATGGGCCAGCAGATCGCTTCCGCCAAGGTCACCGCCATAGACGACGGCACGATCCCCAACGGCTGGGGCAGCGAGAACATCGACGACGAGGGCACGCCCACCACGAAGCTGGTGCTGATCGAAAACGGCATCCTGAAGAATTACATGGTGGACCGCCTGAACGGACGGCGCATGAACATGGCGCCAACGGGCTCCGCCCGCCGTCAGGATTACACCTTCGCGCCCACCTCCCGCATGCGCAACACCTACATCGCCGCGGGCACGGACGACGAAAACGAGATCATCTCCTCCACCGCCGAGGGCCTGTACGCCAAGGAGATGGGCGGCGGCAGCGTGAACCCCCTCACGGGCGAATTCAACTTCGCGGTGGGCGAGGGCTATCTGATCAAAAACGGAAAGATCGACCGCCCGGTGCGCGGCGCGACGCTCATCGGCAAAGGCGGCCAGACCATCATGAAGATCGACCGCGTGGGCCGCAGGATGTGGATGGATACGGGCATGTGCGGTTCCGCCAGCGGCTCGATTCCCGCCAACGTAGGTCAGCCCATGATCCGCGTGACCGAAATGACCGTAGGAGGCAGAAAATGAACAGGCAGGAATTTATAGACAAGCTGTTCGCCGGCGCGAAAAAGGCCGGCATCGACGAGTACGAAGCGTATTTTTCCTCCTCGGAGAGCTTCGACGTGGACGTTCTGGACGGCGAGATCAAGGAATATACCGTAGCGCAGCGCTCCGGCATGTGCTTCCGCGGCGTATTTGAAGGCAAGATGGGTTACGCCTCCACCGAGATCGAGGACGACGAAGCCATCGATATGCTGATCGAAGGCGTGAAGAACAACGCCCGCCTGCTGGAGACGGACGACGGCGAAAGCATTTTTGAGGGCAGCGAGACCTACCCCGAAGTGGATACCTACGACGCAAATGTGGAAAAGGTGCCCGCAAGTGAAAAGATCGCCCGCAGCATCGAACTCGAAAAGCTCACCAAGAAACGCGACGCGCGGGTGATGCGTGTGGAAGGCTGCGGTGTATCCACCGGCGTGGGCGAGGTGCGCATCGTAAACTCCAAGGGCCTGGACATCTCCGGCAAGAGCGCCGTGTACGGCGCGTTCGTCGCCCCGGTGGTGTCCCAGGACGGCAAGGTGAACTTCTCCTTCGCCGTGAAGGCTTCGCGCCATCCGGACGACATCGACTTCAGCGAACTGGCCGAAAAGAGCGTGAACAAGGCCGTGGAAGGCCTGGGTGCCCAGAGCATCCCCAGCGGGAAATACAAATGCGTGCTGCAGAACGACATGGCCGGCACGTTTCTGGCTACCTTCGCCGGGGTGTTTTCCGGCGAGAGCGCGCGCAAGGGCATGAGCCTGCTCAAGGGCCGCGAGGGCGAAATGATCGCCTCCGAATGCGTGACCATCACCGATGACCCGCTTCTGCCGGGAGGATTGGCCACTTCCGCCTTCGACGCGGAGGGCGTGGCGCGTTTTTCCAAGGACGTGGTGAAGGACGGACGCTTTGAGACCCTGCTCCACAACCGCGTGACCGCGAAGGAACTGGGCTGCCAAACCACGGGCAACGCCTCCAAGGCGGGCTACGCCGGCAAGGTCACGGTGGCGCCCAGCAACTTCTTTGTCAAGCCTTCTTCCACCTCCTTCGAGGCGCTGCTTGCCCAGGTGGGGGACGGCATCCTGATCACCAGCCTCATGGGCATGCACTCCGGCGCGAACCCCATCAGCGGAGATTTCTCCCTGGGCGCCAAGGGCTTTCTGATCAAAGACGGCAAAAAGGCCGAGCCTGTGGAGCAGATCACGGTGGCCGGCAACTTCTTTGACATCCTCAAAAACGTGCGCGCCGTAGCCGACGATCTGGAAATGAACCGTCCGGGCTCGAGCTGCATCGCAAGCCCCGCGCTGTACATCGGCGAGATCGCCGTGGCCGGAAAATGATCTTTGGAGAGGAAAAGTGCATGAAACGAGATATCAGGCTTCTGGACGGCGCCGTAGGTACCACGCTGTGGCAGCTTGCCGACGGCGCGGGCGTCAAGCGCGTGCCGGTGTGGAAGTATAACCTGGAAAACCCGGAACTCGTGACCAGACTCCATCAGGGCTACATCGAAGCCGGCTCCCAGATGATCCTGGCCAACACCTTCGGTGCGAACCGCCAGATGGTGCAGAAATCCTCTTCCTACACGGTGGAAAACGTGGTGCGCACCGGCGTGCGCCTGGCCAGGGAGGCTATCGGGGACAGGGACGTCACGCTTCTTCTGGCCATCGGCCCCCTCATGGAGTTCATGGAGCCCTACGGGGACCTGGAGGAGGAAGAGGTGGAGGACATCTTTACCGAAATGGTGGAAGCGGGCGTACGGGAAGGCGCGCAGGCGGCAATGGTGCAGACCTTTATGGATCTGGACACGATGCTGGTGGCCTGCCGCGCGGTGAAAAAGTATTCGCTGCCCCTGTACGCCACCATGACCTTCGAAAAGACCGGAAAGACCATGATGGGCAACAGCGTGGAAAAGGCAGCCAAAAGTCTTGAAGACGCTGGCGCCGACGGCGTGGGCATGAACTGCTCCCTGGGCCCGGATATGGCGATGCCCATCATTTCGGAGTTTAGAAAGCACACGTCCCTTCCGCTGGTGTTCAAGCCAAACGCCGGACTGCCCATCAGCGCTACCACGGGCGGGACCACCGCGCCGTACACGGCTGAGATGTTCGTAAACGAAGTACGCCCCGCGCTTGAATTCGTGAGCTACATCGGCGGCTGCTGCAACTGTGATTTTGAATACGTGCGCCGGCTGAAGGCGGAGATCGCCAAAGCCTGAAAAAGCACGGTTCGGGAGGATATGCGATGAGCGGATTGATGAACTCTTATTTCTACGGCAAGGCGGGACAGGGAGACTATACCACCGAGCAGATGCCTACCACCCGCAAACAGCTGTTTTTCACCACGCTGAAGGTTCGGTTCTCGTCCATGATCGGGCTCAACCTGATGCACTTCCTTTTCATGCTGCCGCTGCTTATATGGCTGTACGTGAGTATGTCCGCGGCGATGGTGTATCTGGAGCCCGCGGACGCTGTGAAGCTGAGCGGCGCGCCCCAGCAAATGATCGACGCCTATAACGCCTACACGGCTTATGGCGAAGAGCGGGACGCCGTGCTGAACGGCACCCAGTACGCTGCTGCGCGGCAGGCCGCCCTGGAGGACGTCAAAGCCAAAATCGCGGATCTCAAAGCGGGCAAAGAGGTGCTGGTGGAGGAGACCGTCGTGGAAGGCGGCGAGACCACCACGCGCCCCGCGACTTTGGAAGAACTCACCGCCCAGGAAGCGGAATTGCAGGCGGTGATCGAAAAGCACCTGCAGGACGCGGCAAAGGCTGAAGATCAGGCGTATATGGACGAACTGAACCTCAAATACGCCCAGAACCTGAACACCTACAATCTCTACGCCCGCCAGCAGCTAAACGGCAGCCTGCTTCTGTCCCTTCTGATCATGATCCCCTTCATGGCGCTGGCCGCCGTGGGCCGCCCCGGCATGATGTATGTGCTGCGCAACTGGGCCCGTGACGAGCACTCCTTCATGATGCAGGATTACAAAGAGGCCATCAAGACCAACTGGCGCCAGGCGCTGCCCATCGGCATCTTCAACGGCCTTTCGTTCTTCCTGACCTTCGTGGCCTACGTCACGTACGGCCAGATGGCGGAAAACAGCTGGTTCTTCAACATCCCCCAGGCCCTCATGGTGGTGCTTCTGGCGGTATGGTGGATGGCCAACGAGCTGATGTTCCCCATGATGATCACCTACAAGATGCGCCTGCGCGACATCGTGCGCAACTCCGTGATCATCTCCATCGCCCGCCTGCCCTTCGCGTTCCTGATCCTGCTGGGCACCGTTGCGGTGCCGCTGGCGATCCTGCTGCTGGTGCCGCTGCCCTTCAGCATCCTGGTGCTTCTGGTGGTATACGGCCTGATCGGCTTCGCGTTCGCCGGCTTCGTGCAGGCGTCCTTCGCCAACAGCTGCTTTGACCGCTTCCTCAATCCCCGCATCGAAGGTGCGGAGGTCGGCAAGGGCCTGTACAAGCCCGAGGACGACGAGGACGAGGAGGAAGAAGCCCAGCCCGTCCAGAAGGAAGACCGCTTCTGGGAGCATAAGACCAAATGACGTACGGGCGTCTGGCGGAGGTGTACGACGCATTTGCCTACGACTTTGACCGGGAAGCCTGGACGGACACGTACGTTTCGCTGCTTGCGCAGAACGCTGCGGACATAAAAGAGATCTGCGACTGCGGCTGCGGCACGGGGGCTTTGACCATCCCGCTGGCGCAAAGGGGATACAGGGTGATTGGCGCCGACCTGTCCGGGGACATGCTTCGCATGGCTTCGGACAAGGCGCGCCGGGCCGGTGTGTTGATCCCCTTCATCCGGCAGGACATGTGCGCACTGAAGCTTACGCATCCGGTGGACGCGGTGATGTGCGCCTGCGACGGGGTGAACTATCTCACCAGGCCGGCGCAGGTTTTGGCCTTTTTCAAAAGCGCATTTGCCGCCCTGAAGCCGGGCGGCGCGCTGGCCTTCGACGTGTCCAGCCCCGGCAAGCTGCGCCGCATGGGGGAGGACAGGCTCTTTGCCGAGGAAGGCGCGGACATGAGCTATATCTGGTTCACCCGCTTTGATGAAAAGGCGCGCCTTGCCTGCATGGAGCTGAGCTTCTTTGTGAAACAGCCGGGCGGCGCCTACGAAAAATTTCACGAAAGCCACGTGCAGCGCGCCTGGGAACGGGTAGAGCTGCTGGCGCTGATGCGCGAAAGCGGCTTTCAAAATGTTTCGGCCCGGGGAGACGATGACGGGAGCGAACGCGTTTATTTCTCGGCCGGAAAGCCGAACGCATAAACCGAAGAGGACGATATGCAAAACGAACCTATCCATATGGACGGACTGCTCCGCATTTCGCTTTTGGGCGGCGAAGCCCGGGCGTTTCTGGCGGAAACGACTTTTGCGGCGGAGCGGGCCCGCGAGATCCATTCCTTGAGCCGTACAGCCGCTGCCGCGCTGGGACGCACCCTCACGGTCACGGCGGTGCTGGGCTGCATGCTCAAGGGCAAGGACGAATCCGTGACCGTGCGCATCGACGGCGGCGGACCGGCGGGTACGATCCTGGCCATCGGCAAACCCTCGGGAGACGTGAAGGGCTTTGTGTCCCATCCCGGGGCGGACGTGCCCAGGCGCGGCGAAAAGCTGGACGTGGGCGCGCTGGTGGGCCGGGAAGGCACGCTCACCGTGATCAAGGACATGCGCCTGAAGGAGCCCTACGTGGGCCAGGTGCCTCTGACCAGCGGCGAGATCGGCGAGGACTTCGCGATGTATTTCACATCCTCCGAGCAAACGCCTTCCCTGGTGAGCGTGGGCGTGCTGGTGGCGGACAAGGTGGTCTCGGCGGGCGGGCTGGTGATCCAGATGATGCCCGGCGCCAGCGAAGCCGCCATCGCCTCTGTGGAAAACAGCGCCGGCATGTTTATGGACATCTCCCGCACGCTCATGCAGGATCACCTGGAAGGCACGCTGGAGCAGCTGCTTACTCATCTGGAGCCAGAGGTGCTGGAAAAGGTGCCCGTACGGTACAGGTGCGACTGCACGCGCGAGCGCGTGGAGCGGGCACTGATGCTTCTGGGCCCGGAGGAACTGAAGGACATGATCCGCACCCAGCACGGCGCGCAGGTGGACTGCCACTTCTGCAACACGCGCCGGCGCTTTACCCAGGAGGAGCTTGAGCAGCTGATCGCCAGATGCGAACAAAACCGGGCATAAAATGGAACACGTCTCCCGTCAGTTTCAAGAGGGACGGTGAATACTTTTACCGGCGCGCCCTGGAAAACCGGCGCAACGGATACACGGCTGACGCCCTCCGACTGGTGCGCAAAGCCCTTGAGGCCGGCTCCCCGGACGGGAACAAGCTTCTGGAAGCAGCTGTGATGGCTGCAGAATTGCACCTGGCGGACCTGAGCTCCCACCTGATTAGCCGGGCCATGCTGGCCGGCTGCGACGAGGCCAAATGCCTGTACGCCCTGGGCAAAAACCTGTTGGAGCGCTCGGATATCGCCGCAGCGCGCCGCGCGGGAGACGTGCTGCTGGAAAAGTATCCCAAAAGCCCGCACGCGGGCAGATACCTGGACGACGCGGCTTTCTGGATGTCTACATCCGACTCCATGACCCGCCGGGGCGCGCGCTCCGTTGGCATGGTGAAACGGGCCTTCGAATGTGTGAATGCCGGAAACGAAGAAGAAGGTTCGCGCCTGATGCGCAGGGCGCTGGCTCTTGAAGCGGACGCTTCCAGACCGGACGAAGCGCGCTGGCTCGTGGAAGCCCTCGCGGCGGACGCTTTCGTTAAGGAAGATCCAAAACAGGCCCTGCAGCTCACACGGCAGGCGCTCAGGCGCGTTTCGGGCATGCCGGCGCATCTGCCTTTGGCGCAGAAAGTGCGCTGCGTGTCCGCCCAGACGCTCATTCGCCTGGGCCTGGAAGATGAAGCCCGGCAGGCGCTTAAGGATCTTGCGTGGCACCGGGTGCGCGAAAGCGAGTACCCCATGGCCGTCGATACGATGCGCCAGATGGGAATGTACGAAGAGATGCATTCCTTTGCGTCCGGCATGCTGGCGGAGAGGGGATTTCACCGGGGACTGCTCCACACCCTGAGCGCCTCGGCCTTTATCCTGGGCATGGACGACAGGCAGGTGCTTAAGGGCTGGACGAGCATACTGGACGTAAACAGGGACGACCTGGTGACGAGCGAATACGCGGAAGCGTACAAGGCGGGAGAACTGGACCGGAACAGCATAAGCTGCTATCCGGATCAGGCGGTATGTGCAGATCCCGTTATACAGATAAAGCTGCTTGACCGCCTGCGCAGCGTACCGCCCGGGGAAATGAGCGCCCTGTGGCAAAAAGACGGGTCCCTGCGCCGCAGGGTGCCCTATATGTGCTGCCTGTCCGGTCCCGATCATCTGCGCCTGGCCGCCGCAGAGACGCTTATGGCCGTGGACGCAACGGACGCGAGGCTCCTGGCGGCTCTTCTGTCCATGCGGCCAGACATGCCGCCTGCCGTACGGCAGATCCTGCGGCTGCGGGCGGATCGGGAACGCATACACGATCTGATAAAGCGCTATCCCGGCGTATACGAAACCTGCTCCGCGCGCGAAAGGCCCCTCGTCCGGGAAACGCTGTGGGTGCGCGCGATGTATGAAAACGCCTGCCGCTGTTTGCATGATAACGGGATATACGGTGAAGACGCCGCCGTGGCCGGGCTGATCGAAACCGTGCTGACGGACCCCTGGGCACGCAAACTCTGCATGCGGGAATCGGATATCGCCGAGGCCGCCTTCGTGTGGAAGCGGATGCGCGCTGCAAACGAGCGCGCGGATATCGGATATCTGCTGAAAGACTATTCCCTCACCTTCAGGCAGATCAAACGCATGCTGGACGTGATCGGACGTGCCGAACGGAACGCCAAAAGAAAGGAAGCCTCTGTTCATGTTTGAAATACTGGATTTCGACGCCAACTTCAAAGCTTATCTCGAAAAGTGGATCGAGCTCAATAAGGGCAAATTCAAAACGCTGGAGCAGATGGAGGACGCGGTGCCCCAGGTATACCTGCGCTGGCTCAACAGCCCGGCGGCGTTTCTGGAAGGCGAAACGCCCGGCGCGTACTTTCAAAAGTATTCCAGCGCGCCGGAGCTTGTAAAGTGGCTCAGGCTATACGACGAAAAGGGCGTCTCCGCTCCCGAGATGCTTCTGGACCGGATCACCGACCTGGGCAGCGAGAGCCTGAAGCCCCTCCTGTTCACCGCGGGAAACGAAAAGTATCCGCCCTCCCTGCGCATGACGGCCCTGAACCTCATCAAGGAGCTGGACGCTGGCAGCGAGCCCATGGCGCTTTGCTTTAAGCTGATCGACGCCAGGGAAGAAAACGACGAACTGGCGGACGTGGCGGCGGAGCTCATGCAGTCAAGCGCGGAAGGCTTGCTTGACGAGATCATCGCCCGCCTTCCCGGCGCCAGTCCGGAGGCCCGCGCTACCTATCTGGACATCCTCGCGGATCATCCCGGCGACGAACGCGTATTTGACGAACTGCTTTCGGCCTTTGAGACGGATCGGCAGAGGTGCGCGCTGTACGCTTCGCTGCTGGGCAAGCTGGGTGACGAAAGGGCGCTTGATGCGCTCAACCGGGCGCTGGACCGGGAGGAGATCAATTACCTGGACTATATCGAGATCCGCGACGCCATCGAGGCACTGGGCGGCGAATGCGCCCACGAGCGGGATTTCAACGGCGATCCGTACTACGAAACGCTGAAGGGCGAATAAGCGGTTTCGCCACATCGAAACGGAAGAAAGGGGGCGGCGGAATGTATTGCGTGCAGTGCGGCAAAAAGGCGGCGGACGGCGAAAAGCGGTGCGCCGGCTGCAATATGCGCCTGGTCACTGCCCGCCGGCTCACCCGCCTTTTACAGGAAGACGAGGCGCGCAGGGCAGGTCCCTGGTTCCGTTTCAAGCGGAAACTCCGTCGGGCGGCAAAAAAGGCGCGGCCCAGGCTCGCGGCCGCTTTATCTGCCTGCGGGCAGGGCATCAAAAAGCTGGCGGCGTGGATCTGCATGGCGGCTGCATGGCTGTGGCTGCATATCAAAACGGCGTCCGTGTTCGGATGGAAAAAAACGAAGAGCTTCTTTATGCGCTTGGGCACATGGACAAACGGCGCCGCCGGCAAGCTGCGCGCCCGTACGCAGCCTGCCGTAAAACGCCTCAGAAAGAAATTTCGCATCTGGCGGAAACGCCTGAAAAAGCGGATCAGAAAGCTCAAAAACACGTACTTCCCCGGTGCGGGAGCTGCGGCTCCTGGTGCAGCTGAGACTGTAAACGCCAAGGCTCCGACCGCTGCCCGAAACGTAAAGCCTGGCGCGCAGGCCGTCCGCAGGCCGGAGGCTTCCGGAACCAAAGCGTCCATTCAGCAGAGGCTTGAACGCATAAAACAGTATGCCCTCAGCGAAAAGCACCTGCGCTCCACGGTGGCCATGGGCCTGCTGGCGGCAGCGCTGCTGGCGTTTTTGGGCTGGAGCACCCTGAGCGATTCCGGGCGCATGACCTACGCGCGCCTGGGCGTGGGCAGCGCCAGGGGATACATCCTGCTGGGCGACGAGTGCATGGAAAACGGCAATTACGCCCGCGCGGTGGAGAACTATTACGCCTCCATCAGCAAGCGCGCCGGGTACGAGGCGGCCATCAAACTGGCGGCGGCGTATTCCTATACGGGCGACGTGTCCCGCGAGGTAAGCGCGCTTTTGTATTGCGCGGAGACCTATCCCCAGTATAAAGCCTCTTTTGAACAGCTTCTGATCCTGTATCCCGACGGGAGCGCCCGCCCGCCGCGGGTGCAGGCCGCGCTGGAAAAGGGGATCGAGCGCTTCGGCCTTGAGTAAGGAGAAACCCATGCCCGATATCACGCTGATCTCCGGTCCCTGCGGCTGCGGAAAAACGACGTTTGCAGACGTCTACGCGAAGCATCTGGCTTTCACGCAGGGCAAGACCGTCTGCGTGATCCACGGCGACGACTTTCACGGCTGCTTCGTGGAGCCTGAAGCCCGAGGCGAACTGTTCAAAGACGGGCGCGCAGCCGATCCGCCCGCCTGGGAAGAGATACTCAGTTTCAACTGGGACTGCATCCTGTTTACGGCGCAAAGGGCGCTCAGAATGAACGCGGATGTGGTGATCGACTATGTGGTGGAGGACGAGCTGCCCCGCGTACGGGAGCTTGCCAAAAGCGCCAGGGCAAGGCTGTATTACATCGTGCTGACGGCAGACGAAGAGGAGATCAAAGCGCGCATCCGCCGCCGGGGCGACACCGGCCTTGCCGAAAGGGCGCTGTTCCTGAAAAAAGAGCTGGAAGCCATGCCCGAAAACCGGGGCCACATATACGACAACACCCGCAAAACCCCGGAGGATATGATCGCCGGGATCGATCCGGAGCAGTTCCGGGTTGTTCTTTAATCTCTGAAGCGCCCAGAGCGCTTTTTTGTTTATTACTGCATCACGCGCGGCCTGCTTCCCGGGCCGCGCTTTGCTGTAATCGCCGCTATACGGTATATGCGCCGGCCCGGCAAAATGTTAAATTTGCCCTGCCCTTCACGGGTGTATTCAATTCGACATGCTTTTATGTTAAAATAACATTGTATAGCTATGTTTTCAAGTGGAGGTATGCTCATGAAAAAAACATGGATCGTCATCCTGGCGATACTGCTCGTCGTATCGCTTACGGCCAACGTTTTGCTGTATACCCGCAACAAAAAGGCCGCCGGCGACCTGGCGGATATGACCCAGGAACGCGACGGGTACGTGCAGACCGTCAAGGCCAATGAAACAAAGATCGCCGGCCTCGAGACCGATATCGAAGGCTTAAAAAGCGACGTAAAGCAGCGTGAAGACAGCATTGCCGGCCTGGAGGCGGACATCGCCGCCAAGGAAGAGAACATCAGCGGCCTCAAGACCGATCTGAGCGATACGCAGGCGCTGCTGGACCAGGCCAACGCCAGCATTGAATCGCTGTCCACGGAGCTGGATGACGTAAACGGGCTTCTTGCGGAGCAGACCAACCAGTCCAATATATATGCGGAACTCATCAGCACCCTGACCGCTCAGGGCGACGAGATGAGCGCCGAAAACGCGCGCCTGACTGCGCTGGGCGAGGAGCGGGCCAAGGAGATTGCCTCGCTGACTGCGCAGCTGCAGGATGTAAACAATGAACTGACGGCGCAGATCGCCCAGGGCGAAGCGTACGCCCAGTCCATCGCCTCCCTGACCGCGCAGGCGGAAGCCTACGCTGACGAGATCGACGATCTCAGCGCGGAGCTGGAAGGCGTCAATCAGCAGCTCACGGAGCTGCTGGCCCAGGGCGAAAGCGACAAGCAGACGATACAGGCACTGGAGGCGCAGGCGCAGGAATACGCCGCGCAGATCGAAAGCCTCACCGGCGAACTGAACGCCACCAACGAGGAGCTCGCCGCGCAGAAGGCGAAAGAAGAAGAAACCGCCGCGCAGATCGCGCTGCTTACCACGGAACTGGGCGACGTAAAGGCCAGTCTGGCCGAGCATCTGGAGCAGGAGGAAGTGAATACCGAGACCATCGCCCAGCTGAAGGCCCAGAGCGAAGCCTATGCCCGGGAGATCGCCTCGCTCAATGAAAAGCTGGACGGCGTGAACGCGGAGCTGGCAGCCAAGATCGCCGAGAACGAAGCCGACAGCGCCGAGATCGACCGGCTGAAGATGCAGGCGGAAGTTTATATGAACGAGATCGCCGCCCTCACCGAGCAGCTGGACAGCGTAAACGCCGAGCTGGCCGAGCAGGTGCGCAAGCACACAACGGACGCCGAGGCTCTCAATGCCCTCAAGGCGCAGGCAGAAGCCGACGCCGCCAAGATTGAGAGCCTGACTGCCGATCTGGAAAAGGTCAACACCGAGCTGGCTGCCAAGCTCATGCAAGGCGAAGCGGACGCGCAGGTGATCGAGACCCTGAAGGCACAGAGCGCGGCCAACAATGAAGAACTGGAAAGCCTGAAGGCGCAGGCGGAGGCCGACGCCCAGCAGATCGCGGGCCTCACCGCCGAACTGGAGAGCGTGAACGCGACCCTGGCGGAAAAGACCGCCAAAGGCGAGACTGATCAGGAGGCCCTGAAGACCCTCCAGGCCCAGGCGGACAGCTATACCGCCGAGATCGCCTCCCTCACGGAGCACTCCACCTCCGTGGATCAGGAGATCGCGCTCCTGGGCGAAAAGATCGAAACGCTCAACGCTGACCTCGCAGCCAAAATCGCCCAGAGCGAGCTGGACGCCAAAGAGATCGCCTCCCTGTCCGCCCAGGCGGACGCCTACAGCGCGGAGATCGCCAAGCTCTCCACGCAGATCGAAGACGATGCGGCGCGCATCGGCCTGCTGGAGACGGACCTGGCCGCGCAGGCCGCCAAGGCTGAAGCGGACGCGGCGATGATCGAGGAACTCACCGCCCGCAAAGATGAGCTGGAGCTCGACCTGGCCGCCGCTGTGGCAGACAAGGAAAAACTGGAAGCGCGCGCCGCCGAACTGGAAGGCGCCCTGCTTGATGCAAACGGCGAATTGGAAAAAGCGAAGGCCGAGCTTACCGAGGTAAAGGGCACCCTGCTCACCGCGCAGGAAGCGCTCAAGCAGACCGAGGAGACCCTGGCCGCTGTCAACACCGAACTGGCAGCAACGAAGGACGCTCTGAATGCCGCCGAGACAGAGCTTGCTTCCACCAAGGACACTCTGGACAGCACGAATAAGGAGCTTGCTTCCACCAGGGATACTCTCGCCGCCACGGAGACAGAGCTTGCTTCCACCAAGGACACCCTGGACAGCACGAATAAGGAACTTGCTTCCACCAGGGATACTCTCGCCGCCACTGAAACGGAGCTCGCTTCCACTAAAGACACGCTGGACGGCACGGCGAAGGAGCTTGCTTCCACCAAGGATACCTTGGCCGCCACGGCGAAGGAGCTTGCTTCTACCAAGGATACCCTGGCCGCCACGGAGACAGAGCTTGCCTCCACCAAGGATACGCTGGACGGCACGGCGAAGGAGCTTGCTTCCACCAAAGACACTCTGGCCGCCACCCAGACGGAGCTTGCCTCCACGCAGGACACCCTGGCGGATACGCAGGCGCAGCTGGACGACGCCAACGATTATCTGGATCGCCTGACCATCAGCGAAGACTCCGACGAATACGGCTTCGTATATAAACTGGGCCGTCAGGACGAACCCAGCCTCGCCACCGATATCACCCGCACCCGCGTCAAGCTGGACTTCACCAACCACGGCATGTACGTAAACAACGTCAAACTGGAGATCCTGAACAGCGACGAAGAGGTCATCTACTCCAACGTGGTGCATCCCGGCGAGAAGCGCGGCATCGTGAATGTGAGCGAGCCCATCGTGCCCGGCGCCCATTACTGGATCCGCAAGACCTACTACGATCCCGACATGCACGAGATCTCCGTGCTGATGCTGGAAGTGGAAGCTTACATCGGCTTCTGAGCGTAACACAAGCCTTTCCGTACGCGCTGGCGCACGGCGGGAAGGCTTTCACCTAATGAGACCGGCGGAAAGCGACCGGACGGGAGGACGCGCATGCGGTATGTGATCATTGGTTCCAGCGGACATCACCATCAGGTGACGGACGCCATGCGCGCGGGTTCCTGCCCGCCGCCCGTCGGCGTGGCGCCCGGAGACGCGGGCGAGGACGTGAGCGGCCTTGCGCTTCAGACCGGCGCAAAGCAGTATGACAGCTGGACGGAGATGCTTTCTGAGCTCTCTCCTGACCTTGCCGTAGTCAACTCCTGGTACGGGCACATGGCGGAAAAGACTGTCGAATGCCTGAAAAGAGGCATACATGTCTTTTCCGAAAAGCCCCTGGCCACAGAACTCAAAGACCTGGAACGCCTGCAGGCGGCCTACGAAACGGGCGGCGCGGCCCTCGGCTGCATGCTGGGCCTCAATTGCTGTGGCTGGTTCAGAACTGCCCAGGCGGCCATAGGGGACGGGCTCATCGGCGAAGTGCGGCTTCTGCACGGCCAGAAGAGCTACCGCATGGGCACGCGCGGGCCGCAGTATCAAAAGCGCGAAGATTACGGCGGGACCATCCCCTGGGTGGGTATGCACGCCATCGACTGGCTTTTGCGCCTGGGCGGCCCCTGCGAACAGGTCTCGGCGTTTCATTCCTCTGCCTGCAATGGAAATAACGGCAGCATGGAGGCCACCGCGTCCGTGCTCATGCGCCTGAAGGGCGGCGTGATCGCCAGCGCGGATCTGGATTATCTGCGCCCGACCGGCTCCGCCCGCCACGACGACGACCGCCTGCGCGTCACCGGCACGCGCGGCATGATCGAGGTGATCGACGGCCGCGTGTATCTGGAAAACGAGCTCCCCAGACGTGAGCTTACGCTTTTGCCGGAAGAAAATCCCTTCATGCGTTTTTTGCGCTGCATAGGCACCCCGGAGGGGGACACCCTGGCACGCGAAGCCATAGAGGACACAAGGATCTGTCTGCTCGCCCGCGAATCCGCGGACAAGAATATAACCATCTTCTGTTCGTAAAGGAGGATACATACATGCCCAACAAGTTTTCCCAGACCCTCAACAGGATCATGCAGGTGATGAGCAACACCCGCGACGACACCGATCGCTTCTCCCCGAGCGATATCGAGCAGAACCGCATGATGGCGCTGCTCAGCTACATCTGGCTGTGCTGCCTGGTGCCCATGTTCGCGGCCAAGAATTCTCCCTACGCGCTGTATCACGCCCGCCAGGGCCTGATCCTGGCCATCGTGGAGACGGCGGCAGCCCTTGTGCTGGGGCTGCTGGCAAAGATCCCGCTTTTGGGCATCATCTTCGCGATTGCCCGCTTCCTGCTGCTGCTCACCTGTGTTGTGCTGTCGCTGGTAGGCATCTACAACGTGCTGAACAACAAAGCCCGCGAGCTGCCCCTGATGGGCCTGCTCACGCAGTATATCTCCAAGCGCTGAGAAAGCGGCGCGCGAAAAAGGGGCAGTTGCCCCTTTTTTGTGTTATCACGGAAAGCTGGGTATTGTTCGTCCCACCATTCCACCTCATCACCGCCTTCGGCGGAGCTTCCCCTCAAGGGGAAGCCACCCAAGATACCTTCTCTTGGAGGAGAGGGTGGGCCGAAAAAGCGGCACGAATGAGATGTCGGTTTAACACAAGACCCGTAGTTTTCCGAAAAGAACCTAAATAGCGCATACGAAACCGCCGGCTGCCCTTTTCAGCCGGCGGTACTTGTGCTCTACGTTTCGGAAGCCCCCTCCCGGACGGGCCGGGAGGGGAGATGCAAATGCATTACTTGTTGGCCAGATAAGCCTCGTAGTAGTCGATGAAGATCTGGAGGTACTCTTCGTAGCCCAGGTCTTTCAGGGTCTGGAAGTAGGTGGCCAGGTTCTCGTCGTTGATCTCGAGCTCGCCGGAGATGAACTTGACGTAGGTCTCGTTCACGTAGGAGTTGATCTCGGTGCGGAGCTCACCCATACGGGTATTGGTATCGGCGTCGAAGAAGCGGATGTTCGGATAGGTGTCTACCAGGTAGGGCAGCACGTTCACATCCTGCTTGTTGTTGTACTGGGTGGGATTGACAGGACGGGTGCACTCGCCCCACAGGTCAACGTTCAGGCCCAGATAGCCGCCGATGATGCCCTGGATGCGCATGTTCTGATAGTCGCCGAAGGTGTTGAAGTCGCCGTCGACCATCTCCTGGCACTTGTACACGTAACGGCCCTGATCATTGAGCTCGGTCCAGTAGCCGCTCTTCAGGCCGCACAGCCACTCGCTCTCCTCCTGAGAGGGGCCCCAGTGGCTCATGAGGTAGTTGTCATAGTCGTAGAGCCAGTCGACCCAGGTCATCAGGCGGGTGATCTTCTCCTCGGTCATGTCAGCCCTGTTGCCGATGGCGAAGCTCTGGCAGTTGATGGCGTTGTAGCTGCGGGCGATGGCGGGCGCGTCGTTCCACTCGCTGGTCAGCGGGATGGCGGCGGTCCACTCAAGGGCATTGATGGCGTTGGAGGTGTTCTGGTCGAAACCGGTCAGATCCTCAGCCTTCTGCTGAGCGGTCTGGCTGCCGGCATACTGATCGTCGAACACGTCGGCGGAGAAGTAGCCAGCTTCGATGTACTCCTTCATGGTCTCCATGAAGAGGGGGAAGCGCTCTTCATCAGCATAGATGAAGCAGGGAGTGCCGTCAACGTCGTCCAGAGCCACAGCGGTCAGGTAGCCTGCGCTGTCGGTGATCCAGCCGAAGGCGTTGGCGATGAAACGGGGCTGGTTGCCAAGGTCACCGGTCAGGGGGACGATGGTCTTGCCTTCGTTCTCGGGCAGCTCTTCACGGGCCTTGAACGCAGCCATGACTTCGGTGAACTCATCCAGAGTGGTGGGCATTTCGAGTCCGGCTTCGTCCAGCCAGCGCTGGTTGATGAAGAAGGTCATCAGGGGGCTGTTGGCGTTCTGGATGCAGCCCAGGCAGTAGATGTGGCCGTCAGAAGCGGTGATCGTGGCCTTGTAAGCCGGATACGCTTCGTAGATGCGGCTCAGGTTGGGCATGATCTCGGGAGTGATGTACTCATCCAGAGCAACCAGGTTGTGGTTGGTCACGCCCTGCTCGACGACGGAGGAGCTGTCGAGGAACAGCTGATAGAATACGTCGGGCATGTCGCCGGAGGCGAACGCGGTGGACTTGTACTCACCGGTGGAGGTGAGCTGGGTCACAGTGAAGTTGATGCCGAAATACTCGCGGCAGAAATCCCACCACCAGATGTTCTCGGCGTCGCCCTGAGAGGAACGCTGATAGATGGCGATCGTGGCATCCATCATGTCAGTGTATCCGCCGTAGTAGGTCTTTCCCTCGGCGAGACCGGACGCAAGGCCCAGCACCATCACCAGAGCGAGAAGCATGCAAAGCAGTTTCTTCATGAAAAGAGATCTCCTTTCCAAATTTTGCGTGGGTGATTAACCCTTGACAGAACCGATCATAACGCCTTTGACAAAGTACTTCTGAACAAAGGGATAGAGCACAAGCATAGGCAAACAGGCGATGAAGATGATGGCATACTTCATGGTGGTCACCAGGAAGGCCTGATGCTGCATTTCCATCTGGTCCTCGAGGGTCATGTTCTGAACGTCGAGGGACTGGGTGGAATCCAGGATCAGGATCTGCCTCAGCCTCAGCTGAAGCGGCCACTTCTTCTGATCGGTAATGTATATGAACGCTGCGTACCAGCTGCCCCAGGTTCCGACAGCGGCGTACAGCGCCATAACCGCGACGATTGCGCCGGACAGTGGCAGCGCGATGCGGATGAACGTCTGCCATTCCGTGGCGCCGTCGATGTAGGCTGACTCGTATACCTCCATGGGTATACTGGTTTGATAGTAGGTGCGGGTGATCACCAGGTTGGAGTATCCAACACCCATGCCCAGCACCATGATCCAGCGGGTATTGATGAGGCCCAGGGATTTATTGAGCAGGTAGCTGGGAATCAGGCCGCCGGAAATGAACATCGTGGCGAAGAAATACCAGGTGATCGCCACGCGGCCCGGCAGGTTCTTTTTGGACAGGGCATAGGCCGGCGGGATCGTGAGCGCCAGCACGTACAGCGTGTGCGCGACCGTATAAAAGATCGTGTTGCCGTAGCCGATCCAGATCTTCTTTTCGGCGAATACCTTCTGGTAGGCTTCGATCGTGAAGGAATTCGGCCAGAAATACAGCGAACCGCGTACGGCCTCTTCCGGTGAGGCGAAGGACACGATCAGCACGTACCACATGGGGTAGATCATGATCAGGGTGACCAGAACGATCAGCGTGATGTTGATCACGTCAAATACCACGTCGCCTGTACTGCGGCGGATGCGGTTGCCGGTTTTTTTGGCTGGTGCAGCAGTCATGTTTTCCGCCTCCTTTTTACCACAGCGTGACTTCAGAGAGTCTGCGGGCGATGGTATTGGTGAGTATGATCAGGGTCAGGTTGATGATGGAGTTGAACAGGCCGATGGCCGCCGAAGTATCCCAGTAGATCGTGCTGCCGCCGGAACCGAGCGTGAGCTCGTATACATAGGTGGATATGACGCGGCTGGCGGAAATGTTCCTTTGCGTCTGCAGCAGGAAGACTTTTTCGAAGCCTACGCCCAGGATGCCGCCCACGCGCAGGATCAGCATGATCACGATGGTGGGCAGTATGGTGGGCACGTTCACGTGCCAGATGATGTCCCAGCGGGTGGCGCCGTCGATGCGGGCGGCTTCGATCAGGTCGGGGGATACGTTGGCCAGGTTGGCCAGGTATATGATCGTGCCCCAGCCCAGGCCCTGCCATACGCCGGACCAGACGTAGAGGTGGTCGAAGCAGTCGGTGCGGTACAGAAACTCCACGGCTTCGCCGCCCAGCGCCACGATGGCCTTGTTCACGATGCCCGTGGAGGCGTTAAAGAACATGTGCACCATGGCGCACACCACCACCGTGGAGATGAAGTGGGGCATATAGGAGATCATCTGCACCGTCTTTTTGAACTTCTTGCTGGTGAGCTCGTTGATCATCAGCGCGAAGATGATGGAACAGGGGAAGGTGCAGAAGGAATACAGCGATATGCGTATCGTGTTCCACAGGATCACCAGAAAGCTCGGGCGCTCCAAAAACCACTTGAAGTGGGCCAGACCGTACCAGGGGCTGCCGATGATGCCCAGGTTGGAATCGTAGTCCTTGAACGCGATGAGCACGCCGTACAGGGGGATGTAGTGCCAGATAAAGGTGGTCACCATGGGAGGCAGCACCATGAGGTACAGCTGCCAGTAGCGGCCCATGAGCTTGAACTTTTCGCGCATGCGGCTGCGCAGGGATAGCCTGTGCGCGCCTACCGGTAATGAGCCTGTCATTTGCATTTCCTCGCCTTCGTCCATGCGCGCCGGACGCGGGTGCTTTACCCTTAACAACATTCCTGTGCTTCTGTCAAGCGCGCATATAAATATGCATTTTCAGACATGTAAGATTTTACCATATCGAAACGCAAAAGTCTACCCATTTTGACAAATTCTCCAAATTTTTTGGGTGTCTGAAACGGTAATGTGCGCAGCTGTGCGTCAAGCGGAACAAAAGGCGGAATTTTACATTGTTATGAAACGGATACGGGCCTGCTGCGGCCAAAAAGCATGCTGCCGCAGAAGGCTGTTTCCGCGGCAGAACTACTATATTATTATGATATGGGATGAATGGGGGAGTTTTGCTGCATCAAGGAGCTGCCTTGGTTTCCGCCGGTCCTCACGGCTTTTCCAGAAACCATCTTCCCACGTGGTTGCCCTCCAGCTCCGGTATGCGCTCATAAAACAGGTAGCGTTCCCGTCCGCTCACGCGGATGGTGAAGCGATCCCCGTTGCCGCCTGCCTTGGAGGCATGCATGTGCTTGATGGCCGTAACGCGGTCGATCTCGTATTCCCGCCCGTTGGACCAGATGATGGAGCGGGGATGCACGAAGCCGTCCCTGTCAAAATCCGCGTTCACCCGCACGTAGATCTTGTTTTCGTTCATGCTTAGCCTCCCAGAAAACCCGTGTCGGGCAGATAGGGCAGCCGGTAGCGGCCGCCGCGCCGGTTGAGCTCCGCCAGGCGGATGATGAGCAGGTTCACGTTCACGCCCAGCGCGCCTGCCGCGGAATAGATGTCGCGGCCCTCCCGCAGGCACTCTTCCATCTCCTGCGGGTCGATGAGCAGCCCCGCCGCGAAGACGTTGGCCTCGTACTCCACGCCGGTGGCCATGTTGAACAGGTCGAACTCGCACAGCACGTCCTTTTCGGCCAGGTCCCGGTGCAGAAGCGCGTGCCCCAACTCGTGGGCGAGAACGGTCTTCTGCTCGTCCTCGCTCAGCCTGCCGTTCAAAAAGATGAAGGGACGGCCCAGCACCACGCAGAAGGCGCCCTTCTGCTGCTCGAAATCCTGGCGGATGAGCACGTCGATGTCCATCTCCGCGCAAATGCGCGCCGGGTCCCGGCTGCGGGTGCGGCGTACGGCGTCCCACGCGGCCTGAATGGCGCGATCAGTCATGGATATCGCTCCCCGCTTCCGTTTTACCCATGCGCTTCTTTTTGGCGATCCAGTAGGCGTCCTGTATGGCCAGCATCATGGCGTCCATGTCCTTTTCGCTCAGCGTGCCGCCGGCGTACAGGCTGCGGATCTGGCCCACCAGCTTCTGGGCCTCCCGGGCGCCCTGCTTTCCGTAGGCCTCGCCCGCCCGGATCACGAACTCTGCGTTTTCGTCCAGCAGGACGTCCGGCTCGATATGCAGCGCTTTGGCCAGCGCCTCCACGCTGGCGCGCTGCTTGGGCAGCTTGTTTTCCAGCTCGTAATAGGCGATCGTGCGCAGGGACAGGCCCGTCATGTCGGCCAGCGCCTGGCGGGAGATGCGCATCTCCCGGCGCGCGGCCAGCACCTTTTCACCGAATTTCATATGTTTCCTCCCGTATTGCGCATCCCGGTTTGCGTACCGGGAAACAAATTGCAGATATATCATAATGCAACTCGTGCACGATGTCAAGAGCCATCTTGCATGTTCTCAGAATTTATTTGCACGAAAATCGGGTAAACACCGGAAATCTGCCGCATCTTGCATATTGACGCGATGCAAATCTCGGCTTATAATGCGATGCAGCCGGCTGGGGACGATAAACCATGCAAGATATGCAAAACGGGGTGAGAAGGCGTGCCGGACTACATTCTGCACAGCGACCTCAACTGCTTTTACGCGGCGGTGGAGATCAACGACGAGCCATCCCTGAAGGGCCGCTGCGTGGCCGTGTGCGGCTCCACGGAGAACCGGCACGGCATCGTTCTGGCCAAGTCCTACGAAGCCAGGCGTATGGGCGTAAAGACGGGACAGGCCAACTGGGAAGCGAAAAAGGCCTGCCCGCAGCTGATCATGATCGAACCGCATTACGAAAAATACCTGTACTATTCCCGCCTTGTGCGCAGCATATACGCCCGCTATTCCCGCTTTATCGAGCCCTTCGGCATGGACGAGAGCTGGATACTGCTGCCGGCGCTTCGGGATATCGGGCGGGCGGAGGAGATCGCCCAGGAGATCCGCCGCGCCGTGCGGGACGAAACAGGCCTCACGGTGTCGGTGGGCGTGAGCTTTTCCAAGATCTTCGCAAAGCTGGGCAGCGACATGAAAAAGCCGGACGCCGTCACCGTGATCAGCCGCGAAAACTACCGCCGCCTGGTGTGGCCGCTGCCCGCGGAGGAACTGCTGTACGTGGGCCCGCACACCCGGCGGAAGCTGGCAGAGATGGGCATAAACACCATCGGGGAGCTGGCCTGCATGCCGGAGGCCGCCGCGCTGGCGCGCCTGGGCAAAAACGGCGGGATGCTGCGCTGCTTCGCCCGGGGGGAAGACGGCGCGCGGGTGGCTGCGCAGGGTTACGAGCCGCCCATCAAATCCGTGGGGCACGGAGCTACCTGCGTGCGCGACATAAACGCCCCGGAGGAGATCTGGCGCGTGATCTACGAGCTCAGCCAGGATGTGGGGCACCGGCTGATCAAAAACAGCCTGCTGGCCGCGGGCGCGTCCGTATATATCCGCTACGGCGACCTGAGCGGCCGGGGCTTTCAGTGCCCCTTGAAGCAGCCCACCCGCTCGCCCCTGGATATCGCTTCCGCCGCCTTCGGGCTGTGCGCCCGCCGGCGGGAACCCGGCCGGCCCATCCGGGCGCTCACCGTGTGCGCCATACGCCTTGTGCCGGACGACGTTCCCGCCCAGACGGACCTGATGGGGGATGAAGCGCGCAGCCGCAGGCGCGGGCGGCTGGACGAGGCGGTGGACGAGCTGCGGGACCGCTTCGGCCCGTCCTGCCTGCGGGCGGCGTCGCTGCTGAACGCCGCGCCTATCGCCACGGACAGGTGCGAAACGGTGCCCATGCCCGCGATCATGTACCGCTGACGCGCACGGAAGGATATAATATTGCAGAATAATTACAAAATGTTTCAAAAACCGTTGATTTTTGGGAGGCGTTGTGGTATGATTCATCCGTAAAAGCATATGCATACGGGAGGCTCTCCTATGGATAACAAGCAAGGCAAAAAGGACCCCAGCCGCGTCATAAAAGAAGTGGAATCCCGCCGCCGCAAGCGCGAGCAGGCGCAGCAGCGCAATATGCTGCTGGCTGCTCTGGCGGCGCTCATCGTGCTGGTGCTGGTGATCGTGCTCATCGTAAACTCTTGCTCCGGCAAGGACGACAACACCAACCCCCAGGAAACGCAGCCTGTGACCACCGCCGTGCCGGAACCCACGCCGGTCCCCACGCCCGGTCCCACGGCGCAGCCTGAGGTGTATCTGCCCGTGATCGAGCACGGCCCCACGGAGAGCAAGCGCATCGCCGTGACGGTGGACGATCTGAACGAAGTAGACAACCTGAACCAGATCATCTCCATCGCCGAGAGCAGCAAGGCCAAGCTCACGCTCTTCGCCATCGGCAAGACCGTCACCGAAAAAAGCGACCTGCAGGTGGCCCTGCGCCGGGCCCACAACCTGGGCTATGAACTGGAAAACCACACCTACAGCCACTCCAGGCTCTTCTCCCTCACGGACGAAGAGATGGCTTCCGAGATCTACATGACCCAGATGGCGGTGAACAAGGCCCTGGGCGTGGAATACGAGATGCACTTTCTGCGCATGCCCGGCGGCAACGGCGAGCACGACCTGCGCACCCACCAGTATCTGGTGCAGCTGGGCAACTACAAGGGCATCGCGAACTGGACGTATTCCGGCTCCAACGCCAGCATCAAGAACATCGAGAAGAACCTCAAAAACGGCTCTATCTTCCTGTTCCACTGCAAGGCCGAGGACCTGAAAAAGCTCAAGGAGTTCATCCCCTACGCCGTTTCCCAGGGCTATGAGCTGGTCACGCTCAACGAACTTCTGGGCTACGAGGACAACAACGTCACCGCGCTGAAGGGCGAAGCTATGGACTATGAGATCCCTGCGCCCCTTCCCTTTGTATACGAGAATTACGTGACGCTGGGCAACAAGGATTACAAGCAGCTCTACGCCGTGCAGCTTCTGCAAAAGCGCCTTATCGAGCTGGGCTACCTGTCCTCCACCGCCAAGGTGGACGGAGACTACGGCAACGATACCAAGCTCGCCGTGCAGCTGTTCCAGGCAGCCGCCGGCCTCAAGGTGGACGGCTTTGCCGGCGCGGAGACCCAGAACTATCTGTTCTCCGATGTGGCTCCCTACAACGCAGGCAACGTCGTGGCCGGTGAGGCCACCGCGGCGCCCGTCACCGAAGCCCCGAGCGGCGTGGACCAGCCCTTCGGCGGGTCGTAAACGGAGCCCCAAAGCGAATCGCGGCGGTCGCAGAAGCCCAGAGAAAAAGCTGGGCAGCTTGGAGGGGCAGCGCCCCTCCAATTTCAATCCGCCAGGCCGGCTTTGCCGTCTGAAAAGCCTTCCCCTTGGAGGGGAAGGTGGCCGCGCGAAGCGGGGCCGGATGAGGTGGAACAAGGGCAAAGACAGTTTCCATGCGTTTTCGCCTGATAACTCAGCGGAAGTTCGGCAAAAACCGGAAGCTTGTTATTTGGGCCGATAATCTCAATCAAACGTACCCATAGTCAAACTGCCGGGGATGAAATCCCATTGCATTTCCGGCGAGGGTTTTACCGTTTCGCGCCTTTACAAGGCCGGAGCTTCGTGATATACTGAAACAAAGAGGAGGGATGATCGTGGTCGAAGCCGTTAAGATACTCGCGCAGAACCGTAAGGCCCGGCACGATTATTTCATTGAAGAGACCTTCGAGGCCGGCATCGAGCTCAAGGGCACCGAGGTCAAGTCCATCCGCATGGGCAAGTGCAACCTGAAGGACTGCTATGCCGCCGTGGCGGGCGGCGAGATGCTGGTGTACGGCATGCATATCAGCCCCTACGAGAACGGCAACATCTTCAATACCGATCCTCTGCGCACGAAGCGCCTGCTGATGCACAAAGCGGAGATACGGCGCCTGGATCAGGCGGTGTCCCTCAAGGGGCTCACGCTGGTGCCGCTGGAACTGTATCTCAAGCAGGGACGCGTAAAGCTGCTGCTTGCCCTGTGCAAGGGCAAACACAACTACGACAAGCGCGACGACATCGCAAAGCGCGACGCCGACCGCGAGATCTCCCGGTCCATGCGCCGGGACGCGAAGCGCGGATAACCATTTTCCCTGGTTCGCAGTCGCCATACGCGGGGGCGTATTTGGTTTCGACGGGGATCACGGGGACAGGAGAAGCGAGCGGCAGCCCCGAACTGCCATAAAAGCGGGAAAAACAATAACTGCGAACAATAACAGTTACGCTGTAGCCGCCTAATTGCGGCTGCCGTCGGCCCTGAGCCTCCTGCGGCGCAGGCCACCGGCGTCATAAAAGCAGGGAACGGACGCGGCTAAGCTTTGCCCCGCGCCGGCATTTATGAAGCTACCCAAGGCCCGATCCCGTCTGCGGGAGCCTTCCGAGGGGAATCCTAAAACGCAGACTGCGCTCGGAGAAGCTCTTGGCTTCGGGTTTTCGGACAGGGGTTCGACCCCCCTCGCCTCCATGCAAAAACGGCGTGCTTCGGCACGTCGTTTTTGCAACGAAATAAATCCGCTGCGCGGATTTGTGAGATGCACTTCGGGTGTGATATGCGGCTGCGCCGCGTGAAATGCCTGCGGGCGTGGGCGGATTTATTTCATTTCACTTCCGGCGTCAGCCGGATATATCGCGTTTGCCGAAAGGCAAACATTTCACGTCGAGCGAAGCGAGACATATCACAAACCCCTTTGCGTGTCCGAATACGTCGGTCTTAAAAGCACAGAAGCGATTGCAAAGAAACGCAGTTCATGATACAATTCCGTTGAAGTGCTTTGATTTTTCCAACAAAAACCAACTGACAGGGAGGTGCCCGTATGATCCTGTACAGGCCCGTTGGCTCGGCGGAGCTCAGGCTGATCGAAGAGAGCGGATACAGGGCGTTCCCGCCGCGCCTGGCGGGGCAGCCGTTTTTTTATCCCGTGCTCAATGAAGCGCATGCCTGCGAGATCGCGGGCGGATGGAACACAAAAGAGGGCGACGGGAAGGGATATGTCACCCGGTTTGAGATCGATGACGGCTATGCCGCCCGGTTCGAGGTGCATACCGTGGGAAGCCGGAGACACCAGGAACTTTGGGTCCCTGCGGAGGAACTGGAGATCTTCAACCGCCATCTGATCGGGGAGATACAGGTCATTAAAGAGTTTATCGGCGGGGGAGCCTGACGGATGAAAACTGTGCTCGAAACGATCCGGGGAATGGTATCCGCGATGGTGGACGCCGCGGACGGGCGGATGCACAGCGTATGGCTGTACGGAAGCCTTCTGCTGGACGATTTCAGACCGGGCTGGAGCGACATCGATTTTATCGCCTATACGGACGGCGCGCTTTCCGAACCGCAGGCCGGGCGGCTGCTTACGCTCAGGCAGGAGCTTAGTGTGGCCTGTCCGGAGGATCCTTTGCTTGCCTGCTTCGAGGGTGCATTCCTGCCCTTCGGAAAGGATGTGCCCGGCAGGATCGTATACTGGGGCACGGGCGGGCAGCGGATCGTGACGGATTATGCTCCCGATCCCTTTGCCCGCTGGCAGCTGGCCAGGCGGGGCCTGTGCCTGTACGGAAACGGCGACAGGAGCATGTTTGCCTGTCCGGACCGGGCGGAGATGGTGTCCGCGATCCGGCGGCACTATGAGTCGATCCGGAAATACGCAGGTCAGACGGGCGAGAGCCTGTATTCCTGCGGATGGCTGCTGGACATCGCCAGATGCATTTATACGCTGCGCTTTTCGGACGTGATCAGCAAGACCGCGGCAGGGGAATGGGCGCTTGCGGAAGGCATATTTCCGGATGCCGGGGCGCTGGAACGAACGCTTCTCATCCGGCGGGAACCGATGAGGTATAAACAGGACCGGGACACCCGCGTTTGGCTGGGCAGTCTTGGGCCGACGGTCCAGAGGTATGCGGACGTGCTTGAAAAGGAACTGGATAGTGCGGAATGAAGGCGAAAAAAGTCGAAGGATGGTCACTGCATGAAAAGCTACGGTTTCGTGTTCGGCGGTACATTGGAGGAGTTCAACCGGGCGGTGGAGCGTGTACGCGCGACGGAGCCGGGAGAATTCCTTTTTGATATCGGCAGGGACGGAAAATACATTTTCGGCGTGGCCCGGGGCGGCCATTCAGGCGGTAACTGGTTCATGCCCGAATATACGGAGAGGGACGGGCAGCTGCTCATCCGGGGAAAGATAGAGTATCGTGTTCGCAGCGAGTCAGTGCGCGACAGGATCTATGAGATCGCGTGTTGGGTCCTGCTTGCCCCCCATCTGGATGATCGCTTTTGCGGTTCGCGGTCTGATCCGGGCTGTTAAAAGGATGCTCCACAAGCCGAAAACAATAAGCTCTGAGGAAAAGGGACTGCTCAGTTTGATGGTGGAAAAGCTGGGCTGTGTAAGGGGCGAGTGATCAGGGCGAAAACAGCCCTGCTTTTCCGTCTTGACTTTCCGCGCCGCATGCTTTAGAATGAAAAAGCCAAATCACCAAAGGAGATGACGCTATGCCGAAGATCACCTTTATGGGTGCGGGTTCCACCGTATTTGCCAAGAACGTGCTGGGGGACAGCATGCTCACGCCATCGCTTCAGGAAAGCGAGATCGCCCTGTACGATATCGATCCCAAGCGCCTGAAGGAAAGCGAGCTCATGCTTTCCGCCATCAACAGGCATCTGGGGAATCACGCGCATATATCCGCGTACCTGGGCGTGGAAAACCGCAAAGAAGCCCTCAGGGGCGCTTCCTATGTGGTAAACGCCATACAGGTGGGCGGCTACGAGCCCTGCACGGTGATGGACTTCGAGATCCCCAAAAAGTTCGGCCTGCGCCAGACCATCGCGGACACCCTGGGCATCGGCGGCATCTTCCGCGCGCTGCGCACGATCCCCGTGATGCGTGATTTCGCCCGGGATATGGAAGAAGTCTGTCCGGACTGCTGGTTTTTGAATTACACCAACCCCATGGCCATGCTCACCGGTTACATGCTGCGCGAGACGGGCGTGAAGACCGTGGGCCTGTGCCACAGCGTGCAGAGCTGCGTGCCGGGTCTGCTGGGCGAACTGGGCATGGAATACGACGAAAAGGTGCAGTGGAAGATCGCGGGCATCAACCACCAGGCCTGGCTGCTGGAGGTCACGAGGGACGGCCGTGACCTGTACCCGGAGATCAAGGCGCGCGCCCTGGAGAAGAACAAAGAAAAGCACGGCGACATGGTGCGCCTGGAGCTGATGCGCCGCTTCGGCTACTACGTGACCGAATCCAGCGAGCACTCCAGCGAATACACGCCCTGGTTCATCAAGGACAGGTATCCGCAGAACATCGAGCGCTGGAACATCCCGCTGGATGAATATCCCCGCCGCTGCGTGAACCAGATCGCCAGATGGGAACAGCTTCGCGAGGAGCTGACCACGAAGGACGAGCTGGAGCACGTGCGCACAAAGGAGTACGCCTCCCACATCATGGATGCCATGGAGACCAACGAGATCTACAAGATCGGCGGCAACGTTCTGAACACCGGCCTGATCACCAACCTGCCCCAGAACGCCTGCGTGGAGGTGCCCTGCCTGGTGGACAAAAGCGGCGTGACGCCCACCTACGTCGGCGCGCTGCCCGAGCAGTGCGCGGCGGTGAACCGCAGCAACATCAACGTGCAGCTGCTCACCATCGAGGCAGCCCGCACCCACAGGAAGGACTACATCTATCAGGCGGCGCTGATGGACCCCCACACCTCCGCCGAACTGGACATCGACGACACTGTGGCCATGTGCGACGCGCTGATCGAAGCCCACGGCGACTGGCTGGAAAAATACGAATAGAGCCGGAACGGCATAAAGAAACGGAGCAGGCGGGAAACCGCCTGCTCCGTGTTTGCACTGTTTTTGCCCTTAATGTACGATCAGGCTTTCGCCGGTCATCTGGGCGGGCTTGTCCATGCCCATCAGGTCCAGCAGCGTGGGGCAGAGGTCGCACAGGCGGCCGCCGGAACGCAGCTGCTTTTTGGGGTCTTCGGGATCGACCACGATCACCGGCACCGGATTGGTGGTGTGGGCGGTGAAGGGCTCGCCGCTTTCGGGGTCGATCATCATGTCGGCGTTGCCGTGGTCGGCAGTGATGATCAGCTTGCCGCCCTGCTTCACGATGGCCTCGGCCACCTTGCCCACGCACTCGTCCACGGTCTTTACGGCCTTTTTGGTGGCGGGGATGATGCCGGTGTGGCCCACCATGTCGCAGTTGGCAAAGTTCAGGATGATCACGTCGTACTTGCTTTCGCTGATCAGGGGCAGCACGGCGTCGGTCACTTCGTAGGCGCTCATCTCCGGCTTCAGGTCGAAGGTGGGCACTTCCTTGGCGTCGGGGGAGGGCACCAGGATGCGCTCCTCGCCCGGGAACACGCGCTCTTCGCCGCCGTTGAAGAAGAAGGTGACGTGGGCGTATTTCTGGGTCTCGGCGATGCGCAGCTGGGTCTTGCCGCACTTGGAGAGGTATTCGCCCATGGTCATGTCCAGGCTCTCGGGCGGATAGGCGATCTCCACGTTGGGCATCGTGGCGTCGTACTGGGTCATGCACACGTACTTGAGCGGGAAGAAGCCGTTTTTGCGCTCAAAGCCCGTGAACTCCGGGTCCACGAAGGCGCGGGTGATCTCGCGGGCGCGGTCGGGGCGGAAGTTGAAGAACACCACGGAGTCGTTGGGTTTTACGGTACCGTTCTCGTCGATCACGGTAGGCAGCATAAATTCGTCGGTCAGGTGCTTGCCCTTTTCGTCGATCACTTCATAGCTGTCCTTGATGGCCTTTACGGCGCTTTCGCCCCGGTTGCCCTCGGCGAAAACCATGGCGTTGTAGGCTTTTTCCACCCTCTGCCAGGCAAAATCCCTGTCCATGGCGTAGAGGCGGCCCATGACGGTGGCTACCTTGCCCACGCCGATCTCCTTCATTTTGTCCTCGAGTTCCTGAACGTATTCCCAGCCGGAGGCGGGAGGCGTATCGCGGCCGTCCAGCAGGGCGTGCACGAACACCTTGTCCAGGCCGCTGCGCTTGGCCATTTCCAGCAGGCCGTACAGGTGGTTGGTGTGGGAATGGACGCCGCCGGGGGACACCAAGCCGATCAGGTGCAGCGCGCTGTCGTTTTCCGCGCAGTTGATCATGGCGTCCTTGAGGGCTTTGTTCTCGAAGAACACGCCGTCGCGGATGTCCTTGGTGATTTTGACCAGCATCTGGTACACCACGCGGCCCGCGCCGATGTTGGTGTGGCCGACTTCGCTGTTGCCCATCTGGCCGTCGGGAAGACCAACGTCCTCGCCGCTGGCGCCGATCTCGGTCACGGAATACTTGGCCTTGAGCGCGTCGAGGTTGGGCGTGCCCTGGGCGAGTATGGCGTTGGTGGACGGATCGTCGGAGCCGTTGCCGAAGCCGTCCATGATGACGAGCGCGTAGGTTGCCATCAGTAGTTCACCACCTGGCTGAAGTCCACAGCCTTCAGGGACGCGCCGCCGATCAGGCCGCCGTCGATCTCGGGCTGCGCCATGAGGCCCTTTACGTTGGAGGGCTTCATGGACCCGCCGTACTGGATGCGCACCTTGCTGGCCGTGCGCTTGCCGTACTTGCCGGCGATGGCCGCACGGATCACGCCGATGGTCTCGTTGGCCTGCTCGTCGGTGGCAGTGAGGCCGGTGCCGATGGCCCAAACGGGTTCGTAGGCGATCACGGTGCCTTCCACTTCGGCGTTGGTCAGGCCGGTCAGGGCCATCAGGGTCTGATAGGCCACCAGGGTGTCGGTGTAGCCCGCTTCGCGCTCCTGCTGGTTCTCGCCCACGCATACGATGGGCTTGAGGCCCGCGCGGATGGCGGCCACGGTGCGCTGGTTCACGGTCTTATCGGTCTCGCCGAAGTACTGACGGCGCTCGGAGTGGCCGATGATGACGTATTCCACGCCGCAGGCCTTGAGCATGTCGCAGGAAAGCTCGCCGGTGTAGGCGCCTTTTTCGGCAAAGTGCACATTCTGTGCGCCCAGCTTGATGTTGCAGCCGCGCTTGAGCAGGGGCTTGACGGCGGAGAAGCACACGGCGGGCACGCACACCACGACGTCGCACTTGGCGTCCTTTACGAGGGGCTTGAGCTCGTTTACCAGAGCCGCGGCTTCCTCGGGAGTCTTGTTCATCTTCCAGTTGCCGGCAATGATGGGTTTACGCATGATTGTATATCCTCCTACGGTTACATTCAAACATACTTGGCGGAAAGCCCGAAGGGCGGCAGCTCTTCGGCTTTGATCCGCAGGACCGGCTTTGCCGGTCCGAGGAAGAAAAATCACGAAGGACAGCTTGCCGTCCGGGAGTGATTTTTCTTTCCTTACACTTTTTGCGCCCGGAAAACCGCGCGGCGGTTTTCAGCAAAAAGTGCAGGGGGCGGTAATGGAGGGGGAAGTACTTCCCCCTCCATGTGAGTTTACTTGTCTTCCAGGCACGCTACGCCGGGCAGCACCTTGCCCTCGAGGAACTCGAGAGACGCGCCGCCGCCGATGATGGTGATGGCGTCGCTCTCGGCCATGGCAGTGGCTACCGCCAGGGTGCCCTTGGCGAAATCGGGATTCTCAAACACGCCCATGGGGCCGTTCCACACGATGGTCTTTGCTTCCTTGATGGCGTCGGAGAACAGCTTCACGGTCTCGGGGCCGATGTCCAGGCCCTGCCAGCCGTCCGGCACCTCGCCGGCCTTGCAGGTATCGATCTTGGTGTAGCCTTCGAAGGCGTCCGCGATCACGGTGTCCACGGGGAGAAGCAGCTTGACGCCCTTTTCCTCAGCCTTCTTCATGAAGCCCAGCACCTGCTCCAGGCGCTCGTCGTCCACGAGGCTGTCGCCGATCTTGCCGCCCTGTGCCTTCATGAAGGTGTAGGCCATGCCGCCGCCGATGATGAGGGTGTCTACCTTCTCCAGCAGGTTGCCGATGACGCCCAGCTTGTCCTTCACCTTGGCGCCGCCCAGGATGGCGACGAAGGGACGGGCGGGATTTTCAACGGCGTTGCCCAGGAAGTCCAGCTCCTTGCCGATCAGGAAGCCGGCAACGGCGGGCAGATACGCGGCTACGCCGGCAGTGGAGGCGTGGGCGCGGTGCACGGTGCCGAAAGCGTCGGAAACGTAGATATCCGCCAGATCCGCCAGCTGCTTCGCGAAGGCGGGATCGTTGGCTTCTTCTTCGGCGTGGAAGCGCAGGTTCTCAAGCAGGATGGCCTTGCCGAACTGAAGCTCTTTGGCCATCTTCGTCACTTCTTCGCCCACGCAGTCGGGGGCCAGCTTCACTTCGAAGCCCAGCTTCTCGCTCAGGCTCTTGGCTACGGGCGCCAGGGAATACTTGGCGTTCACCACGCCCTTGGGCTTGCCCAGGTGGGAACAGAGGATCAGCGCCGCGCCCTGCTCCAGCAGGTACTTGATGGTGGGCAGCGCCGCGTTGATGCGGGTCTCGTCGGTGATGTTCTTGTCGGCGTCCAGCGGCACGTTGAAGTCGCAGCGGACAAGGATCTTCTTGCCCTTTACGTCGATGTCCTTCACGGTCTTTTTGTTCATGCGTACACTCTCCTTTGCAATTTGCCATGTGGATATCATATCACAACCCGGGCGTCTGAGATAGAAGATTTGCGTTAACTCAGGACCCGGAGCGCAGGCTGTTTCCTGTTTGGGTGCAGCCAAGCGGATATTCCGCTACCGTTCCCCGCGGATGATTTCCAGTATCCGGTTGGCCGCGCCTTCGTCGGTGATCAGGCAGCTGTTTTTGTGGTGGCGGCTCACGGCCAGGATGGCCTCCGCCTTGTGGCTGCCCGCGGCCACCGCGATGACGTTGGGGATGCGGGAGAAGCTGTCCTCCGGCAGTCCCAGGCCGGAGGCCGAGGCCAGAAGCCGCCCGCTTATGTCGAAACAGTGGCCCAGCGCCTCCGCCACCGCGCCCTTGCGCACCAGGTCGCTGATGGCGCTTTCGCTCATCAGGCGGTTGCGGGCCATTTCGTCAGCACGGGCGATGCCGTACAGAAGCACGTCCGCCCGCTTGATCTCCTCCAGGGGCTCGCGGATCTCGTCCAGCTTGATCAGCTCCTTGAGGGCGCTTTGAGGCAGGTTGTCGGGCAGGTACAAAGGCTTGTGCCTGCCGCCCAGGCGCTCGGCGATGAGCTCCGCCAGGGTGTTGGCCTGAGTCTCCGCCGAACGGCCGAGGCCGCCTCTGGCCGGCAGCACGGTCACGCTGATGTCCGCGCCCCTGGGGATGTGCGTCGCCACGGAATGCACGGTGGTGCCGCCGTTCACCGCCAGGATCTGGCCGGGCTCCAAAAGCTTTCTTAACCTCGCGCCGGCCACGCGGCCCACTTCGTTGAGCACTTCCGGGTCCGTGTCCGCGTCGCCGGGCACGATGCACACGCGCCCGATGCGCAGCAGCTTCTGCAGCTGGGTCTCCAGGGAATTCAGGCCCGTGCGGCTGCGCACCAGCTCCCGCACGGAATCCAGTATCTCGTAGGCGCGGCCTGCCAGGGCCATGCCCGCAGGGGAAACGTCGATCAGCCCATCCTCGCGCAAAAGGTCCGTCAGCATACGCGCCTCGCGCTCGGGTATGCCCATGCGCTGCGCCAGGGCGCGCCGCCCCACGGGCTGCAGTATGCTGATGCGCTCCAGTATCATTGCCCGCGACACCAGCGCTTCCATCAGATCGGGCGCGAGCACCGCCATCAGACCAAAGGTATTCGTATCCATGTCTGCGCCCTCCTTTGTATTATTGGGACGTAAACAGTCCCGCAAGCCGGAATCCATCCAGCGCAGAGTATACACGCTGGCGGCGCTTCTGTCCAGTGATTTGTGTTAAATTACGCCGGAATACAGCCTAAAACGCACGAAAACATCGGTTTTTGCATATATATCGCGTCCTGTAAAATAAATTCGTTCCGGCCCCTACTCAGGCGGGAAATTTTGTGGTATCATGGAAGAAGTGAAATCCGAAACCGCACTTTGACCCGGGAGGCATTTTCCCATGAATGATCTGGATCATTACCGCTATCTTGCCCTGGCCGCGGATCAGTCCGCGGAGGCGCTTCTGAAACTGCAGCGCCTGGAGGAGGGCGATCCCCTGCGCGGCAGCGTGGAGGTGCCCGCCCGGGGCTACGATTGCGCCAGCACGGGGGCCGGGGTGGCCCGCGAGCTGATCGTGGCCTACTACCTGCCCGGAGGACGCTACTGGCACCAGGCCGAGCTGCTTTCGCGGGCGGAGCTGGGCATACGCTACACCCTTTCGCAGGAGAAGGACGACGGCACATACGACCTGCTGGAGACCAACTTCCACGACGGGGCGCAGACCTCCTTCATCGTGCAGATCATCGGACCCGCGGTGCTCCTGATGCGCAAAATGATGGGGGACAGCGCGGAAGAAAAGAGCCTGTTTTCCCTGCTTATGCACTTTATGAACCGGGCGGCGGACGGCATCGTGGCGGGCGGCTTTCACACGCCCAACCACCGCTGGGTGCTTTCGGCGGCGCTGGGCATGTGCTGGGAGCTCACCGGGCGTCAGGACTGCCTGGACAAGATGAACGCCCTTCTGAACGAGGGCATAGACTGCGACGAAGAGGGCGAATACACCGAGCGCTCTTCCGGCGTGTACAACATCGTTTGCGACCGGGCCTTCATCACCATGGCCGAGACGCTGGGCATGACGGACAAGCTGGAATACGTCAGGCGCAACCTGAACATGGTGACCCGGTACTTTGAGCCGGACCTCACGGTGAACACCATGAATTCCGTCCGGCAGGACGCGGGCACCTCCCCGGACTGGCGCATCTATTACGGCTTGTACCTGTACATGGCCCTCAGGACCGGAGACAAAGTGTACCGCTGGATCGCTGACAAGATGCTGGAGCAGAGCCTGGGCGGCGTGAGCTGGGCGGGCCGGCAGTCCGGGCACGGCAATATACTGGGCTTCGAATACTTTCCCTTCCTGCTGATGGAGGGCGGCTGGAAAGCCTGGGACCGGAACGATGTGTGCGCGCCGGACTTCCGGTTTGAAAAGCACTTCGTCCACAGCGGCATCGTGCGGCTGCGCCGGGACGATTTTTCCATGACGCTGATGGAAAACAGCCCGGTGTTCGCCCGCCTGCAGTATAAAAACCATGCAGCCTCCCTGCGGCTGGCAGGCACCTTCTATGCCCAGGGGCAGTTCGCCGCGGAGACGATAGAAAAGACCGAAGTCGGTTATCGCCTCACTTACCGGCGGCGCTGGGGCTACAAAAGCCCGCTGCCGGAGAGGCAGGCCACTTCCGAGTGGCGCAAAATGGATCACTCCAGGCGCGCGGACGTGATGATGCAGGACTTTGTGTTCGACGTGGAGGTGACTCCCCTGGAAAGCGGCGCGTCCCTGCGGGTGCGCACCCGGGGCGTGGAGAGCGTGCTCATCAAATTCGAGATTCTGCTGGAGCCCGGCGCGAACTACATCACCGACGACGTGTTCCTGCGCTCGCGCCCCGGGGATTACCTGCTGCAAAAGTGCGCTTCGGCGGTCTACCAGTACGACGACCGCACGAGGCTGTGCATCCGGGGCGGCTGCTTCAAACAGTCCTACGCCCGAAACATGCGGGGCAGCGTGCCGGGGGACGACAAGAGCTTTTTCGTGGCCATGACGGCGGATACGCCCATGGACCAGACCTTTGAACTCACGTTTTCGTAAGTGCGGAAAGGGGAAAACAAATGGAGATCACGCGGGAGGAGCTTCGCCTCCAGATGCAGAAGATCATAGGCGGCATCGTATCCACCGACAACCGGGACGCCTTCACCAACCGGGACGGCAAGCATTTTATGGACGAATGGGACTGGTTCCAGGGCGTGGCGCTGTTCGGCCTGTACCAGTATTACCGGGACGAAAAGGACCCGAAGGTGCTGGATTACCTGATCGCCTGGTTCGACAGGCGCATTGCCCTGGGCCTGCCCGGGCAGAACATCAACAGCACTTGTCCCATGCTCACCCTGTCTTACCTTTATGAGGAGACCGGGCGAAAGGATTACCTGGAGCTGTGCTGCCGGTGGGCGGAGTACGCCGTGAACAAGCTGCCCCGCACGGAAGAGGGCGGCTTTCAGCATGTGACCATAGACTCGGACAACTATATGCAGCTGTGGGACGACACCCTGTACATGACCGTGCTGTTCGTGGCGCGCATGGGCACGCTGCTGGGCCGGGAGGACTACGTGCAGGAGAGCGTGCGGCAGTTCCTTGTGCACATCAAATACCTGACCGACACGAAGACCGGCCTTCTGTTTCACGGCTTCAATTTTGATGGGCGGCACCACTTCGCCGGGGCGCTGTGGGGCAGGGGAAACGCCTGGTTCACGGCGGGCCTCGTGGACTATCTGGACATCGTCCGCATCCCCGAAGGCGTGCGCATGTTCCTTTTGTCCACGCTTGAGACCCAGGCGAAAGCGCTTCTTTCCTGCCAGGCGCCGGAAGGCATGTGGCATACGCTGCTGGACGAAGAAACGTCCTACCTCGAGGCTTCGGCCACCGCGGGCTTTTCCTACGGCCTGCTCAAGGCGGCCAGAAAAGGCTACCTGCCGGAAAAATTCGGAGACGCCGGCATGAAGGGACTTCAGGCGATTTTGGGCCTGATCGACGAAAAGGGCATACTGCACGGCGTATCCGCCGGCACCTGCCTGAGCGATTCCAAGGATTATTACCGTTCCATCCGCCTGGACGCCCAGCCCTACGGCCAGAGCATGGCGCTGCTGCTGATGACGGAGGCGATGAAAAAAGTCTGACAGACTGTCGCTTGAAATGAAATGGGATATCATTTCAAGCGGTTGAGTTTTGGTACGTTTGATCGTTCGTTTTCCGAAACGTCTGATGAATTCTGTCTTCAGCAACAGCGGCTCTTGCGCGCTTTGAAAAACACCGGGAAAGGCAGCTGCCTTTCCCGGTGTCGCAGTACTGAGGTTATTTTCGCATTCTGTCAAAGCCCTTTTCCAGGATGGCCTCGCAGTCCTCTTTCATCAAGCCGCCGTCGGCGGGGCTGAAGGAGGGAAAGGCGGGGTCCTCGGTGAGACGGTACACGCTGCCGCAGCAGCCGTACTGCGCGTCGGACGCGCCGTAGATCACGCGGCTCACGCCGCTCAGCGCCAGCGCGCCCGCACACATGGGGCAGGGCTCCAGCGTGACGTACACCGTTGTGCCGCGCAGGGCGTGCCGGTTCACGCTCTTCAGCGCCAGCATTTCCGCGTGGGCTGTAAAGTCCTTCGTTTTTTCGCACAGGTTGTGGGTCCTTGCGAGGGGAGGCGGCAGCTGGCCGGACGAAACGTCTTTTATGCCGGAGGGCGCGATCACGCAGCCCACGGGGATCTCGCCCTCGGAAAACGCAGTATGCGCCTCGTCCAGGGCGAGGCGCATATAGGCGGCGTCGGTTTGGGTGAAGCGCGTCACAGCGTAAAGCCCATGCGCCTGAGATTTTCGGCGGAGGTCTTCATCTCGCCCAGGGGATCGGGCTTGTCGTTGGCGTTGTCCTGCTCCACTTCGGCAAACTGAACGCCGGTCTCCTCGCAGGCCTTGCCCACTTCGTCCCAGTCGATGTTGCCGGAGCCCACGGGCACCATGGTGCAGTGGGGGTTGAAGCCGTTCACGCCCGCCATGTCCTTAAAGTGCGCCACGTCCATGCGGCCGTTCACCTTGCGTATCCACTTCACGGGGTTCGCGCCGCCGGCCTGCACCCAGTAGGTGTCCAGCTCGAACTGCACGTTGCCGCCGAAATTGTCGAACAGCACGTCCATGCCCAGCGTCCCGTCGTAGCGGGTGAACTCGAAGGCGTGGTTGTGGTATACGAACACGATGCCGTGATCCTTCAGCTTTTTGCCGATCTCGTTGGCCTTGAGGGCAAAGCGCTTGAAGCCCTCAGCGTCCTCATGGTACTCGGCGGGCATCGCGCCCAGGCCCGCGTATCTGCAGTTCCAGGCGTGGTGGCGGGCCACCAGCTCGTCGAAGTTTTCTTCAAAGTCCTTCAGGGAGTTGTGCGTCACTACGCACTTCAGCCCGTGCTCCTGAAGCTTGTCGGCGTAGAACTGATAGGGAATCTTTGTGTTCTGGCCGCTGAGCTGGCAGGTGGTGTAGCCCATGGCGCGGATGGCCTTGAAGGTGGCGTCGATGTAGGGCTCGCTCTGCATGAACTTGCGGATGGAGTACAGCTGCGCGCCGACCACGAAGTTTTTCATGATGATACCTCCCGAATGATGTCAGTGTTTTTCGCCGCCCCCCCCCTGTCTTTTTTCTGCGCGGAGGCGGACAGAGACCGGAAAAAACGACGGGCAGTACCCGCTCTGTGCGGGCCTGCCTGTATCATTGGAAACAGGGATCAGACCTCGGGGGTCGCGTCGTTCTCCAGCGGGGCGTCCTCCACGGACTTGATGGCCCAGCGGGCCATGTTCATCACGGTCTTCTGGTTGCCCACAGTGATGATCACCTGGTCGTCCTTCACGCCCGTCACGGTGCCGTAGATGCCGCCGATGGTCAGCACGCGGTCGCCTACCTTGAGGGCGTCCAGCATGGCCTTCACGGCCTTTTCTTTCTTTTTCTGGGGGCGGATCATGAGGAAGTACATCACCGCGAACATGATCACCAGGAAGCCAATCGAGAAGATGCTGGAACCGACCATCGAGGTAGCGGTGCCTTCCGTACCGGTGCTGCTGGCAGCGGTCTCCAGGAGCAGATCGAGAGAAAACAGCTTATCCATGAACAATGAACTCCTTTAATAAGATGATTTCATTATAAACCAAGCCCGCATACATAACAACCGCGCAAACGGGGGCTGCGCGTTAACTTTAAGTAATGTCAGGCTCTGTAGCCGCGGGGGTTTTTGCTCTGCCAGTTCCAGCCGTCGCGGCACATGTCCTCGATGGTGCGCGTGGCTTTCCAGCCCAGGAGCCTTTCCGCCTTGGAGGGATCGGAATAGTTTTCGTCCAGGTCGCCGGGGCGGCGGGGGCCTATGACGTAATTGATCTTCACGCCGTTGGCTTTTTCGAAGGCCTTCACGATGTCCAGCACGCTGTAGCCCGTGCCGGTGCCCAGGTTGATGGCCTCGCAGCCCGTGCGCCCGCGGGCGAAGGAAACGGCTTTGGCGTGCCCTTCCGCCAGGTCGCACACGTGCAGATAGTCCCTTACGCCCGTGCCGTCGTGGGTCTTGTAATCGTTTCCGAACACGGTGAGGTGGTCGCGCAGGCCCACGGCGGTCTGGCAGATGTAAGGCATCAGGTTGTTGGGTATGCCGCTGGGGTCTTCGCCGATCATGCCGCTGGGATGCGCGCCCACGGGATTGAAGTAGCGCAGCAGCACGCAGCTCAGGGACGGATTCGCCTGGCAGGCGTCGCGGATGATCTGCTCGTTCATGAACTTCGTCCAGCCGTAGGGGTTGATGCAGCCCAGGCGCTCGTCCTCGGTGAGGGGGACGGTGTCTTCTTTATAATAGACGGTGGCCGAGGAGGAGAAGATGAGCCGGTTCACGCCCGCGGCCAGCATGGCATCCAGCAGGCTCAGGGTGCTGATCAGGTTGTTTTTGTAATATTTGAGGGGCTTTTCCACGCTCTCGCCCACGGCCTTGTGGCCCGCGAAGTGGATCACGCTCTCCACATTGTTTTCGCGCATGATCCTCTCCACCAGATCCCGGTCGCACACGTCGCCTTCATAGACCTTGAATTCCTTTCCGGTGAGCTGCATCACGCGGCGCAGCGCTTCGGGGGAAGAGTTGTCGTAATTGTCGATCACCACCACGTCTTCGCCTTTTTCCAGAAGACACACGATGGTATGGGAACCGATGTAGCCCGCGCCTCCGGTAACCAGTATGCTCATAAGCCGGCCTCCTCACGGATGATATCGTTCAGTTCGTTCCATTTGTTCTCGCTGTCCGCCACGAGCTTCATCTGCGTGCGGCAGCGCACCAGGTTGTGCTGCGGATAATCGGTGTGGAAGTACACGTCCCCGCACAGATAATCCGTCAGGAAGCGCGCGCCGCACTCGTAGGTCATGAGCTTTGCGCCCATGGGCAGCGTACGGATCTCCTTTTCGGAAAGGGACGCGCCGCATGCCCCCAGAAAGCCCCGGGCGAACGCCCGGTACAGCGCGGTGTCCACATAAATCAGGCTCACGTCAGGCTCGTCCTCTTTGCCGGTGGTGGCGCCGGAGCGGATGCAGTCGCCGAAATCGTTGCCCGCCAGGCCCGGCATCACGGTGTCCAGGTCGATCACGCAGCGGGGCTCCAGGGTGTCGGGGTCCAGGATCACGTTGTTTAATTTGGTGTCGTTGTGGGTGACGCGCGTTTTGAGCGCACCGGCGGCCTGCATGGAAAGCATGCTTCCGGCTTCGCCGCGACGCTCCATATAAAACTCGTACTCCGCCTTTGCTGTCTTGAGCCTTCCCAGGGGGTCCGCTTCCGCGGCCTCCTCAAGCTTTTTCAGGCGGTTTTCGGTATCGTGAAAACGGGGGATCGTTTCGCCAAGCACCGAGGCGTCAAAATCCGCCAGCGCGTTCTGGAAGCGCCCGAAGGCCGTGCCGCAGGTCTCGAGCTGGGCGGGGGTGAGCGCCTTTTCCAGGCACAGCCCGGGCACGTATTCATATGCGCGGAAGCAGCCCGCCTCGCAGCGCAGGTACTTTTCGCCGTCGTTTGTGCGCACGAAACGCAGGGACGAGCCGGGTTCCCGCCCGTTCAGGTAGGAGGTGACGGCGAAGATGTTGTTCATCAGCGTATCCACGTCGGTGAACACCCGGTCGTTTATGCGCTGCAGCACATATTGGCTGCCGTCTTCGCACTGAACAAGGTATGTGGCGTTGATGTGGCCGTTTCCGAGCTTTTCCGCGCGGACGGGCGCGCTTATAAGCGCAAAGCGGGACGCGGCTGACAGGATCGCTTCGCTCATTTCCACAGTTCCTCCGGATAGCGGCCCTGGGCGATCAGGCGCTTCACGCCCTCGCGCGTGGCGGGCAGATCGTCGATATAGGTCATGCCGAACCACTTTTCCTCCGTGGGCAGCACGGTGAAGGTGGCCCTGTTCTGCCTGATCAGCGCCTGAGGCACGTCGGGCAGGTAAAATTCCTTTTTCAGAGGATCGAGAGGCATGCGGTTTTTGAGGAAGTCCTCAAAGCCTTCCCGCATGGCGCCGAAAACGGATCGGTTGAAGATCCAGAAGTTCATGGATACCTTCTTGCTGCCCGGCAGGGGCATAAAATCCGTGCCGTTTTCGGTATAGCGGGCGTTTTCGCCGTCGGCGAAGATCTTGGTGCGCTCGGTGATGGAGGTGAGACAGCCGTTTTCGTCCGTTTCGCACACGCCCCTGGCCACGGAGCCGTTGGGCGTCATGGTGTTGGAAAGGCGGTAGCCCACCATGGCGTGGGCGCTGTCCGCGTGGGGCGCGTCCAAAAACGCGGCGGCGGCGCGGAACGCGCTTTCGCCGTAAAAGTCGTCGGCGTTGATGCAGATAAAGCCGTCGGGCACCTCGCTTTCGGCGCACAGCGCCGCGTGGCCCGTGCCCCAGGGCTTTACCCGGCCTTCGGGCAGTTCAAAGCCCTTGGGCAGGCAGGATGAAAGCGTCTGATAGGCGTAAGCCACTTCCATAAACGGCTCCACGTTCGCGCCGATCAGGGCGTGAAACTGCTCTTGGCTCTCGGGCTTGATCACGAAGACCACCTTTTCAAAGCCCGTGCGCAGGGCGTCGTACACGGAATAATCGATGATGAGCCGTCCGTTGGCGTCCACGGGTGTGATCTGCTTCTGTCCCGCGCCCGCGCCGAAGCGGCTGCCGAGGCCCGCCGCCATGATGACAATCGTTTTCTTCATTTTATCAGCACTCCGTCAGAATAATATGGTCATTTCGCCGTCGGAAAACGTGAAGCCCAGCGCCTTTGACAGCGCCATCGAGGCGGCGTTGTCCCGCCGGACCTGGCCGTAGGGGGTGATGCCCCGGGAGAGGAGCTCCCGGATCAGGTGCGCTTCCAGCGCTTCGCCTACGCCCCTGCGGCGAAAGGCCGGATTGACCGCCAAAAGCCCCATGCAGCCTTCCGGATGCAGGCCGATGCGCCCGGCGAACTCGCCTGCGATGAAGGCGCCGTACATCTGCCCGGTCTTTGTGAGCATGCGCATTTCTTCCTCGTCGTCGTAGGGGAGCGTTTTCACCAGTTCTTCCTCGTCTTCCTCGGTGAGCCTGCGCACAGAGCATACCCTGGCCACGTGCGGGGGCTGCTTTTGTTCGTACACCACCTGCGTAACGCGCATCACGCGCTTTTTGCGCACAATGCGTTCGAACCGGTCCGCCAGGGCGTCCGAATGGATCACGTATCCCCTGGCCCCGCGCACCGCCATGAGCTTCTGCACGGAACCGTCGGTATCCGGCAGATTGGCGAACACCAGGCTGCTGGGCCGGTCGAACACCACCTGGCCGTCCTCGTCCGCCTGGATGATGTCGCTCTCGCCCCGCAGGATGGGGTAGATCATATCCATGTATGCCACGCTGTCGCGCCGCAGAAGGGAAAGCGCCGTTTCACGCATACGCATCCGTCCTTTCTGTATATAAAGTATTGTACCATAAACGCGCCGGCGGTGCGCGGTGATTTGTGTAAAATACCGCCCGAAAACCAGGCTTCCGCGCCTGCAAGGGAGCGAAAGGCAAAAGAAAAATGCCAAAACCCGCCGCCGGGAATTGACCTTGCCGGGGCTTGGGTGTAAAATGGAGCAAAACCGCAGGAGGAAAAAGGATGAAAAAAATACTGTGCGTGCTGCTTTTGCTGGCGCTTCTCTGCCCCGCCTGGGCGGAGGTGCTGTGCGAAGACGGCGTAGCGATCACCGAAGATCTTCTGGTGGAATACGGATATGCTTATTACAGCCGCGACGAGGTGGCGCTGTATCTGCACGCGTTTTGCGAGCTGCCCGTGAATTTCATCACCAAAAAAGAAGCCATGGCCCTGGGCTGGGTGAGTAGCTGGGGCAATCTCTGGGATGTGGCCGACGGCGCCTGCATCGGCGGCGACGTGTTCGGCAACCGGGAGGGTAATCTGCCCGACGCCCGGGGGCGGGTCTGGTACGAGTGCGATATCGATTACGACATCGACAATGACCGGGGCCGCCGCAACGGCAAGCGCATCGTGTTTTCAAACGACGGGCTCATCTACTATACCGAGGACCACTACGATACCTTCGAGCTTCTGTACGAGGGCTGGTATTTCGAAGACGCCTTCTATTATCCGCCCGAGGCTGCCTGACAGGAGGAAAAACGCATGTATATCATTGACGGAAGCAAAATGACCACCCGGCAGGATGCCTACGCCGAGATCAAGCGCGCGCTGGACGCGCCGGACTATATGGGCAGCAACCTGGATGCCCTGAACGACGTTCTGACGGAGACGCGCGGAGAGATCCGCCTGACATCCGCCTGCGTGATGCTCAACGCCCTGGGCCGCTACGGCTGCCGTATGCTGGAGGTGTTCTTCGACGCCGCCCAGGACAGCGAATACCTCTCCTTCAGCCTGGGACACGCGCCTCAGGAGTAGAATGAGATCGCAGGAAACCAAAAAGTATCTGAAGCTCATCGCGGCGCTGGCCTGGCCCACGATCCTGGAGCAGGTGCTGGCTACCCTGGTGTCCTACGTGGATACCGCCATGGTGGGGGCGCTGGGCAAAAACGCCTCCGCCGCGGTGGGCGCCACCATGACCGTAAACTGGATGCTGGGCAGCGTTGTGATGGCGCTGGGCATCGGCTTTCTGGCGTTCATCGCCCGCAGCATGGGCGCCGGCAGGCAGGATCAGGCGCGCCGCGCCGCCGCGCAGGCCGTCACCACGGCTCTGGTGACGGGCCTTCTGCTGACGGCTGTTACGCTGCCGTTGGCCAGGTACATTCCCGGCTGGATGCGGGCGGACGAGGAGATCCGTGAGGACGCCTCACGCTACTTTTTTATCCTCTACGTTCCCATGGTGTTCCGCTCCGCGGCCCTCATGTTCGGCACGGTGCTGCGCGCTTCCGGCGACACGCGCACGCCCATGCGGGTGAACACCGCCACGAACCTGATCAACGCGGTCCTCAATTTTCTTTTGATCTACGATACCCGCACGCTTGACGTGCTGGGCGTGCGCTTTACGATGCCGGGCGCGGGCATGGGCGTAACGGGCGCGGCGGTGGCCAGCGCTCTGGCCTTTACCTGCGGCGGCATCTGGATGACGGTGTCGCTGTACAAAAGCCCAGTGATCTCGCCCAAGGGCTGCTCCTACAGGCCGGACAGGCAGATTTTGATGCCCTGCTTCCGGGTGGCGCTGCCCTCCTGCATGCAGAGGCTGGCCACTTCCACGGGCTACGTGATGTTCTCCAGCATGATCAACGCCCTGGGCCCGGTATCCACCGCGGCGCACTCCATCGCCAACACTGCCGAGAGCGCGTTCTACATTCCCGGCTGGGGCATGCAGACCGCTGCCAGCACGCTGATCGGCAACGCCTACGGCGAAGGGGACAACAAAAAGCTCAGCGGCCTTGCGCGGATGCTGCTGATCCTGGAGTTCATCGTGATGAGCCTGTCCGGGCTGGTGCTGTTCTTCGGCGCCCGCAGGCTGATGGGCCTGTTCATCCGGGACGAAGACGTGATCGATATGGGCACCAAGGTGCTCAGGATGGTGGCTGTTTCCGAGCCCATATACGGCGTTGCCATCATCATCGAGGGCATATTCAACGGCATCGGCGACACCTTCCACTCCTTCCTGTTCAACGCCCTGGGCATGTGGGGCGTGAGGATACTGGGCACGTTCATCTTCGTGAACCGGCTGGGCTTCGGCCTGACCGCCGCCTGGGGCTGCATGATCGCCCACAACATGGCCCTGGGACTGATGCTTACGATCAAATACCTGCGGGGCCGCTGGCGCCCCGGGGAACAAAAGGGCGCCCGGGCGCGTCCTACCCACTGACCGATTGGAAAAACGGAGGAAAACGATATGAAAAAACTCTTATGCATGCTTCTGGCCGTCTGCCTGATGGCAGGCACCGCGCTGGCGGAAAGCAACGTGGGCAAGCTCTTTGACGCCGCCAGGACCCTGGCGTTCGATACCCACAACGTCACCCTGACCGCCGAGGCGAAGTTCTCCTACGACGGCGAATGGTTCAAGACCATGCACGCGTCCTATAAACAGGACGGCGTGAAGTCTTATCTGAGCTACATGCTCGACACGCCCAAGATCGACGGCACCGTCTACACGGGAGGCTACACCGTTTACGGCAACGGGAACACCAGCTACTCCAACGATACGTATTACGGCAACTATTACAACGAGCACAACACCGTGGAGAGCGATACGATCCTTACCGCCGACAACCGCATCCTCGCGGCGCTGGCCGTCGCCAGGGAGTTGGCTGTTTTCGCGGAAGACAACGTGACCCAGACTGAAGAAAACGGACGTTACAGCTTCAAGGTGGGGGACCTGAACGACCTGGTGGACAAGGCCGCCCTGTACCTGCTGGAGGATTACATACAGAACGAGTATTACCGCGACGTGTTCGGCCTGTATGACGGCACCTCCGGCGGGAGCATCTCCATTTACTATGAAGACTACATGAGCCTGCTGAACGAAAAATATGCCACGCTCTACGGAGCCCTTGCTCCCGACACGGACATCTACGACGATCCCGTGGCCTCCGGCCGTATGAACGTTGTGAGGAGCATGCTGGACCAGATGGAGAGCGAGCTCATCGGCAAGTATGACAGCGGTGTGGTGTACATCCTGAAGGACGGCACCGCCAAGTGGTACGAAAACGAAGCCGCCTACATGAAGCAGAACGGAAAACTGTACATCTCCTATGAAAACGAGCTGGAGACCCTCCGGGTCTACTACGCCCAGGCGTACGGCACCGAGCTTTCCGAGACGGAGGCCAACGTGCTGGCGTTCACGCCCAACGAGGCACTTTGGGGCGCCTATGTGCGGCTTCTGAACGAGATGGAAGCGTATTATGCCGCCGCGGCGCACGAGAAGGACCCGGACGCCATCAGCGCCGTGATCCACGCGGACGGAAGCATTTCCACCTACCGTTTCGAACGCACCAACGCGCAGACGGTGACCCGCACCATACTGTACAACTTCGTCTTCGCGGAGCTCAAGGAGCTCTCTGCCGACGTGAAACTGGACGCCGAAGGACGCCTTACGGCCTTTGAAGGCACGCTGAACGTCGAGATCACCGACACGAATGATTCGAAGCATACCCTGGAAGTGGTCTTCGACTGCACTGCTGTCGATTACGGCGCCACCAGGGTGCCAGACACCTTCGAGCCAAAGGATTACGGCCTGGTGAGCTGGGCAGAGTATGAGCGGAACTATTACGGTCAGGAGCAGGGCGACGAGCCTGAAGCCGACGATTTCTGGGAAAACCTGATCAAAAACGCGCCCAAAACGATCGAGATCATGGGCACCGAGTACGAGACAATGATGGATACGTACGCCTCGGATTATTGAGCCTCCGTCCTATTTTGGGCATAAGTTAACCGAAAGTTGTTTGAAACGCCCCGGTGTTTGTGCTATAATCGCGCTTACGGTGATGAAGGGGAGAGTAAAAAGGCATAAGCGGCCCAAGAGAACGCGCGTCGCCGGCTGAAAGCGCGCGTGCCGCCGCCCGATGAAGTTTCGCCCCGGAGCTCCCGTGCCGAACGGATGTAGGTGCGGGCGGACTTATCCGCGTTACAGGATACGAGGCGGGCGCATGCGCCCGTGAAATAGGGTGGTACCGCGATGATTCGCCCCTGCTTTGGCAGGGGCGTTTTGATTTTCTTGGAGGTAATGACATCATGCAGCAGATCATCAACAAGATATGCGAAAGGGCGCTTTCCGAGCTCAAAGGCGTATCGGATTCCAAGTCGCTGGACGAGCTCAGGGTGCGCATCCTGGGCAAAAAGGGCGAACTGACGGGCATACTGCGCTCCATGGGCCAGGTGAGCGCCGAACTGCGCCCCAAGATCGGCCAGTGGGTGAACGAAGCCCGCGAAACCATCGAAAACGCCCTGGCCGAGGCGCAGAAGCAGATCGCCCGCCGCGAGCTGGAGCAGCGGCTCGAGAGCGAAAAGCTGGACGTCACCCTGCCCGTGCAGGACAGGAGCGAGGGCAGCCTGCATCCCATGAGCCTGGTGCTGGAAACGCTGCTGGACATCTTTACGGGCATGGGCTTCGAGGCCGTGGAAGGCCCCGAAGTGGAATATGACCATTTCAATTTCGAACTGATGAACATTCCCAAAAACCATCCGGCCCGCGACGCGCAGGACACCTTCTACGTGGACGACAACATCGTTCTGCGCACCCACACCTCCCCGGTGCAGGCCCGCATCATGACCACGCGCAAGCCGCCCATCCGCATCGTCTCCTTCGGCCGCGTATACCGCGCCGACGAGGCGGACGCCACCCACTCGCCCGTGTTCCATCAGCTGGAGGGCCTGGTGATCGACGAAAACGTGTCCATGGGCGACCTCAAGGGCACGCTGGACACCTTTGCCAAGCGCCTGTACGGCGAGGGCGTCACCACGCGGTTCCGCCCCTCCTTCTTCCCCTTCACCGAGCCCAGCGCGGAGGTGGACCTCACCTGCGCCGCCTGCCGGGGCAAGGGCTGCCGCGTGTGCAAAGGCACGGGCTGGATCGAGGTGCTGGGCGCCGGCATGGTGAACCCGAAGGTGCTTGAGATGTGCGGCATTGACAGCAAAAAGTATTCCGGCTTCGCCTTCGGCATGGGCGTGGAGAGGCTCACCAACCTCAAGTACAACGTCCCCGACATGCGCTATCTGTATGAAAACGATATGCGCTTTTTGAAGCAGTTCAGAGGCTGAGGGGGTAAATTAAGATGAAAATACCGATGAGATGGCTGAAGGAATATACCGAGATCGACATGCCTGCCGCGGAGTACGCCCGCCGCATGATCATGACGGGCACCGCCGTGGAGGGCTGGGAGAATACCGCCCGCTTCACGAACGTGGTGGTGGGCCGGGTGAAGACCTGCCAGATGCATCCCGACAGCGACCATCTGCACGTGTGCACGGTGGACGTAGGCGCAGGCGAAGACCTGCAGGTGGTATGCGGCGCGCCCAACGTGGCGGCAGGCCAGCTGGTGTGCTGCGCCCTGGAGGGGGCCGTGCTGCCCGGCGGCACCATCAAGCGCGGCAGGATACGCGGCGTGGAGAGCTGCGGCATGCTGTGCTCCGGCCCCGAACTGGACGTGCCGGACAGTCTCTATCCCCACTGCGGCGACAAGGGCATCATCGTCTTAAACGAAGAGTATCCCCTGGGCACGCCCGCGCAGGACGTATTCGGCCTGGGCGACGACGTGATCGAATACGAGATCCTGGCCAACCGTCCCGACTGCCTGAGCGTATGGGGCATCGCCCGTGAGACCGCATCCGTGCTGGGCGGGCACTTCGTGATGCCGGAGATCGGCTATAAAGAGACCGGCAAAGGCACTTTCTCCGATTACGCCGCCGTGCGGGTGGAGGACGAAGTGAACTGCCCCCGCTACTGCGCAAAGATCGTTTCCAACGTAAAGATCGGGCCCTCTCCCAAGTGGATGCGGGAGTATCTGCACGGCGCGGGCATGCGCTCCATCAACAACATCGTGGACATCACCAACTTCGTGATGCTGGAGACCGGCCACCCCATGCACGCCTTTGACTTAAGCAAGGTAAAGGACTCCACCATCGTGGTGCGCAGGGCCCACGAGGGCGAGGTGCTCAAGACCCTGGACGGCAAGGAGCACGTGCTGAACCCATCCATGCTGGTGATCGCGGACAGCGAGAACGCCACGGGCCTTGCGGGCATCATGGGCGGCGAGGAAAGCGAGATCGTGAGCGACACCGCTTCGGTGCTGTTCGAATGCGCTGCCTTCGAGCGCGGCAACAACCGCGTGACCGCCAGGACCCTGGGCATCCGCACCGAATCCAGCGGACGCTTCGAAAAGGGCGTGTGCGCCGAGACCTGCATGAAGGCCCTCGACCGTGCCTGCATGCTGGTGGAGATGCTCTCCTGCGGCGAGATCGTTCCCGGCGCCTTCGACTTTTATCCGCATCCTGCACCTAAAAAAGTCGTCACCGCCGACGTGAACCGCATCTGCCGTCGCATCGGTGTGGACGTGCCCGCCGAGACGATGGAGGACATCCTGCTCTCCCTCAACATCGACACGGAGGTATCCGGCGACACCCTCACCTGCGAGATCCCGGCCTACCGCCAGGACATCGAGGGCGAGGCGGACATCAGCGAGGAAGTGCTGCGCATGTACGGCTACGAGCACATCCCCTCCACCCTGATGACGGGCGAGACCATGCCCGGCTTCCGCAACGAGAAACAGTCCTTTGCCACCGGTATAAAAAAGACTTTGGTCGGTATGGGCTTCTTCGAGGCGCAGAGCTTCTCCTTCATCTCTCCCGCCTGGCTGCAGAAGCTCGGGCTCAGCGATGACGACTGGCGCATGAAGCCGGTTGAGATCCGCAATCCCCTGGGCGAAGACACCTCCGTCATGCGCACCACCCTCGTGCCCAGCATGTTAAACGCCCTGGCGCTCAACATGAACCGGGGCAACGAGTCGGCGCGGCTCATGGAAGTGTCGCCCGTATTCCATCCCGGCGCCGAGGGCGAACTGCCCGAGGAGCATCCCTGGCTGATCATCGGCATGTACGGCGACGGCGCAGACTTTTATGCGCTCAAGCGCGCGGTGATGTGCCTGTGCGCCAAATACGGCCTGACACCCGACGTGCAGCCCGGCGGCGACGGCTACTACCATCCCGGCCGAAAGGCGGAAATAAGCATCCGCGGCGGCAGCGTGAAGCTGGGGCAGATGGGCGAGATCCACCCGCTGACCGCCGAGAAGTTCGAGCTGTCCGAGCGGGCGTACGTGGCCCAGATCGACGTGCAGGCCTTAAGAACCTGCCAGGCGGAGATCGGTGCGGTGAAGCCGCTGCCCAAGTTCCCCGCCGTGAGCCGCGACCTGGCGCTGGTCGTAGATGAAGCGATCGGCGCGGGCGACCTGCTCAGGGTGATCGAAAGGGCCGCCGGCAAGCTCTGCGAAGGCGTGAAGCTCTTTGACGTGTACCGCGGCGAGCGCCTGGGCGAAGGCAAAAAGTCGCTGGCCTTCACCATCTGGTTCCGCTCTCCGGACCACACCCTCACCGAGCAGGAGATCTCCGCAGCCATGGACAAGATCTTAGCCGCCGCGTCCAAAAACGCGGGCGCCGTCATCCGAGCATAAAAACACATTTCATTTTTCCGTTCAGCCGCCCGGCATTCATGCCGGGCGGTTTTCCTGAAACGACACGGCCCCTTCCGCGCCTGTGCGGAAAGGGGCCTGGTCGTCTGTGATCAGCCGTATAAAACAGACCGAAGTCTGTTATAGGATGTGGTCCGTGATGCAGTCGTACCGGTGCACGTACTTTACACCGTTCACGGTCAGCACTTCGTTATCTGATGCGATCGTTATGGTCAGAAAAGCCGCTGGCAAAGCGGATTTGTCAGCGGCTGAAATTGCTTGCAAGGGCGTTATCCGATCACGGCTTCCACCTGATGCTCGCGGGGTTCTTTATCCGCGGGCAGGAGGCTGCCGGCTACGGGCGCGCCGTCCATGGTGAGGGACAGGCTGCCCTTCTCGGCGCCGGACCGGTTTACGATGCGGATGTGATAGGTGCTGCCCCGGAACTTGCGCGTCACGGTGACCTCCGTCATATCTTTGGGCAGGCAGGGGTCTACCCGGAGGCCGTCAAAGTCCGGCTTGACGCCCAGTATGCCCTGGCTGGCGGCGTAGAACGTCCAGGCGGCGGTACCGGTGAGCCAGCTGTTCTTGGCCTGGCCGGAGCGGGGCGCGTAGGGTCCTGCCACCATCTGGCTGTACACGTAAGGCTCGGTGTGGTGCAGCTTCTGGTCTTCGATGTAGGCGGGGCAGGTGCGCCTGTACACGTCGAAGGCCCGGTCGCCGTGGCCCAGGCGGGCTTCCGCCAGCACGATCCAGGGATTGTTGTGGCAGAAGATGCCGCCGTTCTCCTTGTATCCCGGCGGATAGGAGCTCACCTCGCCCAGCTCCAGGTGATAGCGGGTGTAGGGCGGCGTGAGGATGGCAACGCCGTGGGTGCTCAGAAGGTGCTTTCTCACCGAGTCCAGCGCCTTCTGGGCGTAGCCTTCTTTAACGCCCACGCCCGCCATCACCAGGAAGCCCTGGGGCTCGATGAAGATCTTGCCTTCCTCGCACTCGTCTGAACCTACCTTGTGGCCGAAGGCGTCGTAGGCGCGCAGGAACCATTCGCCGTCCCAGCCGTGGGAGAGCACCGCCTGGGTCATGGCCTGCTTGTGCGCGGGCACTTTTTCGGCTTCCTCCTGCCAGCCGAACAGGCGGCACAGCCGGGCGTAGTCGTCGCTCACGCCCACAAACATGCCCGCGATGAACAGGGACTCCGCCACGCCGCTTTCGTAGTTGGCCGTGGTCTGGAAGCTCTCGCCGGGGGTGGAGGAGAAGCAGTTCAGGTTCAGGCAGTCGTTCCAGTCCGCGCGCCCGATCAGCGGCAGGCCGTGGGGGCCTTTATGGTCTATCGTGTAATGGTAGGAGCGCCTGAGGTGCTCCATCAGGGGCTGGGCAGTACTCTCGTCGTTGTCGAAGGGCACGCTTTCGCTCAGAATGCCCGCGTCTCCCGTCTCCTTCACGTAGGCGGCCACGCCGAAGATCAGCCACAGGGGATCGTCGTTGAAGCCCGAGCCGATGTCGAAGTTGCCGCGCTTGGTGAGGGGCTGGTACTGGTGGTAGGCGCTGCCGTCCGCAAACTGGGTGGCGGCGATGTCCAGCAGGCGCTCGCGGGCGCGGGAGGGGATCAGGTGCATAAAGCCCAGCAGGTCCTGGGACGAATCGCGGAAGCCCATGCCGCGGCCGATGCCGCTTTCGTAGTAGCTGGCGGAGCGGGACATGTTGAAGGTGACCATGCACTGGTACTGGTTCCACACGTTCACCATGCGGTCGAACTTTTCGTCGCCGGTGGAGGCGCTGTAGATGGAAAGCAGTTCGTCCCAGTAGGCGCGCAGTTCTTCAAAGGCCCGTTCGAACTGCTCATCCGTGTTAAAGGCGTCCAGCAGGCGGTATGCGGGAGCTTTGTTGATCACGTTGGGGGCGATGAACTTTTCCTCCTGGGGGTTTTCGCAGTAGCCCAGCACGAAGATGAAGCTTTTGCTTTCGCCGCTTTCCAGGGTGAAGCGCAGGCGGTGGCTGCCGACGGGCGCCCAGCCGCTGGCCACGGAGTTGCGGCTTTCGTTCTCGCGTACGGCGATGGGGTCGTCAAAGCCCCGGTACGCGCCCAGGAAGCTGTCGCGGTCGGTATCGAAGCCGGCGACGGGAGCGTTCACCGCGTAGACGGCGAAGTGGTTGCGGCGCTCCCGGTACTCAGTCTTGTGGTAGATGGCGCTGCCTTCCACCTCAACCTCGCCTGTGGAGAAGTTGCGCTGAAAGTTGGTGGAGTCGTCCTGGGCGTTCCACAGGCAGAATTCCACGAAGCTGTATACCGATACTTCCTTCGGCGCGGGGGAGGTGTTGGTAAGCGCAAGGCGCGTTACCAGCGCGTCGCGGCCGAAGGGCACCATGGACAGCTGGCAGGCCTTCAGGCCGTCCTTTTCGCCCGTGATGCGGGTGTAGCCAAGGCCGTGGCGGCACTCGTATGCGTCCAGCTTCGCGCGCACGGGCATCCAGCCTGGCGTCCACACGCTGCCGCCGTCGTTGATGTAAAAGTACTGGCCGCCCGCGTCCAGGGGTACGTTGTTGTAGCGGTAGCGGGTGATGCGCAGCATCCGGGCATCCTTATAGAAGCTGTACCCGCCGCCCGTATTGGACATGAGGGTGAAGAAGGCTTCGCTGCCCAGATAATTGATCCAGGGGGACGGGGTGTCGGGGCGGGTGATCACATACTCCCGCGATTTGTCGTCGAAATATCCGTACTGTTCCACGGTGCTTTCCTCCCAATCGTCACGATATGATGGCGCCTGATATGCGCAGATGATACCATATCTCCCGCGGGTTTGCAAGTGGGGAACTAACAGCTGCTGCCGGGCGGTTAAAATCGGGTAAAAATACATGGCGGGCCGGGACGTATGGTATAATCATGCTGCGGACGCGGCGCACAGCATGCGCTTTATCCGCGCAGAAGCAGGTTGCCTTCGGAGGAGACCAAATGAGCATCACCCGGCGTTATTTCGCCGTAAACGGCTTTCCGATCTACTGGTACGGCGTGCTGATCGCGCTGGGCGCGTTTCTGGCGGTTTTTTGTGCGCAGAAGCGCGCAAAGCGGCTGGGCCTGAAGCAGGACGCTGCGTTGGACGTGGCGCTGGCGGTGCTGCCCGCGGGCTTTGTGGGCGCGCGGTTGTACTTCGTGCTGATGAAGCCGGAACTGTTTCATTCCTTTTTGGATGTGCTGGACCTGCGCTCCGGAGGCCTGGCGGTGTACGGCGGCGTGCTGGCGGGCGCCCTGGCGGGATACGTGTACGCGCGCGTCAGGCGCAGGGACTTTATCCGCCTGTGCGATATGGCCCTGCCCTGCGTGGCGCTGGCCCAGGCAGTGGGTCGGTGGGGGAACTTTTTAAACCAGGAAGCCTACGGCGCAGCGGTCTCTGCTGCGTGGCTCAGGTTCTTTCCCGTGTCCGTTTATATCAGCGAAACGGGCGCTTACCAGGCGGCGGCCTTCTTCTACGAGTCCGCCTGGTGTTTTCTGATCTGGCTGGTGATCTGCGTTCTGCCGTCCCGCAGGCGGTTTGACGCCCGGGGTGCGGGCACGCTGGGCTACGCCGCCATGTACGCCTTTGAGAGATGCGCGGTGGAGGGCATTCGCCTGGACAGCCTGTACATCGGACCTGTGCGCGCATCCCAGCTGCTCAGCGCCCTGGTGCTGGCATCGGTCTGCCTGCATCTGCTCCTGCGGGCAGGGAAGAAGGCGCCCGCGCTGTGCCTGTGGGCAGCGTCCGCGCTGGCAGTGGTTTTGTCCTGCCTCACGCTGTTGCCCGTGTGGTGCCTGTACGCGTTCTTGCCGGTGCAGGGCATTTTGACGCTGGCGGGTTTCATCAGCGTTTATTCCAAAGCGGAAACTTAACAGTTTTTCCCCTTGACGCACATGCTTTACTGTGTTAAAATGCCTCCAACCGATGAGAGAGAAGAGTAATCTTCGTTCAGCCGGCCCAGAGAGCCGCGCAGGGTGGAAGCGCGGCACGGACAGCGAAGACGAATGGGCTCTCGAGGGCGAACCGAACGGGCGCAAGTCCAAGTAGGCAAGACGGAGTTCCCTCCGTTATCAAAGGGCGCCGTATGATGGTACGGCAGTAAGCGGGCGCATCGCGTCAAGCCGGGTGGCACCGCAGGGAGAATTTTATCCCTGTCCCAGCAGAATCACACTGGGACAGGGTTTTTCTATACCCCCGTCCCGAGACGAAGCCGCAAAGCGGCATTCAGGAAAGGAGAAAACCATGAAAGACGCAAACACCATCCCCTACAAGATCTATCTCACCGAAGACGAAATGCCCAAAGCCTGGTACAACGTGCGCCACGCAATGAAAAACAAGCCCGCTCCGCTGCTGAACCCCGGCACGGGAGAACCCATGAAGGCCGAGGACCTGGCGCCCGTATTCTGCGAGGAACTCATCAAGCAGGAACTGGACAACGACACCGAATACTTTCCCATTCCCCAGGAGATCTACGATTTCTACAAGATGTACCGTCCCTCCCCGCTGGTAAGGGCCTACTGTCTCGAAAAAGCGCTGGGCACGCCCGCGCACATCTACTACAAATTCGAGGGCAACAACACCAGCGGCTCCCACAAGCTCAATTCCTCTATCGCCCAGGCGTATTACGCCAAGAAGCAGGGCCTCAAAGGCGTGACCACCGAGACCGGCGCCGGCCAGTGGGGCACGGCCCTGTCCATGGCCTGCGCGTACATGGGGCTGGACTGCAAGGTGTTCATGGTCAAGGTATCCTATGAGCAGAAGCCCTTCCGCCGCGAGGTGATGCGCACCTACGGCGCGGATGTCACGCCCTCCCCGAGCATGACCACCAATATCGGCAAAAAGATCCTGGCGGAGCACCCCGGCACCACCGGCAGCCTCGGCTGCGCCATCAGCGAAGCCGTGGAAGTGGCCGTATCTACGCCCGGTTACCGCTACGTGCTGGGCAGCGTACTCAACCAGGTGCTGCTGCACCAGAGCGAGATCGGCCTGGAGACGGAAGCAGCCCTC